>NZ_KB894132.1 GCF_000374365.1 Bacteroides gallinarum DSM 18171 = JCM 13658
CCTGTGGATTTTCTTTGGAATACATACGGCAAATGCCGTACTGATGATAGACAAGATCAGGAACAGGACGGTGAAAGCGGCATGATATGATTTTACAGGCAGAGGCAGAAGATGTCTTCAGACTTCTTCCCGAGCGTCATGTCTTGTAGGGTAAGATTGTGTGAGAAATTACAGGAATAGGACTATAAAAATGGCATATGAAGTGAGTATGCTCTATCATCTTCATATGCCATCTTGATTTTTAGGGACATTTACTGAATATCCCTATAAAAATTCACCACGAATTGCACTGATTAACACAGATTAGGATGTTTCCGTTACCGGTTATCCGAAAAATAATCTGTGTTAATCAGTGCAATCCGTGGTGAATCGTGTGCAATCCGGCAGTGAAAAACCGGTTATCGGTTCACCTTAACATTCTTCCACTCGAAATTCGATATAATCTCCTTGTCGCATTCGGCATTCTTCGCCTTGATATCCAGGTTTTCGAAAGTGAAGTCCGTCAACTCATACTGGTCGGACTTGCTGACGTTGAAGAATATATCGCAGCTCAAGTCGATATTGCGCAAGGTCACGTTGTTGGCGCGTGAGAGCGGAATATCCTTGCGGCCTTTGAGGTCGAAGAACTGAGTCCACGGCTTGATAAGCAGCATGCTCTTGGCATCGCCCGTAATATCCTCCACCAGGATATATTCATAATGCTGCGGAGTGTCGGGACGCATCTTCAACCATAACAGGCGGGTGGCGTTGCTGATTTTGCAACGGCGGAGGATGATGTTGCGGTTGTGTATCGATTCGCTGCCGCACGTCAGTCCGCTGTGGCAGAAACCGTATGTGCAATCTTCTATGATGATGTTTGTGTTGCTGCCGTTGTTGGGGTCTTTATCCGCCCACGGTCCTTTGCCGCCCTTAAGAGCTACGGCATCGTCGTTTACGGACATATAGCAGTTCTTCACCAGTACATTGTTGCATACATCGATGTCGATAGCATCGCTGCTCGGTGCTTTCACCGGGGCGGCAGGCGCAAAAATGTAGAGGTTCAGCAATTTTACGTTGTTGCAACGGTAAATATGCGTAGTCCAGAACGGAGAGTTCATGAGGCGCACTCCGGAAATCTGCACATCGTTGCTGTTGGATATGAAAAGCAGGCGGGGACGCAGCTCGTCCATGTTGGTGCATTTGGGGATAACCTTCCGGCGCAGCCAGAACGATTTCCAGTACCGGTGTCCGTTACCGTTAATCGTACCCTTGCCGGAGATTGTAAATCCGTTAACCTTGTCGGCATTTACCAGGGCGGCGAAGTATTTCAGACTTTGACCCTCGATGCGGGTATCGACAATGGCGAAGTTGCTGATGTCGTCGCTTCCTTTCAGCACCGCACCCTCTTCCAGATATAAATGCGTCTTGGGCTTGAAGAAGATAGAACCGCTGAGGAAAGTTCCTTTGGGAACGACGATTACACCGCCGCCATTTTGGGACGCCCGGTCGATTACTGCCTGTATTTTCTCTGTTTGCAGGATTGTACTGTCGTTTACCACCCCATAATCGGTAATGGTATATTTCTTTCCCAGCGTTTCGATATTGACGATTTCGTTCTGCCTGAACCAGTCGGGGATAGGCGTGCCGTCGGGGAATTTCTCCTGCCCGAACACTTGCATGCCGATAAATGCGGTAAATAAAAATGCGATGATTCTCATGGTTTACAATAAATTTAAAATCAGCTTGTGAATTATGTCGCAAACATAGGAAACTTAGAGCAATGCCCGGCGAAAGGTGTTGATTTTATTTCTGTGTAAAATGACTTTTTCGCTGCCGGGCGCTATGAACTAAAAAGCGTTGCAGGCTGTTATAACGGTAAAACAATGATTATGAAGATTGCAATCAGCGGCGTTTCCGGCTTCATCGGGAAACATTTGGCAGCGTATCTGGCAGAGCAGGGACACCGGATAATTCCTTTGACGCGCAGCCTCTTTCGGGAAGATGCCTTTACACGGTTGGTAAATACGCTGGAGGAGTGCGATGTCCTGATTAACCTGGCGGGCGCTCCAATCGGCAGGCGGTGGACTCGGCGGTATAAGCAAGAGATATACCGAAGCCGTGTAGAAGTCACTTCACGGCTGGTATCTGCACTGAAATCGGCGGGTAGGAAACCCCAGACGATGATTTCCGCCTCGGCAACGGGCTATTACCCGCCGGGGGCGGAATACGACGAGTATCATACGGTTGCGGCAGACGGCTTTCTGGCATCCTTATGCTGCGATTGGGAAGCGGCTACGGCGGAATGTCCTGCCGACACCAGGCTGGTGATTGCCAGGCTGGGCGTCGTGCTGTCGCCCGAAGGCGGGGCGTTACGGGCAATGGCGGCTCCCGTGCAGCATACGAAGCTCTCGGTCGTACCCGGTTCGGGCAAACAAGCCTTTCCGTGGATTGCAATGCAGGACGTGTGCAGGGCATTCGCCTTTTTTATAGAACATCAGGAAACCGCCGGCGTTTATAACCTCGTTTCACCGCAGCGGATTTCGCTGAAACAGCTTGCCTCCGCTTTGGCGAAGACCTACCGTGCCTGGGCTGTTTTGCCCGTTCCGTCTGTTGCCTTCCGGGGTATCCTGGGCGAAAGGGCTTCCGCATGGCTGGGCGGGCAGAACGTTTATCCCCTGCGACTGCTCGAGGCAGGCTTCGGCTTCTTCGTGCCTACCGTGGAACACTTGCTGGGGTTGCCGGATGTCCGTACGGTAACGTCTTTGGACATCGACCGCTATGCGGGGCTTTGGTACGAGATAGCCCGTTACGAGAACTCCTTCGAATGCGGTATGACCCGCGTAACGGCCACTTATACGCTACGTCCCGACGGCAGGATACGGGTAGAGAATGCCGGCTATAAGAATGGAGTGAAGAAGCATGCCGTAGGACGCGCCTACTGTCCGGATACCGGAGAACCCGGCAGGCTGAAAGTCGCTTTCTTCCTATGGTTCTATTCCGATTATTATGTGCTGGAGCTCGATAAGGAGAATTACGGCTATGCCCTGGTGGGCAGCAGCTCCGATAAATATCTGTGGATATTGAGCCGCACACCCGTTTTGCCTCCTCGGGTACTGGATGCACTGCTTGCCTCAGCCCGGAAACGGGGTTACGATACCAGGCGGATGCTGTTCGCCCCGGGCAATCTGCCTATGCCTTGAACACGCACTCCACCCGGTTACCGTCGGGGTCCAGCACGACGCTTTCAAAATAGCCGTCTCCCGAGGTACGCGGCTCTCCGGCAATGACGTATCCGGCGTTACGCAATTGTTCCGTCAGCCCGAGTACTTCCTCCTTGCTGCCGAGGGCAAACGCGAAGTGCGTCAGCCCCAACCTGTTTTCTTCGATAGGGGTATTCTGTACGTCGGTACGGCTCATCAGTTCCAGTTCGGCTCCCCCGTCGAAGCGGATAAAGTAGGATTCGAATCCTTTCTTGGGGTTGACGTACTTGTCGTTGCCCGTACCTTTGAAGTAACGGACATAGAACTCTTTCATTTCTTCCAGACGGAAAGTCCAGACGGCGATGTGATGTATTCTCATAAACTTATTGTTTTTGTTTGTACGAATTTAAATCCAAATAGTAACACAGGTGGTCGTAAACCTCACCGGTATAGGTTTGTTCTGCCTGGTGCAGCGTGCCTTCGCATACGAACCCCAGCTTCTTCAGTATATGCCGCGAACGCAGGTTAAAGGGGTAGCAATCGGCTGTGATGATGCTCAGGCCGAGCGTCCCGAAACCGTAGTTCAAGACCGCCTGCAAAGCTTCCGTCATTAATCCGTTTCCCCAGTGGCTTTCTTTCAGCCAGTATCCGGTCATCCTGGCTTGGGCGTTTTCCCGTTTGGGGTCGGGTATCAGGCCGATAGAGCCGATAACCCGGTTACTCTCTTTGTCGGCGATTGCCCAGATGTTTTCCCGGTTCATAAATACGGTATGAAGCATCTCTTTCGATTCTTCTATAGTGTTATGCGGCTTCCAGCCCGCATTGTTTCCTAAGTTCGGGTTGCGGCAGCATTCAAAAAAGTCCTGCAAGTCGTTTTCTGTAAAAGGGCGGAGCCGCAGGCGCTCCGTCGTGATGTCCGGAGCGGATGCCCATTGCAGGTGTAGTATGGGGAAAGGCCTTCCGTCGGGGTCGGTTTCATCCCTTCCGACAGGGCGGAAGCCCATATGCAGGTAAAAGCCGCAGGCTTGCTCGTTCTGCTCGTTGACGTCTACCTTATATATATGCTTTTCGTGGAGGGCGTATTGTATGAGGTGCTTTCCATACCCTTTTCCCTGCTCGTCGGGATGTACGAAAAGCATCTCGATAAGCTCGTCGTCCAGTCCCATGAACGCTGCGGCTTTTCCTTCCGGATTGCGGATGATATACAGCGCTACCGCCGGGAAATACCGGTTGCGCACCAGTGGCTTGTAGAACTGTATGTCCTCTTCCGTCAGGAAGTGGTGGGTACTGCGTACGGAGGCTTCCCATACGTTGATAAGCTCGTCGTAATCTTGCGGGGTAGGGCGGAGGATTGTCATCGGATATCGGTTGTTTTGGTTATCTGTTCATTGTTTACTGGTTGTCGGATTAAAAGTCCGGCGCTTGGGTAATGCTTATCTTCTCTCCGGTCACCGGGTGGATAAACTCCAGCGTTTCGGCGTGCAGGTACAGGCGGCCGGCTTTCTTTCCGTAAAGCCCGTCGCCGATAATGGGGCAGTGCAACCCGAGCGGGTGAGCGGCGTGTACCCTGAGCTGATGCGTGCGTCCGGTACGGGGATAAAAGGCGATGCGGGTACGGTTGTCCTTACGTTCCAGTACCTCGAAATCCGTTATGGCGGGCTTGCCGTAACCGGTATGCACCATTTGCCGGGGGCGGTCGAGCGGGTTAGGGCATAGCGGTAGCTCGATTCTCCCTTTATCCGGAACTACCGTGCCTTCGAGCAACGCTATGTAACGCTTTCGGATACTGCGGTTTTTGAATTGTGCCTGCAAGTGTTGGTGTACCTGCTTGGTCTTGGCGATAACCAGCAGCCCCGATGTATCCATGTCCAGGCGGTGTACAATTAGCGGGCTGTCCGCATCCGGATACTGTCGGCGCATCAGGCTGTACACGGACACCGCATCTTCCTTGCCGGGTACGGACAGCATGCCCGCCGGTTTGCCGACTACTGCCAGGTATTCGTCCTCGTACACGGTTTCCAGCTTCCTGTCGGTGCGTTGCAACTCTTTCAATATCGGGTTTTCGTCTACCTCGAGCCCTTGCAGCATATGTTTCAGTATCGGTTCGCACTTGCCTTTGCAGGCGGGATAATAATGCCCGTGATGCCGTATTTCCGTTTTAGGTGATGCTCCCCACCAGAATTCTGCCATGGCTACGGGCTTCCACCCGTGCAGGTAGGCTTGTTGCAGCAGCTTGGGGGCGGCGCACTCGCCGGCTCCTGCGGGCGGGGTTTTGTGTACTGTTTGCCCGAAAATGTCGCAGAGGGTCTTGACCTCTCCCCGGTAGTTCAACATCCTGAACTGTTCGAACAGTTTTTGTTGCAGGGCGGCGGAGCGTGCCTTGCGTTCGGCTTTCAATGCCTGTATGCAGGCTTCATGGGCGGAGACGGCCTGTTGCAGGGGAGCTATCCGTGCTTTCCATGCCCGTTCCATGCGTTTGTATTCCGCCTTTTGGAACTGGCTTTCGCGTATCAGGGCGTTTTCTTCTTCGGGCGTAATCCGGCAACCGGCGGGTAGGGAGGCTTGCCGTCTCCGCTCCTCCCGTTTCTCCTTGGCGGCTTTCATCTGTTGCCTGGCCTCTTTCAATGCTTCCCCGGCGGTTTGCTGCAATGCGGTTAGCTGGCAGAGCAGCTTCGTATATTCCGCATCCGTTTCCAACTGCGCGATGCGTGCGTTGATATGCGATATCTGTTCTTCTTCTGCCTTGAAGAAGCCTTGCGGCTGTTGCAGGTCGTAAACCGGCGGCACGAAGAACGGATGCACGCTCTTTCCTGCCAGAATGCCGGAAAAGGCTACCAGGTATCCTATCTCGCCCTTTTCCGTTTCCACCACCAATACGCCGAACATCTTGCCTTGTGCCAGCTCCTCTTGCCAGCCGTCCTGCCGGGCAAGGTAGTCCTGCACCTCCTCCGCTGCCGATACGCAGAGCGGATGAGGCGTGTAGCAAAAGGGGAAAGTGAACTTCTCCGGCAGCGGTATGCCTGCTACGGGTGTGCGGAAGCTATGCAGCAGGGTGGAGTCAGTCATCGGTCGGGGTATCGTTGCCGGTCGTTATGCAGGGAGTATTGTTACCGTCTTTTTCAGTGCCGTCCGTATCTTGCGGCGGCAAGGGACGCGGATGTACGGATTTCTTTTTCTTCCCGTATTTGCGTTCTTTTTCCCAGGCGGCTTTCCGTGCCTGGTATCGTTCGTATTGCTTTTCCAGATAGTTGTCGGCCATAAGTATTGCTGTTGAGGGGTTCTTTATCGTTCGGTGGGCAGGGAGAATTCCTGCCAGTCGTACTGCTGTCCGTGACCGTCGGCAACGGCTACGCGTATGGTGATGTTTCCCGTTTTTATCCGGCTGCCTGCGTGGATGCTGGCGGTGTATTTTATCCCGTTGCGCGGGGCAATCTGCTCTATCATTACGGACGGGGAGATGTAGATGCGTTTCGCCCCCGTGGTTTCAGCCACTACGGGGACTACGTTGTATACCGTCTCTTCGCCCTCGTTCATAATTTCGAAAACCACCTTGCTGCTTTCGTCGGAGCTGATTATGTGGTCGCGGCTGTCGTCTATGAAGCGTATGTTACGTATCCTCAGCTTGTCGAGGGCGGAGGGGGCGGGAGCGGTTCCGGGTTGAGGTATGTCGGGTTCCGTCCTTTCTATCCGGTAACTGTATTCTTCTTGTTTGGGGGCGGAGAGGGCGTTGCCGATAGCGGCTCCGGCAATGGTTCCGATAATCGTGCCGATAGCAGAGCCCCGGTAGCCGCCTCGCCAGCCGTGGTTCGCATCGCCTATCAGTCCGCCGATAGCGCCGCCTATGTTGCTGCCGATAGCGGCGCCGGCAAATATCGCATCGGGGTCGCCCGATACCGTCCGGCTCGTACCGCAACCGCTGCACAGCAGGGCTAATGCCAGAAATCCGGTGAGACACTTTTTCATATCGTTCGGTTTTTATTCCGGGTTGTTTTTATTCTAATTGCTTTCTTCGCTTCTGCTATCGCCTTGTATTCGAGGTATTGCACGTCTGTTTTTGTCATGTCGGCGTCTTTCGATACGAAGATAAGCGCTTTTTGCCAGAATGATTTCTTATTGTCGTGGTCTTTTACCCGTTCCTTGAAGTTTTCCGTTTCGCCGATGTAAGCTTGCGGCTTGGTGGATTCGTCTTCGCCGGTCAGGATGTAGAAGGCGGGCTTTTGCAGTTTCTCCTGCTCGTTGAGGTAGGAGAGGTTGGAACGCGGCACTACGAACATCTGGCAAATCTTGTTGCTGATGAATGCGTATTGGGTTCCTTTCGGGTCGCCGTCTATTAGGTATGTGGTTACTGTCTTGCCCATGGAGGTCGGATGTTTTTAAAAGTGTTTCTACAAAGATGTCCCGCTGTTTACTGCCGGCGCATGTTTGTTTCGCAAAGATAAAAAAAGATATTTTATCCTTGTCATCCGGACGGTTTATATGCTGCTTTTTTGCTTTTTTCTCCTGGTGTATCCTTCATTGGCATACGGCGGGGTGGCGGTTTGCATGTTGCTGCCCGCTTGTTCCGACGTATGAAACAGAGTGTTTTCCTATGCGGAACACTTTGTTCGGCAGGTTGGAACACTTTGTTTCGCCAGTGCGAACATTTTGTTTTATAGCACGCGAACATTTTGTTTTCCTATGGTGAAACAGAGTGTTTTTATGTGGTGAAACAGAGTGTTTTTATGTGGTGGAACGGAGTGTTTTTATGTGGTGAAACAAAGTGTTTTTATGTGGTGGAACAAAATGTTCTTATATGGTGAAACAAAGTGTTTTTGTGCGTTGGAACAAAGTGTTCACTATATATAAAACAAAGTGTTTTGGTGTATTGGAACAAACTGTTCACTGCTGTGAACTAATGCGTTATCTCGTTATCTCGATGAAACGGGCGTGCGTATTTGCTGCCGTACTCTGCACTGTTGAGAGGCGTCGAAACTCTTTTTCACCGCAGGCTGCGCAGGATTACTACGGATTGTGTTTATTGATAATCAATGATTTAATTTAAGCCTGTGTGAATTTGTGGTAATCTGTGGTGAGTTCTGGTTATTTGGTTTTACGGGATAGGGAGCGGAATCGCTTTTACCACCAGTTATATTCATCGCTATAAGTGTCAAAAACGGGTTCTTCGCCTATGTTGTGTTGACGGAATGCTTTACGGATGTATGCTTGGTCTTCGGGAGAAAGGTAGGATTCTTCGCGGTAGAAACGGTAGTATTTGCCCCGGCCGAAGTAGGAGATGAGCTGGTTTTTCAGTGTGTGCAGGTGTTTGTAGGGAACGTTGTCGAGCAGGTGGCTGATTCCCCATGCCACATGTACTTTTTGTACCGACTGGAAGTAGGGGCATAGGTTGTTGTCCTGGGGGATGCACAACGGGTTGATAGTGGGGATAGACGGGTATTCGGTAGTGTCGCGTACGGCGGCAAGGCGGTGCAGGCAGGTTTCGGCTTTCGGGCATGGGGCGTTGAAACAGCGTGGGAAACTGTAAGGCGCCAGCGGCTTTTCTGTGGAATGTTTCATGTTTATCGATATTAGGATGTATCGGGCAAAGGTAAGGTCTTTTTCCGGGGAGGGGAAAGGAAATAGTGAAAAGTTTCCCGGTTTTCTTGCTTTTCTCTCGTTTCGTTCTTCTCTTCCTTTCTTTCTTCCTTCCTTCCTTTGCCTTCTTCTTTCCTTTTCTTCTTTTCTGTCCTATACTGTATCGTACTGTACTTTCTGTCCTATCCTTTTTTTCTGTCCGGTTGTAGGGGCTGGCGGTTGAGGCTCGAGGCGGTTACGAGGCTTTCTTGTTTCTCCGGTATGGAATACGGATGACGAGGTGTGTGCTGTTTGTGTGTGCCGTTTGTGCTGGGCGGCGGCTTGTTCCGGAGCGGGAGCCGTCTGCTGCGGGTTTGCCTGCATGGGATGCCGGGTGTAACGTAAGTGAGCCGAACTTTTTCCGGTTACGGTTCTTTTGTCAGGAATGTAATGATTATATTCGCAGCAAAATAGAAACTGACAGTAAAGGAGGAAGATTATGCTTGCATATACATACGTCGAACGCGGGAAGTTCGAATTGTTGGAAAAGCCGGAGCCCGTATTACAGGATGCGCGCGATGCCATTGTGCGGATAACGCTCGGCAGTATTTGTACCAGTGACCTGCACATCAAGCACGGCAGTGTGCCGCGTGCCGTTCCCGGAATAACGGTGGGGCACGAAATGGTGGGTGTCGTGGAGCAGGTGGGGAGTGGAGTGACTTCCGTCGTGCCGGGCGATAGGGTAACTGTGAATGTGGAGACTTTCTGCGGCGAGTGCTTTTTCTGCCGCCACGGATATGTGAACAACTGTACTGATGCAAACGGTGGCTGGGCTTTGGGATGCCGTATAGACGGCGGTCAGGCGGAGTATGTCAGGGTTCCTTATGCCGACCGGGGGCTGAACCGCATTCCCGATACGGTGAGCGATGAGCAGGCGCTTTTTGTGGGCGATATTCTGGCTACGGGTTTCTGGGCAACCCGTATCTCGGAGATTTCGGAGGAGGATACGGTTCTCGTTATCGGAGCCGGGCCTACCGGAATTTGTACTTTGCTATGTGTGATGCTGAAACGGCCTAAGCGGATTATCGTCTGTGAAAAGTCTGCTGAGAGGATACGGTTCGTCCGCGAGCATTATCCCGGCGTGCTGGTGACGGAGCCGGAAAACTGTAAGGAGTTCGTGCTTCGTAACAGCGACCACGGCGGCGCCGATGTGGTGTTGGAGGTAGCCGGAGCCGAAGATACTTTCCGCTTGGCATGGGAGTGTGCCCGTCCCAATGCAACGGTTACGGTCGTAGCTCTTTATGACAAGCCGCAACTGCTTCCTCTGCCCGATATGTATGGAAAGAACCTGACTTTTAAAACGGGTGGGGTGGACGGCTGCGACTGTGCGGAGATACTCCGCCTGATTGAGCAGGGGAGGATAGATACTACTCCGCTTATCACGCACCGGTTTTCCTTGAACGAGATTGAGGAGGCTTACCGGATTTTCGAGAACAGGCTGTACGGGGTGATTAAGGTGGCGGTAGAGGGGAGGCGGTAAGCAGTCCGCTGTCTTTTCTGCCGGAGGGTGTTAGTTGCCGGTATCCGGCGCGCGGAGTTGCCAGCAGGCAATGGCGGCTGCGGCGGCTACGTTGAGCGAATCGACTCCGTGTGACATGGGTATGCGGACAACATAGTTGGCTTCGGCAATCGTTTCGTGCGGCAGTCCGTCTCCTTCGGTTCCCATTATGATAGCCAGCTTGGGTTCGGTTGCCAGCACGGGGCTGTCGATAGGGATAGAGTTGTCGGTAAGTGCCATAGCTGCCGTACGGAACCCCAGTTCGTTGAGCCTGCTAAGGGGAGCTTCCAGCCATGTCCACGGTACGAGGAACACTGACCCCATGGATACTCTTACCGCACGGCGGTTGAGTGGGTCGCAGGAGGTGGGTGTGAGCAGCACGGCGTCTATGCCGAGTGCGGCGGCCGAGCGGAAAATCGCTCCGATATTGGTGGTGTCTACTACGCCGTCCACTACCACGATGCGGCGGGCTGTCCGGCAGATGTCTTCGAGGCTGCGCAGCCGGGGACGCCGCATGGCGCAAAGAACGCCGCGGGTAAGGGTGTATCCGGTGAGTGTGGCGAGCAGTTCTCTTTTACCGGTATAGACCGGGATGTCTCCGCAGCGTTCGATAAGGGGAGCGGCATCGCCCGTGATGTGTTTCTGCTCGCACAAGAGTGCAAGGGGTTCGTAGCCTGCATCTAAGGCTACGGAGATTACTTTGGGGCTTTCTGCAATGAAGATGCCTTTGACCGGTTCGAGGCGGTTGCGTAGCTGGGCTTCGGTGAGGGTACTGAATATTTCTACTCCGGAGTGGGAGAGGGTGGTTATCTCGATGATTGCCATATGGTTGTTCTTTTATGTTTTTAATCTGCGGTGCGTTATTTCCGGTTATCCTTACGTTAATAGGGGTGTTGCAAGGTATTAGTCGCCGGTTAGGGTGTCGTTCTTTTCCGCTATGTTCGATTTATCATAGTTGTTATCAGTCTCTTTTTCTTTAATCGGTTTACTTTAGTCGGTGTGGGCAGCCGTTTGGTAAACGGGGGTGAAGGTGCAGGAAATTCAATTTAGCGTTATTTGCGGAGTATCCTGAACGTCCCGCACTGTATTTCTTCTTTTCTTCTTTGTGTTCTTTTCTTCTTATCTTCTTATGTTCTTTTGTCTTGTGTTCTTTTGCCGGATGTTTTTTGTTAAATGTTCTTTTGTTAGATGTTCTTTTGTCGAAAATCCGGTTACAAAAGTAGGTAAAATAGAACAGAAACAGGTAGGGGAGCGATTGATTTTTTATGTAAGCGGTTAGGGGGATGTACTTTTGCATTGTCGGCGGAAGGGGGAGAGTGGCGGGTTAGAGGTCGGATTAGGGATTATGTTTGTGCGTTACATGTAAAGCCATTCTGCTGTGTAGGTTATAGTCGTAGTTCCAGTACAGTTTCTTCCACATGGCAATGGTATTATGAATTATGATAAAGACGGAACACGGTTAATGATGAATCGGCTTAGTCATGTAGTTATCATTTATGGGAGGCTCGTCGGGCTGGCTGGCAATCTTTGTTGTACAATATTTCTTCCGCAGGTAAGCTTATAGGGCTTTACGGGTTTGAGTTTATCGCCATAATGTTTCCTTTGTCTCTTGTTTCTTGCGTAGCAGCGATGAAGGCTTACTTTATGAGTTTGCTGTATAAGGTAGCGGTATATCAGGTAGTTTGGCATACCTTTTGTACGCATTCTATATCAAAATCAGATAATTATGGATATACTGAATCTCAAGCAAATCGTCTCATTGTTCATACTAACTTTAAAACAAAGAGACGATGGACAAAAGAAACAAACTTTGGAGACGTAAACAACAGAATCGGTTATTCAAGGCTCGCATGCTTCTTTATGCTGCTTATGGGAGTTGCATTATTCGTGAAGACGGCAGTTGTTATGAACATCCTCACTGGTTCGAACTGGCTGGGGAGAAGTGGGCGCAGGTTTACAAAACTACGGGTACTCCGTGTAGTTGCTGTATGTGTAGGGGTGAGGAGTATAATCGTGGGGAGTATAAACGGGAGACTTTGCGCATTATTAAAGAGGCGGAGGATTGAATGCCCGGTTACGTAGAAAGGGGAAAGTTATGTCGAGAGGTAAACATTGCCTGGAGTTTTGTAGGCGTTTGACAGAGCCGTACATCGTTATGGCTTAAAAAGTCTTGCAAGCGTTGGGTAGAGACGGAAGGAAAACTTCGGCGTAGCTTTGGCTTATTGTAAATCGAGAAAGAAAGGCAGACATGCCTGTAACTGTCTTTTGACATCTTCCCCTCTGTGCTTTTGTGTACAGAGGGGAGGAAAAAAACGGAATGATACCATGAAACAGACGAAAAAGGATAAAATCACCCTCGATGATTACATCAAGGCTGTCAAAAAAGGAAACCGCGAAGCGGAACAGGAACTGCTTGGCCCCGGATTTCATGCCACGCATCGGATACATAGCTCTAAAAAGACTTATACTCGGAAAAGGAAGCATAAGGGTTGGGAGGAATAGGATAGCCGGTGTCGCGGAGTCGGGGAGGAGAAACGGATAACTTGTGTCATCTTATCGTTTTTATGGGAAGAAACCATTATCTTTGCCTTCCTAAAAACAAGCTGGAAATGATGAATCAAGATACTATCTGCGCCATAGCTACCGCCCAGGGGGGAGCTATCGGGTGTATTCGTGTCTCCGGACCGGAAGCTATTGAAATCACGTCGCGTATCTTTACTCCTGCCGCAGCCGGTAAGAGGTTGGAGGACAGCAAGCCGTATACTCTCACTTTCGGACGGATTTATGAAGATGCCGAGGTGGTAGATGAGGTGCTTGTCGGTTTGTTTCGTGCCCCTCATTCTTATACCGGCGAAAACAGTACGGAGATTACTTGTCACGGGTCTGTCTATATTCTGCAGAAGGTGTTGCAGTTGCTTATCAAAAACGGTTGCCGTATGGCCGGACCGGGCGAATATACCCAGCGTGCGTTTCTTAACGGTAAAATGGACTTGAGCCAGGCAGAGGCCGTTGCCGACCTTATCGCTTCATCGTCTGCCGCCACTCACCGCCTTGCCATGAGCCAGATGCGTGGCGGGTTCAGCAAAGAGCTGGCTTCTCTGCGCGACCGGTTGCTTCATTTTACTTCGCTCATCGAACTCGAACTGGATTTCAGTGACCATGAGGAGCTGGAGTTTGCCGACCGTTCCGAGCTTTGCCGGTTGGCAGATGATATCGAAAAGGTTATTTTTCGGCTCGTTAACTCCTTCAGTGTAGGAAATGCCATTAAGAATGGCGTTCCGGTAGCTATCATCGGCGAAACGAATGCGGGAAAGTCTACATTGCTCAATGTGCTGCTCAACGAGGAGAGAGCCATTGTCAGCGATATTCATGGTACTACGCGCGATGTGATAGAGGATACGGTTAACATCGGCGGTATCATTTTCCGTTTTATCGATACGGCGGGTATCCGCCAAACTGATGATGTCATCGAAAGTCTCGGCATCGAACGTACTTTTCAAAAACTGGAGCAAGCGGAAATTGTCCTTTGGATGATTGATGCTACGGATGCGGATACTCAAATTTCACAGTTGTCCGCCCAGCTCTTGCCTCATTGTGCAGGAAAACAGCTTATTCTTGTCTACAACAAATCGGATTTGGTAACGAATATGCAAAATTCCGTTCCTACCGCCTTTCCTGACAGTGTAAAGTCAATCGCCATATCTGCCAAGAGGCGTGAGCATATCGAAGAACTTCAACAGCTACTGATTGCTTCCGCCCACCTCCCCGCAATTACTCAAAACGATACCATCGTAACTAATGTCCGCCATTATGAAGCTTTAACCAATGCCTTGGAAGCCATTTATCGTGTCCAGGAAGGTTTGGCAAATAACCTTTCCGGCGATTTTATATCACAAGATATTCGGGAATGTATATTTCATCTGAATGATATCGCAGGAGAAGTAACGAATGATATGGTGTTGCAGAATATATTTCGGAACTTTTGTATCGGTAAGTAGCTGATTATCAACAATATTACAATATATCGCTAACTGTCTGAAAGCCACCGTTTTGGTGGCTTTTTTCATTTTAACACTTTCCATTTGAAACTTGTTACAACCAGTTTTTAAGGGTAAATTTGGCTCAAATATCGTTCCTATCCCTAAATTTTGCGACCAAATGGCAATGAGAAAATGACATATATGGCACCTTATGCAAAAACTGCAAAAGTGATAAATGTGCGCCCGTTGACATGTTGGACACCTCGTGAAAATTCCTGCAAATACCTGAAAATTGCTGCAAAGGAAATGGACGATTTTAACATGCCAAAAAGATGAAGATATTAAAGAAATGTTTAACATGTGGAGCAGAGTTTATTGCATCCAAGATGTCAAATAAATACTGCTGTAGAGAGTGCGAACGTGACGCATCTCGCAAACGTGAAGCAAAACGTAAAAAAAGTGTCCGGGAAAGTGAAAAAGAAGCAGCTCTTGATAAAGAAAGAGATGCAGTTGCTTCACGACCATTTTTGACACCCTCAGATGTTGCCTTATTACTTGATATGAGTGTTAGCACTGTTTATAGATGTTTCTATTCCGGAATCATCAAGGCAGTGAGAATACGTAGAAAAACCCTTGTCCGTCGTGAGGATCTTGACAAATACTTTGAGGATGCAGGACCTTATAGAAAAAGAAGTTACAAGCGTAAGCAAGAACAAGAATACTATACCCTACAAGAGATTATGGATAAGTATAAAATTGGACGTAAAGCTGTATGGGGACGTTGTGACAGATTAGGCATCCCTAAAGTTTACGAAGGGCGTAATACTTTCTACAGTAAAAAGCTTATTGACGCAAATTTCTCTGAGCTTCTTGATGTCATAGACATTGATAACTATTACACATTGAGTCAAATCATGGAAATGTACAATATGACTCAGGGTGCGGCTCTTTGTTTTGTAAAATACCATGCGGTTCCCAGGGTAAAGAGAAATGGCAGGTCTTATTATTCTAAGGTTCATATAGATTGTATAAAACACAAGACCGATGAAATTGATCCTGACTGGTACTCTTATGAAGAAGCTATGCAAAAGTATGGCATAACTAAAGATCAGGTAAGTTATACTCTAAAGACCTATAGCATTAAGACTGAAAAGCGTGGAAAATTCACCATGATTTATCGGACGGATTTTGATAATATCATGCATCAACGTCTTCAAAATTCAACTCCACTAATAAAGTCAAATGGTGAAGAAAAGGTTGTTTTCACGGCAAAGCAACAGGAAAAAATCTGTCCAGCAACTCCTGAAGGATACTATTCTACTGATGAGGTAGCAGAGATGTTTAAAATATCAATAAAGCATGCTGGAGTTATAACAAGAGAGAACAACATACCTAAGATAGCACTGAAAGGATTTAATTTCTATGAGAAGGGATCCATTGACCTGTTATACAACAAAAAGAATAAGTATGCAGAAATCACAGACTGGATAACGCCAGAGGAAATGCGTACAACATTTAAAATGACAGCAGATGGTGTACGCTCTTTTATTCATAGACATAAGATTCCAGCAAAGGTTGAGTATGGTAGTACCTATTATTCCAAACAACACATAGAGGAAATAAAGAATGGATATTTTGTTGGTAGAGACAGGTATTATTCCGTAGAAGAAGCTACAAAGAAATATAATCTTACAAATTCACTTGTCTTCTATTACGTCAATCACTATAAGCTCACCAGAGTAAAGAAGCAGAAATTCATCTTTTTTAGAAAAGAAGAATTTGACCGGTTAATGGAAAAACGGTTCTCAGAAGATGATTTTATAGCAAATATTGATATATAGTGATATTTACTTTCAATTTACCGATGTCAGCAATATATCATTCGAGAATTTTGAGACATAAAACTATAAAAACAAATAATATGCAGTATTGTAAATCAGTAACTCTCCGTATGCGAGATAGACGAAATGGTACTAAATCATTATTTCTGGACTTTTGGCCAGGCTATAGAAATCCTGAAACAATGGAACTGATTCGTCGTCGTTCGCTTGGCATGTATATATATGCCAACCCCATTTCTACACAACAGAAAAAGTATAATGAAGCTATTCTGGCAAAAGCTGAAGCTATTCGGTGTAAGGTATTCATAGAGGTAATTAATGAGAAATATGACTTCTTTAACCAGGACCGTCTAAAGGAGGACTTTCTTGCATACTTCAAGAATATTGTCAACAGAAACTTTGCGAAGTGTGATGCAGCCTATAAACATTTCAGCAGGTTCTGCCACAACAAATGTACATTTGAAATGCTTGATACCGTATTCTGTAACAAGTATAAAGAATATCTCTTAGACACGAAAGTATCAGCAAGAGGCAAAGTCATGGTTAACAAGCCTATATCACGAAATACAGCTTCAGCATATTGGAATATCTTCAAACAAGTTTTAACTAAAGCCTATAGGGAAAGAAGACTTGTAGATAACATAGCATCCCTTTTGGATAATATTCCATGCACAATACCAGTCAAGCAAAGCCTTTCACTGGAGGAAGTCAGAAAACTATACAACTCAGAATGTTCAGTTCCAGTAGTAAGAAAAGCCGCTATATTTTCCTGTTTGAGTGGATTACGTATAAGTGATATACTCAATTTAAAATGGGAAAATATCCAAACATATGCAGATGGCGGACATTATCTTGATTTTAAATGTGTAAAGACTCAGCGTCAGACACAGGTTCCAATCGGTGATGATGCTTATGAACTAATTCAGCCACAAACAACAGATAAATATATTTTTTCAGGATTTAATCGTACTATGACATATAGAGTCATGCAAGATTGGATTAAGGAATGTGGAATAAAAAAACATATTACCTTTCACTGTTTCAGACATACTTACGCATCCTTACAGCTTGAACTTGGAACTGATATTTACACAGTACAACATCTCCTTAATCACAAGAATGTAAGTACCACTCAAATCTATGCTTCACATGCTGATCCGAAAACACGAGAAGCAGCTGATAGAATTAGGTTAACAAATGTAAAAATGGAAATGCAAGAAAATGAAAACATAAATGTTAATGCAGAAACCAAGAGAAAGAAAGAGAAAGGAAAATCAAAAAAGTGACAATAAATAGTAGCGTAAATCATTGAAACACTGAAACATAAATAATGTTTTCTAGAGAGATTTTATTAGTAACAACTAGTATCAATTAGTAAGTTTATCTATAAATTTGCAATAAAGTAATACGATAAAAACCAATTGCAATGACAAAAAAGATAAGAGAGAATTTACTGATACTTCTCATTTCAAACATTATTACCATTATTCTGTTTGTGACCGCTCCATATATTATCAGGGTGGTCACAAGCACTAATGCAACAGAAAATAATAACCTAATGTTATCCCCATTGCCGATTTTGTTATACCTCATTTTATTATCTTTATTAGTTTGTATAATAACTGTCCTGTACAGGTTACATACTGAGAAGCGCATAATCATTAATAATAGCATCACTTCTCTACAACCTGCTACTTCAGAAAAGAATAAAGCAGAGATTATGCGTGAGATTTATAAAAATAAACAGGACCATTTGGAGGTTAACAGATATGAGGCAATCAAGGAGTATACATATACTGTTTTTTCACCATACATGACAGATGATTGTCTGGAAACCCTATGCCAGAACATTAAACTTTACGAGATTCCAGAATCGTGTATCAATTCTGTATTAACAAATGGTCAGTTAAACACACTCGACATCAGACATTATGCCTGGAATATAGGAGAACGGCTTGGTTGGAGTGGACAAACCAGAGCTACCTTCATCAAGCTCTGTTTTCCTAAAGAACTTAATGACGTTGAAATTGAAAGCATCAGGCGTACACTCAGACAAAAAGGGAAATGTAAAATAGAAATTGACATTCCTGATAAAGATAGTTACGAGTTTCATTATTAAAAGAATTATATATGCAAGAATACGTAGAAGATAATCCGATAACCTTTAATGACATACCAAGAGTTATGTCAGATATACTTAAAAAATGTGATCTACTTGAACAGTCCATAGAAATACTTCATGAAGAGATTCGTCAATCTAATCAAAAGTCTCCATCTGAACACATTCCAATGGATGTAAAAGAAGCCTGTGAATTTCTCAAAATAAAAAAATCGACAATGTACTGTTATATACAGAACGGACAAATTCCAGTCAACAAGAAAGGTAAGAAATACACATTTTTCAGGGATGATCTCATCAAATGGGTTGAGTCTGGTTGTAAAACTGAAAAGCCAATCAGTACAGCAGAAATCAATCAAATACTCAGCAAAAGATCAAGTCGAAGGAAATAGTAGAGAAATGCGAATTCATAAATAGCCCGCATTAAGGATTATCTAATGTAGGCTATTTTTTTTGCATATATCACTTAAAAGCACTTAGCAAAGTGATCAGTGATAATTACAATATAGTATATAAACAAATGATCATAGAAATAGAATTAAATATTTATACACAAAAAAAATTAATTTATGAGTAAAAAGAATCAACACTCTTTGCTCTCTCTTTTTGTATTTACAATGTAACAATCATTTCACAAACCAAGAGATTGAGCTGTCCAAAGATGAGCTTTGGGACTTATTTAAAGTCAGTTACAAGCATTATCAAACTGAAGTAATTAATGATAGAAAAATTTACAATCGCTATGTAAATGACTTAATCAGTTATCATCTTCCTGTTTTCACATCTGATGAGGAAGCAATACGAAAACATTTCCAAAATCTTTTCTGTGTTTATGAATTACTGACCGACAGAAAAGATCTTGTTGAGAAGTACTTCACTAAATCTACATTCGAAAAGACAGACTTCTCTAAAATGCTTAATGAGTTTAACCATGTGGAAGTTATATTAAAGGACTCCAATGGACTTGCATCCTTTAACAGAAAGCAAATTAAACTTATCACAGATTTTGCCAATAGAAAGAATTTCTTCACTACCCCTGTTGACGAGAATACTATTGAAAAGTTCTTTAACTGTACATTAAAAAAGACTCTTATAGCCACAAACTTGCGCTATATACTTCAGCTGTTATATTCTCTTTCCCAACAAAAAATGATTCCATATAATTGGGTATCACTTGTAGTAAGAAATAAAATGTTAGCCCCACAGAAAAGTATGATACCATCAACTCGTGGAGCAATCAGTTCACGTCTTACAGAACTAAAGAATACTACTGCTACATTTCCTGAAGAAGAATATGTGAATATAGTAAAACAACTGAAAGAAATGTATTGAAGTGAAACAATGTAAAGCAATTGAAAGAAAAATCCCTGACACTCTCCCTGACATTTTAAACTGACAGGAGACATTCAAATTGCGAAAATAACAATAGGAGTATATTTACCCCAGAATCGATTCAGCTTTTGGGGTACTCCCTATTGTATAACATTAAATCATTAGAAAATGGGAACCAGTAACATTGAAATCAGCATCTTAAAAAAGAGATTAGAACTCTTGGAAATGAAAATTGGAGAACTTAATAGTATTAATCCAGAAATACTCAATGAACGTCTTGCAAAGATTGAGGAAAGATTATATGTGGTTAAAGAAATGTTGACCACTGAAGAAGCTTCAAAGTATTTGGGAATATCACAATCCCAGATATATAAACTCACTATGAATATGCAGATTCCACATTTTAAGCCCAAAGGGAAAACCATCTATTTCAATAGACAAGAACTCCTGAGATGGATGCGTAAGAATCATGTAGTGCCAGCAAAACAAAAAAAATGATAAATAGAATATTACAATGAAAAAGAAGAAACATAATAAAAAGGAGGTTTATACAGATGCTCAACTGACTGCTTTACTGAAAAAGTCAGAAGTTGTCATAAGTTCCTCAAAAAATGATAATAAAAAAGAACTATGTCATGATAAGAAGGAAAAACAGTAATGATAAGGAATGTTCAGTGGAAAGCTCTCTTGAAGTCGGAATGCTAAGCAAGAGTACATTCAACGACCAGGAATTAGACAACTACCTGAGACAAGGAGAAATAAAGGCATGTGAAAAGCCTCCTGTTCCACCACAGATTTTATGGGTTGGAGATTGTACCATAGCAACCTTTGGTAATTTCAGCGCATCCACCGGTAAAGCAAAGAGCAAGAAAACTTTTAATATTACAGCAATGGTTGCAGCAGCGGTAAACAATTCAACGGTTCTTAAATACCGGGCCAGTCTTCCTGATGGTAAACGCAAAATCCTCTATTTCGATACAGAACAAAGTAGGTTTCACTGCCACAATGTGATAGAACGCATCTACCGCCTTGCAGGATTGAGTCTGACAAAGGAAGATAAACGCATCAAGTTCTATGGGCTAAGGGAGTTCACTCCTACTCTCCGTATTGCCCTCATAGATTATGCCCTAAGAACATTTGAGGGTGTAGGATTGGTCATTATCGACGGCTTACGAGATCTCATGTATGACATTAACAATGCCAAAGAATCAACCGATGTGATGACTATGCTCATGGCCTGGACAAGCAAGTACAATCTTCACATCCATTGCGTGCTGCATCTTAACAAGAATGACAATAACACCAGAGGTCATATTGGTACCGAACTTGAAAACAAGGCTGAGACAGTTCTGATAATCAGCAAGAACAAACAGGATTCCAACATCAGTGAAGTCAGGCCTATGCACATGCGAGACAAGGAGTTTTCTTCATGGGCATTTCACATTGACGACAATTCTCTCCCCGTCTTGGATGACGGCTATCATATTACAGTAGTCAAACCCAAAGATAAGCCCTTGACATCTCTGCCAGATGACTTACATGCCAAAGTACTTCGCACTGTTTTTGAAGGTGAGAGTCCACAGAGGTATCTTGAACTGGTGAAAGCAATCAGTCAGGCTTACGCACAAGAAGGCTACAAGCGTGGGGACAATGCAGTTAAGGATATGCTTAAAATCTTCTGTGAGCGCAAACTGATTACCAAAGACAAAGACGGTTATCATTATCATCCTGCACTCCTGCCGTTAAAGTAAGTTTATGAGTTTAAGTTTAACAGGGTATATATATATACTAAACTTATATAAGCCCAATTAGACATTATTGATATGCCATGACCATAGATGAAATAAAATCAGTCAGTATTGTACAGTTCCTTGAAACGGAAGGTTATCAGTATGCCTATATCCATCGAGGTAATTACTGGTATCTATCTCCTTTTAGAGCAGAATCGTCTCCATCTTTCAATGTCAGTCCTACAAAAAATCTTTGGAATGACTTTGGGGCCAGCTCAGGAGGAAACATTATAAATCTTGTTCAGAAGATGCACCCTTCATGGAATAATCATCAAGTACTTACTTATCTTGAACAACAGATTAAGAACCATAATCTCAAATATGCTGAAGATTATGAAGCGATGACCAAAGAACAACAAAGAAGAAATGCGTGGAATGAGAGCCATATAGCAGAAAAGGGTAATGAAAGAAAAAGTATTACTTTCATTGATCGTATTAGCAAGCTCAGTCATCCCAATTTGAAAAGATATATTTTACAAAGACGTGTTGACTTCGAGGTTGCTCAGGAGTTCTGTAAGGAAATACATTATCATATCAATGATAAACATTATTATGCCATAGCCTTTGAAAATGTAGATGGTGGTATGGAAATCAGAAACAAATACTGCAAACGCAGTATCGGAAAGAAAACAATATCCGTAATAAAGCCCAACGGTGAATCACATTCAGAATGCTGCATATTTGAAGGTTTCTTTGATATGCTCACGTATGCAAGTATCAGAAAATGGATGATGGATATACAACTTTGTGTTGAAAACGACTGTGATTATATTGTTCTTAATTCAATCAGTAATATTAAAACTGCACTTCCATATCTCCAGGTATATGATGTAGTACACTGTTATCTTGACAACGATGCTGCCGGTATAGCTACAACAAAGAAAATCAAAGACGAATATTCAAACAAGGTAATTGATGAATCTGTCAGATACCCAAATTTCAAAGATCTAAACGATGTCATCAATGGAATAGTATAGGAGTAACAAAAATAATAAGTCTGTTCTATTAGTTTAAGGAGGTTCCCCACAAGAGAGCCTCCTTTTTTTGTGATGTTTTTATTCTAATAGTATGATTTTTACCAGAATATCATACTTCTAAACAAATGTATGTTAATACTGAAATGCAAATCGGCATATTTTTATCGGAATACCATAAAACTCATTTCCTTTGTCATGTTACAGGAGCAAATTGGTTTTCAATTTTATCTTCTGAGTATAAAATATATTTATAATAACACATTAAAATCAGATTGAGAATGCCAGGATTTGTAATATTCGTATTGGTCCTCACCTTTGTTTATGTGGTTTACTTTTCAGTAATGATTACCCTTGACCTTCATAGTAAGAAAGACGAAAAGAAAACGGATGAAGAGACCATTGATGTCAGCAGCATGGATAATGAAGAAGTGCCGGTTTCCGTGGAAGAACATAATGATGGTCCTGAAGGTAGTGACATGACATACACAGAGCAAGTAACAGACGACGGCCTTCGGGTAGTTATTCCAACAGGCAATAAGCAGAGCAACAGTTCCCCTCCTGAAGAGGAAGAGTCTAAATCCACTCAACAGACTACTACAAGTGCAGAACTCAATAAAGAAAACGAAGAAAACATGGAAGAGATAGAGGCAGTTCCTCAATACAGTTTCTATCCTGATGAGTTCATGCAAAATCTCAACGACAAACACAACAAAAGAAAAATAGAGAAAAGGAATGCAATCGATAAACTG
Organism: Bacteroides gallinarum DSM 18171 = JCM 13658; assembly: GCF_000374365.1. Lineage (GTDB taxonomy): Bacteria > Bacteroidota > Bacteroidia > Bacteroidales > Bacteroidaceae > Bacteroides > Bacteroides gallinarum. The sequence goes on from NZ_KB894132.1 coordinate 23,076, forward strand.
TAAAATCAAACAACTGTTTTTTATTGCCTGTTTCGGCTTCATGTTCCTCCAGCCTCAGTCGGCATTTGCTAAATGCGGTGGTGTTGACTACAGCTGGGGTGCTGACGCATTGAGTAATGCCCATGATTTTACGGTCACAATGATGCTCTATGTCGTATATCTTCTTTATGCTATTGCATCCATAGTAGCAATTATAGGAGCTTTACAAATCTATATCAAAATGAATACCGGTGAAGGAGATGTGACCAAATCAATAATGATGCTGGTTGGAGCTTGCCTGTTTATGATTGGAGCAACTATCATTTTCCCTGCATTCTTTGGCTATAATATTGTATAAAAGTAAAAAATAAATAACCAAGCAAGTAAGGATAACGTGTCTAATTTTTTAACTGTAAAACAACAAAAAAATGAAGAAAATCAAGAATTTAACCAAAAGGATTTTCAATGCTAAACGTATTGGAACACTGGCCATGTTGCTCTTTTGCGGAGTAGCTGCCACTTATGCTCAGAATGCTGCAGGAGACTACACTGCCGGAACAAATGCGCTGACTACAGTTACGGAAGAAATAGCAAAGTACGTTCCATACGTGGTGAAGCTTTGTTATGCCATAGCCGGTGTTGTTGCCGTTGTCGGTGCCATCAGCGTTTACATTGCAATGAACAATGAAGAGCAGGACGTCAAGAAAAAGATTATGATGGTTGTTGGTGCATGTATCTTCCTTGTAGCTGCTGCACAGGCTTTGCCTTTATTCTTTGGTATCTAACTATTATCCAAGCGATATGGATTCATCATGACAAAGGAATCGAACAATCATCAATACGTCAGCTATCCCATGTTTAAGGGGCTTCAGAAACCCCTTGAATTTATGGGATTCCAAGGCAGGTATATCACCTGGGCTGCAGCAACTGTAGGTGGAGGTATTCTCAGCTTTATCATAGTGTATTGTATCCTCGGATTTGTTGCCGGACTCATCGTCCTTGCTGTCACTCTATGCATCGGTGCTGCACTTATCTTTTTCAAACAAAGGAGAGGATTGCACACCAAGAAAGAGGAACATGGCATATTCATTTATGCCAATGCACATAAGATTTAATAGGTCAACATGATAAATGAGCAAGAGAGTTGGATTTTGAATAGTGTGTGGTTAGGCTCACCCTCCCGTTAGGATGAGCCTAACATAATTTATACGACAACTCTCAGATTGTGAACGTAACTGATAAGTAATCGAAAAATAAATTCAAAGAACAATGTTTCTATACGTTATCTTAACATTTGTGGCAATCCTTATTGGTATGGCTATCTCAGTCATGGCTTTCGGTACTGGAGGGAAACGCAAGAAAATCTTCCAGAATATCTACTTCTCTGTGGAAGAGGTCAACGGTATCGGGGTACTTTACACCAAGACCGGTGAATACTCAGCCATTCTGAAGATGGAAAACCCGGTACAGAAATATTCGGCAGACATTGACAGTTACTACGAGTTCAATCATCTCTTCACTGCCCTTGCACAGACATTAGGTGATGGATATGCCATCCACAAACAAGATGTATTCATCCGCAAGAAGTTTCATGACGATAGTAATGATAACCATGAATTTCTGTCGGAATCATATTTCAACTATTTCACAGGTCGTTCCTATACCGACTGTCAGAGCTACATGATTATTACTCAGGAAAACAAGAAGAGCAATCTTTTTTCATTTGACAGCAAGAAATGGCGTGATTTCATGGTAAAGATACGCAAGGTCAAAGACCAATTGAAAGACTCTGGTGTGGATGCCCAATTTCTTGACGGCAATAAAGCCCGTGACTACGTAGACCGCTATTTCTCTATGAATTTCACGGACAAAAATTTGTCGATGAACAATTTCAAGGTAGATGACGAAGCTATTACCATGGGTGATAGAAGATGCAAAATATATAGTCTCGTGGATGTGGACTGCATCAACATCCCCTCTCTGGTACGTCCGTTTACGAACATTGAGGTGAACAATGTTTCCATGCCAGTAGACATGGTATCATTGTTAGACAGCATACCGTCAGCTGAGGTGGTCGTATATAACCAGATGCTCTTCATTCCAAACCAGAAAAAAGAGCTTTCTCTGCTTGAAAAGAAAAAAAACCGCCATGCAAGTATGCCCAATCCAAGCAACCAGATTGCCGTGGAGGACATTAAAAATGTGCAGGATGTTATCGCAAGAGAAAACAAACAGTTGGTGTATACCCATTTCAATCTTATCGTTGGTGTACCCATCGATACGGATATTCAGCGATGTACCAACCATCTGGAGAATCTATTCAGCAAGTTGGGAATCCACATCAGTAAACAGTCGTACAATCAGTTGGAGCTTTTTGTCAATTCATTCCCTGGAAATTGTTATTCCACCAATCCTGAATACGACCGCTTTCTGACCCTTAGTGATGCAGCAGCATGTCTTATGTATAAGGAAAGGATTCAGCATAGCGAAGAAACACCGCTGAAAATATACTACACCGACAGACAGGGAGTCCCTGTTGCAATAGACATCAGTGGTAAGGAAGGCAAAAACAAGATTACAGATAACTCGAATTTTTTCTGTCTGGGTCCTTCTGGCAGTGGTAAAAGCTTCCACATGGAGAAAAACAGGACAAAACGGAAGCAAGCGAAGATAGAATCAACCGTTATAAATACTTGATTTTCAGATAATATGTTTTAACAAACAGGAAATTTGACTATTGGCGTTTAGTCCTTATTGGAGTAATTTTGTACCACAGTTGTACCTCGTCGGAGGGGTCGCACGGTTCGGCTTCCTTTCAGCAGCGTGCAACAGCTTTCAATAATGTGCAACTAAATTTCTTCGATAATGGACCGTCAAAAAGAACAGAAATTAACAGGTCTGCCTGACTTCGGTCGGGATATGCCGGACAAGCCGTTCCTCACCATTGGGGAGGTGGCAGGATTACTGCAAGTGAGCAACCGCACAGTGTATAACCTGATTTACAAAGGTACGCTACGGGCTTGCAGAATAACATACCACACAACACTAATCACCAAGGAGGATTTCTTCCTGATGATTAAGGGAACAACCTACTGCAAGCGGAGCGTTTCTGTATTCGCCAAGCAGAGTAAAAAGACAAAAGGGAATATGAAAGAAAATATGCAAACGACAGAGGGAACAGCCCTCTCACGACAAGAGGGAAAGAAAAAAACAAAGGGCAGCCCGACCAAACGGCGGCTCATTCCGGCGGCAAACTACAAACAGTCCGTGCGAGATACCTTTACGGACAAGGACTGCATCGCAGGAGACCTTTATACAATGGCGGAGATATGCCAAAAGTTCAATTATACTTACGGGCGTTTCTACAACTTCCGTATGCGTTATTCCATTCCTTGCGTCAAAGCCAACTCAACCAAATGCTTTCCAAAAGCGGAAGTGGACAAGGCTATGGCGGAGGAAGAGGAACGCTTGGGAAACAACCTTTCAGAACATTGGTATTCGTGCTTCGACATCATGCGCCTGTTCGGGCTTGGCAAGACGCAGGTGCGCAGGTTCGCCCTTACGCACGGAGTACGGACAAAGCGCATACACGGCAACCGCCTGTACTATCTGAAAGCCGACTGGGATGCGGCGCGAAAAGAAGCCGAGCGGAAAAGCTCAAGCACGAAAGCCAAGCGGGAACAGTAAAATATTTTCAAACATTCAAATACACATTTATATGACGAACATTTGTACAAAAGTGACGGTCAGGAAACGACCTATCAAGAACGGGCAGTTATCACTCTATCTTGACTTTTATCCACCTGTCAGACACCCGAAGACCGGAAAGCTGACAAGACGGGAGTATCTGGGCATCTACATCTATGCCAACCCGACAGAGAAGTTTGAAACGGAGTTCAACAAGACCATGCTGCGCAATGCGGAACTTATCAAGTGCAGGAGGACCGAAGCTATCATCAATGAGGAGTTCGGCTTCCTTGACCGCAACAGAGGCAAGGAAAGCTTCTTGGAATACTTCCGCTCGAAAATGGCGGACGATGACAATTTCAGGAACTGGAATGTCGCCTACAAGCACTTTGAGAAGTATTGCGGCGGAAGCTGCACCTTTGACGACCTGACGGTGGAATACTGCCAGGGCTTCCTTACCTATATGCTTTCTCTCAATACGCACAACGGCGGTAAGATGATGGCTTCCACTGCCAACAACAACCTGAACAAGCTGAAATGCGTCCTGCGTCAAGCCTATGAGGAAAGGCGGATAAAGGAAAACATCGCACCACGCCTGAAGCACGCAAAGGAAGCCAGCACAAGACGTGAGTTCCTGACACTTGACGAGGTGAAAATGCTTGCGGACACACCTTGCGAGAAGCCTGTTGTAAAGTCAGCCGCACTGTTCTCCTGTCTTACCGGACTGCGCATCAGCGACATCATACGCCTGCAGTGGGAGAATATCATCAAAGCTGCGGACGGCGGCTGGTGTATGCACATCGTTACGAAAAAGACAAGGACGGAAGCCATACTGCCGCTGTCCGATGAAGCCCTTGCACTATGCGGCGGACGTTCCGCCGGGCAGGTGTTCAAGGGGCTTACCCAAGCTCTGCTTCCCTTATATCTCAAAGACTGGATTAGGTCTGCCGGGATTACGAAGCACATCACGTTCCATTGCTTCCGGCATACCTACGCTACCCTGCAGCTTGCCGCCGGTACAGACCTTTACACCATCTCGAAAATGCTTACTCACAGCAACGTGGCGACAACGCAGGTCTATGCGGACGTGGTGAACGATTTGAAGCGTAAGGCTTCCGAACAGATAACACTTAAATAACCCGGACAGAATAACCAAAGTAAAAGATTGATATGGGTAATATCACATTTGAGCAACTGCCACAGGCTGTTTCCACCCTGATAGAACGGGTGGAGCAGCTTGCCGGAAAGGTGGACGAGGTGTTGGGCAAGACAACAGGAAAAGACACGGGCAGGCGCAATCTGCTCACCCTTGAAGAAGTCGCCGCCCTGCTCGGCAAATCGGCTTCCACCATCTATGCCATGACTTCCGAAAAACGCATACCGTACCGCAAGCGTGGCAACAAACTCTATTTCTTCGAGGATGAAGTCATGCAGTGGATTGAGCAGGGCGGAACATCGGGAACAGGCAGCGAGGAAGATTTCAACAGACGGCTTGAAGCCTTGCGCAGCGGCAAGAAGCGCAAGCCGGGCTCTTTACAGACGGATAACAAACAATGAACTTATGAAGACAGAAGATTTGACAGCCGCCATCGCACGGCATGACCCTATCTTGGCGGATGCAGTCGGTAAAATGGTCGGCTACATTCAGGACAGGTGGGCAGCACCGTACCCCTTAAAAGAACAAACGGAAGCGGTCAATGCTTACCTCCGTTCCGTCCATGCGGACGGTGACGGAACTATGAGCGAGACCAACATCGCCCACCGCAGGATTGCCACGCAAAAGATAACCATCAATGCCATCCGTGTGCTTGACCATGACCAGCTTGACCGCCTGCAGGATGTGCTGAACCACATCGCAGCGGACAGGGAATACCACATGCCGGAACACGGGTATGGCATGGGCAGATAGCTGAGCAGTGTAACATCTAAATTTCATAGACTATGCGCAAAGAAGAACATACCATACTTTACTGCACCATTCTTTCCGCCGGGCAGTGGGATTTCCTTTTGGACTGCAAAGCCGCCATCAACAGGCAGAAGTGCCTGTACAGGCTGATGACTGCCGCTGTGCGGACAAAAACCGTCCTCCATATCAAGGGCGTTGAGATTGCCTTGGAGGTGGGACAGGCAGCAGCATCCGATGTGGAACTGGCTGAGTATATGGGCTGCAACCGCAAGACAATCGGAAAACTCATCGACAGTTTTAACAGGTTCGGTATGCTGACCACACAAACCAACAACCGCACTTCCATACACACCCTGCATTTCCTTACGGGGTGGTATGTGGATGGTGTCCTTTTGACCAATCCCCATTATGTCAAGCCTGTGGCTGTTCACAAAGGACAGACTGATGAAGCGCGGACACCATACTCTAATGATATGCTTTTGGAAAACAGGCAATGTTCCGTGCCGGACGCTTGCAAATACCCAAGGCAGGATGCGGACAGCATGGCAGGCGGAGCAGCCTCCCTTTCTTCCCTCTGTTCGTCTGTGGCTTCCGAAAGTCCGAAAGACAGACGGGGTGCGGAGGGCAAAACCGACAAAGCTCCTTTAATAGGCAGCAATGATATGGCACTTGCCGGAAATCGCCCTGAAAGCCCGAAAGAAGCACTGGACGGCACGATTGGCGGCGCAGATAGCCCCGACATAGGCTGCAGGGATTGACGGGCGCACAGCGCAGGATTTCAGCGGTACTCCGTTGGTGTGGCGTGAACGACCGTGCTTGCATCGGTATAGCCCACTATAACTTCTCCGCTGCACTCCGAAGTTGTGGGCTCTCCCGAGGGGCTGGGCGTTGCCCCGTCCCACTCAGGGCGCCGCCCTAAGAACCCGGCAAGGACTTTCAGCCCTGTGCAACCCGACCAAAGAGTGCCCCCCTCTTTGGAAACTCCACTCAGTGGTTTCCACCCCTGAGAACCCGGAGCAGGAAGTGACCCTCTCCCTGCACCCTCCGATTAAGGCTTTGCCCTAATAACCCGAAGTAAAACTCAAAAATATAGACAAGCCCTATGGCACAGAAGACATCCATCAACATCAAGCCGTGCAACATCGGCAGCAGCGGAGCGCATAACAGACGGTCTGCGGAATACCTTGCCAATATCCGCAAGGAAAAGTTCTACATCCGTACCGACCTCATGGCGGGAAATGAAGCATGGGTAGCACCTGAACTGGGTGATACCTCGTTGGCTGAACGCTACAATCAGATAGCCGCAATGGTCAAGGAAAAGACAGGTCGGGCGATGCAGACCAAAGACCGTGAACGGATAAACAAGAAAACCGGAAAGGTGACCATCGTCCGTGGCAGCACTCCGCTCAAAGAGGGTGTTGTCGTAATCAAGGATGATACCACAATGGAACAGTTACAGCGTTTCTGTGAGGTGTGTAACAAGCGTTGGGGCATCACAGCTCTGCAAATCTTCATCCACCGTGACGAGGGGCATTACGGAACACCCGGAAACAATGCCACATGGAAGCCCAATCTCCATGCCCACATCGTATGGGACTGGATGAACCACGAAACAGGCAAGTCCTGTAAGCTGAAAGAAGAGGACATGAGTGAGATGCAGACCGTTTTGGCTGAGTGCTTAGAAATGGAAAGGGGCACCTCAAAGGAGGTGACGGGCAAGGAACATCTGGAGCGCACGGACTTCATCATCGCCAAGCAGAAGCAGGAAGCGGAACAGGCGAAAGCCGCAAGGCAAGCCGCCATCGCCGCCAAGGAGGAAGCCGAAGCTGAACTTATGTTTGTGGAGAGCGAGAACAAGGCAAAAGAGCAGTACCGCATTTCCCTCGACAACGAAATTGCCGAAAAGGAGAAACAGCTAAAAGATGAGCGCAAGGCGAAAGTGGACAGCATACTGGACAGTGTCGGCAATCTTGTCGGGGTCGGCAAGTCCGCAGCAGTCGAAAAGGAAAACGCCAGGCTGAAAGCCGAGAACGAGCGCATGAAGAAAGCCTTTGCCAAAGCCGTAAAGGACAAGGCGGAGGAACGGGCAAAGGCATTGACCGCAGAAAAACTGAAAGCCGAAACGGAACGTGACAGGGCTTTGGCGCAGAGCCGTTCACTCGCAGCGGAAAGGGACCAGGTCATAAACCAGCTTCAGGCGCAAATTGATGGTGAGGAGCATCGTATAGGCTTTGCCGTAAGCCGTGCTATGGAAAAGCGAGACAAGACCATCCGCCTGCTGCAAAATGCGCTGAAAGTAAGCAGTTACATCCTGAAACAGTTTGCTGATATGCTTTACAAGGCAAGCGAGGTATTCAAGCGTGCCGTTGATGCGATAATCCATTTCGGCACGGATAAGTACAAGTCGGTCTTTGCCCCACAAGAAGCTGCAGACATTAAGAGTGTGATGCAGGAGTATGGGGAAACGACCGAACAGAAGAAAGCGGTCGGCGAGTGGCTATGCTACTATGCTGAAAGCAATAAGCCATTTGACACAATAAAACACCGCCATACACTCAAGGAGGTTGGCGATGTGGCGGAGGGAAAGTATGATTGGAAGATTGATAGACAAATAAATGGAAGCATCAAATTATAGTTGTTAATGCTTTTACACATGAATAATGGATCTACCAGAATCTCTTTCGGAACGGAAAACCCCTCAAACGAAACAAAGAACCAAAGGATGTGATATAGGTAGATTGCGGTGTGTTGCGACCGTAATATGCGGCAGTGTTTTGTTGAGAAGCAACAATCATTGGGTCATTCCCGTTTTGTACAGCTTTAATGAATAAATCCATTATCTCGTACTTATTACCAAAACAGGCATCAGATTGCATCAAAATGTTAGATACTACTTGTCGAATAGAGCGAGGATATATAATAAAAGTATTGTCTGCATTGCAAGTTATGTCCTTAAACTCACTATTTCCAAAGAAAACGATAACAGAGTAAATTGGAATGCCGGGATTATGTGGTAAATTTTGCCTGATAGCTTGAATATGTCCGGCGTTTTGTTTTACAGGATTATAAAAACGATGTTTTTCTTTTCCATACGCTAATAATTGCGTCCAATATCTCTGTTGTTCATTGCCAAAAATCCACCCGCTATAATCTTTTATCTCAAACACAATAATACCTTTTTTTGTGGCAACGACCACATCCACTTGGGTATATTCACCATTTGTTTTCTGGATGTACAAGTCGTGAAATATGGCTTTGGGATTGATACCAGCTTTCAATAATTCCAACACCACCCTGCGCTCCGACCGTTCCCCACGAGTAATGGGCGTAACTTGTTCTATAAGTTCACGCTCTTTCCTTTTTATATAGACAAAATATACAATGCCTATCGTCAAACAAATTAAAAGTATGACTGGTACAAGTGGCATTATTGATTGTTCTATGTTTTAGAATGGGATTAGCAATACAAAATACTTATTTGAAAGCAACTATAGGAATTACCTTTGTATTTCCATATTTTTGATATTTATAGTTACCGACTTGTCTTGCACATTTACCCTTTGGAGCTTTGACTATTTGATTGTTATAGAAATTGCTGCCATCTTGAGCTAATATTAAGACTTCTAAATCAGAAGTAAATATATGTCCCCCAATAGTTTCTCTAATTTCCAGTGCAATAGCATCACCAGATTCCAAGACTTCCTGTACTTCAAAATTTTTCCGGCTTACGCAATCTCCAGGTTTGTCAAACAATGTCTTTCCAGAATTATTTTTAGTCGAAACTGTTTTATTTGATTTCGGTAATTCAACACCGTCAATTATTCTAACAGCCGGAACTGTTTTTTCTATATCCATTTTAGTACTATATCTATAAGTTCCCACGTGTTGAGCACATTGGTCACTTTTTAGCACGATTTTTTGGTCGTCATAAAATTGTTGATTTTCATTTGGTATAATAAGTACTATTGTTCCAAATGATTCATCGGCATGAGCTAATGCGCATCCTGATGAAACTACTTGGAATACTTCAAATTGTGAGTATTCCATATAATCTCCGGGTTCTTCAAACATTTCAAGTCCTATAATTCCCGAATTATTAGATAGATTAACGCAAAATGCGAAAGCAAATGTGAGTATAACACCTGTGATTACACCAAGCACGTAAATAAGCCATTTTTTCATATAGTTTGTTTTTATTGATTATATCGTTGTTAATGAATTGAAGTCATCATTGGAGATTTTTCCTATTGAAACTAGCCATTTAAGGTAAGAAATATCATCTTTGATTTCACTAAACTTTTTCCCTTTATATTTTCCAAAGCCAATAATTCTTTCGGAAATGGATATATCTGAGGACTTTTCTACATCTGGATACAATCGTTTAAGCTCTTCAAAGTCAATTTTAAAGAACCTATCTGTTGTTTCTAACCAATAAAGATATTGGTAATCCATTGTATAAATATCTCCCAAGGATTTTCCTTTATATTTTCCGAACTGTAGAACTTCTTCCGCTTTGTGAATAGGAAATATTTCATCAAGCGATACACCGGGAACATCAATCAAAACCCATTCTCCACATCCTGCACAAGGAATTTCCTCATCTTTGATATCTGGATAGCACTCCTGTCTATAACTATCGTCCGGCTTACCATTCACAAAGCATTTCCCATAAGCCTTGCCGTATTTACCACGTGGTTTTACCGTTTCAACTAAAAAAGTCCTATCTCGATTAGGGTCAATACGTCTATCTTCGCTTGAAGAACGAGCTAATCCCAACTCACATCTTTTTACTAAGAATGGAGTTCGTTTGCCAATGTTGTAATATATGTTGAAGATATTATCGTGTGGGTACATACTTTTATGTTGCTGTAAAATGCTTTTACTATTTGAACAACTCATTAATTTTTTTCCTTATTGCATTTAAGGCTATACTTTGGTCATGACTTACCGTCATCCCAATACCACTACTTTTTATAACGGCTACACTTTGATTAGTGTTATAATCGTAAAAAGTTACTGTTATATATGTATGTCCTCCATCCCACTTTTCAGATGTGACGTGGATATTAGGTGAAAGAATACTATCCGAACATTCAAGAATTTTTAATGTGTTAGAGGGCGATAAAACTGTTAGATTGGTTTCTGCTATCTGATTTTGAACAGACATAACAACATCATCCAATTCTCTATCTCCAGATGTTTCTTTCCCGAAAATGACATACTTGTATTTACTAATGTTTGCATTATTAGATAGAACAATCTTTCCTGAAGCACAAGATGTCATTAGTGCTATCATAGCGGCTATAGATATAATATAAATTATAAACTTTTGCTTCATTTCCTGTTATACCAATGGCTCTTTTAGTTCCAATTGAACCGTTATTTACGCAGAAGCGTGGAACTGCAAATGCCACGTTCTGAATTGGAGGTCGTAGGAAACCTGTACACACGAATGTAGTAATAGCAGCCCACGCTATAGCGTGAGAACCACTATGCCACCCTTGTGTGTAATTGTGAAATTTCCTACGTTTCCAATTCACAAGATAAGCATAACGCTTCTTAATTTCTATGTCTCGGATGGGGTTTCCCCAATCCAAATACAAAGGTAATGAAATTCCCATAAAAGCTCTCATTTATAGATAAAAAACAGCGTTTCAAGATTTATTTTCCCTCTTTTTGTATCTCTATTGGCTCTCCAAGTGTTTAAGAATCTGTTTTTCAGCGGTAAAATGCAATTCATTGACAAGTCCTTTGCGGTTTTACCCCTGCTCCGACTAATGTGTGCAAAAAGATAAAAATATCTGCTAATTGTTAAGTTTTTGTTAAATCTTTATCTTCGCACACATATTCTTCCTCCAAGTTCACTTCCTCAAAAGACAGCTTTTTTACCTCATTTCTCAAAGAGTAGATTTTTGTACCTTTATTTTCCTATATACCTGATAATCAATAACAAATACTCTCTCATATGTATTCCACATGAACAGCGTTGTACGTCAGATGTGGGAACAGAATACTGATGTGGTTCTGGTTGATACAGGTAATTCATACGAGGGACTTTGCGAGTATGTAGGTGGCAAGTATATCAGCTATACCGAGGAGCATCCTATCACGATGAACCCTTTTGCTATCAAACATGAAGAGCTGAACATCGAGAAAATCGGTTTCTTGAAGAATCTGATTATGCTTATATGGAAAGGCACTCAGGGAGTAGTTACCAAGACGGAAGACCGGCTTATTGAGCAAGTCATCAAAGAATACTTTGACGAGTATTTTGTGAACCGTCGTATTGAGAATCTCTCGTTCAACACCTTCTACGAGTACAGTATTGTCCGCATACCGCAAATCATTGAAGAAAATAAACTTTCGGGAATTGACTTGGCGGCCTACAACTATCTGTTGAAGGACTTCTACAAGGGTGGAGGCCATGAAGTGACGCTGAATGAGAACCTGGACACCAAACTGTTTGATGAGACCTTCATCGTATTTGAAATTGACTCTATCAAGGATGACCCTCTTCTATTCCCTCTTGTTACGCTTATCATCATGGATGTATTCATCCAGAAGATGAGAATCAAGAAGAACCGTAAGGTACTGGTTATCGAAGAGGCATGGAAGGCTATCGCCTCTCCCATGATGGCCGAATATATCAAGTATCTATACAAGACAGCCCGTAAGTTCTGGGCTTCTGTCGGTGTGGTAACGCAGGAAATACAAGATATTGTAGGAAGTCCTATTGTCAAGGAAGCTATCATCAATAACTCAGACGTGGTAATGCTGCTCGACCAGAGCAAATTCCGTGAGCGATTTGATGAGATTAAAACCACGCTCGGTTTGACGGATGTTGATTGTAAGAAAATTTTCACTATCAATCGTCTGGAAAATAAGGAAGGGCGAAGTTTCTTCCGTGAGGTCTTTATCCGACGTGGAAGTGTCGGGGCCGTATTTGGAGTTGAAGAGCCACGTGAATGCTACATGACTTACACTACAGAGCGAGCTGAAAAGGAAGCCTTGAAACTCTATAAAAGAGAGTTAAAGTGTGACCATCAGCATGCCATAGAAGCCTATTGCCGGGATTGGAGTCTTTCAGGAATAACCAAGTCTTTGGCCTTTGCACAAAAGGTGAACCAGGCTCAACATGTTCTTAATCTCAAAACAAAAACAGAAATGTAAGATTTGAAAATGAAACGCTATCTGATAATACAACTTCTATTTCTCTGTGCTATAGTGCCTGCTATGGCACAGTATTACAGTGTAAATTATGATACTCGCACTGTAGCGGAAATGTCGGCGGCTTTCGGTACAGAAGCTGCTACAGAGGCGTATTATGCTCAACAGATAGCCAAGATCAGGGAACATTATCAGGCAGCGGAAGTGGCTGCTGCAGGAATCTTCAGTTCCAAGTTCCTCGATCGCAGAGCTCTCACAAATCTGGGACTTTGGACCAGTGCAACAGAGAACTACTATTACCGCCGTATATACAGCATGGTGTCTGCCAAAATTATGCCCAAAATATGGACTGTTGCCGGCATGATGCTTAAAAGTTCTCATAACGCCCTCTATTGGGGTAGCTATCTCTATAAGATCTGTGATGAGGTAAAGACTTTGTGTTATCAGTTTGAGTCTATTGTTACCAATAGTACTTTGTCATTCAAGGACATCGTATTTCTTGAAATCAACCAGGAACTTGCAGCAATTCTGAAATTGTCAGAACTGGGCAATGTGGATTGGAATGTTCTGCTTGAAAGCTTCTCAAATATTGGTACAAACTTCACAAAGGAAAACCTAAAGCAAGACATAGACAACTTCTATGCGATGGGCGTTAGCCTTGCTTCGGCTGGAGCTGGCAATGCTGTCAGTTCCATTCTTGGGAACAGTTCCTTTAACGGAACCATTATGGACAAGACAAGCAGTGTCATTGAGATAGCCGAGAATGTGTACGACTTATACGGCAATCTTTCCAAGAATGCCGGAAATACCTTGTTGCAGTTTATCGGTGGAGAGGAAGGCATCGCCAATCTCTTCTCTTTGTCGAATTACAACACAACGGCATGGATTACAGACTATGCCAATGAAGCATTCGGCCAGTACTACACACAAAGGTGGTACATCTACCGTGTGGATGCTGGTTCTATCAAACTTTGTGACTATTATCCTCCTGAAGACAACAACTCAATTATCAACGGTGACCACTGGTACAGAATCAGCACTACAGATGAAAACTTTTATCCATCCTCCGCACAGCGTGAAGCTGCACTCCAGAACTCCGAGAATCATGCAGGATACAGTCGTTCACAGATAGCCAATCTGAATAAAGCCAATGATGGCTATACCTATAGCATCTCATATTATATGCTCGCATACAAGATTAATTCTTCAAAGAATGGATTGTATGCAAAAGCATACGCTTACGAGATTCATGCTACCAAAAGCTGGAATCGTAAGGAAGTAGCCTATGAAGACATATTTGATTCATACACTATGGACCTGAATACCTTTAAGGCCGGTATGAACGCACGTCTGTCTGAACTAAACGATAATGAAGAGGGCTATACCTATTATCTGGGAAGTGACCCAAAGAAATACTACCAAACTACCAATGCCCAGAAGATCTCAGGATGTGAGACAGCAACCATCAGCGTCACTTGTCATGACGGTGCCAAATTAGGAGAAGGCTCAACACAATACAAATGTTCCGATTGTGGAAGCAGTGTAAACAACCATACCAAGCAATGTTCTATGGCAACAAGTGTTTCCGAAGGAAGTATCAATACATCTGAAATAGACTCCAAGATAACGGAATTGAAAGGAAATATTGTCTCAGTACTATCAGAAATAACAGCACTGGAGACAGAGAACGCTGAGCTCCTGAAAAAAATCCAGTCAGCAAGCGTCGAGGATGCTGCAATATACAGGCAGACCTACAATGCAAACAAAGATAAAATATCAAGCCTAAAAACTGAAATGAGTTCATATGAGACAGAACTGGATCAGTATGAACAGGCAAAGCAGGAAGCTATCGACGGTGAGAATGCTGCCACGGATGATTACTACCGTATCCCGGCTATCATGCAGGATTGCAAAACAGCCTATAACCTGTCGTGGAACGGTTCGGGTGCATGGGAAGGCAATACATTCGTTCGTACTGCCTCCATGCCCAACATCAACGGTACCATAACCTTTAAGGCAACCATTTCCATAGCCAGGAAACCAAAATATTTCCTTTGGATTAAGATACACCGTGCTATCGTACAGATTTCATGGACGCTTACTACTGAGTACAGTGACACACAGATTGTTGAAGTAGTCAATCTCGATCCGTCCAAATCGGATGCGGAAAAAGCCAACGAGGTCAATTCAAAATTATCAGAAGTGGCCAGAGAATTTCCGGATTGCACTCCTTCTGTGGAATATGCCAAAAGCAGTCCTATTGAAACAGATGATACTGGTGATACCTATCATCTGCTCTGGTCAAGCGACAGACTTGAAATAGCCCGTCAGATTGACACGAGACTCACCAATATCTATGCCGGCCTTGTATCATTGGAAAAGATGATGCACTACAAACATTCCATCATAGATATGTTGAAAAGCGTAGTCCCGTATATCAACGATGACAGTGGCAGAAGATTGACCCTCATTGAACAATGTAGAAAACGGTGGTTGCGTCAGGCAGCCTCCAGTGCTCACTCAGATACATACAATGGTAAATACGATGAAGATGAAAACGACCAGGAATAACATATTGCCGATTATTGTATGCCTTTTGGTATTGTTCCCGTTCACAGCCAAGGCTCAATATGGTTTTGATGTAGCTTCCATAGAAGCTTATATCAACGACCATAAACAACAACGAAGTCTGCTGCTTGTTCGATCCACACTGGAGGCAAGCAACAAACTTCTGCATGAGTACAGCAGTGATGCCAATATCGGTTTCAAGGACATCAATAAAGAGCTTGACAGATACACCCGTGCGTTTGATATTATTGATATTATGTATCAGTCTCTTAGGACCAGTCTCAATATCTATAACACCTATGAGAACATCAGTGATCGTGTGGGTGATTATAAAGACATGCTTGAAGACTTCAGGAGGAAGTGTCTGGACAGAGGAAACATTGTAAGCACGGATACCTTGATAATTACAGTCAATGTCGGGGCCTTGGCAAAGATTGCCGAAGAAGGAGACAATTTATATCGTTCGGTCAGTGATTTAATCCTGTATGCAACCGGTGCGGCAGCCTGTTCTACATCGGATCTCTATCTCATTCTAATAAACATAAACAACTCACTCGACAATATCAGAACGCATCTGAACAGGGCATACTTTGAAACCTGGAGATACATTCAGGTACGCATTGGATATTGGAAAAGACAGGTTTATCGTGCAAAGACCAAGGAAGAGATTATTAACGATGCTTTTGGCCGGTGGAAAGTTGCGGGCTATTTAGGCTATTAAATAACAATTTAAAACTCAACAGATATGGTACATTCTATCAGTTATCGAACAACATTGTGTTTATGTGCAATGCTGCTTTGTTTCAAAGCAGTTGCCCAGTCTTATGTGACATACAATCACGATGCAACAAAAATGAATCAGATTACAGTTCAGGAAATAGGTGTTGGCGGACTAACTCCTGCTTTCTACTACACCCTCTTTCATAACAGCTACCAGAAATCGGCAGCGAGTAAAAACAAACTGAGCTTTAGAACACTGGCTGGTGTAGAATCATACCAACAGATTGATTTAGCTGACAGCATTCAAGCGTCACTGACTCAGCGGGCAGAAATTGAAGCTCTCAATATTGCCGATAGACAGATTGATATTGCCTGGCTTGCAGAAGGCAGCAAAGTGAATAACAAGCTATCAGACTTTGAAAAGAATATCAACCGCATCATCAGTTCTGGAGGTACGGTAAATGATAAAACGCGATGGAACGAATACTACAATATGTTCAGGACAGTCATTAAAGAAACCCAGGACGCTTATATGCCAAACGCCCAAAGGAAAAGACAATACCTTGCGATATATGCTGATATAGAGCATCAGAATGAAATTCTCATAGCGTATCTGATCCAGTTAAGCAACAGGAACAAGACAGCTTCCTTGTTGGCCGCCCGCTTGAACAGACGAACTGATGTTGCTTCTCATGCAACCGAAGCATTTAGCCGTTGGCGAGAAGCCGGGCAACTAAATTCAGAAGGGCACAATTAACAGAGAATTATAACATAAAAGGAAACTAAAATCATGGCAGATTCAAATATACTCTCAGATTTCGGTATCAATATTCTTGAAGAAGAGATTGATGACGTGATTTTCCAGACGAACGAGTTCCTTACAGATGCCACATTCACAGGTTCACAAGGACCGTTCTGGTGGATTCTCCAAATGTGCATGGCTCTCGCTGCTCTGTTCTCTATTGTAGTGGCAAGAAATATAGCTTATAAGATGATGGTGAAGCACGAGCCTCTGGACGTGATGAAACTGTTCCGGCCATTGGCAATATCCGTTATTCTGTGTTGGTGGTATCCACCTGCAGATACGGGAATAACCAACAGTGGAAGTAGCTGGTGTTTCCTTGACTTTCTTTCTTACATTCCTAACTGTATCGGTTCATATACTCATGACCTTTATCAGGCAGAATCCTTACAGATAGAAGATAAGTTTGAGGAAGTCCAGGAACTCATTTATGTCAGGGACACTCTCTATACATCCTTGCAAGCTCAGGCTGACGTAGCACATTCAGGAACGTCCGATCCAAATCTTATTGAGTCCACGATGGAACAGACCGGTGTTGAAGAAGTGACTAACATGGAAAAGGACGCATCCAGACTATGGTTCACCTCACTCACAGCAGGTGCAGTGGTCGGACTAGATAAAATCATTATGCTCATCGCTCTGATAGTTTATCGCATCGGTTGGTGGGCAACCATCTACTGCCAGCAAATCCTGTTGGGAATGCTGACCATCTTCGGACCGATACAGTGGGCATTCAGTCTTCTGCCCAAATGGGAAGGCGCCTGGGCAAAGTGGCTCATACGTTATCTGACCGTACACTTCTACGGAGCTATGCTGTACTTCGTTGGATTTTATGTTCTACTCCTATTTGATATTGTCCTGTGCATACAGGTGGAGAATCTGACTGCCATTACCGAAAGTGAACAGACTATGGCGGCCTATCTGCAGAACTCGTTCTTCTCAGCCGGTTATCTCATGGCCGCAAGTATTGTGGCACTGAAATGTCTCAACCTTGTACCTGATTTGGCCGCATGGATGATACCGGAAGGTGATACAGCATTCTCAACTCGAAACTTTGGTGAAGGAGTCGCACAGCAAGCCAAAGTATCAACCCAAGGCATGATTAGCAAAGTAATGTAAGCAATAAATCAATATGGAATATTATGGTAATTAAGAATCTTGAAAACAAAATCAAACTGGTGCTGATTATATGTTCCCTTTTCCTTGCAGGCTGCATCATCATCTGCATATCCAGCATTTGGACAGCCAGGACAATGGTCTCGGATGCCCATAAGAAAGTCTATGTTTTGGACGGCAATGTGCCTATCCTTGTTCATCGGAGCACAATGGACGAAACGCTTGACGTAGAAGCTAAGTCTCACATCGAGATGTTCCACCATCTGTTTTTCACCCTGGCTCCAGACGACAAATATATCAAGTACACAATGGACAAAGCCATGTATTTAGTGGACGAAACGGGTCTTGCCCAGTATAATACATTGAAGGAAAAAGGATTCTACTCGAATATTATGGGTACGAGTGCTGTGTTCAGCATATTCTGCGACAGTATAAAATTCGATAAGGAAAAGATGGAGTTCATGTATTATGGCAAACAGCGTATTGAACGACGGACAAGCATTCTTACCAGAGAACTGGTCACTGCAGGTCAACTGAAACGTGTACCAAGAACTGACAATAACCCTCACGGATTGCTTATCACAAACTGGAGGACACTTATGAATAAGGATATTGAACAAAAGAACAAAATGAACTACTAATATGGGATGGAAAAAATTATTTGTCGGAGAGAAGATGCCAGATAAGAATGATCCGAAATATAAGCAAAGATACGAAAGTGAAGTCAATGCCGGTCGCAAGTTCGCACGTATGATGAAACTTGATGTGCTTGCCGGAATGGTTCAGAACTTTGCCAACAACCACAGGAAACTGTTTCTTGTCATTGTTTTCGGACTTATCATACTCTGTCTATGTCTGAATATCTACAGAATGGCATTTGTGTTTAACAGGCAGCAATCCGTCCAAAGTGCCACAGAAAGGCAGGAGTTGATATGGCGTAAACATTATAACAAGGGCAATGAAACATCCAACCGTGTTCACGAAGTACCTTCTACCGCCTATGACGAATCTAATAATAACAACGTAAACATAAAGAACGATGGACGCACTGAAGAAAATTAACTGGAAGCAGCCAAAGTATATGATTCCAATAATCATCTACTTTCCCCTGTTGTTTGTCGGTTACTTTGTCATAGATCTGTTTCATACGGAGAAGGCAGAGACTCCTAACGGACTCACTACGACTGATTATCTGAACCCAGAATTGCCTGATGCCAACATGAAAGGCGATGGAATTGGCAATAAGTATGACAATATGCTTAAATCATATGGGAAAATAGATGACTATACTGCTTTAGGAAACATTGACCGTAATGAAGAAGACAACAAAGAAGAGTATGATTCAAAATATTCAGAAGAAGAGCTTAAACAATTGGAATCTCAGAAACAGGAAGCCGAGAAACTCGCTGAGATGCAAAGACAACTACAGGAGAGCGCACAGAAAGGTCAGGAAGTCGCACAAGGCGACGGTACTTCTGAAGAAGACCGCTTAGCCCTCAGTAAACAACGTGAGCAAGAAGCCATGGAGGAGCTGAACCGGGCTATTGCCCAAGCCAGATTACAAGGTCTGCAAGCTACAAATTTGCCGACTGATACGGATACACTTACAAAGAGGAATGAAAAGAATCTGGAAGTGTCTGATGAAAAAGAAAATAACGATGAACCCCTGGAAGTGGTCAAGAAAGTCAGAGTAACGTCCGACTATTTCAATACTATCTGTGAGAATGAAAAAGAGCAGAAGTTAATTAAAGCCATCATAGATGAAAACATCAAGGCAGTTGACGGCTCAAGAGTCCGTCTCCGATTAATAGATGATGTGGAAATCAATGAAGTTGTTGTTCCCAAAGGATCATACCTTTATGCAACTATGAGCGGTTTTGGCTCACAGCGTGTTAAAGGCAATGTTACAAGCATCATGGTAGATGGTGAGATTATCAAAGTAAACCTTGCCCTCTATGATACAGACGGATTAGAAGGACTGTATGTTCCAAGCAGCCAGTTCCGTGAAACGACAAAAGACGTGGGTAGCGGTGCGCTAAGCAATACATCTACACTCACCAATACAACCACATCTGGAAACAGTCTGGCATCATGGGGAGCGCAAGCTATTTCCAATGCAGTCCAGAAAAGCAGTAATGCCGTCAGCAAGGCAATCAAAAAAAATAAAGCCAAGCTCAAATATGGCACTTTTGTTTACCTAATTAATTCTCATTCAAACAACAAAGAAAAATAATTTAAGCACGTAGATATTATGAAACTGAAGACTTTTAAAAGAATCGGCGCATTGGCGGTATGTGTTTTGGCACCCCTCCCCTCTATGGCTCAGCAGACGTATCAGGAAATCGAACAGCTCACCGTTAATGAGAATGTGACAACTGTTATCACAGCCACAGAACCAGTACGCTTTGTCGACATCTCTACTGATGCCGTTGTTGGAGACCAGCCCATCAACAATACCATCCGTCTCAAACCTAAAGAAGGAGCTGACATACATGCCGATGGAGATATTCTTGCCATTGTGACGATTGTAACAGAACGCTATCGTACACAATATGCGCTCATCTATACCACACGTATGCAGGAGGCAGTGTCTGACAAACAAATCCAGCCGGAAGAGAAAATTCCATACCACAACCCGGCAGTCTCAATGAGTACAGAAGAGATGACCAGATATGCCAGAACGATATGGAACTCCCCTGCGAGAATACGTAATGTGAGTACCAGACAGCATCGTATGACTATGCGGTTGAATAACATCTACTCAGTTGGTGAATATTTCTTTTTGGATTTCAGCATAGAGAACCGCACCAACATACGGTTTGACATCGATGAGTTGCGCATCAAGCTAAACGACAAGAAAATATCCAAGGCAACCAACGCACAGATGATAGAGCTGACTCCGGTCTTGGCACTCGAAAAGGCCCAAAGTTTCAAGCATGGATACAGAAATGTCATAGTTCTGAAGAAGATGACCTTCCCCAATGACAAAGTCCTGACTATTGAACTTTCTGAGAAACAAATCAGTGGCCGAACCATCAGCCTTGACATCGATTATGAAGATGTGCTGTATGCGGACTCTTTCAACTCATGTCTAATGATGGAGGAATAAGCCATGAAGAAAATCATCTTATCATTGATAATGGTACTCAGTTGTACCATTTCTTCATTTGCACAAAGTCACAGTGACCGTTTATCCTTGGGAGTTGGTGCACTTTATGAACGTGAGCTGGATGCTACCATCGCATGGGAACATGAAACACGTCACCATAACGCTTGGGAGTATTTCATCAACGGCTATATTAAATGGGACGAATGTGCTTCATGTGGTCATATCTGTCCTGATTCATTTTGGAACAACTATCGGACATGGGGAATTGGAGTCGCATACAAACCTTGTTTAGTCAGAGGACGTAACCATTACGGGAATCTGCGCATAGGAGCTTCTGGAGGCAGTGACACAGATAAATTCATTGCCGGTATTCATGCCGGTTACGAGCATAATTTATCACTCCGTCATGGCTGGGGACTGTATATTCAGGCCAAATGCGACCTTATCGTCCCTGACCGTAAGGATTTGTTCCGAACTGGTATAGTAATAGGATTTAAAATACCCACATCAAAAAGATAAAGAAGATGAAGATATTTCACACCATTTGTGCCGCTTTCATGGCGGCAACCATAGCATCATGTGATGCACATCAGGACTCTCCGGATACCTCAATGAAGATTGGAGACATCCTGTGTACCGATGGAAAGGTCGTCAGATATGAGGAAATGAAAGCACAGGAAAAGACACCCATAGCCGTGGTTTTCTATGTCAATCAAAAAGAGGATATTGAAGGTACTGGATATGCAGTCTATCTGAAAGATATAGAGCCTTGCGCCTACTCTGATAGTATTGGAATAAAGCATGATACTTCCGCAGACCTGGCAGCCTTCGATGGGAACAGCAATACCCATGCCATGTATTCTACCTATACTTCGCCTGCAGCCGAAGCTGTTTTTGACATGTGGCAATATGGACAGAGCGCCTACATCCCTTCCGTTGCTCAGCTATACCTGTTGTATGAAGTAAGAAATAAGATTAATGAATATATCCGTAAATGTGGTGGAGATGAGATACAGGACAATCCTGATGAATGCTGGTACTGGACATCAACAGAAGTAAAGGAGCAGGAAACCGATAAAGCATGGTTGTTCTCACTTGCCTCTGGAGCCATTCAGGAAACGCCGAAAACACAAGCACATAAAATCAGACCAATCATCACATTATACAATTGATTAAAGAACCGCTTGAATGGAAGAAACTAAAGAACTACAGACCACGTATAAAATATTCCGCTACTTGATTTATCTGTCACTGATAGTGGAATTTTTCGAATATGCCATTAATCCTGAACTACTGGATTATTGGGGTGGCATTCTGTGCGATATTCATGACCGTATAAAACGGTGGTATATTTATCAGGACGGCAACCTTATATGGAGTAAAATAGCCACCTTTATACTTATCTGCATTACTTGTATAGGAACACGTAATAAGAAGCATCTGGAATTTGATGCTCGTCATCAGGTTTTTTACCCGTTATTTGGTGGACTCGTTATAATAATATTGTCTATTTGGCTTTACGGCCAGAGTATTGGTATGAAATTCTATTCGATCAGTTTGAACTACTGGTTGTATATGGTTGCGTCAATCATCGGCACTATATGTATACATGTAGCCCTTGACAATATATCCAAGTTCTTAAAGGAAGGGCTTCTTAAAGACCGTTTTAATTTCGAGAATGAGTCTTTTGAACAATGCCAGGAGTTGCAGGAAAACAAATACAGTGTCAATATACCCATGCGCTATTATTACAAGGGAAAATTCCGTAAAGGATGGGTGAACATCGTCAATCCCTTCCGTGGTACGTGGGTTGTCGGTACGCCGGGGTCAGGTAAGACGTTCTCAATTATCGAGCCATTCATACGGCAGCATAGTGCAAAAGGTTTTGCCATGGTTGTGTACGATTATAAGTTTCCGACACTCGCTCAGAAATTATACTATCATTATAAGATAAACCAAAAAGCTGGGAAAGTTCCCAAGGACTGTAAGTTCAATATTATCAACTTTGTGGATGTAGAGTATTCCAGACGTGTCAATCCTATCCAACAGAAGTATATCGGAAACCTTGCTGCTGCCAGCGAAACTGCCGAGACACTGTTGGAATCACTGCAGAAAGGAAAGAAAGAAGGCGGTGGCGGTAGCGACCAGTTCTTCCAGACTTCTGCCGTAAACTTCCTCGCTGCCTGCATCTATTTCTTTGTCAATTATAAGAAAGTACCTTACGACAAGGACGGCCATGCCCTCATAGCAGAGATGACCACAGAGCCGAAGACGCACCGACCCAAACCTACAGGCCGAGTATTTGACCAGACAGGCAAGGAAGTGGAACCTGAATATTGGTTAGGGAAATACAGCGACATGCCTCATATCCTATCCTTCCTGAACCAAGACTATCAGACCATCTTTGAGGTATTGGAGACTGACCCTGAAGTAGCTCCCCTATTGGGACCGTTCCAGACAGCCATGAAGAACAAGGCGATGGAACAGTTGGAAGGTATGATAGGTACGCTGCGTGTCTATACATCCCGCCTGGCCACCAAGGAATCCTATTGGATATTTCATAAGGATGGAGATGACTTTGACTTGAAGGTGTCTGATCCGAAGAATCCGAGCTATCTGCTTATAGCGAATGACCCTGAAATGGAAAGCATCATCGGTGCCTTGAATGCCCTGATTCTGAACCGTCTTGTAACCCGTGTGAATACCGGTCAAGGTAAGAATATTCCTGTGAGCATCATCGTGGATGAGTTGCCTACACTCTATTTTCACAAGATTGACCGACTGATTGGTACCGCCCGAAGTAACAAAGTGAGTGTTACACTGGGCTTTCAGGAATTACCGCAGCTCGAATCCGATTATGGGAAAGTAGGTATGCAGAAAGTTATCACAACAGTTGGTAACGTAGTCAGTGGCTCAGCAAGAGCAAAAGAGACTTTGGAGTGGCTTTCCAACGACATTTTCGGTAAGATAGTCCAACTCAAAAAAGGTGTGACTATTGACCGTGACAAGACTTCCATCAATCTCAATGAGAATATGGACAGCCTTGTTCCGGCAAGTAAAATTTCGGATATGCCAACAGGATGGATCTGCGGCCAGTCTGCCCGTGATTTTATCAAGACCAAGACAGGACGGGGCGACAGCATGAATATCCAGGAGTCTACCGAGTTCCAAACTTCCAAGTTCTATTGCAAGACTGATTTCGACATGAAGAAGATTGCCGAAGAGGAAGCAGACTACAAGAATTATCAGATACCGAAGTTCTACACCTTCCCTTCAAAGGATGCCAAGGAACGTATTCTGTACCAGAACTTCGTAAGTGTCAATCTTGATGTCAAGAACATGATTGACGAGATAACCAAATTTAAAGTAAAATGAATTTCAGGATAATAGCAACTTTTGTCATATTCTTATTTAGTATGAGAGTTAACGCCCAGACGGTAATGCCGTCTGAGCCACTCTCTAAAGCCCTAACTATTTTTGAGCTTCCACCTTTTGAAAGAGCAGTCTGTTGTATCAGGTACTATGAGGGACTACATCGAAAAAAAGATTATCCTTACGTTGGATATGGCCATAAACTGCGACCCGGAGAAAGGTATTCATCCGAGATGACTGCCTCTGAAGCAGAAGCCCTTCTCCGTAAAGACCTTAAGGAGCTATGTTCCTTGTTTCGTCCCTATGGTAAAGATTCACTTTTGCTCGCAGCGTTAGCTTATAATATTGGAGCTTTCAAGCTTTTAGGATTAGACGGTAAATACCCAAAGAGTATAATCCTGAAAAAACTCGATTCAGGAGACAGAAATATAAAAAATGACTATGTGAAGTATTGCCACTGGCGTGGCAAGAAGATTGCTTCCATCGAGCGACGACGATATGCTGAATTTTTGTTGTTATTCGATTCATGAATATGTAATTCCACTGGTAAAATGCATCTGTATCTTACCAGTGAAATTTATATTTAACAATAAGACAATTTTAGGGCTATTTGGCATTGCTATATTCATGTATAACAGCCTTCTGAGCCTCATTCAATGCATCCCACTGTGTTCCTCCAGGAGTTAATACCATACCTATTATCGCCTTTCTGGTCTCTTTCGGCAAAGACTTCCATTGTTCTTTTTCCTTATCAGAAAATGCTCCAGGTACAAACATATTCAGAACATCCAACGCTGTAAGTTCGTTATTTGTTGCTTCTGACAAAGACTTCTTCACCTCTCTTTTGGTTGCACAGGTATCAACGGATAAAGCAAAACCGGTAGTGTCATTTGAAACTGAGACTCCACAAAATCCAAACATTTTAGCAAGCAAGTCTTTGGGGATAGTGAAATTACCATTTGCCCTTTTGTTTGCCCTGCTTTTGGATAGAGAATTGTGAACCATCGTCTGTGTTTTAGGTAAAGCCATTCGAACTTGTGACTGAGCACAAATTCGAGGGATGGCCACAAACATTGCCAATACTGATATGATTAAATACCTACTCATATAAATTCCTTAATTTAATCTACAAATTTACAAAGAATTAGCTTAAATAAATTACATAAGTCAATATAAATGCAGCTTCCTCTCTAAGCTAAATTCCATTATCTCCTAATGTTCCAGCTGATACAATGTAAAGCACCACCTTCCTCTGCTACTTCAGCCATTTCAATTTGATGAATCTCGCAATTAGGAAATGCTTCATGTATATATTGCCAAGCAATAGCATCCTCTTTAATATTGAATATTGGCATGATAATCTTGTTACCGACTTGCACGAAATTTATGTAAGCCCAATTTAAGTCAGTTCGTGGCGAACCAACCTTGTCCGCAAATCGCATCTCAGTGACTTCAAAGCC
Source organism: Bacteroides gallinarum DSM 18171 = JCM 13658 (assembly GCF_000374365.1). GTDB lineage: Bacteria > Bacteroidota > Bacteroidia > Bacteroidales > Bacteroidaceae > Bacteroides > Bacteroides gallinarum. The sequence continues at coordinate 48,962 of NZ_KB894132.1, forward strand.
ATATTCTTCAAAAATGTGTCGGATAGCAGCAGCTTCTTCCGGGTATTGATCTCCATGATTGCCCATCAGAATACTGTTGCCACCACACCATTTGACAAACCCATCCGAATGACCATACTTGTCTGTATCACGAGCATTAAAGTCACCATGCATTTTCCATGGAATTATAATCACAGGATGTCCAAGTTCTGACTCTAATTCTGCTTTGAACATTTCATCACCTTTTTCTTTACCATTCTCAGTAAACACCTTATCTGTCATGACAACATAAGGACCACATGGGACCATATTTCCGCCGTCAATTATTAGCTTTGTTGAACGACAACTTATCCCCATTCCACGTAGTACGTTAGCACATTCGGTCCTTGTTTCAGCATCCTCTGGATTCTTGCTCTTCATCAGATAGTCCGGATAATATTGGTACTTCAAGAACTCGTTCTCATTCAACTGAATTGGCATGTAGTCGCGTGCCCAATAATCTCTGGTGCATTTCAACTCTTTGGGTTCTATTCCGCAATTCTTCAGAAGATCAGTCAGACGCTGATAAAATTCCGGATGTCCATCCTTCTTATCCTTCAGCCAGGGTGACAAATAGACTTCATTTGTTTCACTGTCATGTAGCAACTGGTCACACCGCACATATCTGTATCGCTTATCCTTAAAAGAGGAAAACGCTTCGTGTAACTCTGTTCGGTCTGGATGTGATAGATATTCTCCAAGTATATAATCCACTTTACTTTCAATAGTCTGCTTACCGGTTAGAAGATTCAATCTGGGTTTACAGATATATCCAATCATACCGTTATTTCGCTCTACAAGAAAAGGGAAATTATTGTCCTGTTCTAAGGCATGATGAAGTCTGAACAGCTCTGCACAAGCCCAGGGTCCTTCTAAAATATCGCTTTTATCCTCGCTGACTAACTGACGGATCAGAATGCCCCCAAAGTAAGAGCTATCATCCAATATATACTTATCTACTTTTTTCCCAGTGCTGTCAATCCCATCCTTTTTACAAATCTCACTTGGGAAGTTCAAATCAATACCTCCAAAGTCATTCACGTATCAGTATAATGAATCGGAGAAACGGGGATGAGTGATAATGTCACGATGATGCTTATTGTAGAAGTAAAACTCAATCTCTTTAAAAAGATAGATTTTTTCTCCCTTTTGTATCGCAAAATCTTCAAACAGCAATTTGGCTATTTGAGTAAATCGTGACTCTATCTCTGCTGCATTCATTTCACCATTCAGAGACATTAGCTCTTTGAGTTTTGTTATCATTTTTATGTACTTTTTCTTTCATCAAAAATCCGATTCAAACATCATTCTCAGTACTTCTATGTAAGTACTTGAGTACGTTTCCATCGGTACTGCAGTACTTTGTCCAAAGTACTCACTAAACTTGCCCAATGTCTGAAAACGAAAAGAATAGTATTCTCTAACGCTAATTTACAAAAAAAACGACTATTTCAGAACAGTTTTACCATTAAAAATGCAAGAAATACAATGCTTTTTAATATCTAGTACAAGATAATTGGATTAATTCGCAAATCCATTTGCATATTACTCGTAGATTTTGGACGTTATCTCGACAAATTTTATTAGATTTGCATTATTGAAGAAATAAAAACATAAACATACGGAAAAACACATAGAAAACAGCGTTGTAAACTGTTGCCAATGTATTTTCCTCATAGAAATGATTTAAGATGGAACAGAATAAAGAACTGAATCGGCTAAAAGTAGTTCTTGTAGAAAAGAAAAGAACCGCTAAGTGGTTAGCTCAAGAATTAGGTAAAGATGCTGCTACAATTTCCAAATGGAATAGTAACACTTCTCAACCTTCACTTGAGACACTTCGTAAAATTGCTGACCTACTTGAAGTAGATGTCAGAGAATTATTAATCCCATCAAGATAGAAATAGCGATATGATAAATTATTCTCCTGGACAGCGCATTACAGTGCGTGGTGAGGATTTCCTGATAATCAATGTAGACCGCAATTATAATGGCGGTCATTTGTTGCATGTGAAAGGTCTTAGCGAATTAGTACGAAATCATAGTTTCATATTCGATACTGATTTAGACGACAACATCGAGATTGTTAATCCCGCCAATGCCCAAATTGTAAGTGATAATGACCCACGTTGGCGAAAAACCCGTTTATTGATAGAATCAGCTTTACGTAGTAATGCTTACTTCTCAAAGAAAATAACCATTGCACAAGGAGGTGCCTTTGATATTGCAGATTATCAGATGACACCTACTCTTAAAGCTTTTGAATTACCTCGTCCACGTCTTTTGATTGCAGATGGTGTAGGTTTAGGTAAAACTATAGAAGTTGGTATATTCTTGGCAGAAATGATCCGTCGTGGTCGTGGTAAAAGGATTCTGGTCTGTGCATTGAAAAGTATATTGGCACAATTCCAGGAAGAAATTTGGAATCGCTTTGCTATACCTTTAGTACGTCTTGACAGTATTGGCGTCGCAAAAATTCAGAATGAAATTCCTCTTAATAAAAATCCGTTTGACTACTACGATAAGACCATCATCTCCATTGATACACTTAAAAACAATGGTCGTTTCCGCGCATGGTTAGAGAAGACCCATTGGGATATCATTGTGATTGATGAATGCCATAAAGTGGCAAACGACAGTAGTCTTCGTGGAGACCTTGCTCAGTTCCTGGCACAGAAATGCGATTCAATGATACTTACTTCAGCTACGCCTCACAATGGAAGTGCCGAGTCATTTGCCAACCTGATGCGTATGCTTGAACCTATATCCATACCGAGGAACGGAGAATACACCAAGGAAGACATACAACCTTATTATGTTCGTCGCTTCAAGCATGATATATCCGATGAACGTATCCGTAGTCAGTTTCAAACCCGTGAAGTAAAGAGTATTCCCGTACAACTCACCTCAGAGGAAGAAGACATTTTAAGCTTCCAGCATACACGTTTCCGTTCACTGCATGACGAGCAGAAGAATGATGCATTGTTTGCCTTAACCGTGTTTAAGAGTTATCTATCCTCTCCTGTCGCTGCACTCAGAACCTTGGAGGAACGTTTAAAAAAAAATGACAGCAACGAACTCATGCAATTGACTGAGCAGGTAAGGTCATTGGTGGATAGAAAAGAAGATAGCCGGTACGATGCTTTTAAAGCTAAGTTAGCAGAATTGTGGAAAGCAAACCCCAAGGAACGAATTGTTATTTTCACAGAACGTATTGCAACTATGGAATACCTGCAAAAACGCATTTGCAGTGAGTTTAAATTGACTGCCGAACAAGTAGTACGTTTCGATGGTTCACTTTCAGATACCGAACAAGAGGAAATGGTGAGCGACTTTGCAAAAGAAGACAGCAAGGTAAAAGTCTTTATCTCGAGCGACAGCGGCTCACAAGGTGTCAACCTCCACTATTTCTGTCATATCATGTTCAACTATGACATTCCTTGGAGCTTAATAACATTGGAGCAGCGTAATGGCCGTATTGACAGATATGGCCAGAAACAAACACCTGTCATCTATTATATGGTTGCCCAAAGTGATAATACAGATTTACGTTCTGATTTCACGATTATAGACAAACTCAGAGCGAAAGAACAAGAAGTTCACGATACATTGGGGGATGCTATGAGTGTAATGGAACTTTATAATGTTCAGAAGGAAGAAGAAGAAATTAAGAAAGCTATCATGACGGGTGATACAGAGGTTCTTGAACCTTCTGCAACTCGTCGCCGTGCCCGTGGCGGTTTTAAGAAAGCCGATGCTGTAGTTACGACTCCTGCAACAGAACGTTTGTTAAGTAATATTTACGAAAGAAGATTCTCATTATATTCTGATGATTTAAGCTACTATAAAGACTTATTTGCAGAACTTGAGGCTGTTGGTAGCATTCAGCACGGCGATGTTGTGCTTCATGAGGATGCAACAGTTCCTTATGTAGAAGTGAAAAACAACGAGGAGCTTAGAGATGTTCTTTACGACATACCTAAAGAAGCTTTTCCTCGTGATAATATATTCCGTTTAACAATGGATAAAGCATGGCTGAATAAAAGTATTGCTGAGTCACGAAAGAGCACCACAAGTGAGTGGAGTAAATTCTTGCCGCTGTATGACATTCATCCTATTATCAATTATTTGCTGACAAAATTTACAGCATCGCTCCCGAAGACACAGGCCATGTGTGTGCACAGTACAACTCTGCCACAAGGGATGAGTTATTATCTGTTCTATGGAAGTCATGGAAACGGATTGGGACAGAATTTAGTGAGCAAATTCTTTATTGTTCCGTTAGATAAAGAAGGAGCTTTGCGTGAACGTCCCTTATCACTCTATGACTTTACTCAAAAGTATCCTATACTGACACAATTCATGCAGGGCTCGACTGATGAAAACATAAAAGTAATTGAGTCAAATCTAGAGAATGCAATAGATGAAGGATTAGTGAAGTATATGTACGATGCTCAAGCCAAAGTTGGTGATGAGATGGAGAAACAACTCAATGCATATAAAGAGAAACTAAAACTTTGGGCTGATACCGCTAACACACTTTTCCCGGATGAAGATGTCACCCTGACACGTCAGAATTTATACAAAAAAGAGCAAGAAGAGATTCAGAAGATTACCGACCAATCAAGTCAATTTTATCAGGACCTCTTCTCTCTTGATAATGCAGAACCCTATATGCGCCTTTTGGCCGTATTTCATAATCTTTGATAGTTATGGCAGATAATATAACATACAGGTTTATACAGAACGTGGGAGACTACTTCCCCTCAGGTTATTTCACTGATGATTTTATAAACAAAGTACAAAGTTGTGCAGGATACAGTGCGGATAATATGAAAGCGCTGTGCAGTCCTTATGTACAAATTCGTGGAGAGTACGAAGAATATAAAAATTTCATTATCAATGCGCACGCCCGTAAAGAAGATGAAATTAAGCATACACATGACTGGCATACCACGCTCCTGAAAAAACTGGGTTACGATGCAGAAAACGCCTACCAGGAGCCTTACGTCGTGAAGGACGGAGGTCCTGACGCACCTACAGAGATTATCCCTGTGCGCCACATCATTCGAAGTGGTGACCACATTTCCATGCTTATCATGGAAATGCAAAACCTGATAACAGTCAACGATACAGAGCCGGACGGTCTGTTCAAACAACAATATGAAGATGAACGTGCTTCTAACGAGCAACGGTATTATGCAGGACAATGGAGACAAGTAATTCCGTCCCGATTCCTTGATCGTGAGAAGTATCGTTTTTCTCCAGCTATTATCAACAAGGCAATCACACAGATTTTCCTAATGCCGGAAGAGCGACGTCCTCACTATATTCTGATGTTGGCAGGTAATACGGTTTTCCTTTTCGAGCAGGACAAATGGGCCAGAGGTGCATATCTTCAGCTTTCTCTTGACGAGCTATATTTCCAAGGTCTGATAAAGAACTACCGACTTTACTTTGCCCTCTTTCATCTACTGTGCTGCAAAGATACACTTGCGGCGGATGGTCAGACGGTTTTGATGGATACACTTATTGAAGAAAGCTATAAGAATGCCTACGAGGTAACTAAGGATTTAAAGGAAGGAGTAATCTTTGCCGTTGAGACCTTAGCAAACGAAGCACTCTACTATATGCATCATGTGGCAAACAAACCTTTCGGTAAATATATTCAGGAAACAGATTCTTATGATGAAACCGACGATGATTTTGAGGCAGAAGTTAAAGACGATTGTCTGACCATTGTCTATCGTTTGCTTTTCCTTTTCTATGCAGAAAGTCGTGAAGAACTGGAAATTCTGCCTACTGGAGATGAGGTGTATAAGCAGGGATATTCTCTTGAATCATTGAGGGATCTCGAAATGATGCGTCTTAACTCTCAGTCCAGTCGCGATGGTTATTTCTTTGATGATAGTATACATCATCTGTTCTCTCTGCTTGCAAAAGGTCATCATGTTGATCTGTCACCATCGAACAATAAAAGTTTCCGGGTACGTCCCATTGATTCTCCTCTATTTAACGATAAAAATCTACACCATTTGGGAGATGTAAAAATCAGAAATATCAAATGGCAGGAGATAATCCGTGCGCTCTCCCTGTCAAAGAAAAAGAATTATTGTGGCCGAATCAGTTATGCAAACTTAGGTGTAAACCAATTAGGTAGTGTGTATGAGAGCCTGCTTGCTTATCGTGGTTTCTATGCAGAAGAAGATTATATTGAAGTACACAAAGCCAATGAACCACAGGATGGAACATTCCTTGTCCCTTATAGCCGGATGAGCGATTTTGATATCTCAGAGGTTCTTTGTAATCAAGAGGGCGAACCGGTTATTTTACCCAAGGGTACTTTTGTCTATCGTTTGAATGGACGTGACCGCCAAAAGTCAGCTAGTTACTATACACCAGAAGTGCTTACCCGCAGTACGGTAAAATACACACTGAAGTCCATTATCGATGAGGTTCGTGAGAACAAGCGCCATGCTACTGAATTACTGGAGCTGAAGATTCTAGAACCTGCTATGGGTGCTGCAGCTTTTCAGAACGAAGTAATCAATCAATTGTCTGAAGCCTATCTGCTTCATCAGCAGCGTCAGCTACGGGAAAAGGGAATCCACAACTGGCGTATTGCTCCAGACCATTATCGTGATGAATTGCAAAAGGTAAAGGCTTACATTGCAACGCATAATGTTTATGGAGTGGATTTAAATCCGACTGCAATTGAGTTGGGTAAACTCTCACTTTGGCTTAACGTCATACATAAAGATATGGAAACGCCATTCTTTGCCAATCGGCTTACGGTGGGTAACGCTGTGATTGGTGCCTGGCTGAAAGTATATAGCAAGAACCAGTTCTATGGCATATCCGATCGTTACGGTTCCAAATTAAAACCAAACAAGTGGTGGGAATGTGCTCCACATAAAGTGAAATTTTTCAAAAACAGTGTTAATCGTTCGGTGAACGAAGTGTATCATTTTCTTTTACCTGATGCCAATATGCTGGGCGTACGCAGCATCAAGGAACAAAAAAAACTATACCCTAATGAAGACCGACGCATGACAACTATTCTGAAAGACTGGACAGCTCCTATTAGTGCACATGAGTTTCAGATACTACAGCGTATTTCAGCAAAGATTGACATCTTACTGAAAGAATATTTTATAGACCAGCTTACTATTGAGAAGTATACCAACAACCGTAAGGAGGTGTGGGATGGTATTGACCATTCAGCGCAAGAATCGTTATTTAAAATGAAGAACAAGCTGATAGCTATGCTCAGAAACAAAAACTGTTTGACACCCGCTATGGTCACAACAATGCTTATCGCAAGCTCAAACTTGTGATGGACTATTGGTGTGCTCTTTGGTTTTGGAGTTATGACGATACTATATCACTGCCTACCCGTGAAGAATATTGGAAAGATATCGAAGCTCTTTTGGCTGTTGATAATGACCGACTAGATCGCCGTACACGTTTGGCCTTGGAGCGTACAGGAAAAGGTATGTTAGCTGAAGATGATACAGAGTTTAATCGAATTACAGACGAAGAAGCTCAGATTGTGGCTCGTACCCAAGAAGAACTTCTCACTGAGGCTCGTGGAAGCCGTTCTCTTTTTGCTGACGATGACCCTATGCGATTCAAAATAGTAGCTCGTCTGTCAGAACGTTATCATTTCTTCCACCCGATGCTGGAGTTCCTTGAAGTATTCTGGCTACGCGATGGATTTGACATTATTTGTGGTAACCCACCATGGCTGAAGTTGGAATTTGATGAACAAGGCATTATCTCAGAAAAATATCCAGAAATAGCTATCCGTAAGATTTCTGCACCTCAAGCCAGAACTATGCGAGAAAATTTCTTTACCGCATCACCTCAACTCAAAAAACTCTATAATGATGAAGAACTAGAAAATGCCGGTTCTGCAGCATTTACGAATGCATATTGCAACTATCCGTTATTGGAAGGTCAACAGACCAATCTTTATAAATGCGTTCTGGAGAATGGCTTTACAATGTTGTCTGATAAAGGTTACATGGGATTACTACACCCTGAAGGAGTGTACGATGACCCGAATGGTCAGCCCTTACGTAAAGATTTATACAGACGTTTAAGATATCATTTTCAATATCAAAATGCTTTTAATTTATTTCCAATAGGTCATCGAGAAAAATATGGAACAAGTATTTATGGTGGATATCAAGATATTAGTTTTTATAGTATTAATAATCTTTTTACCCCACAGACTATCGATTCTTGTTTCGCACACAATGGATATGGTATTTGCGGAGGAATAAAAATTAATGGAGAGTGGAACACAGCTGGTCATCATGATCGTATTGTTCACATTACAGAAAAAGAATTGAAGGTCATGGCTGATACATTTGAACAGGGAGCAGAGGCACAGTCTGCCAAACTTGTTTCTATTCATACCACCCAAACAATGGAGATTTTAAAAGCTTTTGCCGCATTTCCTAAACACGTTGGAGAATTTAAGCCTAACATACAAGAATGCTATCACGAAACAGGCGCAGTAGATTCTGGCATTATTAAACGTGAAACATTCTATCCTAATGTAGATAATTATGAGATGGTGTACAATGGGCCACAAATATATGTAAGTAATCCTAGTTATAAAACACCAAAATCTATCTGCAATACAAAAGCCGATTATGATACCATTGACTTAACATCTGTTTCTGCGGAATATATAGCTAGATCCAATTATAGACCTATTATGCCGTTAGCTGAATACAAGAAGCAAGTACAAGGGTTTTATATTGGCCAAGATAGTATGGGTAATGCAACGTATGATAACTGGATTGATTATTATAAAGTAGGATTTCGTAAAATGATTAACCTTTCGGGTGAAAGGTCGTTGATATGTGCTGTCCTGCCACGCAGGACAGCACATATCCACGGTGTTATCTCTGCTACTTTCAGTAGCAGAGATAACACCGTGGATATGGCTGCGCTTTGTGCATCATTACCACTAGATTTCTTTATGAAAACTATTGCCGCACAAAATCTGACTTCAGTTCGTATGCAGGGATTTCCTCTTGGAGTTGATAAGAAATACAATTCTGCACTTCGTTCAAGATGCCTCCGTCTAAATTGCGTTACCAACCATTATGCCGAGCTTTGGCAGGAAGTATGGAATCCCGCATATAGAGAAGAGACCTGGAGTATAAATGACCCACGTCTCGCACCATGGGATACTCTTACAGAGCAATGGAATCACGACATTCCATTGCGTAATTACTTCGCGCGTCGTCAGGCACTTGTAGAGATTGACGTGGTTGCAGCAATGGCTCTTGGGCTTACTCTTGATGAACTAATCATGATGTACAAAATTCAGTTCCCAGTATTGCAACAAAATGAACAGGACACATGGTATGATGTTAACGGACAAATTGTTTTTACATGCTCAAAAGGACTGACTGGTGTAGGTCTTGATCGTAAAGGAACGCCAAGATCAGGTATTTTAGGCTGGGAAGATATTCGAGGAGAAGCTATTTCCGATGAACATGGTAATTTCATCGGCTATCAAGGCACAACTCCAACTTATACTCATACTATCGATTCTGACAAAAGCGAACTCTACGGTGGACAGAAACAAACTTTCGTTGCACCATATACCAAGTGCGATCGTATTGCTGACTATCGTACAGCATGGGCACATTTTGAAAAGATATTTAACAAGTAAAATATGGCAGATTTTAAAGAACTGATAGATAGTATAAGAAAAGAACAAGTAACATTGTTTTTGGGGTCTGGCTTTTCTCGTAAAGCTGGAGCCCCAATGGCTAATGCTATTGTGACATCCTTGAAAGAGTCTATGCCTGTTGACATAAAAGATGATTTTCGAGATGAGACCCATTTAGACTTGATTTCTGAAGAGTATGAACAGATTTATGGTCGAGAATCATTGATAAACAAGTTAGAGGAAATCTTCAAATTTATGCCGACTGATACTTCGGATCACACATGTTTAACTAAAATACCACATATACGACATATTATAACCACAAACTATGACACATTAATTGAAGACGCTTTTGGCCCAGATAATTGTTATGTGGTTAGGACAACTGATGATTGTGTTAATTTGCCAAAAGACAAGACAATCATATATAAGATACATGGTGATTTTACGAAAAAAGACAATATAATACTAACTAAACAAGATTACACTAACTTCTTTAGCAGTAACAACGAACCTCTTCTTTGGAAGTATATACAGAGTCATATACTAACAAATGATATGTTGTTTATAGGTTATAGCCTTGAAGATAGTAATATCTTTACGCTAATTCAAGAGATACGCAAGCAGGTTAAAGTTGATACAAGAAAATATTTTCTCATTGCTCCAGGACTTTACCATCATAAGATTGAAAGACTAGCAAAAACGAAAATTAAATACTTTAATGCTAAAGCAGAGGACTTATTTTCTGTCTTATTTGAAACATTAAACAAGAAGATAAAATCGGATTATCAAAGAAAGTATATATGCTTGGATACTTTTAGACGATATAGTAATCAGCACTTTTTGCAGCCAATAGTAGAAGAAGGTCAAAAAGAAAATAAGATTATTAGATTTGACTCTACTGGAAAAACAGATGTGAAGATTAATGTTTCCGGACTATCAAAGGAAGTAGCAGAAACCATAATGAGTCAAGATACCACATTATACAATTCATTTTTACCAAGAACACATATCCCTGCATATATGATAACTCAGGATATGATGAAGGAGTTAAATATAAGCATTAACGGCCTTACTATTGCTGATTATGATGATTGTAAAAATCTATTCATCTCTCCTACCGTGGAGACAATAAAGACAATCATTACAATACCTAGCATAAAGTTCAAGGAGAAGATAAAATTACAAAGATATAATCCTAACAAGGAGCAAGTATGTCTTTTACTGGAAACTGAACCATATACCTTCAAGTTAGTTTTCTCCTTCTTGCCGAATAAGGTTCTGAATTGCACTTGCAATGTCAATTTAAAGGAGAATTGTAAAAACCTCCAAGAAGCTATTAAATGGATGGATTTCGTCATTGCTCTATGGAGCCAGGAGGAATTTATCATAAAAGCATTTGACAAGGTTCCTATCCGATTTCCGAAAACGAGTCTTCATGAACTAAAACAGTTCAAAAAAATAAAGAAATACTACGAAAACACAAGTGACATAGAGGACTTGTATAACGTTGAATTTGAAACCATCGAAACTTACTCTGAGGATAATTTTCAAATAAGTGAATTGTTAATTCATTCACATCATGAGCATAACCTTAGAGAGAATATGCTTGGTCAAGAATGTACAGTGGAAGTGGGACAAGAACAAGAAGGCGTATGGGATGAAATTAAAGTTGGAGAAACGAAATATAGCCTTGCTTTAACTCAATCCTCATTGGAACAAATAGTTTTTAATGGTCAAAAATTCAATATAAAGAATAAAAACACCATAATACCACAATGCCAAATACTTGAGATTCAAAAAGAAAATGGCAAGGTGAGACAAATTACATTCAAGATTCTATCAGAATATGTATTTATAAAATATACGAACCGAGCATTAACTGAATTTGAGGAGTTTAGCAATTTGAAAAAATAAGTTAGTAATGGAAGCAGCATACTATAATCTATTATACGACGTTTTAAAAGGATACGACCATTGCACCCCTAGTAAAATTGTTAGTCTTAGAAACAACCAAATATTTGTTTTTGGGACGAATAAATATGGTTCGCAAAAACATGGCGCTGCAGGACTAGCTGCAAAAAGTTTTGGAGCTCAGGTTGGCATTACAAATGGTCCAACAGGAATGTGTTATGCGCTACCAACAATGGGGGTCGATATTCACATACTTGGAAAAGCTATATTACAATTTGAACAATTCGCACGTAATAATAGAGATAAAACATTTCTTGTTACACCTATTGGATGTGGCCATGCTGGTTTCAATGTAGAAGATGTCGCTCCTTTCTTTAAAGGATGTATTGCGTTGAAAAATGTCATGTTGCCTGAGCAATTCCTTTGTTTCTTCAGAAAAGAATGTATTGAAAAGTTACACATCAAAGAAACCAACAGTGCTAACAATAATCAAGAGGTAGATTACTATCTCCTCTATGACGAATCGGTACATCCTGTACTAAAATATCTCGAAGCACACTCAATTCCATTCTCAAAAGACGGTGGATTCTCACTTGTAGATGAGAATGACAATGTCATAGCAGAAGCAGAATTGTGCATCGAATCAGAAAAGATTGTATTTTACCCTAACGATCAAAATAGTGAAAAGGCTTTAGTTGCAGCGGGTTATACAATAATGTCTGTTAACGAATACCTCACTTCTAAATTTTAAGTCATAATATGTCTGTTAGATTAAATAAAGTATGTAGAGAGCTTAATATAGGATTCCAAACAATAAGTGAATTCTTATCAAGCAAGGGCTTTGAAATAGAGCTTAACCCTAACTTCAAACTTACTGACGAACAAGCATCTCTTGTTTACAGGCATTTTAGCGACAAGGAATATATACCTCGTCCTAAACCAATTTTACCAATAAACAACGGTTCATCTTCAGATATCACTAAAATATCCCCACTTGAAGATTTTGATTGGGAGCAATATGAAGTGTCTTTGACAGAGGAATCATCAGAAGACACTTCATCCTCTTCTTTTTTTCAAAAACATGATATAGTTAGTGCGATAGTTATTGCTCTTAATAGAAGGGAGATTGTCGTAAATCTAGGTTATAAGATAGACGCAATTATTCCTGCAAGTGAGTTAAGATATAATCCAGACCTAAAGGTTGGTGATCAAATTGATGTCTATATTGAGGAAAATGGAAATAACCATGGACAGTTTGTGGTCTCACATAGAAAGGCGAGATTAAGCAAAGCATGGGATAAGATAAATGAAGTATTTAATAGCAACGAGACCATTAAAGTCTATGTAAAAAGCCGCACTAAAGGCGGTCTGATTGTGGAAGCATTGGGTATGGAGGCATTCCTTCCCGGTTCCCAGATAGATATCGTTAAGGTGTTTGACTATGATAGCTATATCGGGAAGACTCTCGATGTAAAAGTTATCAAAATCAATACTGAATACAAGAACGTAGTTGTCAGTCATAAAGAGGTTGTTTCTGAGAATCTGCAGAAAAGGTCAACGGACAAGACTTTGCTAAAAGATATTTGGCAGAAGCACACAGAAGTTCAAGAACACATATTACGTCAAAGAACTGAACCTATCAGTATTGTCCCTTCATTGACAACCATCGTCAACGAAAAACTTCATGTCAGAATAGACACTTCGGACAATACAGATTTCCTGAAGTCGAGAATTATGGATTCTCTTGGCATCTCTGATCAGGATTGCCATTTTGATGATGGCTATGTTTTTGCTCCGTATAAAAACTGGAGCAAATTAGATGAGCGCGAGAAATCCAGAATCAGCACACAGGCAAACAAGGAATATATTTCTTTCTCTTATTATCCAGTAATTGACGGCAAGATAACTGATAGCAAAGCTCAGTTTACCGGTGTCAGAGAATTACTTGATAAACTGGAAATCGAATACGATTTTGATAAGAAGCGACGTTTGCAAATTTCAATCAACGAACTTCAACGTCTTAAAGACAATGAAGATTTCCAGAATTTACAGGTTTCACTTCCTGATGAAGCATCTGCTATTATACAGACATATCCAAGTATATTGTACTACTTGGAAAGAGTGTGTCCAAATCATAATTTCAAGAATATCGAAGTATTTAAAGATACCTCTCAACTATTAGGCGGAGTTTCAATAAACAAGCAGCTTGTTGTCGAAGGAGGCTTCTTTAACAAGGATACGCTCACTCAGTTGGAAGAATTGTTCGAGCTTAGAATGTGCAAACTGGAATATGAGTTTAAGATAGACAAATCCGCCATTGGTCAATATGACTGGAAGAAGAACAAGTTTGGACTTCCTATATCTGAACAAGGTACGATTCTATTCCGGAAGAATGTGAAGCTTTCGGTTACCGACATCTTTGAAGATGATGATATCGACGTTTTAGATGAAAGTCAGGAGGAGCCCCCAATATATACCGACTCCTTAGCTTTTAACAGTCAAGATACTACAGATATACACTTCGAGTACACTTTGGACTGCCAAATCATAAACCGGATATTTGGAAAGGGGAATTATAGAGTTATCCCTCGTTTCTTCTATAAGTACAAAGAAAACAGAAACTGGGCAACTACAGAGGAATTAGACCGTTTCAATGATCAGATACATACCGAACTTAAAGGGAAAGTCGGTATTGAGAAGAATGGCTCTTCAATTGGTATTGACTTCAAGTGGAAAGAAAATAGCTTGCCAGAGATTCTTACCCAACTCAGTAGAGAATACGGATTCATAGACTTTGGTCTATTCAAGAAGGGTCATAAATGCAACTTTGATATTAAGTACAAAAAAGCGGAGCTTACAAACATCATGGAAGAACTGCATGATTCATTTGATAAGCTTAATGTGGAACTAGTAAAGAAAGGTACCGAACTTTCGTTCTTTAGGGAATTTGACAATCTTGAAGAACTTATAGCATTCAGACCACAACTTCAAAATAAGCTCAATTCATTTGACGCAAACCGCTACAAGTGTATAATCAACGACATACCTGCAGGCTACGTCAAGTTATTATACTATTACGACAAGAAGAGCCATGATGAGGAAAGAGTCGATGCTATAAGGGAATTGAAAGGCGCAGATTTCTCTATTGGTGATTTACCAATCGGTAAGCTGATTCGAATTTCCAACTATCCTGAAATCGTTATTGATATATCGGGTGATAATTATGAGGTCACAAAACAGTTGATAGAAGAAACCCAGGTGTCTTCTATTACACCTGATTTGTCTGGTGATCTTGAAAAGCTTGCCCGTCTTAAAGAATCATTGAATAGAATCGTCCAAGGACGAGATGTTGAAAATGTTTCTTTAGGTGATTTTATCTTTGATGCCTCAAAAGCAGGAGGAATCAAAGATTTTGAAGAATCAATAAGACTGGAAGAACAGGAAATAAGCAAGCATATCCTAAATGGCAAGATAGACAAAAATCAACCGCAGAAGACAGCAATAGCAAAAGCATTGCTGGCTCCTGACCTCGCCCTTATCCAAGGACCTCCGGGAACTGGAAAATCTACTGCCATCGCAGAATTGATTTGGCAGCATACAAGAAAATATCCTGATAAAAGAATACTTCTTACATCAGAAACAAACCTTGCCGTGGATAACGCGATTGACCGTGTGGTAAATCCATATCATAATCTCATTAAACCTATTCGTATTGGTGATGAGTCCCGTCTTGAAACAGAAGGTCTGCAATTCTCATATTCTGCTATGTACCGTTGGGCAAAAGGCGAAGATTGGAATGCAAAGAAGAAAAATGCTTCAATCAACGATGATGATGACGATGAGGAAAATGACGTTTACACTGATATGGATTCCATTTATGAAGCTCCAGAAAAACTGATACTTCTAAACTGGATGGAAAATATCGGTCGTCGATTGGATTCCGATAAAATGCCTTCTGTAGCTCAAGAGCTTTGGAAGGATTTGCTGGAAAATCCAACTTCAGAGCTGAAGAACTTGTTTTTTGACAACTATATTAAGAACTGCAACGTTATCGGTGCTACATGTAGTTCTATTGGTCAAAAAAACATTATCATGTCTGAATCTATCGAGAATACTGGTAAGAGAAACAGCTTTGTCCCTACCAAATTTTATCGCATATATAGACAGATCTTCGCCGACAAGGAGGGTGTATATAACCCCAAAATATATTTTGATATGGTAATTCAGGATGAGTCAAGTAAAGCAACTCCTGCTGAATTGTCTCTGCCGTTAATATACGGTAAGAAGAATGTGATAATTGGCGACCATAGGCAGTTACCTCCTATGCTTTCAAGAGAATCGTTCATCAACTCATTTGATTTTCTTATCAAGAGAGAGAAGAACGATGATGAACGTCAGAAGATGAAAGAACTAAGGAGCTACGTTCTTAAGAATTTCAAAACTCTTGAAATCAGCCACTTCGAACGTTTGTTCACCCAGATTGACGACAACCTGAAGGGTGTTTTCAACTATCAATTTCGTATGCATCCGGCTATCAATGACGTTATTAAACAATTCTACAAAGATGAAGGTGGCTTGGAATGTGGTCTTACTACCCCTATTGATTTAGGTGTCGATGACCCTGACTATATTAATAATGGCGCATCAAGATACCATGGCATCACTGCTGGTCCAATCAATCCTGAGACCCACGTTTTATGGATTGATTCGTCAAGTCCAGAGATGCTTGATGGTACATCTCGTGTGAATTATGGAGAAGTTGCAATCATAAAGAAGTTGCTGACAGATTTCAACGAATCTGAATCATTTCATAACTACGTAGATAGTTGGGATAGTGTTGAAGATAAACAGATTGGTCTCATTTCTTTCTACGGCAAACAGCTACGCCTGTTAAAAGATATGACAAGAGAATTTGACAGCTCGCAAATTCCTGTCAGAGTTAGTACGGTGGATAGATTCCAAGGTATGGAGAGGAACATTATTATTGTATCAATGGTGAGAAGCCATTGCATACAGAATGGAAAAAATCAGAAACCTAATTTTGAACGTTATCCAGTAGATGGATTCCCCAAACAGGAAGACTTAGGTTTTGCTCAATCCCCTAACCGTTTGAATGTCGCACTTTCACGTGCGAAAAGATTGCTTATAATTGTTGGAGATAGCAAATTATTCAGAACCAAGGATATATATGAAAATGTATATCAGACTATTGCTGACCCTAACAACAAATATGGAAAAATAATAACCGCAAGTGAATATGGACTATAATAAGATTCTGCAAGAAGGAAATCTCATATACTCTTCATGCCCATCTGACAACAAGTTCAGAGAGTGGAGATTAAGTAAGACCATATGCAGTGTGGTCTACTATATAACATACGAACTGTCAAAACTGGATAAAGTTATACTGCTTACATTGCAATACAATGGAAAGTTGTATGAAAATCAGCTTGCACGCATCTTAGGATTCAATGTAGAAGACGATTTTGATTCTACTCCTAAAAGATATGCAGACCAGGGAGAAAAGGACATATTTAATGGCATCCTCTCCCAACTGACAACTTTCGGGCTGATAAATATATCTGAAAAAGAGGTATCGTTGTCACCTCTTGGTAAATTGGCACTAAAGAAAGGTGTTAAACACTCTTTCCATCGTGGTGTTATGGCTTTGATGCAATGTTTTGACATCGCACAGAAAGAGTCCTCAGAATACAAGATGTTCCCATTCCGTGATGCACTTGGAGTAACATCCTCCATACAGGGAAAATCTGACCTCCCATACGACGATTTTAACCATGATGGTATTGAGGAAGAACTCTATGATACCTCCTCTGAGCTCATAGCACGTCTTTCACTTCAATGCAGTGCCGACGTAAATATCTGCCGTGCAGAAGAATTAATAGAGTCTCGAATGAGTGAGATTCATGTTGATTTTAGACTGTATGAATATGAGAATGCTAAATATCCGTTTGTTTTCTACAACAATGAATTTTCTGAAGCGACTAATCTTCTTATGCATCAAGAATGCAATAATGATTACATTAACCAGAAAATCCATATCGGTGAATATTTGCATCTTGTTAGAGAAAGTCATAAAGAATTGAACTATGTTTCAATGATGCCATACATAGACGTATGGAATCTTAATGACTTCCTTGAATGCGAGCATCTGAACTGGAAAGACCAAGAACTATTTGCTGAAATTGCGAAACTGGCAAATGGTTCCCATTGGAATACCATATCTGTTGTTTCCCCAACAGATGCCCTTAAACTGTATCTGGAGAATTATAAAGATTCCTTGGACTGGATAGCTCTGTCATCACGCTATGATGATGATTTCATCGTTGAGACTGCTACTAGATATCCTTGGGATTTTGAAAGTCTGTCGGCAAACAGAAGTATTGATTTCGTCAAGCGTCTCATTGTCATCCCTAAGCTCCATGAAGGTGTAGACTGGGATTGGGAATCTATTTTGGAAAGACTTGATGATGAGTTTGTACTTGAAACCATAAATTTTATTCCATACGATATGTACTCTGTAACAGAGAAATACATATCTAAGTATAATTCGATAATAGCAAAATTCCCTGAGAGAAAATGGAACTGGGAATATATTTCCACAAATGCTGGTCTTGACTATGTATTACAGAATATCAATGCGTTTGCAAAAGATATTCATCTGGACGTAATTATGTCAAGGGCATTTACCTCTGTGGAATGGGCAGAAGCATATTGCAACTCAAGCGAATTTGCTTTTGCTGTAATTGAAAAAAAAGAATGGTTGCAGAATAGGTATAATGCAAATTCTGCTGATTACATTTGGACAATTAAAGTTATTGATTGGCATGAGAAACTAGGCTTTATTTCATGGAAGTCGGTTAACAATTCTGATGGATTTGAATGCAATAAAGGAGTCGTTTGGAATAGTACGATATTTGAAAAATATCACGATAAGGAGTTCTCTGTAAAAGGTTTAAACCATATCACATCATCTATTACAGAGGTAAGGATAATTGACATTTATCCTGATTTCAAATGGGTCTGGTCTATTCTCTCTGCGCGTGACATCGTTGTTTCTGACATTGAATTTATCAAGCAGCATTTAGCTTTCATCACTTACTCTAAGGCTATTCCGTTAATAGCAGCAGAAAACCTATCTCAGCTGTATGCAATAGATGAATTCAAACAGTTAGTTACAGAACAGGGTGCTTGGAATAAATTAACAGCTCATATTGAGAAGAAAACCATTCTGCAAAATATAAGCGACTCAAATTGGGACTGGAGTATTATAACTCAGAATTTCTGTGATACGCTTAATTTTGCGGCTCTCTCTAAACTGAATGTTTTAGATCGTCTTGATTGGGATTACATCTCAAAGAATGCAGATATTGATAAAATCAAGAAGAATCTTGATAATTACGAAGACAAATGGAAATGGGCTACATTAACCACTCGTCTTGATCATGATTTTATTGTAGAGAACCTTCCTGAATACTACCTACTTTGGGATTGGGAATATATAATAGAATCTGTTCTTACTGAAGAAGACCTTGCAAAATCTGAATTAAGAATACAGATTGCAATCATTCTGTCAATGCTCGAAAAAGAAGTTAGAGCTTCTATTTGGAGCAAGCTTACAGCTCGATATTCAACAAATGATATTCTGGAAATAAACAGAAATAATTCCCTGCTGATAAATAAACAAGTTTCTTATGAATGGGATTATTCTGATTTATATAACAGAAGTGATTTTGATATTGATGGATATTTAAAGTCATATCAAGAATTTGGTATTCCTGTAGACTGGGATGCTCTTTCTGCCTCCAAATCTTTGAATAAAATTCTTTTTTGGAACAAGAAAGTTATCAAAGATTTTTTCGTATGGGAGAATGTGGTACTTGAAATCCTAGGTAACGAGGATTTCCATTGGAATTTCCAGTATCTATCTACCCTCTCATCAATTAACTGGTGCGATAATATTCTTAGAGTACGCAGTGAAGAATGGGACTGGAATTATCTTTCAGAAAACAGCAAATGTTTTAGTTATAATAGTAAGAAGCCAAATGAGATACTAAAGCACATTGAGAAATTCTCTGCATATCTTGATTTTGCCATTCTCTCAAAACGACATGATGTCAAGCTGACACTACGAATGCTTACATCATTGATTGAGGAGAAATGGGATTGGAAAGAAATATCTTCTAATAGAGGATTTGAATTATCTGCTGAGTTCGTCACCGAACATGATAACCTTTCGTGGGATTGGTATAAATTGACATCAAGAAGAGACTGCCAATTTACCATAGAATATATCAAAGAACATAAAAACAGAAACTGGGACTGGTCTGCTCTTTCAAGAAGGAACGACCTCAATCTTAATGCCGATATTGTAATTTCTCTGATAGATAAAGAATGGGACTGGAAGGAAATCTTACGCAGAAAAGACATTGAATTTACGGAAGAGCATATTTCTAAGTTGGCCCATATTGATTTAGACTGGAAAGAGTTCAGCCGTAGAAAAGACTTCTTCCCGACTATGAACACTTTGAACATCCTAAAGGATAAAGATCTCGATTGGACTGACATTTCACGAAGAATGGAATTACAGTATAATGTAATTCTGTTCTACAAGCATAAATTAAACTGGTCAATTCTCACCAATAGTACTCATATTGATAAATCCAATCCCAAAACCCTTGAAACATTCAAAGAATATCTTGACTGGGATGTAATATCGCACTCTCCTGATTTTAATCCAACAAACGAGAATTTGCAAAAATTCAAAGATAATGTTAATTGGACCATTATATGCAAAAGGTCAGATTTTGTTGTTGACGAAATGACATTATCTTTATTTGAGGATAAAATCGATTGGAAGAGAATCTCTCAAAGTAGTACCATCGCCTTTACTCAAAGTCTGATTGATAGATTCAAAGGTCGTTGGGACTGGGTTGCTTTGGCTGAGAATCCTGCATTCAGAACCTCTGGCGTTGATAAATCATATAAGAGTGAATTGAATTTGATGGAGTTCTATAATACTCTTAAATCGACGGGTTATAGAAGGCCATTCATATATCACTTTACGCACATGTTCAATGCGATAGAAGTGATTAGATCTCGAAAAATACTCAGTCGTAACAGAGCAACAGAACTTGGTCTACTAAAATATGATGCTGCAGGCTCAGTTGTTCATAGGTCTGCTAAAGCACATCCATATGCTCGATTCTATTTTAGAACTGGAACTCAAACACAGTTCTACAATGAATGTTTGGGAAAACAGAAAGGTTCCAAGTACTACGGACGTGCAGAGGATAATGGTTTGCCTATGTGTCCGATGCCAGTATTCTTTAAGTTCGACCTTCAGGAAGTATTGGCAAAACATTCTAATTTATGTTATTACAGTACTGGAAACTTGCAGACTAATTGGGCTCGAATATATAAGGTGATAGATGACCCTCATAATATAGATGCCGTCCACCTGTACAGTAGTCAATGGAGTAGAGAAGTCCAAGAAAAGAAGCAACAAGAATTTCTTATAAAAAATGAGTTTGATTTTTCTGAACTTAAGGATTATCAAATTATCTGCTATGACCATGAAGAAACGGAAATACTAAAGTCTTTATTCTGCGACGACCCAATCTGTGAACATATATATAGCATCTATGACTCTGAAGATGTATTCGAGCATGAGAACCCGCCATTGAAATTTGAAAAGTCAGATGAACGTCTTAAGATAACAACAAGCTACAACGGTGACTATATGTTCCAGATTGAAAGCGCTCAGATTAACAAAATCAGGGTGTTCAATCCTGCGTCTCAAATAAAAGCGGTAAAAAGCCATGTGATGCAGATACGAGACAACGTATCTGTAGAATGTGGCGATACTGAATTTGAGGTTTACTATGTTAATATGAGTCCGCGTGCTCGTTCACCGCGATGGCTGGTTTACAAATATTCTCCAAATAAAGCTGAAATCAAAAACACAGACTCAACTGTTATCGAAAACTTTTTGGGTATTAGCCTTGATGATGACTATTCACCAAAGGAAATGATTACTGCACTTGAACTTATAATGCCAAAACTGGAAGAGCTCTATAATACTCGTGTTAGGCATTATGTGGTCAAGAAGCATACCCTATTAGTATGCGAACAATTTGAGAAGTACGCCTTCGCCTTTGACAATAAATGTATGAACATGGATCTTATGCGTCTTGTACTGGCAATACACGATATAGGCAAGGCTATAGACCGTTCAACTCAGCATGAACATACTCTTTCATTGGTTCGTGAACTATGGGAAAACACTCCTTTTACCGAGCATGAATTCAATCTTGTAGAAGTACTGCTGAGAGATGATCATTTAGGCTCGTACTTCCAAAACAAATATGAATTGTCAGATTTGAAGGAAGAAATTGTTGCTAATGCGACAGAGCTAAAAATGTCTCCATCAATTCTTCTCCAATATAAAATGATATTATATCAATGTGACATAGCTTCTTATACAAAAGATGCAGGTGGATTAAAATATCTGGAACACATGTTTGTGTATGAAAACGGAGAAAAAGCATTTGATGAGGAAAACGGCATCATAGCCATGTCAGAGGAATATGCAGATAGGTATGTAAATCTTAAAGAGTCTATTAATGAATAATATAACATTTCATAAAGGTAATATCTTTAACAGCAAGACGCAGACGATTGTAAATACAATAAACTGCGTTGGTGTTATGGGCAAGGGTATCGCGCTCGTTTTCAAACTCAGATACCCTGAAATGTTTGAAAAATATAAGGAGTTTTGTCAATCAAAGATGATTGGCATAGGAAAATTGTGGCTGTATAAGTCAGAAAATACGCCACAATGGGTATTGAATTTCCCTACAAAATTCCATTGGAAATATCCCAGCAAAATGGAATATCTTGAAGCAGGATTGCAAAAGTTCGTAGATTCTTACAAGGAGAAAGGTATCACTTCGATTGCCTTTCCCCTTCTCGGAACCCACAATGGCGGACTTGATAAAATTGAAGTCCTTGACCTTATGCATAAATATCTCGAACAATGTGATATTCCTATTGAAATATATGAATATGACCCGTTAGCACCGGATGATATGTTTGAGGATTTTATGCTTAAATGGATTGATATTTCGCATTCAGAGAAAATCAAGATATTAGGTAGTCGTTCTTCAAAGCAGATTGAAATCATAGATAAAGCAATCCATGAGGACAATATAAAATCCATGATTGCTTTAATAGAGTATCAAGGGATTGGATTTACGACAATGCAGAAGTGTTTCAATTTTGCAATGAGCTATAAAAAAGAATCTACATTAGAGTTATAAAATATGTTACCACTACAACAAGCACGCGAAGTACGTGACTCAGTCATCGAATATATAAAAGCTACATACCAATTCAAAGAAAAGGATGTAAGCGATGCGTTCTATCGCTTTATAGAGGATAAGAATGATGGATTGTTCAAAGGGCCTTTCGTCTCTTTGAAACCTCCTTTTGTGTCGGCTACAGAAGAGGAATGTGCCAATATTCCATTAGATATAACTCCTTCATTCCCTCCTTATAAGCATCA
Source organism: Bacteroides gallinarum DSM 18171 = JCM 13658 (assembly GCF_000374365.1). Taxonomy (GTDB): domain Bacteria; phylum Bacteroidota; class Bacteroidia; order Bacteroidales; family Bacteroidaceae; genus Bacteroides; species Bacteroides gallinarum. The sequence goes on from NZ_KB894132.1 coordinate 72,175, forward strand.
GTTACAGGCTTTTCGGCAACTTAGCATGAAGAACGGTCATAGGCCGGAACCCACACTTCTTACAACAGGTACGGGCTCTGGTAAGACAGAGTGCTTCTTGTATCCTATTCTGGATTACTGTTACCATTGTAATCAGTATGAACGCCAAATAGGTGTAAAGGTTATTATCATGTATCCGATGAATGCACTTGCCAGCGATCAGGCCAAACGTTTGGCCGAGACAATATGGAATGACCCTCGCCTCAAGGATAAAGTAACTGCCGGTCTTTTTGTGGGTGAAGGAATTGATGCGAAAGAATATCCACGCACAATGGGTTCTGACCATATTATTGAAAATCGGGATGCTATCCTCGATACGGTTCCGGATATTCTTCTCACTAACTTCAAAATGTTGGATTACGGACTTATGCGACAAAAATTCATGTCGTTATGGAAAGGGAATATCGAAACGGAACAGAAGGCTCTCCGATTCATTGTGCTCGATGAACTACATACATATGATGGAGCACAAGGTACTGATGTGGCGAATCTGATAAGAAGATTGAAATTAAAGCTCCATATTCCTAAAGGCTTATTATGCCCCATCGGTACATCTGCAACAATCGGCAGTGGTTCCGACAGCAAGGCATGTTTATGCGAGTACGCTATGAATGTGTTTGGAGAAACATTCCTTGAAGAAAATGTAATTGAGGAACATCGTATTGCCGTGGATGATTATGTAGATGTTGTTTCAAATGGCATTCCAGACGGAAAACTGATAAAAGAATGCGTATTCCAAAACGATGATACGGTCGACACTTATATCAGGCGTATATGTAAATACTGGTTGAAGAATAGTGAAGCCTCTCCTATTGAGGCTGGTATATCTCTTCGCAGAATGGGTATAGTAAGGGATCTTCTTTTTGTTCTTAAAGATGGAATTCTGTCTATTGATGAAATTCAAAATAAACTTGAAGATAATACTGAGTTTCGCAGACTTAGACAGCAACATAATGAAAAGACCTGTAAAATAGCGATAGAAAATCTTTTGGCTTTAATTGCCTATTCTAAACGTCTGTTGGCTAATGGGAAAACTATACCCTTAATGTATCTTCAAGTCCAGTTATGGCAACGTGAATTAAGTGGAATACTGCGCTATGTACAAAAAGAACCGGAGTTCGTCTGGAGGGGAAATTTGAATAAAGATGATGAGAGGATTGCTCTTCCAATGTATTTTTGCAGAGATTGTGGTGCAAGTGGCTGGATAAGTCGCAGGCTTGCTACCGATGACAGATATTGCTCTGATGTAAAAACCGTCAATACGGCTTTTGCAGAACGGGAAAAAGAGGTTTATCTGCTCAATACTGAGATGAAAAGACATGAGGCTGTGGATGACTATATTAGTGAGAATGCAGTTAATATTACAAAATATGTTAAACTAAAAGATCTTACTGAAGTAAGTCTCAGCGACAGTGACACCATACGGTTAAGAGTATGCAGCAAGACCACATCCAACAAAAACGGGAATCAAAAATTCACCCGAAATTGCCCCGAATGTAATGGCAGTGATACGATCTGTCAAATAGGTGGTAGAACATCAACCCTGTCCAGTGTGGCAATAAGTCAAGTTTTGTCAAGTGATTTTGATAATGCAAATGCCCAAGAACGTAAAATATTGGTATTTACCAATAGTGTACAGGATGCAGCATACCAGGCTGGTTTCTATGAAGCACGTACTTACCGTTTTCTGTTCCGGCAGTCTATGCAGAAATATATTAATACGCTCGAAAAGCCTGTAAATTTGATTGAGTTACAAAAAGGTTTTAAATCGTATTGGCATGCCCGATTAACAGATGACGAGTATTACAATCGTTTCTTACCGGCTGATTTGGCTAAACATATAGACCTTCGGAAGAATTATAGAACTGGAGGAGAAGGTAGCTATTTTATGGATAGCTTCAAAAAAGAGTTTGATTTGCGTGTGGACTGGGAGATTCTTAGTGAGTTTGGATTGACTGCTCAATTGGGTAGAACGCTTGAAAAAACAGGAGCTTCTGCTACCTATTTCAAAACTGAGATTTTGCGACATGTCTATCAGGCTATGGAGCATTGGTTAAAGGATAATAACATGGAAAATATCTGGAGCAATGAATCCGGATTCATCCATTTTGTATATGGCATATTGCAGAGAATGAGGACTCATGGTGCAGTTGACCATCCTTTCCTTGAAAAATACCGCAAGGAAAACCTTACACAATGGGCCTTGAACTGGAATCGGGATAACCGTCATTTCCTGAACAAGACTCTCGGTGGAAGTATGCAATTTCCGAAACTCGTTGGAGTTGTGCATACAGGCAAGAACCACGAGATGCTTGACATGGCAGTAATGCGTTCTGACAACAAAAATACCTGGTACAGCAATTATTCTTTCGAAGTCTTTAATGATCCATGGATAGCAAAAAACTCCTCTCTATTCAATGATTTTATGCGCAGATTGTTTGATGTCATGACTGAAGTTGGTTTGCTTAACAAAGAGGAACAAGGTGGAGGTAATTATGCTATAAATCCGGAGCATATATGGGTCAGTAAAAATGTGAAACATATACAATGCGACCTGTGTCAGTCCAGACTATGCGTCGCTGCTGAGGATGAATGGGCAGAAGGGACACATTGTCTGGATTATAAATGCAAGGGAACATATTCTGAGGAGATCAAACCTGAATTGAACTATTATCAGCAGGTCTATAATAGAAATATTTCACCACGTGTTCATGCACACGAACATACGGGATTGCTTGACCGACATGACAGAGAGGCTTTAGAAAAGGATTTCAAAGAACATCCGCACAGTAATTCGGTAAATGTCCTTTCTGCAACATCCACACTTGAGATGGGTATAGATATTGGTGATTTGAATGTAGTGGGCAATACGAACGTGCCACCTAAACCAAGTAATTTTTTACAACGTATCGGCCGAGCCGGACGTAAGGAAGGAGCTGCATTAGTATTGAATTATTGTCATGCATCCGAACCACATGATATGTATTATTATACCTATCCATTGGAGATGATGCAAGGAGAAATTAGTACGCCTGGATGTTTCCTCGAAGCAAAAGATATTCTTAGAAGACATTTCTTAGCATACTGCATTGATACGTGGACTTCAGCAGATGTGAACAATACATTGCCAGAAAAGATTCGTGAACTTCATTTACTGAATGATAACATATTCAATGACCCTACATTTGTTATCAATAGAATCATAGAATTTATTAAAAACCATAAGACCACATTACGTTCTGAATTCAATATTCAATATGAAGATAAAACTCAGGACGCACTTAAGAATTTGTTTGAGACATTGGATGATGGTACTTTCTATAATCGTATCATTTCGGATTTTGCTATGTTGTCAAACAAGCTTCATTTCCTTGGAAAAGAACTTGAACAATACAATGAACAGAAAAAACATATAGCTACAAATGATCCTGCATCAAAGCAGATAGAGGAATTAATTAAGGCTTCAAGAATACAATATCGCCAGATAATGAGTGATAGTGTCATTGAATTCATGACAAATATCGGCCTTCTGCCCAATTATGCTTTTCCTGAAACTGGGGTTAAGTTACATGCAAGCGTATATGCTTCAAGGGAGAAATGTGATAAAGAAGGAAATATAACTGAGCCAAGGACTTTTGAACTGACCCGGTCTGCATCTCAAGGAATTAAAGAATTAGCGCCTGGTAATCATTTTTATACTCAAAGATTTAATTTGAATGTCAGTGGCCTCAATACATTTGATTGGAAGGATTCTTTGACTGAAATAAAATTCTGTTCCAAGTGTGACTGTATTTCACTGAAAGGAGAAGACGGATTTAATCAGGCCACCTGTCCTAAGTGCGGTGATCCTTCGTGGGGTATAAACAAACATAATATATTGAAATTTACCGGCGCACGAAGTGTAATGTATAGCAATGATGCGGCATTGGATGATTCGAAGGAAGAAAGAGAAAGTGAAAACTACATTATAAAGCGTCATTATATATTCCATCATTTGGGAGCTACCACCTCCTACGCTATTAAAGGAGTTGGATTTGGTATTGAGTTCTGCAATAATATGGAACTCTATGAAGTGAATTATGGAATGAAGATGCAATCGGGAAGTAAAGTGGAAGTCAATAATGATGCCAATGTCTCTCAAAATGGCTTTATAACTTGCCGGTACTGTGGTAAATCTACGCCATTGATTAGTGGGACGTCAAATGATGAGCAACATTATAGATTCTGTACGCATAAAGACATTTCTTTTGCCGATGATACAAAAAACGAGGTTTTTGAAACTCTTTATCTTTATCGTCACATGCAAACTGAGGCCATCAAGATTCTGCTACCTATCCAGATAATGGATGCATCATCGGCTGTAGAGATGTTTAAGTCAGGTATTCAATTAGGGTTGAAAGCTTATTATAAATCGTCGCCTGAACATATCAGGATAGATTCATATTCAGAAATGAATCTGGCTACCATGAAGAAGGATTACTATCTGGTAATGTATGACACAATACCCGGTGGTACCGGTTACCTTTCAACACTTTATAATACAGAAGAATTTTCCAAATTGTTGCAGTATGCATACGATAAAATTCACGATTGTCAATGCCAATATGAAGGCAAAGACGGTTGCTATCATTGTATTCTTACATACGGAAACCAATACAATAGAGAGTTGTTCAGCAGAGAACAGGCTGAAGCTTTGTTTGAAAAACTCATAGAACATACAAAATCATGGGAAACGCTGCCGGGTTATGTAGGAACCATATCACAGACAGGCGTGGCGGAAGACAGTGAATTGGAATTGAAATTTATTGATTCCATTAAGACTGTAGCCCGCACCAATAAATGGAATTTTGAGAAAGTACCAGACGCTGACTCTTATCGCTATGAATTAAGAATTATGGATGGAGAAAATGATATTCGATATTATATCATTCCTCAGTTTGCACTTGGTGGTCACTATGGAGTAAAACATTATACCGTTGCAGATTTTCAGATTATTTGCATGTCTGCAAGAATTAACGGTAATGATTTTAAGGAGATTGATAAATTGCCTATGTGGGCTATATTTCTTGATGGTTACACCTATCATGCTCAGGCTCCGAACATGAGATTCTATGGCGATAAAGAAAAACGCGATGGAATACGTGATTCTAAAACGCATAGGATATTTTCATGGACGATGACATGGGAAGATATTCAGCTATTTGAAAATGACAAGGAGGATTCTTTGGGACTTAATTCAATTACCCGTTTAATTGAGTTCTTAAAAAATCCTCAGATGGGATATATCAGAGAAACCGCTTTTGGATGTATCGCCGATGCAGAAAACTTTATGGGACATGGAGGTGCACTTTATCAAGGTGAAATAACGATAGATGAAAGTTGCTATGACGAACTTACCGATTTCTCAACAGACGAGGAAGTTGCTGAAGAAATTGATAAGGGTATATCATATAACTGGAATCTGCAACAGATTTATCCGGATATTGATAAAGATGAATGGATCGGATTTTGGAGACGATATAATTTACTGCAATTCTTCTCTAATACAACAAAGGCTGAATCTATTACAGACACGGATATGGTTGCTGTCGACCGGGATGAGATAAAGATGTACTATCCTGGACTGGAACATATAGTAGATGTTCTATTAGACCATAATATTCCATTCGGATCAGACGGTGATGTGGATTTAACCGATTCTGACGGAATTGTTTTAGCTTCGGCCGGAATGATTATCCGTGATTTAAAGGTTGTAATTGACCCCGTTGATGACAACTCTGAATCGATCTTTGAAGCTGCTGGTTTTAAAATATTTACAGCAGAGAATTTTGATATTAATGAAATAAAAAACATATAAAATTATGAGACTGTTTTTATCAGACACTTGTTATGAATCACTTTTTGATTTGCCTAAAAGAATACAGACAAAGGTGGTCAATTTCCAGAAAAAATTCCGTGAATGCACAACTTCCAATGGTATGCACTTAGAGCCAATAGCACAGTTTAATGACAGCTCGATGCGAACAGCTCGTATTGATGACAATTACCGTGCTGTGATTGGAATTATTGATAATAATGCATATCTATTGTTTGTTGGTACGCATGAAGTTGCCTACAATTGGGGCATTAGAAAACGTCTGGTATGGAATGATCATACTCAAGCCTGTCAATTGGTTTCAGTTCAGCAAACAACTGAACCTATTGCAGAAAAGACTGAGACAGAATCTATGACGTCTTCAGATTCTGTATTTAAAGATATTTCGAAAGAACAAATATTAAAAATTGGAGTTCCAGAGGATTTAATTCCTACGGTAATGAAGATTACCTCTCTTGATGATTTGGACCCATTGGAGGATTGTTTACCATCTGATGCATACGAGAATATCTTTAATTTGCTGGATGGGGTATCCATTAATGACATAATAGCTGAAATAGAGGAAGGCCAGGTCAAAGAGAACGAAGACCAACTCCTCAGCAATAATAACAAACGTAGATTTGTTGAACTCACTGATGATGAAGCCCTTCAACGTATTCTTGATAATGATATGGAAAAATGGCAAATTTTCCTACACCCAAGTCAACAGAAGTTGGTGAATGCTGATTATAAAGGAACTATAAAAGTTAGCGGTGGTGCAGGAACAGGAAAAACCGTTGCTGCATTGCATCGACTTAAATTTTTGAGTGCCAATCCTAATGCAAAAATCCTTTTTACTACTTATACAAGAACACTTAAAGAAAACCTTGAGGACCTGATAAAAAAGATGGACATCAATCAAAACAGATGTACATTGAGTAATATTGACCAGGTATTAATTGAAATAGCCAAACAATACAAAATAAAGGACGGATATAAGGTTCTGGATTATTCCGGTAATGAAGAATCCATAAAATTATGGCGTGAGGTTCTTGAAACAGAAGTGACAGAATTTGATGAACAATTCTTGTATGATGAGTATATAGACGTTATTATCTATTTTGGAAATACTGATGCTAAGTCGTATATGATGCAACAGCGTGTAGGACGTACTAAAGCATTAAGTCGTAAACAAAGAATTGATATTTGGAAATTGGTTGAAAAGTATGTGGCACTAAAAAATGAAAGAAAAGTAGTTGACAGACTTGAGTTGTTTAATGAAACTACGAAATATCTTAACGACAATAATATTCGTCCTTATACGAATATTATTGCAGATGAGTTCCAGGATTTCTCAAATCCAGAACTTAAATTCTTACGTTCATTGGTAGCAGAAGGAAAAAATGACCTTTTCCTTACAGGTGATCCTATGCAACGAATATACAGTGGACGAAAGATCAATTTCAGTGCAGCCGGTATTAACGTGAGAGGTGTCAGAAGCCGAAGACTTAAGATTAATTATAGAACTACAGAACCTATAAAACGTGTCGCTGTAGGAGTGATAAAAGGCCAAGTATATGATGATATGGACGGCGGAACAGAGTCAATAAAAGGATATGTCTCTCTCATCCATGGAGGAGAAACACCATTATATAAAATTGTTGACAATGCAAACGATGAAGTCATGCAAATTGTAGAATGGGTGAACCAATGTACTCAGAATGATATTCTTTTAAAAGACATATGTATCGCTTCTCCAAGCATGGGATTGATGAAGGACTTACAATCACACTTGCATGTTAATGGTATTGCATATAAGGTCTTAAAAGGGACATCGAAAGTTGGATCTAACAATGGCATTTCACTTTGTACATTCCATTCACTTAAAGGACTTGAGTTTAAAGTTGTTATTTTAATGGGAGTAAATGAACGGAATATTCCATCAAAGGCGACAGACAGCTATCCTTTTAATGGAATGGATGTACTTGAGAAAAAAGAGTTTCTTTCATCTAAACGTTCATTATTATATGTAGCAATAACGAGAGCAAGACAACTCGTCTATATGGTTGGTTATGGTGAACCATGCGGTTTGCTTGAAAATATAAATTAAACTATTTAAAAGCAACGATATGAGTATGCTCGAAGATTTCAGACCACGTATTATAAATGTGACACGTAAGCCCTCAAAATGTCCTGTGTGTGGCAGTGAGATTATAGATATTATATATGGCACAGGAGAAATGACAGAAAGCGAATTCATGCTCAAATATCGTAAAAGCGCAATTATGGGCGGCGACAATATTCCTCGTCGCCCACCTATTTGGTGCTGTGCGTGCGGTTGTAAACGTTTCAGAAAAATAAATGAGGATGGAACAGATGCAATAATTAAAGTAAAGATGCTTAAAAACGTTCGTAAAGCACCTGCCTCTACAATTAACTGGAGTTCAAGAATGATTGAAAAAGCCTTAGAATATAAGAATATTTATACTATACATCACTACCATGCTGTAGTAATCACAGAACTTGGCGAACGTGAGACTCTTAACCTAACTGCTGTAAGTATTGATGATGCAAAAGAACTTGTAATGGATTTGGTGTCAAAGGGTCTGCTTGGACTTAATGGGCGTACTTGTATGACTATAGAATTAACAAAAGTAATCGGATAATTTGCAAATGGAAAAGACAATCAACGGAGTAAAGTACTATCTCCCCAGCAATCTAAATTTGGAACAAACAGATATTTATATCCACATCATAGACTGGAAACGTAAAAACATAACCACACAAAGAGGTTTATACAGAGGGCATGAATACGATGCAATTCTTCCTGTTGAAACCGCTTTTCCAGCAATGATGTATAAACCGATAATACCATTGTTAGAGAAAATGCAACAGAGTGACTTCGCTTACAAGCTCCATAAGTTTGCCTACCATGCCATAAGTTCTCAAACTGCATGTATCAACCTCTTCATGCCATTACTACTATCCGAAGATGCTAATCGTATACTACAGAAGATTCCTGGATGTCCTTCAGATTTCAATAAAATAGCAAGGAACAAGTTGTTCCACGGGTTCTGTTTTGAATATTGGGGCCAAGACATAAAATCAGGTAGTGGGGTATTGAATGACCATTCCAGAGGTGCCGGAACTGACGCAGATGTGGCCATTGCTTACTATAACATGGAAGACAAATTATGCTTATGGCTTATCGAACACAAACTTAGCGAAAAAGAATTTACAAAATGCGGAGCGTACACAAGTGAAGCAAACTCATACAAGGAGAATTGCACTCAATGTACACTCGTAGACATTGCCAATAGTCCTAAGAAATGCCATTACCACATAATCGGATATAAATACTGGAATATCTTAAAAATGAATCTGAATAGATTCCAAGGCTCAATAGATTTTACAGGTTGTCCATTCAAAGATGGTCTAAACCAACTATGGCGTAATCAGATGCTTGCATTTGCGTTGCAGGGAACTGGGGCATATCACGCAGTAACTTTCTCGGTATGCCATCATGCAAAAAACACGATGTTGGACAAGTCAATCAATAGATATAAGGCATTGACCTGCGGAGACCAAATGTTCAGTTCTTTCACCAACTATGACGTGTTGAACGCTGTAACTACGCAAGAATATGACTTACAAAAATGGGTACAATGGTATAAAGATATCTATTGCTTTTGATACCAGTACTCCACTTGCTTATAATTCATTCAAAGCTGCAACACAATTTTGTTGAGTGACTTCTATATACTTGAAAACTATCATTGGATCTATGCTATTTCCATAGAGTTTACAGGTTATATGAAGATGTTCTCCTGTACTGCGACCAGTACTTCCTGTAATTCCAACTGTATCCCCTGCCTTGACTGTCTGGCCTTGATAAGCAAAGGTGCGTGAAAGGTGGCAGTAGCTTACTGTAAAGCTACCGTGCTTGAGTGTTACATATTTACCTGAGACCCTATCCAGCCCGACCTTCACCACTTCACCGGCCAACATTGCAAAAACTCTTGACCTCCTTGCATGAAGATCCAAGCCATTATGGAATTTACGTTTCCCAGAAAAAGGGTCTTTCCGGTAGCCGTATGATGAATTGATTTTTATGTTCGACAACGGATAGCTAACGCTCATAAAACGTGCTTTCAGTTCTTTTATAGAATCATTCTTCAAAGAATCATTCAATATCAAACTGTCCACAAGAGAAGGATTTATCTCTTGCGGATTTTTTGTTTTGTTTGCTGGGTGATTATACAAACGTCCAACCGTATTAAACTGAGCTTTTATTGTGGTACCTGACATCAACGACAGAAGCACCATCATGAGTATATTTCTAATATTCATGAGGCAAAATTACATATCTCCATTACCATGAGTTGAAACTCATATACTGCAAGTAATTTTTCTAACTTTATTTATGCTAATAGTATGATTTTAATCGATAAATCATACTTCTTTCATAATGATATATAAAACTTAAGGTATGATATACCCATTCTTCTGATTCTCTAATCACACCTTTTATTTTTGTTTCTGAATTAACTATTAATAAAGTACTTCATAAGAAAATGAAATACTGTTATAGCAAAAATAATAACGCATTAAAAAAGGTAACAAATGATTTACAACTTTGATGAGAAAGAAATACCCTACGGCACTCTCGAACGTTTTGGACTCACACAGGAGATGATTGAGGATCTGCCGACTGATGTTTTGCAGAATATTCTCAATGGCCGGCATTCTCCAGTCTTACCTGTACACATCATTGCAGATGATGGTGAAGAAGTAAAGGCACGAACTCGATTCTGCCTTGTGAGAACGCCAGAAGGCAATGTAGATGTTCTCTTCTTTCCGAAGCTTGACGAGTATGATTTCAAAGTCTTCAATGAGCAGCAGAAGCAAAGTCTTCTTGCTGGCAAACCCATCATCGGACATTTGGAAAGTAACGAAACAGGCCACGAACTCGGCACCAAATGTTTCTTCCAACTTGACCAGGATAGCAAACAGGTACTGAGCGTGCCGACACCAGTCATAGGCAGGAACATTCAATACCTTACCGACCGCTATCATCTTACGAGTACTGAGATGCAGAAACTACAGAACGGAGAAATTCTCTCAATCATTGAAGACGATGAAGAGATTTCCATCGGTATCGATTTGAATTCAAATACGGGTATCCGTCTCGCTGCAGGTAATGAACAGGTCTGGCGCAGAGAAGCCAAACGGGAATGGGACAAATACAACTTCGGCATTTTCGGTTGTTGGACCATGGACGAAAATGGTAATCTTGACTATATCCATGAGGAGGACTACTCTGAAGAAATCTGGAATGAGCAGAAGAAACAAGGTATGCGTATGATGCAGCGATAAACCAAAATAACAACCATCAATAACAAATTCAATATGGCAAATATCAAATACTATCCAGAAGACGAGCTTGTGCAGAAAGTACAGAGTGGAGAATACGGTTGGCTCGATTACATCAATCACCACTCACCTGAATGGCAGGAAGAGTACACCGAATTCTGTAATGAAAGGAACCTTGTAGTCAATGAAGAATCTGCCGAAGATTTTATCGAATGGAAAGGCGAATTGATTGAAACAGGCGAATAATAAACATTTAAAATCAATCACAATATGTCAATCAGATCCAATGCACTACCAGTAGGTAGAGATTTATCACCTGAACTACAGGATATCCTCCGTCGCAATGGTATGCAAGCACATATCATCCGACAAGGTGAAAACTATCTTCTGGCGGTTCAAGGGCATGACTCACCTCTCCTAACCTATCATATCAGTGCCAGACAGATAAGAGACTTGGCAGATTGGGGTACAAACTCGGCTAACAAAAAAGCCTATAACACCTTTGCTGATTTAGTGAAGAAAGACTTCTATATGCCAAGAGACTTTGTCCATGCCCGTAATGCCAACGGTCGTGTGGCGATGGGACTTCACGGCTACCGGATTGGTGTTGGCGAATACGGCAGACTGCCGTGGGACAGACAACGTGCCTTTATGATGATGGACCCGTTTCATGGACGATTCTTAGGATGGACACTGCGCAATCAGGAAGGCTTCCACATGCGCCGTGTCGGTGGTGCCATGTTCCTGCAGGGAGTCCCTATGGTTCCGGAACGTCCTGATTGCAGAATCAAACCAGGTGAATTACTCAATGGAGGCTATGGTTTCTATTATAAAGGAGGACAGCAAAACATGGTACAACAACCTTCAGAGGATGTGCTCGCAGGATTGGAAGCAGTGATTCCACCTGTTGAAATACCTACCCGTCCACAGGAACCAGCAAAAACATACAAGGAACTTATCACCTCAGACGTATACTTCAGCAACGAAAAGTGGCAGAAATGTCTGTCTTCTCATGGAGTCATTATTGATGCCAACAGCAAGACCCTGACCATTCAGTCGGCTACTACCCAGCATGATCTTGTTTACGACCTGACGGATGAAGAAGTTACCCGGCTTACAGACAATTCTATCAAGAATGTGCCTGTACAGAACCGTCTGGACATCATCAACAACGTCATCAAAAATGATTTATCAGATAGATTGACGATAGACATGCTCAATTCAAGAGAGCAGATAGCCCTGAATCTTACTCCTGAAGTGGAAGCAGAACTGAATGCCAGACAAGAAGTAGTGGCAGAACATGCGTTTCCTCTTACTCAGGGAAATGAATATGTCATTGCGGAGCAGGAAGACCGAAGCGTAGCCCATGTGGATGGCAACAGCCTTTATGACATAAACCAAGATAAAGGTTGGTTTCGGGAAGGAAGAAACGGACGTGAGGTACAGGTGGACGACATCAGAGTTGAGCCTGTACGAAACGAGCAAGGAGAAATCCAGCAAGACGAAAAAGGCAATGCTATGTTCCGTATGACCGCTGTCATCAATGGTGAAAGCATCAGTCACGAGATAACCCAAAAGCAATATGACAAGTTCATGGCCGTAGATGACTATCATCGCATGAAACTCTTCTCTAAAATCTTTGACGAAGTGGACATGAAGAATGCACCAGGTCATGGGAAAAATATAGGTGCCATGATTGGAGGTGCCTTACTTGCAGGCTTTACTGTCATGCGAGAACTCGGAAGAGACCGTTATGCTCCGGCTGTGTTCGTTGAGCACCATCATGCACCTGGCCCGCACGTCTATTTCAAAGGAGGTGTTGATTCACCACAGGATCTTGCTTCAAGAGCATTTGATGCCGGACTCAATGCAGCTGAGCATGGAGTCGGCTTAGGACATGGCAGATAATATTAAATAACCATCTACACAATGAACGAAGAGCAGAAATTTGAAGACTATCGAAACCGTCTTAATATCAGAGACGTATTGACGGATGCAGGTTATACGCTTCACAAGCGGGACGGCTTGCGCTATCCTGCCTATGTGCGTCTGGATAATGATGGACGCAGAATCAGGGGTGACAAATTTATTGTCATGCCCAATAAGAACTGTTGTTTCCAACCTCCAACGATAAAACTGTATTCTGTCACATCCTTCATTTGGGAACATCCAAATCTCTTTCCTGAATACAATCAAGGAATGAAAGAGTCTGCTCTTGTTCACAAAGTCTGTCAGCGGCTATTGAATATTCCTGTGGAGCGACGTAACCAGAATGTGCTTGCTCCTACCCGTGATGCAAAGCTTTTCAATATCAAAGATTATAAGGTTGAGCGTTTTCATCCTGATGAAGCTGACTCTCAGAAACCTTTTTACGCTTTCTTCAAGTCAAGAGGAATCGATTTTGCTACACGTTGTGCTTTTCACCGCAACTTCTTTCTTGCTTCCAAGGCCGCAGACAATGGAGCAAGTTATAAGAACCTCTCTTTTCCCATGTATATACCGGGGCATCCTGAGAAATGTGTCGGTTTGGAAGAAAGAGGCTATCCACGTAAGGACGGCTCTGCACGAAAAGGTATGGCAGCCGGGACAAATGCAAGTGAAGGCCTGTGGATGGCAAGTCCGAAAGACACAGAACTGAAGGACGCGAAAGATGTATATGTGTTTGAGAGTGCTTACGATGCCATGGCATTCTACCAGTTGAGAATGAAGAAAGACTCCGGACTGGATTACAATGCAAGACAGAATCTGAAGTCAGCCGTATTTGTCTCTACCGGAGGAAATCCCAGCTACGGACAGATACTGGGAGTGGTCAAGGCTGCCCCCGGTGCGACGTTCCATCTTGGCTTTGACAATGACCTGGCGGGAAAACAGTTCGTCTTCAACTTTGAATCAATCGTACAAAAGATGAATCCGTTGCACCCTGAATCAGTCTCATCGGACATGAAAGGCTTCATTGAAAGTTTCAAGGAAGGTATCACATCTACCAAAGAGCTGCTTGACATTGACGATGACAGATATGCAGAACTCCCTGAAGGACTGCAGAAGCTTTACCTCGCTTATGACACAGCAAGAAATGAGGCATGGGAATACCATTATTCTCCCTTTCTGTGCAAGGAAGACAAGCAGGAAGCGGCTGACAGAATGAACAAAACCTATCAGGAGTTTAAAGAGGCCCTGTTTCAAAAGCTCCATGTTCAGGACGGACAAGACCTGAATCCAATAGGAATAGTACGTGAACTGCCGTCTGAAGGCTATAAGGATTTTAATGATGAACTGTTGGAAAAGAAACAATACTCAATGACCGATGTCGTTGAGACAGCCTTTGACGAAAATGGTGTTTCTCTCACTGAAGAGAGAGAAGAAGAAAATGAAGAAACCAAAAAGAGCGGACTAAAACGATAAATGATATGACAGACTCAAACAGACGGTTCAGCATAATCACATTGCACCCTCACTGGGCGCAATACATTATCTCACAAGGCATGGCATTTCTTATCAGTTGTGCCCTGTTCTTGGCAGCCGGTCACGAAAGCATCACCTATAAGATGCCTTTTGTGGTACTGGGGGCAATTATGACGTGCATCATGCTCTACGGTTGTCTTTATCTACACAAACTGAGCTATATCATCACATCCGAACAACTGATTATCCAACATGGTGTACTCATCAGAAAGAGTGACTACATTGAACTCTACAGGGTGGTTGACTTCAGTGAAAACCGTGGTATCGTGGAACAGCTGTTCGGATTGAAGACTGTCTCGATTTTCAGCGGAGATCGTTCCAATCCCAAACTTGACATATTTGGAATCAGGGAGCGGATTGATGTTGTAGGAATTATCCGTGAACGGGTTGAGTATAACAAACAAAGGAAAGGTATCTATGAAATCACGAACAGATAATATATCATCAGAAGCCAAGACTTCCAAAGGTATTGCTTACGACAGCAGATGGATGATTATCTCGGTCATTGCTCTGACCTTGTTTCTATTCTGTCTTGAAGGTCGTGCCCAATTGGTTTCCAGCAATCCGATGGAATATGTGGCCTTAGCCGAAGGTAATGAGCTTATCAACAGTCAGATCAAGAATCAGATTGAAGATCAGCAGAAGACGGCACTACTACAAAATACCATAGCAGCAGAATTTACTCAGATAAGGCAATGGGAGAGAAAGTACAACAGCTACCTGAAAACCGTGTCTGGCTATGCCTCCACACTTAAAGCATGCAGTCATCTCTATGACGACGGTGTAAGGATATTCATCAGTCTTTGTGATTTGAAGAAAGCCATATCACAAAACCCGCAAGGGATAATGGCCACAATGAGTATGAATAACCTTTATATCGAAACAGCGATTGAACTCATCACTGTATACAGCATCCTGAAAGATGCCGTAGCCAAAGGTGGAGCAAGCAATATGCTTACGGGTGCGGAACGCAGTAAGATTCTTTGGGAGTTGAATGACCGTCTGGCACAATTCAACAAAAGACTTTCACAGCTCTCCATCAGCATCCGTTATTACACAATGGCCGATGTATGGAACAGAGCCACTGCAGGAATGATAGACAGGAACACCGCTGAGATTGCCGGTCAAGCTTTGGACAGGTGGCATAGATGCGCACGAATAGTAACACCATAAAAGATTATCAGGATAACACAATGAAACGCTTATTGCTGTTTTTTGCCATGCTTATTTCTCTCACCCTCCCTTTTGAAAGGCTGGGTGGGAGTTTTCTCCGGGCTCAGGGCAACGACCCTGTTTTGGCTGGAATGATTCTGGCATACACAAATAAGGCAGAAAAAGAACTGAAGCAGCAGGAACAAATGATGCTTCTGGAATCTACAGGTCATCTGTGGATAAAGGAAGAAGCAAAAGGAGTAACTGACCTGCAAAAGGAGTTCAACTATTATTTGGATAACTTTCATAGCATCATCAGTTATGCGGCACAGATATATGGATTCTATCATGAAATAGACCGACTCGTGAAACACTTGGGAACTTTTAATGACCAGCTCCAGCACCAGGCCGGAAATGCCTTGGCAGTAGCATTGTCTTCGAACAGAAATAAAATCTATAGAGAACTTATCATGAATAGTGTTGATATAGTCAATGACATCCGGCAACTGTGCCTCTCCGATACCAAGATGACAGAGAAGGAACGACTGGAGATTCTCTTTTCCATCCGTCCGAAACTTAAATTCATGAATCAAAAGCTCAAAAGGCTTACGAGAGCAGTCAAATACACTTCACTATCAGATATATGGACTGAGATAGATTACAATGGCAGAAGTGAGGTGGACAAGCCCAATATTGTACAGAAATGCAAGGAAAGATGGAAGAGGAACGCAAAGCCAAAGTAAGTATTCAGGTATAAAGATAATTCAGGATAACAATTTAACAATCAAACTTTAAGTATGGGTTGGGGAGCATTATTGAAAGCAGCAGTCAGCTTAGGAGGAAGAGCTATAAAAGCTATAGCTAAATCGGCAGGGGGTGCAGTAGTACATCCACAGCAAACGCTAAAAGGATTAGGAAGTGCCACCAAGTCTGCGGCCATAGGTGGAAGCCTGGGCTACATCGGTTGGGAAAAACTGACTACAGACAAAAGCGTAGTGGGTATTGTCAGCGATGCTGTCATTGGCGAAGAAACGACACAAAAGATTGGAGATACAGTTTCGAATATAGGTGAAGGTATGAAAGAGGTGAAAGACTCTGTAACTGGTCTCACTGAAAATTTCAATGATGCCATCACCAGTGCAGACAGCAAATGGAGCGGTATGAGCAAGTTCCTACAAGGTATTTTCTCCGGGAACGGTGGAAACATGATGGGGAACTTTTTCAGCAATGTAGGCAAAGGGAATGTCTCCGGTCTGAGTCTCATCGGACTTGTAGTGGCTGCACTACTTGTTTTCGGAAGATTCGGATGGATGGGTAAGATAGCTGGAGCTGTGCTTGCCATGATGATGATAGGAAACAATGTAAATATGAACGAGGCACTAGCCAGTGAGAAGAAACGACCTGCTGCACAAAGTCAAGACGAAAGTCAACAGTCGGAGGTTGCTCAAGGCACTGGTGGCGGCAGACGAAGATAATAGTAAAATTTATAAACAGATATAATATGCAATATACACAGGAAATGATTCTTCATTCGGACAGTGGATACTGTATGCCCTACGAAGAAAAAGGCCGTGACGTACAGATGAGTCTTGGCTACGGTAAACAGAAACATCCGCATACAGGGGAACCTTTTTTTCATCATGGTGTGGATTTCAAGGCCAACCATTATCTTCTTTCAGCAGTTGCAACAGGAAAGATCACTGGACTTGGGAATGATGCCGTACATGGTATCTATCAGGTGACACGCTATGGAGACTACGAGGTAAAATACGCACACCTCTCGAACGTTTTTAGCAACTACGGAAGTGAAGTCAAGGCCGGTCAGGTTATTGCCGTAAGTGGGGAAATACTCCACATGGAGGTCAAGTATAAAGGAGAAGAGCTCAATCCTCTGGAGTTCCTGACCATGATATACAGTAACTTGAAAGTCATGGAACAAAATGGGCAACCAGGTGCGGTACCACAATTTGTGACACTGGATATGGATGTCAGAACCATGTATGACAAAGACAGCAAGGAGATAGAGAATCTGATGATGCGTTTTTTTCCGGACTACATGAAAGACATCAGTCTTGGAGCCTACACGTTGCCGGAACATACACAGTTCACTTTGAGAAATATTCTCTCACTGTCGGCTACAAAAAATTACTTCTATGAAACCATCCCTAGTATGGCCAATCCATTGGGTATGAGCGCACGAAGTATACCGATTGCAGAACGGGTACAGAATCTGCTTATCGGTGATTTCCTGAACTATCTTGCCCTGCGTCATCAGATATTCCTTTCCAGTTTAAGTGATCACGAAAAAAAAAAGCACATGAACTGGCCATAGCAACCAGTGGACTTATTGATCCATTGGCAGAGCTCGATATTGATGTTCAAAGCTTCGATATTCCCCGTATGGTGAGCGTGTATCCGGATAAGTCCGGTATCAGATGGTGGACAAAAGCATGGTTCAATGGTAGTGAGAAAGGAGAAGCTGCGATAGAGATTGAACGTGAGCTGGCAATCAAGTTTATCAATGAAAACATTGAAAAGGATGAATGGCTGGAAGAATATTTCCCGAAACAGATGGAAGTATACCACAATGCCATAGAACAGACACGCGAACAATTACTCAACCAGATAAATCTATAAAGGGCATATAAATTATCAATCATATAAAACAGCAACTCATGGCAGAGTCAGAACAAGATAGAATATTCAAGACAAAGGTCATTCCAATCATGAACAAGGTCCGGAATGAACTGCAAGATAAGATGGCAGCAGAGCTTAAAGAGCACACCTCATCATTTGCAGGATTGATGGCCAGTACCATTGGTCCTGATGGTGGAATGTCTGCCAGACAGGCACAGATGCAGTCTTTGCGTTACACAGGTGAATGGAATTCGAAAACAGCAGAAGATTATATTAAAATGGTCAAGAAAGAACTTCAACGCCAGCACATCACCGTTGATTCCGCCATGGAGAAAAAGATGATAGACAAGATGATTCAGGATAAGATTCCACGCTCATCCATTGAATATATCTTAAAGAAGGCAGCAACTAACACCATCTTTTATCTCCCCCAGGAAGTTGCAAAATCACCATTAGAACATCATATGGATACAGAAGCCGAAAAGAGATACAACCCATCTGAATGGGAAAAGAACACAGGTATAATTCTCGGATCCGTAACCGATCTCGCATGTATGGGTGGAGCAGGTAGCGGTTGGAAAACAGCGGCCACATGGGTCGGCGGTGACTTTCTGTTATCTAAATTCTCTGACAAACAGGAAGACCGTTCAGACATACCTTCAATAGTGCGACTGGGATGTGAGGAACAGTACAGACAAGACCAAGAGAAAATGAAAAAGCAGTCAGAAGAAAAGCCACAGACTAAGACTTCATCAGCAGAGACTGCACCGGAACAAGAAGAAGCGGTCGAAGAGGAACAACCAACAGAAGAACAGACCTCCCCGAAGCCGGAACAGACCAATATGGACGGATGGCAAGAGTTGCTGACCTCTTTCGGACTTAATGGCATTAGCGACATTGGACACAATATCGGATATGTACTGGCTATGCTGCCTGATATGCTTGTAGGACTCTTCACGGGAAAAACAAAGTCAATCAATCTGAAGGACAATATGATGCCTATTGCCAGTATCGTTACAGGCATGTTCGTCAAGAATCCAATCCTGAAAATGATACTTATCGGTATGGGAGGACTCAATCTGCTGAACAAGGCCGGGCATGAGACTTTGGATGATTTCAAAGCACATCAGCACCCTGAAGCAGGAAACAGCCCAGTGAATTATCGGGTTTATCCTGATGAACCGCTCAATCCACGGATTGTCAATCCTCAGATTAGGTCCAACTGTCTGATTACTACAATAGACAAGGTTCCTTGCAGCATCACTTTGCCGGATAAAGTTGTGGATGCTTATCAGCAGGGAGCTTTACCTCTCAACACACTTGCAAATGCAATACTGGCCAAGAATGACCAGATGCGTAAGATTGCTTCTGAAAACTACGAAGCAAGCGAACTGCAAACAGTAGCAAGACCACTTGCACAAAGATAAAAGGATAACAATATAATAATCAGACTTATGGAAGAGAAGAACCAACAAGAGAAAATGGCAATAGTACGTCAGGTTGAGCTGTTTGAGAATGCTTTCAATAAAGCCAAAGAAAATGGAGGAATGTGGCTTGACAACGATGGTCGCAAAGCACCGAAACTATATCTGAAGCCTTTGCAGATTTCTGCTTTCAATGCTATCATATTGGGAATGCACAGCGACCAGAATGGATACAAAACAAATCAATATACGCTTTTTTCTGAAGCAAAGAAACGCGGTGAATCTGTCCAGACCAAAGAAAAGGGAGTACCTTTTCTCTGGTATAATTGGAATGAGTATGTAAACAAACATAATCCTGAAGAGAAAATCAGCCGCTCAGACTATCAAGCACTGCCAGCTGACAAGCAGGAGGATTATAAAGGAATCAGGAACCGTGAAGTCCGCTCACTTTTCAATATCGAGCAGACCACACTCCCTATGGTTGATAAAACTACATTTGATACAGTAGTAAAAGAGACCGGTCCTCTGAAAGACCGTACAGATATAGAGTCAGCTTCGAATGAAATCCGTCAGGGTGTCGAAAATCTTCTGGAACAGTCACGAAAAAATCTGGTTGATATACGCACTGATACTACAGGTGTAGCGCATTACGACAGCAAGAAGGATATTGTCTTCCTGCCACCTGCTTCATCTTATGAATATTATGAAGACTATGCCCGAGATGCAGTATCCATGCTTATATCTGCAACAGGACACCAACAGAGACTGGCACGTGAAGGCATGGTAGTCAAGAACGGAAAGATTTCAGAGGATGCCATGAAACAGGAAAGACTGGTAGTTGAAGTCGCTTCAGCTGTTAAGCTGCAGGAATTGGGTATCTCTGCTAAACTGTCTCCTGACAGCATGAAGATGACCGATTATTGGATCAGAGAGCTGAAAGAAGACCCGCATTTACCGGATATTCTGGAAAGGGATGTAAACAACGCTATAGATATGATTCACAAGGCTGAACGTGGTGAGAAAGTAGAGCTCAACAACAGAGTCCTACAGAATCAGATAGCAGATATTAAGCACATTCTTCCCAAACACTATTATGTAGCCGATGAAATCAAGACATTGCCCAACATAGATACAAAAGAGTTCGTGGTTGTAAAAGAGCCGGAACAGAAGATGGCTGATGTGGTTCTCCCTTCTGGAGCTTCATTAGGAGTCGAGAATGAGATTCCTGGAATGAACAAAGGCCGTATCGAACATGCACTTCAAAAAGAGGGATATGAAACGGTTACATTCTACAACATAGATGGTTCTATGAGGTATCGTCCCGATGACAGTTTTTTTGACGGTAAGGAGGTGTCCGTAAACCGCATGAATAAGTGGAATCTGGAGACCCTTACACTACTTGATGTGTCTGATGCCATCAGACGTTCTGGCGCAATAGACTTTGAAAAGATACTCATGTTGCGTAATGACGAAGGGAAATGGGCATTCTATCTGAAGCCCGAAAATGAAAAGAGCTTCAGCGTTTACCCCGAGAAGGCAGATCTGAACCTTTTCTTTACCACTATAAAGCAAGGTGACGAAGAAGCTTCAGAAAAAGTACGTCAGGATATGGCCCAGAAATACTATATGGCTGCCCAAAACAATCCGGACATTAAAGTTGACCTCTTCAAAAGCGATGCGACAGCAGAAGAACTCGCAAGGATAGAACGTGTGAACATCTTTAAAACTAAGGGTTCGGAGAGCCAACCCAGTGTGATATTGTGTATGCCCACAGTCAACGGTGAAAAATTGAAGGCTCGTGAAATTAGTCCACAACAATGGCAACGTATGTGGCTGGCAGAAGATATGCAAGATTACAAGAAACATCTTGCAGCAAGTCTTTTTGCCGATGTGCTCCGTAAGGACCGTACAGATGCTGTTGCAGTAGGTACGGATAAATCAGAACAGGAGGCTCAGTCAAAGAGTCCCAATCAGCAAACGGAAGTATATGAGGAACAGACCGAAGAGAAGAGCAGACAGAGTGAATCTCATGGGCCATCCGAATCTAAGGGCAATAAGAGCAAGGATGAAAGTCACAAGACAGAAACAAAGGTAACCACCGAACTCTCTCCGATGCTGAAGCAATTCTATGAATTAAAATCGAAGCATCCTGATGCAATTTTGCTCTTCAGATGTGGAGACTTCTATGAAACTTACAGCAACGATGCAGAGAAAGCAGCCAAAATACTTGGAATCACGCTCAGCAAAAGCAATCACACAAAAGATGCTGAAGGAAAACCTCTTATGATAGCAGGGTTTCCTCACCATGCGCTCGATGTTTACCTACCTAAACTGATCCGTGCCGGTGAACGAATTGCCATCTGTGACCAATTGGAAACTCCCAGGCAAGAAAAAGACGTTACTGAAAAACAGAAAAATGAACCCGACAATCAGGAAGAGAGCAAGGTTTCAAGAATGCACAGATAACATGTAACCGCAATGTCAAAGAATCAAGAATATATCCAACAATATGCAGAGTATGCCATGGAACAGATGCGCAGATATGGCATACCTGCCTCTGTCACGCTTGCACAGGGTATCTGCGAAAGTGCCAGTGGCCAGAGTGAACTGTCCCGTAAGGGAAACAACCATTTTGGGATCAAAGCCACCTCCAGCTGGATTGAGAATGGAGGCAAATATCTTGTATATACCGATGACCGTCCAAACGAAAAGTTTTGCCAGTATGCGAATGTTGGAGATTCCTATGAGCATCATTCTCAGTTCCTGAAAAGGAACGGAAGATACGCAGAGCTGTTCCAACTCTCTCCTGATGACTACAAAGGATGGACAAACGGATTACAGGATGCAGGATATGCGTCAAGCAAACAATACGCAGCAACCCTTCAGAATATTATCGAGAAGAACGGATTGCAAAAATATGACCAGATGGTAATGCAGGAGATGAAGGCAGAGGGTAAATCCTTTGGAACAACTGATAATCCCCGTCAAGCCACATCAGATGATGTTTCCGTGCAGGATACTGAAGAAAAGAAATATTCCTTCCCGTTAAAAAGAGATGAATTTATACTGGTTACTTCTCCCTTTGGTACAAGAAAGGATCCTTTGGACGCAAGTAAGTCCCAGTTGCATAAAGGGATTGACATCCAGACAAATCATGAGGCCGTTCTTGCTACTGAAGATAAGGGAAAAGTTGTCAATGTGAACAGCAATGCCAATACAAACGGAGGACGATCTGTGACTGTTGAGTACAACAGAAACGATGGCAGCATATATCAATGTACCTACATGCATCTGGACAGTATATCCGTCAAGGTCGGTGATGAAGTTGCTGCCGGACAGAAGCTTGGCATTTCAGGAAACACCGGGTATCGGACTACCGGCGAACATCTTCATTTTGGAGTAAAATCTATATCCACAGATGGAACAAAAAGAGATATTGACCCGGCTGCATATCTTGCTGAGATCGCACAAAAAGGGAACATCTCATTACAGGTTCTCAGTAACGGAAAAGATCTGACTGCGCAATACAAGAGTGCGAGTAAATCCGATGCCAATGTGCAGCCAGATACAGCCATGAGTCCGGATGAGTGGATGAAGAAAATTCTGTCCTCTGAAGACAGTGGGGTAAATATGCCTATAGCAGATCCTGTAATAGAGATAGCCATGACTATGTTCACCTCACTCATGGCTCTTGCCCTCCAGATAGACAAGTCAAGTGAGGAGGAAAAGATGCAGAAGGCCACTGATGCAGCTGTCAGTAAAAGCATAGACCTTACTCCTATCCTCCCATCCTATAAGACCTGCACCATAAGCCTGCAGGATGGTAAACCCAATCTGTACGCAGACAATGGAGTTGTACAGCTCAACAGAGAACTGAATAATGCAGAAATTACCAAGATCCAACAGACGCTTGGCAGTACCATGATGAACGATGACGAGAAACGACGAAGCATCGCCTCTGTTATCAACTCTGCCGTGGTCACGCTGCAGATGTCACAAAACTACCAAAATAATCTGGAGAACCAACAAAGCAGACAGGAGTCTGTACAATTGAAATAATTTGCTTTTTAATTATAACAATCAATTCGTTTTATTATGATTAAATGTAATGTAACCGTGTGCGGCACCGTTTCTCGCCAGGCACAAATGCGTGCTAACAAAGAAGGTACGCAGTTCGTATCATTCGGTATCAATATCGTTATTCCGGCAAAATCAGGAATTAACAAGACAGTTGAAATCAGTGTGGCCAAGACCTGCAACAACCTATCTGAGTTACCAACAATTCAAGTTGGGACTCGCATTGAAGTAGCCGGCATTCTAATGTTTCACAAAAAGGGAGAAACATTATACCTTAACCTGTCTGCAACTGGCATTAACACATTCAATGCAGGCAATAACGACGGCATTAACGGTACAATGGAGTTCAGAGGTACTTTAGGCAAACAAATTGAGGACAAGACAACTAAAAGTGGTAAGTCCTTTACGGTGTTTTCCGCTTATAGTAGCGAAAAGGATGGAGATAATTACACCTATACTTGGGTACGCTTTATGCAATTCAACAAAAGAAAAGAAGCATGGATGCAACCCAAAGCCGGAATCAATACTAAGGGGGATTTGGAATTAGGTGTGTACAATAACAGACTTGACCTTACATGCCGCATAAGCGAATGCTCTCTTTGGGAGAAAAGCTCTAACTCTTACCAACACTAATGATTATGACAGGTAAAAAGATTTATAATTCAGATGGCCGTAGCAGTGAAGATAAGGCCTTGAACAAATTCGCAGAGATGATGATTGAGAAAATCAAGAGATTGCAGAATGACTGGAAGAAGCCTTGGTTTACAGATAAATCCATCTCCTGGCCGAGAAATCTTTCTGGCCGCGAATACAACGGAATGAATGCACTCTTACTCATGATGCACTGTGAGAAACAGGGATATAAACTACCTGTATTTTGTACTTTTGACCGTGTAGCCGGTCTGAACTATACCAAAGACAAGCAGGGAGTCCGTCAGCAGATAAAGGATAACAATGGGCAGGAATTGCCAAAGGTTTCCATTCTGAAAGGAGAAAAGAGTTTCCCGGGTGCGCCCATAAAGGTTGCATGTTAAATATCTCTTTGGCAAGAGATTAGGTCTGATTCCGATGACCTACTTCCAGCCGACTTAACCTAAGAGGAAACTCAAGGGAGACTGTAGCATGTCGGAGACGCGGCAAAGCAACTAACTGCCATGTTGTATTAGTACCGCAAGGAAGAAAGATAGATATAAGGATAAAGCCTGATTGGTTGAACGATAGTTCAGTGACATAAGATTCTGGTGGTGACGCAAGGCAGTTATAAGCGTCATACTGAGATACTCTTTCCTAAACTGGGAGGGACAAGAGCAAGGAATTTATCTCAGCACAACCGCAGTAAGCGGATAAAAGAACGTAAGTCGTATCCGATAATCTATCGCGCTAATAGTTAACATGTAAACAAATGGGGATTGCCTAAGTTGAAACGCCATTATGGCTATGAGCTATAGGCTCTGAATATTCAATATGGCAACGGAGCCTCCGTAGTACTCCGAGCAAGATAATGACTTGCACATGGGGAAGGGAGGCAGTTAGTAACTTAATACAAACAAAGGAAAATGTGAGAGACATTATGAGAAGTCCAGAGCAAGTATTAAACAATCTATCACAACACAGCAAGATTTCAAGCTACAAGTTTGAACGGCTGTATCGTAACTTATTCAATGAACAGATGTTTTATGTTGCCTATCAGCGCATTTATGCTAAGCAAGGCAATATGACACCGGGCACTGATGGTCAGACCATAGACCAAATGAGCATTCAAAGAATAAGCAGTCTTATTGACAAAATCAAGGATGAAACATACAAACCATTTCCAGCCAAAAGAGTTTACATCCCGAAGAAAAACGGTGGTAAAAGACCATTGGGCATTCCTTCGTTTGAAGACAAATTGGTTCAAGAGGTGGTACGTATGCTACTTGAAGCCATATATGAAGGTTCTTTCGAGCGCACTTCTCATGGCTTCCGGCCATTCAAGAGTTGCCATACCGCACTAAAGGACATTCAAATCAACTTCAAAGGTGCTAAATGGTTCATCGAAGGAGATATAAAAGGCTTCTTTGACAATATAGACCATAACATCTTGATAGGCATTCTTAAAGAAAGAATATCAGATGAGCGTTTTTTAAGGCTGATTAGAAAGTTTCTGAACGCGGGATATATGGAAGAATGGAGATTCAATAAAACCTTGTCGGGTACTCCACAAGGCGGCATTATTAGTCCTATTCTTGCAAATATATACCTCGATAAGTTTGACAAGTACATAAAGAAGTACATAGAAAGCTTTGACAAGGGAGTCAAAAGACGTACAAATCCAGCCTATAACAAGTATAGAAATCACATGAGTTTGTTACAACGCTATCTCAAAGCAGACATAAGTGAAGCAAAAAGAGACGAACTTATTGCAGAACTAAAAGCCACAAGAGCCGAAATGCTCAAAATCCCATTTGGTTTGGGAATGGATGAAAAGTACAAAAGAATGAAATACGTAAGGTATGCCGATGATTTCCTAATTGGTGTAATCGGTAGCAAAGCAGAATGCGAACGTATCAAAGCAGACATTACAGAGTTTATGGCATCAAAACTTAAACTTGAAATGTCTCAAGAGAAAACGCTCATTACCCATTCTAGCAAAAATGCTAAATTCCTTGGGTATGAAATTCATGTGCAAAAATCCGACCTCCTAAAAACCAATGGAAATGGAGACAAAGCAAGATTACACACTGGTTCAGTTGTATTCAAAGTCCCAGTAGAAGCGGTCAAAAAAAGACTACAACTCTACAAAGCCGTTGAATTTAAAAACATAGATGGCAGAGAAATATGGTGGCCAATTTCCAGAGGACATTTGATTGGTAAGAATAAAGAAGTGATTATTGCCCAATTCAACTCCGAGATAAGAGGTTTCTACAACTATTATGCGTTTGCACATAATGCATCGCAAATGATAGGTTCTTTTGGCTATGTCATGAAGTATAGTTTCTATAAAACAATGGCTCAAAAGCTTAATAGCTCTATTAGAAAAGTCTGCAAACAATTCCGCAGAGGAAAAGATTTTGTAGTTCCCTATAAAGATGCTAAAGGCAAAGAGAAGTTCATAGTTCTATACAATGAAGGCTATAAGAGAAAAGTGGCAAGTACATACGCCGACATTGACAATGAAGTAGAGACGTTATGGGTTCCTCAACCAAGTCTTATTGATAGACTTATGAGTAACACATGTGAACTATGCGGATGTCAAGGTAAACTAGTTATGCATCATGTCAGAAACTTAAGAAAGATTAAAGCTGACACGAAATGGAACAAAATAATGCTTGCGAAAAATCGTAAGACATTAGCCGTATGTGAAAATTGTAACAAACTTATACAAAGCTATGGTAAATAGATTGATGTTACTAATGGAGAGCCGTATACATGGAGACATGTACGTACGGTTCGGGGGCAGGCTTGTGGAAACCTACCATCGTAAGATGGCAAGGCGCCTCTTGCCGAGCCTACTGTTCATCACGACATTCACTGTTGTCGATAAAGAGACAAAAGAGAAAATTAAATACGATGACTATAAACAGCTGAGTGAGGAGGAAAAGAAAGGTTACAACGTCTATCCGAAGCTTCAGGTATATAACGTGTTCAATGTGGCCCAGACCAATCTTCAGGAAGCTCGTCCTGATTTATATAAGAAACTTGCTGATGCAGGAAAACAGATAAGTCCACAATCTGAAGGTGAAGAATTTTCCTTTGCTCCTATCGACCGGATAATAAAGGATAACGGATGGATCTGCCCCATCAAGCCAACTTACGGAGACAGTGCCTACTACAGCATTTCGAAGAATGAGATTGTCGTTCCTGAGAAAAAGCAGTTCAAGGATGGTGAATCATTCTATACCAACCTGGGTCATGAAATGGCCCATTCCACAGGAGCAGAAAATCAGTTGGGAAGACTACAGCCGACATCCTTTGGTAGTAAGGAGTATGCCCGGGAAGAGCTTGTGGCCGAGCTAAGTGCAGCCCTCGTTGCACAACGCTATGGTATGACCAAGCATCTGAAAGAAGACAGTGCCAGTTACCTCAAAAGCTGGCTTGACAGCTTGAATGAATCTCCGGAATTCATCAAAACTACACTGACAGATGTGAAAAAGGCATCAAGTATGATTACAAAATGTATTGATGCCATGCAACAGAAAATTGACCAGGAACAAAACATAGAAGTAGTCCAAAGTAATAGCCAAGAGCCTGTGTACTATGCTTCTGTAGCCTACCTTCAAATGGGTGAAGACACAGACAGACTTGACAAGCTACAAGAAAAGGGCGATTATGAGGCACTATTGAAGGAAGCCATTGAGTACGATGCCGGTGATGCCATAGACCTGTCCAACACTTACCTGTCTCCTACAAAATACCGTGGAGATGACCTGTTGGTGGAGAACGAACACTATGCCGTGGTATATAACCCGTCTGTTGGAGGAACCTATGATGTGATGCGTAAAGTCACTGCTGAAGAAGTCAGACAGAACATCACCCGTTACGGATTGCCTGATAACGCCACTGCTGATGTCAAGTCCATTGCTGAAAAACAGGAACAGAAAATGGAAACTGTCGCACAAGAAGAGACTCACTTTCATCGAGGAAGATAATGGAATATTCTCTTATCTTTCCCTCTCGTATTTTCAAAAAATCCACTTGTATTAGGCTTCGTTATTCGAAGTTCTAAAACAAGTGGATAAATTTGTATATAGGTGATTTCACCAGCACGTATTCTCTATGGAAACAGGTAGTTCTTTTACTAAATATCACCTTATATGGTAAGAGTTTTTACTTATCCATAATTTCTACAATCGGAACAGTTTTCTCCATTTCACTACGCGAGATGTATTTGTAAGTACCTACTTGCATTACACGTTTGTCTGATGGAACATCTATTTTTTGATTATCATAATATGAAATTTCTTTATCAGCAAGGAATAAAACAATCATTCCTATATTAGAAATATCTTCTACCGTTGCCAATGCACTCCCATCTGGAAGTACTTGCATAATCTCAAAGGAATGGACATTAATTTCTTGCTGTGGCTTTTCAAACATCACGATATTATTGTCAGATGATGTTCCGTTTGTATTTCCTAATGCTACGAAGAAAAAGAATGCAAAAGTAAGAATGATACCCGTTATGATACCACCTAAATAGATTAAAATTGATTTTTTACGTGAGTTCATAAATATTTTAGATTTTAGTTGTTTTGGTTCTTTTTAATTTACCGGAAAATAGGAACAATAAAAGGATTTTCTTTTGGTCATTCATATCAAGATAAGCAAAACGTCGTTGTATTTCGGATACGTGCATCAACTAATTTGCCTTTCTCACGTTTGACAAACCATTTAATGAGTTTAGCTATAGGACGATTGTGCATACAATTACAGCTTACTATTTAACGAATGAAATGCAAAGCAGCAATAATAATGATACCAGCAATAATAATCCAACGATTGATGTTAATTGCTTTCGTCGTAGCTTCAGAAGAAGTCGCTAATTCATTTTGCAAATTCTTAGTCTCGTTAATTATATTATCAGTTGAACTTTTAATGGTATTGCATGAAGTCTGTATACAATTAATTATATTGGTAATTGCATCAACTTTTGTTTCAATAGATTTTATCTTTGGAGAAATATCATCTATTAACTTTTTCAGCTCCTGATTCCATTGATTCAACTTCGTAGTAATGCTATCAGCATGTTCCTTAATATTTGAGGGAAGGTCATCAACATTTTGACTGATTGATGCAATGGCATTATCTTGCCCCTTTTGAGATTCTTTCAAATCTTTGGAAATGTCAAAAAGAAACTTTTTAATGGTTTGAATCTCTTTTGTGGTTGATTTTATCTCTTCACGAAGAGCGCTAAGTTCTTCGACCCTTTCAGATAGCAAGTTATTCTGCTCGGTAAATTCTTGCAAAGAAGCATCGACTGAAGATGTGAAACTAGACGTAATATTCTCGCAAGCAGAGGTCATTTTACCCACTGACTTCTGCACTTCTTCTGAAATTCCAACCTGTGCTCCTTCTAATTGTTTCTCCCACTCTTTGATTTCTTTAACAAGAGAATTGATTGAAGCGACATAACCAGCAACGGCATTTTGCAGTCCTTCACTTGCTTGAACAGTGTTTTCAACTTGTTTTCTTGCAGAATCAAGTTGCTTTAGGTTCTGTTCTAACCTTTCCAAAGTAGCGTTAATATCGTATGTCATTTTGATATAATTATTTTAGATATTTCTTTGTTATTTCATTTAACTTATCCTCATGGACAAACAGTGTTATCGTTTTCTTACCATCGTCAACCAAGTTCTGCTTGATAAACTTATCATCTTTACGAACTTTGGCTTTTAGATAAGATGTAAAAGTGTCAATGTCACTCCAAACCTGCTTATTATCCCTATTATACAAAGTCATAAAGCCTTCGATATAATTGTTGTAAGCATTATTTTTCAGTGTCTGGTTATTCCCTGCGCCTAAAAAAGTAATGCAATAAGCGAGCAAAAGCTGCAAAGCAGCATTATCAGGATGTGCTCTCAGACAAAGTAAGGTCGCGCCATACAGATGTTTGACATTATCCACTTCACTGCCAGAGTTATCATTAACAGGGTCAATTATTTCAATATACTTCTTAACGACATCGAATCCATCTTTTCCTTCTATATCTGTATCATCCTTCAGGGAATAAGGCTTTCCATTAACTTCATAGCCGGTTCGCGCATACTTAGAGTTGAAGTACAGATGAATAAACTCCTTCAGCCATTCATCGTTACCATTTGCTTGACGTTCTATGATACTGTCCTCACATGCTATACACATGTCCTCGATGGCACGATAACGCTTCTTTTCAAGGTTTTCATACACAAAGGCTGTTAAATAGCCCAGGCAACGGTCTAAATAGGGATATTCAGTAAATGTCCCTAAAAATCAAGATGGCATATGAAGAT
Organism: Bacteroides gallinarum DSM 18171 = JCM 13658; assembly: GCF_000374365.1. GTDB lineage: Bacteria > Bacteroidota > Bacteroidia > Bacteroidales > Bacteroidaceae > Bacteroides > Bacteroides gallinarum. The sequence goes on from NZ_KB894132.1 coordinate 103,161, forward strand.
GATAGAGCATACTCACTTCATATGCCATTTTTATAGTCCTATTCCTGTAATTTCTCACACAATCTTACCCTACAAGACATGACGCTCGGGAAGAAGTCTGAAGACATCTTCTGCCTCTGCCTGTAAAATCATATCATGCCGCTTTCACCGTCCTGTTCCTGATCTTGTCTATCATCAGTACGGCATTTGCCGTATGTATTCCAAAGAAAATCCACAGGATTTCCGTCTTCCT
>NZ_KB894133.1 GCF_000374365.1 Bacteroides gallinarum DSM 18171 = JCM 13658
GGTCATCAGACTTCTTCCAGAACTTCATGTCCTACCGGATAGAATTACGTGAGAAAGCACAGAAAAATGACAATAATAATGGCATATGAAGTGGTTATGCTCTATCAGCTTCATATGCCATCTTGTTTTTTTAGGGACATTTACTGAATATCCCTAAATATCATAGACCGGCAATCTTAATACTGTACAGGCAACGGTAAACAGGAGCGTATATCAAATCACCACAGGATTACACGGATTTTCACAGATTATTATGGATAAATAACCGACAAGACCTGATAATGGATAGTCGGAATTCCAATCTGTGTGGACTCGTGTAATTCTGTATCAATTCATGCAGTTCTATACCAATTCGTGCAGCTCTATACCAATCCGTGCAATTCTATACCAATCTGTGCAGTTCTATACCAATCCGTGCAGTTCTATACCAATCCGTACAATTTTGTATCAATCCGTGTAATTCTGTGGTGAAAACTGGTATAGCCGACACTTACCCACGCCTTCCCCCTAACCCTCACAACAGAAATACAAGGACAAACCTCACATTACAGCATGATTTTCCTCCTTATACAGCAGGTAAAATCCCCTTTTCCTGCAAGTATTTCTTCGGCCTGCAGTTGCGGGCTGCACGGTTGGCATATGGGGGCTGTACAGCCCGCAACTGCGAACCGCACAGCCTGTAACTGCAAAACGAGGTTTTATCCGCAGCTTTACTGCATTATACAACGCATTCGGAAAGAAACCGAACATTGTAATGAGAAGAAAAGGAAAGGGAAAAAAGAAAGAAGAACGGTAGTCAACCAAGATTACCGTTCCCCTTTTATAGAAAGCCGCACCGATGATGTGATGAAACTCCGTATGACATGATTTGAGTGCCCGTCCTCTTTGTAATCCACCGACTCAAGAGTTACCCCGAAGGGCGTGGCCCGCCATTAAGAACTGAAGCTTGTCTCGGTATTTCATTAAAATTGATGAGTTTCCCGATCCAATCAATGCGGCTATTTTTTCTACCTCAAAGGTAGCAAGTTTCTACGAAAGAAACAAGAAAAATCAGAAAATTGTTTGCTCTCCCCCTACGTTTTCACACTTGCTCACTATTTCCGAAAACAAAAGGAGGTTGCATCAAAACTCTTTCTTACCATAGTTTACACGTATTTTCACTGATTATCTATCTCGATAATCAATTATTAGTTCAATCTGTGAAACTCGTGTAATCCTAACGGTGAGTCTTGGTACAACCTCCTTGCGGGTTGGGTTATTTCTTTACCCCAGCTTTATGCAGCTTTTGCTTTTGCAACAATAGCCTTGAAAGCTTCCGGGTGATTCATCGCTAAATCAGCCAATACCTTGCGGTTGATTTCGATACCTGCTTTGTGCAGCGCGCCCATCAGTTTAGAATAAGACATACCTTCCAGACGTGCAGCAGCGTTGATACGTTGAATCCACAAAGCGCGGAAGTTTCTTTTCTTGTTCTTACGGTCGCGGAACGCATAAGTCAGACCTTTTTCCCACGTATTCTTGGCAACGGTCCAAACGTTCTTTCTTGCACCAAAGTAACCTCTGGTCAATTTCAAAATTTTCTTTCTTCTTGCTCTAGAAGCAACATGATTTACTGATCTTGGCATAGTTTTACTTGTTTTTGAATGTTAGCGCCGGTGCTTCACGCAGCGGACTTAAAGCTAATGCATCCGGTTAATAACTTTAATAATACTTCGTACGCTTTTGATTACTTCATAGCTAAGAGTTCCTTAACCTGGCTCACATTCGTTACATCAACGAGTGTAGAGTAACACAGATTTCTCTTTTGCTTCTTGGTTTTCTTAGTCAGGATGTGACTGTGAAAAGCGTGCTTTCTCTTGATTTTACCTGTTCCGGTAAGAGTAAATCTCTTTTTAGAACCGGAGTTAGTCTTCATCTTTGGCATCTTACTTATTTTTAAATTATTTAATTATATGGCAACGCACTATACCTACGGCGTTACTCATTTCTTCAATCTTCGCTTTTTCCTTCAGCCGGAGCAACCTTCGAAGTCTCCGCAGGCTTCGGTGCGACAGGCTTCTTGGGGGCAGCGCTTTTCTTGGGAGAGAGCTGGATAGTCATCCGCTTTCCTTCCAGTACCGGCATCTGGTCTACTTTCGCATAGTCTTCCAAATCATTGGCAAAACGCAGCAGTAACACTTCGCCCTGCTCCTTGAACAGGATAGAACGGCCTTTAAAGAATACGTACGCCTTTACCTTGTCGCCGTCTTCCAAAAAGCCTTTGGCATGTTTTAGCTTGAAGTTATAGTCATGGTCGTCTGTCTGAGGTCCGAAACGTATCTCCTTTACATTGACCTTAACCTGCTTTGCCTTTTGTTCCTTCTGACGCTTCTTTAACTGATAAAGAAATTTAGAGTAATCAATAATACGACAAACAGGGGGTTGTGCATTCGGAGAAATCTCCACGAGATCCGCTTCCATTTCCTCAGCCATTTTCAAAGCCTGAGCTATCGGATATACTTTAGGTTCCACTTCGTCGCCCACAATGCGGACTTCTTTGGCACGGATTTGCTCATTAATCCGGTGTTGCCCTTTTAAGTTGTCATTCTTCATTAAATAACGTTTACTTCCAGTTTGTTTCTTGTTTATTACTACCAAATTATTTTTTTGTTAAGTAAAAGCTGTCTTTAGAACATGTATGTATGCTATGCTTCTACAATTGAGCGCAAAGTTACCATTTATTTATCATATTTTGAACTTCTTCGTTCACTTTTTTAGCAAAATCTTCAAATTTCATGGTTCCCTGGTCGCCTTCACCTTGCTTGCGGACAGAAACCTCCTTGTTTTCGGCTTCCTTCTCGCCTACAATCAGCATGTACGGGATACGCTTCATCTCGTTATCGCGAATCTTGCGTCCTATTTTTTCGTTACGCTCGTCTACAACGGCACGCACATCGTATCTCTTCAGATAGTCCTTGACCTCCTGGGCGTACTCATTGAACTTTTCGCTGATAGGCAGGATAGCTACCTGGTCTGGCGTAAGCCACAATGGGAATTTACCGGCGGTATGCTCGATAAGCACAGCCACGAAACGCTCCATAGAACCGAACGGCGCACGGTGAATCATTACCGGGCGGTGCTTCTGGTTGTCGGCTCCCGTATATTCAAGCTGGAAACGTTCGGGCAGGTTGTAATCTACCTGGATAGTGCCCAACTGCCAACGGCGGCCGATAGCGTCTTTCACCATGAAGTCCAGCTTGGGACCGTAGAAAGCGGCTTCGCCGTATTCCACCTTCGCCTTCAGCCCCTTCTCCTCGCAGGCTTCGATAATAGCCTGCTCAGCCTTCTCCCAGTTCTCGTCGCTACCGATGTACTTCTCGCGGTTCACCTTGTCGCGCAAAGAAATCTGCGCCTCGAAGTTCTCGAAGTTCATAGACTGGAATACAATCGAGATGATGTCCATTACACGCAGGAATTCGTCCTTCACCTGGTCCGGACGGCAGAATATATGCGCATCGTCCTGTGTAAAGCTACGTACGCGGGTCAGTCCGTGTAACTCGCCGCTCTGTTCGTAACGGCAAACCGTACCGAACTCGGCAAGGCGCAAAGGCAAATCTTTGTAAGAGCGGGGCGAGTTCTTGTAAATCATACAGTGGTGCGGGCAGTTCATCGGCTTAAGGAAGTACTCCTCGCCTTCTTCCGGCGTATGGATAGGCTGGAAAGAATCTTTGCCGTACTTGGCATAGTGCCCCGAAGTGATATACAGCAGCTTATTGCCGATAGGCGGGCACATTACCTCCTGGTAGTCGTAACGCGACTGGATGCGGCGCAAGAACTCTTGCAAGCGGATGCGTACCGCAGCCCCTTTGGGCAGCCACATCGGAAGCCCCTTGCCTACGGTATCGGAGAACATGAACAAATCCATTTCCTTGCCGATTTTGCGGTGGTCGCGTTTCTTGGCCTCCTCCAGCAGGACAAGGTATTCATCCAGCATCTTTTTCTTGGGGAAGGTAATGCCGTAGATACGGGTCATCATCTTACGGTCTTCCTGTCCGCGCCAGTAAGCGCCGGCAACGGAAGTCAGCTTAATGGCCTTGATAGGCGCGGTAGTCATTAAGTGGGGACCACGGCACAAATCGGTAAACGCACCTTGCGTATAGGTGGTGATGTGGCCGTCTTCCAGCTCGGAAATCAGCTCGCACTTATAAGTTTCGCCGCGGTCGCCGAACATCTTCAGCGCGTCCGTCTTGGAGATACTCTCCCGGACAACCGCTTCTTTCCTGGCTGCCAGTTCCGCCATTTTCTTTTCGATAACGGGCAGGTCGGCTTCCTTGATAGTAGCCTCGCCCGGGTCTACATCGTAGTAGAAACCGTTCTCGATAGCCGGGCCGATACCGAACTGGATGCCCGGATACAGCTCCTGCAAAGCTTCCGCCAGCAAGTGGGCGCTGGTATGCCAGAAGGCATGCTTGCCCTGCTCGTCTTCCCATTTATAGAGAACCACCTCGGCGTCTTTATCGATAGGACGCCCCAAATCATAAATTTCTCCATTCACGCCGCATGCCAGCACATCTTGTGCCAGGCGCGAACTAATGCTTTCTGCTATTTGCAGCCCCGTTACTCCTTCGCTGTATTCGCGGACGGAGCCGTCTGGAAATGTTATCTTTATCATAATGCTATGTATAATTCAATTTTGAGAACGCAAAAATAGCTAATTCTTTATTGATATTCTATTTTTTAGCAAAAAAATGTTATTGCCGCGTATTCGTAAACCGCTTGATAATGTTGTAGGCCGAAACGATACCCAGCTCGCCGGCTTTGCTCAAGTCCGAGATACCCTGTTTGTTGTTACCCAGGAAGATGTTCGTCAAACCGCGGTTGAAGTACGCCTCGGCAAAGTCGGGGTTCAGCTCGATTGCCTTGTCGTAATCGGCCAGCGCCGCCCGGTAGTCTTTCAGCATGGACAGCACATTGCCGCGGTTATAATAACCGTAAACAAAATCGGGAGCCAACCGGATAACATGGTCCAGGTCGTTCTTCACGATGTTGTAATCCACGGCCGTTACTTCCGCCTTCTTCACTTCCTGCGTGCCCGAAACGGCTCCCTCGTTCATACCGGCCTCCGCCTTCTTATATTCCAATTGCTTACAGCGCACCAGGGCACGCATGAAGTAGGCCGGGAAAAAGGTATCGTCCAGCAGAATGCTCTGCGTAAAGTCGTCTATGGAACTTGCGAAGTCCTGCACCAGATAGAAGTCCAACCCGCGCATAAACCGCTTCTTGGCATTCCTGTCGTCTGCTACGATGTCCGACGTATGGGCATCTATCAGGGCAAAGTGGAAACTTACCTGCTCCTCCGTCAGCGGAGACTCCATATTGGTGATGCGCAACGGCTTGGGGAAAAGTTTCGAATGGTTCAGCTCGTCGATGTATCTATGATAGTGCACCATGCGCTTCACATCGCTCAGTTTCTCGTAATAGGTCAGCGCATACATGGGCTCGAGCTTGATAGTCACGTTCCGGTCTTGCACCCGCCCGCGATAAGCGCTCTTGTAACGTTGGTCGGCTTCCGAGTCGTCCGCAATCACGATTTTGCGGTAATTCTCCATATTCTTGTCGGACTTCTTACGGGTTTTGCTGTTGTCCTGTCCGGAACCGTCGCCCGTATTGTCCGCCACATCCTTGTCGTTGCCGCCCGTCGTTGCGCCGTTGCGCCTGTCAATCTGCATCTTCATCACCTTGAACTCGTCCTGCTCGGTGCCCTTACGGTCGCCAATCTTTTTACGGGCTTCGGCGCGATGATAGTACCCTGCCATGAAGTTGGGATATTCGTCTATCACTTTGGAATAGTCGCTGATAGCACCACGGTAATCGCCTGTCTGTGCACGCAGCAGACCGCGGTTGAAGGTTGCCATCATATTGTCGGGCTCTATTTGTAACACGAAGTCGAAATCTTCTATCGCACGGTTATCATCGCCCACCTGCGCGCGCAGCAAACCGCGGTTGTAGTGTCCGAGGAAATTGTTGGGGTCGATATCCAGCGCCAAGTCATAGTCGCTCATGGCTCCCCTGAGGTTGTTCTGGTGAAAACGCGCCAGGGCGCGGTTGATGTAGTTGCCCGCATTCCGCGCGCTCAGGTGTATCGCCTGGTCTAAGTCGCTCTCGGCAGCTTTGTAATCGGCCTGCTGCAAACGGACAATGGCACGCGCCGCCCAGCCGTCCGGGTCGTAGCGGTCCATGCCGATAGCCGTGTCGAAGTCTTTCAGCGCCTGTATCGTATCGTTCTGTTTCAGGTTGACCTCCCCACGCATCAAGTATGCCCGCGTGTACCGGGGAGCTATCGTCAGCAGCTTGCCCAGGTCTTTCTTGGCAGACTCGAAATCTTCCTTCTGCATGTGGCAGAGGGAGAGGTTATGCCAGAGCACGACATTCTCCGGGTCGTATTTTAAGGCAGTCCTGTAATCTTCGATTGCCCCGTCGAACTTATCCTGGCGGATACGTGCCAGACCTCTTATCTGATAAGCGCCCACCACGAAGGGGTTGCGCTGGATAGCCAAATCGCAGTCCGCCTCCGCTCCCTGGAAATCGTCCAGGTTGATTTTAGCCAGCGCCCGGAAGAAATAAGGCTCGTATAAATAAGGTTTCGCATTGATTACCTGATTGAAGTATTGGATAGAAAGCACGTAGTCCTCGAAATACAACGCGTTCCTGGCAATAGTCATTACCCGCTCCGTATTGATTTGCGCATATAACAACGTGGGCAATAACAGAATTGCCAGTAATATCTTTTTTATCATCTTGTTTTATAAATGCTTGTAAACAAAACAAAAGTAGCGTTTATTCATTTATATATCAGGATATGCAGAATACTTTTTATATTTTTTGAGCCTTTTATACCTTATTATATGGTTTCCTTATTTAATGGTCTTTACCTTATAAGTACAGTGCGCTTTCCCTTTCAGCATGGCATTCAGTTTTCCCTTTATCATCTGCTTGCGCAGGGGCGACAAATGGTCGATGAACATCTTGCCGTCCAGGTGGTCGAACTCATGCTGCATGACGCGCGCCAAGTATCCTTCTACAATCTCATCGTGTTCCACCAAATCCTCGTCCAGGTACTTCACACGTATCCTGCTGCCTCTCTTTACGGTTTCGTGGATACCGGGCAGACTCAGGCAACCTTCTTCCATGGCAACTTCCTCGCCCGACACTTCCAGGATATGGGCGTTGATGTATGCCTTGCGGAAATCCTTGTATTCGGGAAAGTCGTCCGACAGCACATCCAGGTCGATAGTAACCACCCGAATCGGCAACCCGATTTGCGGCGCCGCAAGCCCTACTCCGTCGGCATGGCTCATTGTTTCGAACATATTCCGAATCAGCTCTTTCAGGTTCGGATAATCAGGGGCGATATCCTCTGCCACTTTTCTCAATACGGGTTGCCCGTACACATAAACAGGTAAAATCATTTTTTATTATGAATTATCAATTATGAATTATTTTCCATACATTTATAAAGAGGAGAAACGCCTGTTCTCCAAATAGGTTTGCAGAATGATAGTCGCACTGATTTCGTCCACCAACGCCTTGTTCTGCCTGTCTTTCTTCTTCAATCCGGCTTCCAGCATGGTGCGGTGCGCCAGTACCGAAGTAAAACGCTCGTCCACATACTCCACCGGCATGTCCGGCAGCCTCTTCTTCAGGGAACGCACAAACGGTTCGATACGTTTCATGTTCTCGGAAGGCTCGTTGTTCATCTGCTTCGGCAGCCCGATAAGAATCCTCTCCACCGGCTCCTTTGCCACGTAATCCGTGATGAAGGCGAGCAGCTCGTGCGTAGGCACAGTGGTAAGCCCGTTGGCAATCATCTGCAACGTATCGCTGACGGCTATACCCGTGCGCTTCTTACCGTAATCGACAGCTATTATTCTACTCATAATGGGCTACAAAATTACGATTAATATTTGAACTCTTTTTCATACGTATCAAAAAAGATTTTGCCTGCGGTGAAAATCCCATTCGATACATATCGAGCGTTTTTTCACCGCAGGCAAACTTTACAGCTACCGGCAGATACCGAATCAGTACACCAGCCTCACATTGTCCACATAGAACGAATTACCCGGAGAGCCCACATACGCCCCGCCGTGGCTGGAGGTAAACTGCAACTGGATATGGGTGGGAATATCGTCCTCCGTACCCCATGCCACCTCCTTGATAGGCACGCTTTCGCCCTTGCTGTTCACGGCGTAGCGTTCCTGCACCTGCAAGCGCATCATATGCGCCTTATACTCCGGATTGCCCGTTATATCGCCGTACATAATGGAATAGGTGGCATTATTGCGCCAACCGTCCGTAGTGGTGTAGTAACGCACCACCACCGTGCCTACACGCTTGGCGTAGATATTGCCGTCCTCATCTTCCCAGCGCTTCTGCAAAAAGAGATTCATTTCGGGAAAGTCTTTCCCTTCCACATCGGTTATCCTGCTGAAACCGGTGGCGCGGATACGCTTCTCGCGGTCGGACATCTTCACCTTATAGTCGAACTGGACGGCAACGGGTTTCTTGGTGAACGGAATACCAGAGTTCAGTATCTTCTGCGGATTTTTCGTTCCCTTGATAGGCTCGTGCACATCGCCGAGGAATATGGAACCGGCGGCCAGTACCGTTATATCCACGATGCCCAGCACCTTCACGCTCTCCATACGGGTATCCATACGGGCGCAAAAGCCGTCGTCCCTTTTCTCCGGGAACACCGAGGTATTGGTCTTGGTAATGCCCGCCACACGCGCCATTACATTAGAAGTAGCCCAGGGAGAGCCGCCCATGTTCTTGTACGGCTTGTTCTCGCGGATAGTGGCCGTAGGGCCGATAGCATACACATTCTTGGTAGCGCCGCCGATAATTCCCGATTCTTTAATCTGGCGGTCAATCCACTGATTCATATCTCCAAAAGGAATCATCTCGACCTTATGCTGCGCCGATACTGCTACGCTACAAAGTATCACAGACAGCAAACTCAACATACGAAGCTTTTCACGAATCATCTTTCTATTCTCCTGCAATCAATTAAAGTTCATAATTCCACTGTTCCAGTGCAAAGCCCCAGTTGTCCTGAACCAGTTGCACCGTACGGTCGTCATATTTATATTTATTCTTCTTATAGCCTTTCTTGCCGCCTACGTACCGTTCAATGACAGCATGCGCTTCTGCAAAACCGGGTATGGACAATGCGTCGTAAATATGCTCCGTCATTCCCATTGCATCGGCTTCGAAGTCCTCGAACTTCACCTCGATGAGGTTGCCCGCCGGAATACTCGCCTTGTCCGCTTCGTACTTATGATACAGCTTGGCATAAACGGACAGGATGTTCTGTTCCAGCTCGGCAGGCGTGATATCCTGAAGCTTCAACGGCTGGATAGTGTTCGTAAAGAAACTGCGCGTACTCTCGAACACCGTATAAGGATTACGCATCAGGTAGATGAACTTGGCATTGGGGAACATCTTCACCAGCTCCTTCACACGCCCGGTATGGGGCGGGTTCTTGCTGAGGAACTGCGTTCCGTGCGTATTCCACAAGGATATCCGGATAAGCTTGGTAAACGTTTCCTCGAATACCTTCAGCTCCTCGCCGCTTATGCCGTCGAACAGCAGGTATTTATCCGCATACTCCTGCTGGTGCTTGGGCAGGAACCAGAAATTGTAATACGTATACGGCATCATATTAGCCAACGCAAACTCCTCCTCCTGCGGCAAGTCCACCGCCAGCTCCATATTGTCCGTAGGACGTTTGTCGGGCATCAGCCAGCTCATATTCTTCTTGAAGAAAGGCTGCCCCCACATCATCAGATGCGGAAATACGGTCTGGTAAGTGGTATTGTAGCCGAAGTGCTTGTCACAAGAGAACACATTATGCACGAAAGTTGTTCCGCTGCGCCAGTGGCCGAGGATAAATACCGGGTCGTGCTCCAACGGCTTGCCGGCCAACAGCTTCTCGTAGCGTTTGTCCTGCAAAGGGGACAGCGTGGAAAGCATGCGGCACACGGCCTTCGTCAGCCGGTATTTGCCTTTGTATGCAGCATCTATTCCGCGTCCTTTCGTAATGGCGTTAAACGTTTTCCAGTCCGCACCGACAAGTGTATTTATCGGAAGTTTGTTAAATTCTAATAAGCCCATTCTTATTCAGTTGAAAGTTGAAGGGCGAAAGTCGAAAGCCGGGAAATAATCTTTCTCTTTCGCGGCAATACGGCAACTATCGTCCAACCCTTATTGGTTAATGTTTAATTTTCATTTCTTAATTATCACTGCTATCCCCTGGCGTTCCAGCTCTTTCACGGCCTCCGCTATCGCCTCATAATGCTCGGGAGCGATGCCAAGCTTCGGCAAATCCAACACCGGGAGGTCTTCGGAAAGGTGCATATCCTTATCTTCCACCCGGTCTATAATCATACCTACGGCACTGGTGTTGTTGGTTATCGGGTCTATCAGGATGAAAGCGCCGGTAGCTTTGTTAGTCCGGTAAGGGTCGAAAAACAGCTCTTTGGCAGTAGTCAGCACCACACGGGCAATCTGATTCAACTGCATCGGCAGCGTTTCTTTCGTAAGCCGGCCGTTTTCAACGGAAAGTTCTTCCATGGTATTGACATCCACCTTGTATTTGATACTGTCGATACGCGTACGGCTCAGATTGGTAGTCTGCTTGATGAAGAAAGACTTGTTCGCATCCATAGGCTCCTCGTCCATCCACACCAACATCGCTTCGAAATTACGCTCCGTCATCGGCAGGTTGCCGGGATGCACCAGCATCTCTCCGCGCGAGACATCGATTTCGTCCTCCAGCGTCAGTGTTACGGACTGGGGCGGGAAAGCATAGTCCAGCTCTCCGTCGTAGGTCACGATACTCTTGATACGCGATTTCTTTCCGGAGGGCAGCGCCATTACCTCATCTCCCCTGCGGACGATACCCGAAGCCACCTTACCGCAGAAACCGCGGAAATTGAGGTTCGGGCGCAGCACGTACTGTACCGGAAAGCGGAAGTCCTGCAAGTTATGGTCGTTGTCGATAGGCACTGTTTCAAGGAAGTCGAGCAAGGAAACGCCCTTGTACCAGGGGGTACGGCAGGACTTCTCCACTACGTTGTCGCCGTCGAGCGCTGAAAGCGGGATACAAGTCACGTCGGGAATGCCCAGCGGAGCGATAAACGCCTTGTACTCGCCCACGATTTCATTGAAACGTTCTTCGGAGAAATCCACCAAATCCATTTTATTAACGGCAAGCACGATATGCTTGATACCCAGCAAGGATACGAGGAAGGTATGGCGGCGCGTCTGCGTAATGACACCCGTGCGGGCATCCACTAGGATGATTGCCAGGTTAGCAGTGGAACCGCCGGTAATCATGTTGCGGGTATATTGTTCGTGTCCCGGAGTGTCGGCAATGATGAACTTACGGTTGTTCGTGGAGAAATAACGGTAGGCCACGTCGATAGTGATGCCCTGCTCCCGCTCTGCCTTCAAGCCGTCCAGCAGCAGCGCGTAGTCTATGTGGTCGCCGGCATTTCCCATACGCTTGCTGTCGCGCTCCAACGCATCCAACTGGTCTTCGTACAATTTCTTGCTATCGAACAGCAGGCGTCCGATAAGCGTGGACTTTCCGTCGTCTACCGAACCGGCAGTGAGGAAACGAAGCAAATCCTTCTGTTCGTCCTTGTCGAGGAAAGCCTTTATATCAAGTCTTGAATCGTTCATTTTTCAATTTTCAGTTTTAATTCTTTATTTCTTAGAAGTATCCCTCGCGTTTCTTCTGCTCCATGCTCGCCTCCTGGTCGAAATCGATGACGCGGGTAGTACGCTCGCTCTTGGTAGTAGTCATCATCTCTTCCACAATCTTCTCGATAGTATCGGCACTGCTCTCTACGGCGCCGGTCAGCGGCCAGCAGCCCAGCGTACGGAAACGCACCATACGCATTTCAATCTTTTCGCGGTACTGTTCCGGCAAGCGGTCGTCATCCGCCATAATCAGGTTGCCGTCGATTTCCACGCAAGGACGCTCTTTGGCAAAATACAAAGGCACGATAGGAATATTCTCCAGGCGGATGTATTGCCAGATATCCAGCTCCGTCCAGTTGCTCAGCGGAAACACGCGGATGCTTTCCCCCTTATGGACACGGGCATTGTATATGTCCCACAGCTCCGGACGCTGGTTCTTAGGGTCCCATTGGTGAAACTTGTCGCGGAAAGAGAAGATACGCTCCTTAGCGCGCGATTTCTCCTCGTCACGGCGGGCGCCGCCGAAAGCAGCATCGAACTTATACTTATCCAGCGCATGCAGCAGCGCCTGTGTCTTCATCAGGTCGGTATGCACCTTGCTGCCATGCGTAAAAGGCCCCACCCCTGCCTGGAAAGCTTCCATATTGCTCTCCACAATCAGGTTCCAGCCATATTTCCTGGCATACTCGTCACGGAATTGAATCATCTCTCTGAACTTCCATTTAGAGTCTATATGCATCAATGGGAAAGGCACTTTGCCCGGAGCAAAAGCTTTCTCCGCCAAACGTACCATAACCGAAGAATCCTTGCCGATGCTATACAACATCACCGGATTCTCAAATTCCGCAGCCACCTCACGGATAATATGAATGGACTCTGCTTCGAGTTCTTTCAAATGGCTCAGTTTATATTCTTCTTTCATTATATATTAGTTCTTCTGAATTCTCGGTAAAATCAATTCCAGTAACTTATCGACAGATTCTTCCAGGCTCAACGCAGAGGTATCCAGCACCAATGCAGGATGAGCGGGCGCCTCGAAAGGTGCGGAAATGCCCGTGAAGTTCTTAATCTCGCCCCGGCGCGCCTTCGCATACAGGCCTTTCACATCCCTGCGCTCGCACTCCTCAATGGGCGTACTGACGTACACTTCCAGGAAATCATCCCTTCCGATGATATTCGCCGCCATTTCGCGGATGTCGTTGCTGGGGCTGATAAAAGCGGCAATCGTTATGACGCCCGTATCTACGAAAAGCTTGGATACCTCGGCTATCCGGCGGATATTCTCTATACGGTCGGCTTCCGTAAATCCCAGGTTATTATTGATACCGCTACGGATGTTGTCTCCGTCCAGGATGCGGCAGAGCAAACCGCGCTTATGCAACTCGCGCTCCAAAGCGATAGCTATCGTACTCTTACCCGAACCGCTCAGCCCGGTAAACCAAATCATTACGCTATGCTGCTTCAAGAGTTCTTCTTTGTCGTGCCTGCACAGCATTCTGTCGAAAATGGGGTATATATTATTAGTAGAAAGTCGAGAGTCGAGAGTTGAAACTTCTCCCTCCTCTTCCTTCCGTTGTCGTTCATTTTTCTGCATCATACATTGAAACCTTTGTTGTTTTTATTACACTCACTGTCAACTTTATTAGTTCACAGCAATCATTATATATAGAGTTATACTCTTCTTCCGATATATTTAGTTTCATACAAAAGTATTATCCAATATTCTGTTTCATTAGCCTCCTTCAAAGCTATGCTGACTTTACTCACAAAATCAGCCGTTGATTGAGCATGTCCTGCTTCTTTCACAAAGCCCCTACCGCCGTACCACTACGCAACATTTGTTTAGACAGTGGTACGTATTCTTTTCTCTCGCATAAGACTTTATACATATTTACAATTCTAACAGCAAACCTAAAACCTTATCTCTCGTCACACTTTGCCCCATATCTTACCTCCCCAAAACTTCCGACTCTCAACCTCCAGCTCTCCACTTTCAACTCTCAAAACGGCCAGATTAATGGTATCAAGAAAATGGAGATTAAAAAAGTGATGATATTCAGCGGAAGTCCGATACGGACAAAATCAGTGAACTTATAATTGCCGATACCTTGTACTATCAAGTTGGTCTGATAACCGATAGGCGTCGAGAAACTGGCCGATGCAGCCATGCAAATCACTACAAAGAAAGGCATCGGGCTTACCCCCAACTGCGACGAAATGGAAAGAGCCAACGGGAAGGCAAGCGCAGCGGCGGCGTTATTCGTTATCAGTTCCGTAAACAGGTTCGTGATGATAAACACGGCAGCCAGTAACACATGAGGACCGTAATGTTCCGTCAGACCAATGATGTACTTAGCCACAGCATCCGCCACACCGGAATTTACCATAGCCTTGCTGATAGCAAAAGCACAGGCAATCGTTATCAGGATATCCCATGATATATATTTGGTGTATTTGCGGGCAGGGAAAATCTTCGTCCATGCCATTATAATCGTCGTAACGGACACGAAGAAGAACATATCCAACTTAATATTAGGAAAAGCCTCTTTCACGGCAGGCAGCTCACCCACCGTAGCTCCGGTAATTATCAGAATCAGCAAGGCGAGTGCAAACCAGCGTTTACCTTTGCTCGCCACAGGCTCCGTATCCTTGCCGTTGGCAAGCATCACGAATACGGAAGATTCACCCCAGGTCTGCACAAAGGAGTCGTCGGCCATTATAACCAGCGTATCGCCCTCCCGGAAATATTCTTCCTCCAAATCCTGCGTATAACTCTGGCCGTTGCGCTTTATCTCCTTTACCTCAGCACCGTAATGGCGTTTGAAATTGAACTCTTTCAACTTCTTGTTGATACCCGGGAAACGGGCTCCCAAAACGGCTTCCACCCGGTGCAAATCGCCGTGTTCTTCCGGTTCGTCGTCCGGCTTCACGGCATCCTTGCGCACATCCGGCAACAGCTTGGAAGAAAACAGGAACAAATAGACGATGCCGGTTACCGCAATGAAAATCCCCACCTTGCCGAGCTCGAACATGGTAAATCCTTCATAGCCGGCTTCCAGTATCATACCATGCACTACCAAGTTCGTGGAAGTACCTATCAATGTACAGATACCGCCCAAAATCGTCACATACGAAAGAGGTATCAGGAATTTCGTGGCAGGAAGCCTTACCGACTCCGCCCAGCGCTTTATAATCGGAGCGAAAATTACAACGACGGGAGTATTGTTGAGAAAAGCGGAAATAAAGGAAATGGTCGGCAACATCCGGAACTGTGCCTTGAAAACGGTAGTCTTACCCTGAGGAAGCAGTCTCTTGATAAGCTGCCCCAACGCTCCCGACTGCCGGATACCCTCACTCACCAGAAAGAGCATGGCAACCGTAATCATCCCCTTATTGCTAAACCCCTCCAACATTTCCTTCGGCGTCAGGATGCCTGCACAAAGAAATAACACCACGACCGAAAAAAGCACCATCCCCGGACGCATCTTATCCAGAATCAAGGCTATCACCATGCCCAATAGTGCCAAAAGCACAAATATGATTTCAAACGTCATATGTCCGAGTCGTTATTTTATATCTTCTTCATGCCTGGGCTCTGCTATAAACCAGGGATTCAACAAGTCTTCTTTATTATAGCGCAAGGGCTCTTCCTTTCCCGCCTGGTACACTTCCATACCGGCAGCGCGTGCAATGGCATGCCCCGCCGCCGTATCCCACTCCATTGTCGGGGCAAAACGGGGATATACATCCGCCTTGCCTTCCGCCACCAGACATATCTTGATAGAGCTCCCGCTGGAAATCAATTCCACATCCGAATGGCAACGTCTCATCTTTTCAATGTAATCCTCTGTCTCGGGAGAGAGATGCGAACGGGACGCCACAATCACGAACTTATCGTGTTCACCCTTAACCGGCAAATGAACCGCCTCTGCCATGAGCTCCTCCAACCGCTTGTCGCCGCGAGCCGTAAAGCCGGAGAGCTTATAAGCGCCCAAGTTCTCTCCGGCAAAGTAGAGCTCTTCCTTCACCGGAAGGTATATAACGCCCATTACCGGAACGGAATTATGTACCAAAGCAATATTGACGGTAAACTCGCCGTTCCGCTTTATAAACTCTTTCGTACCGTCCAAGGGGTCTACAATCCATAAAGTAGTCCATGCACGCCGTTCTGTGTAAGGCAGGTGTTTTCCTTCTTCGCTCAATAGCGGGTAAGGCGTGTTCCGGAGATATTCAGCAATAGTCTCATGCGCTTTTCTGTCAGCAATCGTCAGGGGAGAGTTATCCGCTTTCTTTTCTATCTGGAAGTCCGATGCCGGGTCGTTATAAATCGAAAGAATAGCTTTGCCGGCACACAGTGCTGCGTCAATTGCATCGAGTATATATTGTCGTTCCATACTATATCAAATATATGAGGTGCAAAATTAAAAACTTTTTTACCGCCAAAAGTTTTTAATTATGTTTTATAACTTCTTTTAAACGAAAAAGAGATAATTATAAGTACTTTTCACAATATTAAAAAACTGCGTTTTTACAATCATTTCCAACGGATTATAAGAAGGGCAGTAACTTCCCAGTTACTGCCCTATCGTGAAAGGAGGAAAATACCCCTTTCTTATGAATTACCAAAAAGAATTCAAATTAATTAATGCGGTACAAAAGCCAGGCTCCCTGGAAATCCTGACGGTTGGGATATTTTGCCTTGAAAGCGTCGCGAGCCTCGGCAGCAGAGTTCCTGTCTGCATAAGTGCTTACAATCACACGATACATGGCAGCGTCCGCATTAAATGCGATGACAGCATTGTAACCTTCCTTATCCAGGAAGTTTTTCAGGTTCTCCGCATTGGCTTTCACACCGAAGCTGCCGCATACGACACTGTAATCTTTCAGTCCGTCAACACCCGATACGACCGTCACCTTTTCCTCACGTACCGTACCTACCGGAGCGCTTTCCACAACCTTAGCTTCTACCGGAGCACTAACTACAGGAGCCACCTCTTCTACCGGTGCGGTAGTCTGCGGTTCGGCCAGTTCCTGCTGCTTAGCCTTTTCATATGCTTTCTTGTAAGCGCTTTCACTCGATTTACAAGAAGAGAATGCCAGTACAACACATACTCCCATTCCCAACACTGCTAATTTCTTCATCTTTTTCTTTTATTTTTTGTTAGTAACTATATCTGTCCTCTATTCGCTCAATACTTACGAAAAACATATTTAGTGCCTTTGTAGTCCAGCCGCATCTTCTTGCCGGTCAACTCCTCGACTTTGAATGTCCTTTCGCCGGTATCTCCCCAGCCGAAGAACTTTTTATAACTTGCCGAATTTACCAGCTCCTCGTGCGCCGCTTCGTTTCCGGCACTGTTGTCCGGCCACAAAGTTATAGAAATTTCATCATCTTTCAACTTGTAATAGCCATAAAAACCTTCATAGCTTCCGCTTTCATTCATGCAATATGCCAAAAAGCTACCCTTCTGAAAACCATAAAAAATACTGTCTACCTTCTGCACTTTACCATCGGGATACTGATATTCGCGCAACTGCCATTTTCCTACCCAATCGGAACCGCCGTCATTCATACAAGACGCCAGTCCCACCGCTATACACGTCAAAAGTAATAGTATTGTCCCGTTCAGCAATTTTTTCATATATCTCTTTTTTATTTAGGGAACAAAAGTACTCCGAACCACTTATGTTACACCTCCCAACGCCGTTAAATATAATTAAAATGTATATTTTGTCACTTTTCATGGCACATATTTCCAAAAAACAAGAATTAATGAACAAACATTGAAAATATTTTGTTAGCTTTGTCATAGTAGACCTAATTAATAAGAAAGGAGTATCATTATGAAAGGATTAAATGTTTTAGCAGCTTTTTTAGGTGGCGCGGCAGTAGGTGCAGCCATCGGTATTTTGTTTGCCCCGGAAAAAGGCGAGGATACGCGTCATAAGATTGCGGAAATTCTCCGTAAGAAAGGCATCCGTCTCAACCGTAATGAAATGGAAGACCTCGTCGACGAGATTGCCGCAGAAATCAAAGGCGAAGCAAACGAATAACCCAAACCGCATTTCAAAACAAAGCCACTATGTTTGCAGACGACAACAGCATCGAGAATATCCGGCAGTTATTCTCCGATTTCAAGAAATATCTGGAACTACAGAAGAAATACACTCAACTGGAAGTTGCGGAAAAGCTGACTATATTGCTTTCTACGCTTATACTCGTATTGCTGGTCGTCATTCTCGGCATGGTGGCTTTGTTTTATCTCTCCTTTACCCTGGCCTATATATTAGACCCCATAGTAGGCGGATTAATGGTGAGCTTCGCCATGATAAGCTGTCTCCACATCTTACTGATTATACTGCTCGTCATATTCCGCAAGAAAATCATTATCAATCCAATGACTAAATTCATTGCAGGACTATTCATCGATAACAACAAGAACTAAAATATCATGAATATGAATGATACTCCCAAGACAGAGATTCTTACATTAGAGGAGCTTCGACAACAGAAAGCCGAAGCATTGGAAGAACTCCGCGCCCAAAAACAGGCTATGGCCGACACCGCCCGGAACCTGTTCGCCCCTATTGCCCCTGCTGCAAACAAGGGGACGGCTATCATGCGTGCATTCAATACGGGCATGGCGGTATTCGACGGAGTTATGCTTGGAATGAAACTGATGAGAAAAGTCAGAAAGATATTCAAGCGTTGAAAATCAACCTGCCTATAAAATACAAATAGAGGTGTCAAAACCCAACTTTAGAGAAAATGAACTTTTAAATTGAAACCGGACACACCTCATTGGAAATAAAAAAAGCCGTATCGACTCAACTTTGAAGTGCACCCCAAAAGTTAGACACAAAACTTTTGGGGTGCACTTCATTTTGAGTAACGATACGGCTCTTTTACGTCGTACATTTGTTTACCAGTTACATATAGTAACTTTTCAGAGTGTTCATCTTAGTTTTGACACCCTCGTGTTTTCATTATCAGACCGGCTTTTATATAGCCATTACTTGCCCTCCAATCACACCTGCAATAGCACTTGCCACTGCAATAATCACTTTCAGAATCTTATCCCAAACAGACACTCTTATACTCATAACTTTTGTTTTTTTAATCTAACACATTCATCATAAACCCTTAATCTCATCCCAGCGGATTTTCTTCATCTCCACCATTCGAACCGCCACCGTTACCGCCGGAATTACCGTCGTCCGTAACCGTCCCGTTCCATTTTTCAAACTCTACGCCCTGCAACAGTGCACGGGTAGTGCCCATTGCTGCCGGCCGGGTATATTCCGGAGTAAACTGGCAGCGTAACGCCGTCACCTGATTCGGATTTACATCTTCCGCTTTCTCCGTACCCTTACCGCGTGTACGGGCTTTCATCGTAAACGTGCCCAATCCGCTCAAGCGTACCGTACGGCTATTCAGCAGATGCATCCGCATCGTCGACATCAGGTTACGAATCACATTCTGCACATCACCCGGCGTCAATGATGATTTCTCGGCAATACTTTCCGCCAATGACTGCGTATCCACTGTCTTTCCCACTTTCTTCAAACTCAGGTGCCATGTCTTCACACCCGCCTTCGTCGCAAGCTGCGACTGTCTCGCATAATAAAATAGAGGCATAATCTTTCTCCTTTACATTTTAAATTGAACTTTCGTTTTAATTCTCGTTTCGTTGGCCAACGATGCAAAGGTGGGGATATCAGTGGGGATAAACAAGGGAAACAAGCCCGACAAAGCTGTTTTCTGAGGATGATTTGTAATACGTTTATTTTCTGCCAGTTATATATATTCCCGATTTTAAGTTCCAGCTACCACATAACGTTCTATATTACGTGTCACCTTACTAAAGTTCACTCCTATCTTCATCAGTTTCCTGCCGTCTAACCGATAAGGAATCAGATATCCCTTTTCCCCAATCTGATGCAAGGCATCCTCGGCACTACCATTCAGTTTGAACTCAAAAACGAAAATACGCTCTTTCGTCTTTACAACCGCATCCGCGCGACCGCGGGAACTACGGATTTCCGTTTCTATAAACTGACCCATAAGAGCAAAGACAACATAGAAAATGGCTTGATAGTGGCGCTCCGTATCATCGCTCAACTCATAAGGAATGCCTGCAAAAAACACCTTTAGGCGTTCCATGAAAGCATCCACATCGCCGCCACGAAGTTCACGGGTGAACTTGGCGATATGAGTACAAAATTATTTGCCAACTCCTCTTTTGTTATGCCACACAAAGTATTATAATCATAATCCATACTGATATCATTCAACTGATTCGAGTCACTGAACACACTGACCTATGCAAACTCTGTGCCCCCGTTAGAAAGACGAAACGGAAATAACAGTCGCTGATTTTCAACACACTATAAAAAGCCTTCAGTATACATTTTACTCATCCCAAAGCGCATCGTCCCAAAGCGACCGAAGCAAGGGCTTATCATATTCGTCTATCAGCAACTTGCTTACCACTCTGAATATATACCTGCTCTATTATATAAGCAAAGCGCTCTTCAGAACTACGATTATGTTTCTCACTCCCATTTTTGCTCCCATTTCCCCAAATACTAATTAAGCATTGTGCTCAAATCATCGGCTGTTTCACATTTTTTCGCACTCAAGTCCAAATGCAATATCGGATATTCTTTCCACTCGGTTTCCTGCTTTGCAATAGCGAACCCTTCAAATTATACAGTTTTTCATTCACAAGTTCCGATATAATCAGTAAAAACAGCCGAAATCACTTTAAAAAAGTAATTCCGGCTGCGCCTAAAACAAAGTAACCGCTGTTACCTGTCGTTTATTCTACTTTCTTTTTACGAACTATCAATGGAGCTCCGAGTGCTTCACGCTCTATTACTTCAAGAAAACCGCTCTGCTCCAATTCGAACAAGGTGGGGTATACGCGTAATTTGTCAGCATTAGAATTCTTCAAAATAGAATCAACCTCAATAGTATCAGAAAAAGAATTTATATAATCTATTATCTTCTGAGTGTTAATAACTTTGTAATTTTGCCCCATATCTGTTTTAACTTTCCATCATTTATAAAATTTCATTATCCCTAATCCTCCCCAATACATTGTATACAAGATACTCCTTAATAAGCCTAATTTTTGATAACGATAATAAAACAAGAATTGTGCTTTTATAAGTTTCTTTTTCTTACCAGTAGTAGAAGATGCCATTACTCGATAACTTGCCAAAACTTCTTGATTACCATACGATTTTCCTGCCAGCTTTACAATATCCAGCCAATAAGCATAATCATCCCTAATACTCCTCAGTTCTTCTTTCAGATAGATTTTACCATATATGGAAGTATCATACAAACCTGTCAAACAGGCAATGTGATTAGTCATTTGCATCTGTTTGTAAGTAACTAACTTTTTTGCCTTATACGGACGCAATATTTCCTCCGACTTCTCATTTATTCTTTTGTAAGAAGAATGCACGACTATTGCATTTTCCTTTTTCATCAGAGCTAATTGGCTTTCCAAAAATGAGGGTTCCCACAAATCATCCGCATCCAATAGAGCAATGTATTGCCCTCTTGCATTCCTTATACCATTATTTCTGGCAGAAGCAGAACCACCGTTAGCCTGCCGTAACAGTATGATACGCTTATCACGTTTGACATATTCGCTAACAATGTGAACACTATCATCTTTAGAACCATCATCCACTATTATCATTTCCCAGTCTGTGTATGTTTGTCTTAATACAGATTCAATTGTTGCGCGCACATATTTAGCCCCATTATAGACAGGGGTAATAATAGAAACTAACCCTTTTTCCATAGATTTCTTCTTTTTTCACCAATAATTATTTCAATAAAGTATCAACCAAACGTAAAGCACTTTCTATAACCTGATGCATATCATAATACTTATACTCAGCCAGCCGACCGCCAAATAACACTCTCTCCTGAGCATCGGCCAACGCTTTATATTTCGTATACAAAGAACTGTTACGTTCATCATTCACCGGATAATAAGGCTCATCGCCCGGCTTCCATTCCTTGGAGTATTCTTTGGATATTACTGTATCAGGCTGGTTACCAAACTCAAAGTGCTTATGCTCAATGATACGGGTATACAGAGTTTCTGCATCAGTATAATTCACCACTGCATTACCTTGATAATTAGAAACTCCTTCCAGAACTTCAGTCTCAAAATTCACCGTCCGGTATTCCAAATGTCCGAAGCAATAATCAAAATAACGGTCTATCTCACCTGTATAAATTATCTTGTCTGCTAAAGAATCTAAATATTCTTTGTACTCAAAATAATCCGTATCAAGCTTCACTTCGATTCCTTCAAGTAACTTCTCTACCAACTTGGTATATCCACCCACAGGGATTCCTTGATACTTATCGTTGAAATAGTTATTATCAAAAGTAAAACGCACCGGAAGACGGCGAATTATAAAGGCCGGTAATTCCGTAGCTTTCCTGCCCCATTGTTTTTCCGTATAGTCTTTTATAAGCGTGTAATAAATATCTTTTCCTATCAAAGAAATAGCCTGCTCTTCCAAATTTCGAGGATGAGTAATCCCCGACTCTTTTCGCTGTTCTTCTATTTTAGCCGCCGCTTGTTCCGGTGTAACCATCCCCCACATCTGGTAAAATGTATTCATATTGAAAGGAAGATTATAAAGTTTCCCTTTATAATTGGCTATAGGGGAATTTGTATAACGATTAAATTCGACAAAAGAATTTACGAAATCCCATATCTGCTTGTTGCTGGTATGAAATATATGGGCACCATATTTGTGTACATTGATACCATTCACCGATTCCGTATAGATATTACCACCGATATGAGAACGCTTGTCTACAACCATGAGTCGCTTACCATGGCGGAAAAGAACATGGGCAACTGTGGCACCGAAAAGACCGGAACCTACAATAAGAAAATCATTTTTCAACATATAATACCGATTTATTTTTGTTCGAAAACATTTGCCCCAAAAGAAGAACAATAACTGTTAAAGCAGTTGGAAATCCTGTATCTACATAAGGTTGGAACATAGCAGTAATCAAAAGAAATAAAAATAGGACCCTACCGTTCTGCTCCATATTAATATATATCAATATTAGAAATATTAGAAAAAAAAATGTGGTCACCATTCCATAGCTAGCCAATGCTTGCAATATTAAGTTGTGAGCCGGAGATCCCTCAGGATAATGAGATGAAAAATATAAAACATCTTTCCCTTTTCCTAATAATGGATTATCAAGAAACACATTCCAAAATCCCCAATATAATTCCTCACGAGCATTTGAATCTAAATCCTTTCTCATCGTATAGTCTGCCAAAACATCAATCAACAAAAAATAGACTAAAATTCCTATTAGGCACACTATACCCAAATACACAAGCCACAACCTCTTAGATGAGTATTTTTTATACGCAAGAGATACTAACAGACAAAGAAGAACTGTCCTACTCTCTGACATACCTAATCCTATTAGCATCAATATATATAAAGGGTATTTATATAAGGTACGCCATTTAACAAATGTCAATAAAATAAATGCAATTCCCGTATATACTCCATAAAAATTCCGATGCAACGCAAACCCTGAAAATGTTCCACCCGAGGCTGCATAAAACAGCATTTTGACAGACACAGGAGCTAAAAAAAAATAAAAAATAGGAACTATTGCCCAAATAAGAAATAAAATTAATGTGATATTTCTTATTTGATTTGAAAATGTATATGTTGGTAAAATACATACCAGAACTATATAAACTCCCAAAGCCATGAATCCTTCTGGTAACTTAAAAGAGAAATCACTTTGGAACATTGACAATGTAAAAGAGGACATAGTAAGGAAACAGAAAAGCAATAACCATTTTCCATCAAATTTTGTATTCAACAATATAATTACTATTGAAAGTCCAAAATTTATTAAAATAGCAGCATATCCTGTAATCTTAAAATAAACATCAACATCTGATATATATTGCCAAATAAAACTACCCTGCCAAGCAGGTAAAAGCACTAACAAAAGATTAGCAATGATTAATAAAGCAAATAAATTAGAAGTTAGTCGTTTTTTTAAAGGTATTGAAAGCATTAATGAGTAAATAAATATTATACTAAATATGATATTTCTTTAAATATTCAATTCCTAATATTGTTTTTTCCACATTCTCTCCTAATGAATATATTGCAGTGGAATTAATAGTTATAGCAGAGCGTATATGAACTTTTGATGTCAACAATAATAATTCAAAAGGAATATGAGAAGGAATAATTTTTATATTTGGAAAGAAATTTTGGTAACAGGTCTTTTCTCTTGGATGGGGTTTCAGACATATCTTTTTATTAATATTTCCGTCTAAGTATAAAATATCTTTATACATTTTTATTTTCTCCTCTTCTGACATCCAATGTTCCTCTGAAAAACATTGAGTCAGTAATAGTAAATCATACTCTTCCTCTACTATAAAAATTTGAGATGAACTCAATAATTCCTTTATTTTATTTTTCGATTCAATGGGTAATCCTTCCCAAACTTTAACAATCGAAAATACACTAATTTTATCCTTATTATATGGTGGAATACTCTGCATTCCCGTTAAATATATACGCAAAATTTTAGGATGAAATCCCATAGGCATATTTACCACACCTTTAAGTAAATTAAAAAACAAAAAAAGATACCATCGAAAATAATGTTCTTCTCTGAATTTCACCAATTTCTCCACATCTGTATAATTTCCGATACCGTCCTCCAATAATGTATAACCTGACGATTTTGCTATTACATATCTAGAAAAAATCAAATGATCCTGACCAAATGAAGATTTTGAGTATAAATTAAAACGTTTATATACAATAGGTAACAAAATCCAACCCCGCAATATATTTGATAAATTATAAAAAAAATTCCCCTGTCGTTTTTTTATCTCAAAAGAATTATTTTTAAATTGTTTCTTTATCAGCTTAGGTATGCCACTCCCAAAAATAAAAAACGTCTTCTCTATCTGATTAGGAAACAGTATCAAATATAGAAATAGAGTATATACTGTATCAACTTGACATACATAACAAAATTTACCACATTCTCCTTTTATATATTGTTCCATACTTCTATTTAAAAAAAGATTCTACATATCCTTTGCACCATGTTCCTCATATTTTCATCAATTTGCCATAAAATGAAAGAATAAACACATAAAACAAATACAGATATAAGTAATGTATTAAATATAAATCCTAATAAATCTCTATTATCAAATAATACATTCATATTATATAATACTGTGGGAATAAAGAAAATAGGAATCAATATCAATACATACCTAAATACATTTATCCAGTATTTTTTTATCGAACATTTAAATCCATTTTTAAAAAGAAAATAAGGTTTCCATAATACAATTATAAATGTAAGAGATATAACTGACCCTAACACAACTCCGCCAATCCCTAAAAAAAATCCCAATATTATTGCAACAACAATATTTATAATAGCTTCAGCCATAGGTGCCCAAACATCTTTATACAAAACGAATCCACCAATAAAATAATTAATAGGCAAGCGAACTATACTAACATACATTATATAAAGCATTAACCAAAAAATCCAATCATCTAGAAAAAAGCCATCTCCTAACCACAAATGAATAAACGGTTCTACCTGATAATAACTTGTGGTACAAACAACCCCACCTATAATAAAAAACAACGAATTAAATTGTAAAAAAATTGAAAGAGTTTTATCTTGATCACCTTCTGCTATCAAATTTCCAAAACTGGCGGTAATTCCCCTTAGGCATATATTTAATACACTAACACAACGAACCATTATCATTGTATAATTAGTATAAATAGTCACAGTTGCAAGTGAAGAAAACGCATATATCAATATATTACTACTTTGATTTTGAACAAAAGCTGCTATATTATGAGGAATAACCTGTTTTATTGTAATAAATAGCCTATTATACTCCTTACGTATTTTCTTTCCATGTTTGAAACTTGTTTGCAACCATGGATATCTCTTAGATACTGTTCGATTTATAATAAGCCCATAAGTCAAACCAAAAAATAATTCTATAATTAGCCAAAAGATATATCCATATCCCAAATATTTTAAAATAACTATTTGAAATATAAACTTAAGGACCTGTGCGGTGTAAGTATAAGAAGTTACAATGTACTCACTTTGATCAGCAACAAGTAGTGTTTGTTTATAGCTAATAAAATAACCTATTAAACTTACTATCAAGTATGTATAATATCCACCTACAATATAGGAATAAGGTAATCCTGTATCTTTAAAAAAGTAAGGTAAAAAAAAAGAAACAATAATACCTACAACAAGAATACTCAAACCTATTATCCGATATAAAAAACCGAATATTGATATAATATCTTGTATTTTTTGTCGATCTTTTACAAATAATGGTTCATAAAGAGCACCTGCTATAGCCGATGTCAATCCTAATTCCGCTAAATTTAAAAAACCTAAAATATTAAGTAATGTAGAACTTAATCCGACAATATCTATACCTAAATATTCTATGAAAACACTTCTTGATATAAAATTTAATAATATTGAAATGATTAAAGAAACAGATGATATTTTTAGATTTTTCAGGCTCTGCTTGGTTCGTGACATTACAACAGACTTTTATATAAATTAAGCCATTTTTCACCAATAATATTCATAGAAAAACGTCTTGTACTTTTTATTGCATTCAAAGCTATTTGTTCTCGATACTCTTTATCATTTATCAATGTCTGTATTTCATTTGCCATTGCATTAATATCTCCATTTTTCACAATAAATCCATTATAACCACTGTTTATTATATCGTATAAAGAAGAAAACGTATCCATAACAATAGGTACACATCCTTTTTGTTGAGCCTCTAAAATCGTCATTCCCCATCCCTCAACAACAGATGTCATTAAAAATATAGAAGCTGCCTCATAATACTTCTCAGGAGATTGCCAACCTTCAAAAAAAACTCGCTGCAATTTCCATTTTTGAACCATTTTCTTATATAGAGTTTCATCAATTCCTGTACCAACTATTTGCAAATTCCAGTCTGGATTAGCTTTCGCCACTTTATTCCAACATTCTAATATTAAACTTATTCGTTTATGTCCTTCTTCCAACCTCGAAACAACTAATATAGTATTTTTTTTCCTTTGTATATCCGCATCTGAAACTTCTGTAGGAAAAGATAAAGGGTTACCTATTGCCACCATCTTAATTTTATCAACTTTATAAAATCTCTGAAAGGGCTGAAAAAAGGAGTCCGACAATAATACAAATTTATCTGCTAAAAAATAGGCTTGGCGATTTCGCCTATATGAAACACTATTAAGTATATATTTCCATATAGGATATAATACTAATTTTATAATAGCTTTCAGCTTTACTTTGAAACTCGCAGGATACAACAAATGGGATTTAATCCCTGTTCGTAATATATCCAATGTGTAGTTGGGCTGATTATGCAATTCTGTAACAATTTTGCAAGAAGTTCCTTGTACAGCTTTCCATGCCAATGAGGCCAATATTTCTCCTTCAGGTACACATAAGATATCAATCTTATATGTAACTATACAAGCATTTAAATTTTCAGCAGTTAATTTTTTAACGGACAACTCTATTATACGATTGTCTATAGGAGATAAATGATGAAAAGATGAATATACCGTAATATCAGGCTGTGCTGCCAAGAAATTTTCTCTTAATATTATTGTTCGAGAGGCTCCTGCATCATCGATATGAATATCACGTCGATATATAAATAATAAATTCATCTTGATTATTTTAATACCCAACGATATGTTTTTTCATCCTTATAAAATAAATCTGTATTATACAGTTTGTCAACAATATCCCAGAATTCCGTTTCTGTATAACCTAAAAATTCACAGAAATCTCTTACGCATAAGGGATCAAGAGTATGATCATGTTCTTTAACCAATTTAAAGGCTTCTTCTCGTGTTATCATACCATATCGAACCATACGTGCTGCGTAGTCCGTAGCTGAAGCATGACCAAATTTTGGATATTTCATCCATGAGTGTACCAAATATGCGCGACTATCAATCTGATCCATTTGTTCTATATGATGAGTTCTATTCCATTCGTGAGTTAAATCATGAAAACCATAACGTTTAGCTATCTCATAGTTCTTAAAACTATTCCATTGAATAAAATAACTGATATAAATAGGATCCAAATACTCCATTTCTTGTAGTGTAGGTGGCTCAAAAAAGTTCAAATCTTTTTCACTAATGCCAGTAGCGTCAACAATTTCTTGTGTATCAATACCACCACCAACACCATTTGTTATTTGCCCTTTAGCAGAATAAGTTTCTACTTTATCCGTCCCTATCCCTCCGTATTCCCAACTTACATTTTCACCATAAACAAGTAAAGGAATATTAAACTTCACGGCCATATGAAGAGGATATGTATAAATATATCTGTCAACAAAATAAGTAGGCTTACCATATTTCTCAAAAGTATAACGCATAACCTTCTTTTGAGCCTGTATATTAGGTTTCATAGAAATCAAGTCACATCCAAAAGCTGCACAAATATTTTTAATATTGTGTTTCCCCGCCTCTGTCATAGGCATATTATCCTCGACTGAAACCAACAAAGGATTCATCTTCATAATAACTTTCATCAGATATACTTGGTAATGACTATCTTTCCCACCACTTACCGCTATCATACAATCATAACCATTCGGACCATTCATACCACGATACTTATTACAAAGTAACTCAAATTCTTTCCAACGCTCCTCCCAGTTTACCAATTTTCTATGTTCATAACTTTGACAAGCAGAACAAACACCATTTTCATTAAATGTGATACCCGGTCTTGTATCAGGCATCACACATTTAGTACAATATTTCATATTTCTTACTGTTAAAACAATTTATATTTTGATTTAAAAACCCTTTATATGTTTTACTATCTCTTTAGCACGTGCCAACTCATCGTGTTGACCAATATCAATCCACAAACCAGATATGGGATAACGAATAACTTTATGCCGAGTAGCTATTAACTTATCCATAAAATCTGTAGCGTTAAAAAGAATATTTTCAGGAATAAGGCTGAGACATTCTTTTTTTATCAAGTAAATCCCAGCATTAGCATAATAACTGTAAGTAGGTTTCTCCAATACCCCTTTTATATCGCGACCTTCAAGGTTAAAAACCCCATAAGGTACTTTAACTACATAAGGAACAGAAGCAACGCTCATATCAGCATCATGCTGGCAAAAGTGAAGATAAAAGTCTTCATAATCAATATTTGTAAAAAGATCGGAATTCATTACCAACACAGAATCATTATAGAAAACTTGTACAAACTTGATACTACCAATGGTTCCAAGATATTTAGGCTCACGTACCGTAGCAATCTTCACTCCTTCCCGTTCTTCCTGAAAATGCTGTTCAATCTGTTCTCCTAAATAATTGATTGTAACCGAAATATGATTTATTCCATAAGTAAGTAAACGATCAACATTATAATCAATGATACATTTGTCCCCCACTTTAATAAGTGGTTTAGGGATTTTCTCAGTCAAAGGACGAAGCCGTTCTCCTTTTCCACCAGCCATAAGTACAGCATCAATAGGAAGTTTAGTACGATATTTCTCTAAATTGATAATCTCGCATACACGGTCCTCAGCATCAAGAATAGGCACTAATCGCATCCTCATTTCACGTTGACGATGCAAATTGGCGACATCATCATTCTCTCCCTTACGAAGAAAATTGAAATTACGATGCATCCCTTTAAATATTTTATCATCGACATTCAGCCCTTTTATCAAAGCTCTACGTATATCACCATCCGTGATAGTACCACACATACGATTTTGTTCATCCACAGCAAAGAGTACTAAAGGGGCATTTTTTATATCATTAATACGTTTGAGTGCATCAAGAAGTGTTTGCTGTTGGGAGATTATATGTACATTATTACTATCCATTACTATTCAAATTGCTGTCCAACCACCGTCGACCATTAAATTATGCCCCGTAATAAATGAAGACTCATCAGATAGCAGAAAAGATACTGCCGGAGCTATTTCTTCAGGACGCCCCATTCTTTTTAAAGGTGATTTTTCACAATAGCGTTCTATAAAAGAAGGATGCTGTTTATCTATGATACCACCCGGCGATACAACATTCACGCGCACTCCATACCTCCCATAATATGATGCCAAATAACGGGAAAAGTTAATAATTCCTCCTTTTATGGCTGTATAAGCCGCAGGAGAAGTACCGCCATATCCTTCATAAATAGTAAAGTCATTACCAACGACTCCATAGATAGAACCCAAATTAACAACGGAACCAAAGCCTTGTTCCTTCATGATTTCAAGAACTTTTTGGCAGATAAAGAAACAAGTATTAAGTTGCATATCTACATTTTTTTGCCATGATTCCAAAGGAACATTCTCAAAAAAAACTCCCCAATCTTTTGTTCGTGGATAACCACTATTGGCAACACCATCTATTCTGCCATATTTTTCTTTTACAGCATAAATCATTGTCTCAATTTCAGGAAAGACGGTCATATCCAGTTTATATTCTCCTTTATCCCAATCGGTTTCAGTGGAAATGTCCGCATTAATGCAGATACCACCTTTTTTTCGTACATCTTTGACAATTTCACGACCAATCAAACCACAACCACCAATAACGATAACAACTTTATTTTCCAATATCATGATTCCAAACAAATTTTTAAGACATTATATGCATCTTCGGCAGTGTTAAAGCCAAAATCACCCGACCTTAACATTTTTAAAAAGTCATACATTTGATCATTGTATGTATCTGAAATACGTTGACTATACTCATCAATAACTTGTCCTTGTCCATCAGTTATCGTTCCATGCAATAAATCTGCTGTAAAAGTATTTTCTGAAGTTACAATCTCGCAAGTCCGTTTGCTATCTCTACGATAATAATTAAGTGTAATATTTACATTGAAATTTCTATATTCCAACAAATAGTTGGCATAATCATAAGCATGGATACCCAAGGATGATTTATGCGTAAACACTTTATGAACTTTGTTCGGCTTACCAAAAAACCAATAGATATAATCAAGTTCGTGAATCAAATCAATGTGTACACCTCCCCCCATTTCAGGTATGGCACTATAACAAGTGCGATAATCTATGCCAGGACGCCAGTCCGGCAAATAAGAACCACAATAAACGTTGACTTCATTAACAATACTATTTTCTATCCGTTTATGAAGTGAACGCAATACTTCCAGAAACCGCAAATTGCAGGCAACATAAGTTGGTATTTGTTTTTTGCATAACTTTTCTACCAGATGTCTACCTTCCAAACTATCAAACAATGGCTTTTCAATAAATAACGGAATATTGAGTGCCTGAAGTTTTTCAATCGTAGAACGGTGCATAGAAGTCGGATTGGAGATAATCACGAAATCATAAGATAGTTTCAATGCCTCATCCCACTGATAAAAATCGGTAACATCTTCATAAGGAAATGATTTTATATCAGAACGTAGAGCATAAATTTCCACATCAGGTACATATCGGCGCAAAGCTGCAATATGTTTCCGACCAATAGAGCCTAAACCTATTATCAGTACTTTCATAACATGAAATCCAGTTTTCTGTTACTCAAGAGATAAGTCATTATTTCAAAATCAATCGGATGATCCATGTCAAAACATGTATGAGGCATTACATATATCAAGGATTTATCCGTTATAGCTCCTCTGTAACCTTCATCAAAGAAACGACGTCTATAGAAATAGAACGAAGCATTTAAATCATAACATTTGGGAGCGGACTGGCGTGTAAAGACATTGTTTTTTGGTTTTACTACCTGTGCATAATATCCATTTGGCTTTTGCTCCACCATATTAAAATAGGGACTTCGTCCAGCCTCACTGACAGAAAACAAATTGATTGCATGTTCATCTTTCCGGATAAGTTCAAAAGCATCTGTCAGATCCTGCAATGTCCGTAATGGAGAGGTTACATCCAAATCAAGCACATAATCATAAGTACAGTTGTTTTTCTTTTCGGAATGCAATACAATATCCTTTATTGCATCGATTTTTCCGACCGTATCGTTAGCCAAATAATCGGGACGTTTATAATCAGAATAGAGACCACATGACTGGGATACTTGCATAATTTCATCTGAATCGGTCGAAAGCGCAATCTCTACATTTTTAAAATGCTCTTTAAACTTATGTGCCACCTTAATAGTGTAACCAATCAACGGAATTCCATTGATCAATTTAATGTTTTTACCTGGAATCCCCTTGGAACCGCCACGTGCACAGATAGTAACTAAAATATTCATTACTATTCAATATTATAAAATGATTTTTGAATCAAACTACTTAATGGATAATTTTTTATTACATTCAATATGTTTTTTATAGTATTTTCTTTGTCATACGGATTCTTACAATTTCTTGCTACTATTTTCTGTTCTTCAGACAATACTTTCCTCAAACCTTCAACAATATCTTTCTGAGCGGTTCCGCAATGGATTATGCTTTCTGCAGTAATTCGTCCTTTCTGTCTGTTACCAATATCCAGTGTCGGAATTCCAAAACTAGGAACTTCGATTATACCACTTGAAGAGTTTCCAATAACAGCGTCCACGTATTTCAAAGCAGAAAGATAACGCTTCAAACCCAATGACGGAATGGATATACATCTATCCGAATGTTGGGATACATATTCATGAACCATTTGAATAATGATACGACCGTCTGTATCACTGTTCGGAAGAGTAAATATGACTTTATAATTAGAATATTCATCTAGTGCATCTAATAAATTTTGACATTGGGATGCTGCGGTATGGTTTTCAAGAGTAACCGGATGATAAGTCACTATAAGGACCTTGTTACCCAAAGTGAAATGCAAACTTTCTTCCAGCTCGCGTTTGGAAAGGAGCGGTACACGTTTTATATTTTCAACTCCTATAGCACCTACATAAAACACACGTTCCGGCTGTTCACCTAACTGAATGACCCGTTGGCGATAAGCCTCTGTACTGGTAAAATGCAAGTGACTCATTTTGGTAATAGCATGCCGGATACAGTCATCATATGCACCCTCAGTTATCTCACCACCATGCAAATGGACCACCGGAATTTTGAAAAACAAAGCAGCTGTAACAGCTGCTAGTATTTCATAACGGTCACCTAACACAACAATCAAATCCGGTTGCAAATCTTCGTATGCATCTGCAAAGCCAATAGTAGCAAGTCCTGCTGATTTGGTCGTAGCATTCGACGTATCACCAGACAATAACATCTGCAGCTTTTTGTCTATCCGAAAGCCATCCCGTTCTATTTCTTTATAAGTCAGTCCGAATTCGGGTGAAAGATGCATGTTGGTGGCTATTATCTGCAGCTGTAAGCTTGCATTTTCTTGAATGGCTTTCATCAGTCCACTCAACAGACCATACTCAGCCCGGCTACCCGTTACCACACAAATTTTTCTCATAACTCAATCATCTCCTCTTCTTGATAATCACGGTTGGCATATGTACCTACAACTTCTTCCCAACGCATAGGTGAAACACCGTTTCCTGGACGTTTCACCGTCAAATTCTTTTCAGTCAGCAACTCCCCTTTTCGAATATGACAAGCTGCCACAATACTTTTACGGGCAATCTCAATGTTCTTTTGTTCAGAAGTAGAAACGACCTTATGTCCGTCTCCCAAAGCTTGTTCAACGTTACGAATGGCTCTCACCATAGCATATAACTCCTGAGGCTCGAGAGAAGCTTTATGATCCGGCCCTTCCATATTCCTATCAAGTGTAAAATGCTTTTCTATCACGGTAGCACCAAGTGCTACTGCTGCAATAGGTACTTCGATTCCCTCTGTATGGTCAGAATATCCAATATTGACTCCAAATTCTCTCTCTATTTCAAGCATAGCCCTCAAATTGACATCCTTCATGGGAGTAGGGTATTCTGTATTGCAATGGAGGACTGTGATTTGTTCTTTCTTCACTCCATTATCAAACAAGACGTGAAGAGCTGCTGCTATATCTGATAACTCACACATGCCAGTCGATAAAATAACATGCTCTTTATACTGAGCTATTTTTTTTAAATAGGGATAATTGGTTATTTCACCTGAAGGAACTTTCCATAGTCCCAAATTCAAGGAATGAAGATAATCGATACTATCCATATCAAAAGCTGTAGAGAAAAAACGGATGTTTTTCTTACGACAGTAAGCTATCAGTTCTTCGTGCTGGTCAGTACCTAGTTCTAGATGTTTCAGCATAGCATACTGGCTGTCACCGACCTTACCGATGTTGCGTTGTTGGT
Source organism: Bacteroides gallinarum DSM 18171 = JCM 13658 (assembly GCF_000374365.1). Classification (GTDB taxonomy): domain Bacteria; phylum Bacteroidota; class Bacteroidia; order Bacteroidales; family Bacteroidaceae; genus Bacteroides; species Bacteroides gallinarum. The sequence goes on from NZ_KB894133.1 coordinate 34,135, forward strand.
ATTCAGCTTGTTTTGCCAATCGAGAAACCAGCTTCTCAGCTTTGAATGTCTGAAATTTGATTATGTCAACACCTGCTGCTGCAGCTTCATCAATCAGTTTTTTAGCCAATTCAAGTGAGCCATTATGATTGACCCCTGCTTCTGCTATGATTAATACGCCTGTTTTCATTTCTTAATCTTCTATATAACCGGATTTCCTGAGTACACTCCCGGTTTGATAACGCTTTTTCGTACCAAGCTTCCCGCTCCCACTACAACATCATCACATAAACTGACCCCATTGGTCAATACTGATTGACTGCCGATAAAACAACTGTTACCTATCTTGCAGTCACCATTCACCATCGCTCCCGTAGAAATATGACATTGATTGCCCACATAGACTCCATGCTCAATATTGCAAAAGGTATTGATAATCACATTTTCTCCAACTATTGCACCCGCATTGACAAAAGCGTGATGCATAACAACCGTTCCCGCTCCCAGGCAGGCATGACAGGATACATAAGCTGTAGCGGCAATCAAAGTCGCCAATGTGCCTCCTGCTTCACATACCCGATTGAATAATTTGATACGCAAAGAAGGATTCTTAATGAACCCGACTGTTATTACAAATTCACAGGTCTGCAAATAATCGGTTATTTGATCATCAGTCCCTATTATAGGATAACCAAGTACCTTTTCTCCTACCGCTTCAGGCATGTCAAGTATACCACAAATTGCACGCCCTGCACTTTCTGCCACTTCAATGACTGACTGACAATGACCGCCACCGCCAATAAGAATTAACGGTTTCATACTTTCAGCCTTACACTACTCGGTATATTTACAATTCTGTCAGCCAGCCACTCCGTATTCTTCAGCCCATCCGTTTCGCAATGCTTGAACATCTCCAAGCGGCTCATCAGTTCCCATACCGGACGAGTCATAACACCATGGTCATTAGTATATTCCAGAAAATCCTGCTGTGCAACCTTGTCTTTCAACATCACCACATTCAGCCAATAGTTAGAACGGCAGTTCTCTGGTTCGGTAAAGAATGTAATGTTCGAGATATTTTTGAAAAAATCTGCATAGATTTGGGCTGTTTCCCGCTTGTTTTCTATATAACAGTCAAGGTTCTCTAACTGAGCACATCCTAATGCCGCATTGATATTCGGCATGCGATAGTTATAGCCTATATGATCATGCACGAAAGCCCAACGATGAGAAACTTTAGCCTGTGTTGTCAAGTGTTTGGCCAGTTTGCCTAATTCCTCATCTTGAACCAACAGCATACCGCCACCACCGGTCGTAATGGTTTTATTGCCATTGAAACTGATGACACCAACCGTACCAAAGGTTCCGGTATGTTTTCCTTTGTACAGACTTCCGATACTTTCAGCAGCATCTTCTACCAGTTCAAGATGCCACTCATTACAAATCTGAACCAATTCATCCATTTTTACTGGATGTCCGAAAGTATGCATAGGCACACAAGCCTTTACACGACGCCCAGTATTTTTATTATAGCACACTCCTTTTTTTAATTCCGCATTTTTCTCCAACCAGTTTTTTACAGCCTTCGGTGACAGCCCCAACGTTTCCATATCCACATCAATAAATACCAAATGAGCACCGATATAACTAATTGCATTACATGTGGCAATAAAAGTCAGTGCCTGTGTCAGTACTTCGTCATCACGTTCAACTCCAACTAATAACATGGCCATGTGAAGTGCATTAGTACCACTTACACAAACAACAGCTTTACGGGCACCGGTATAAGTTGCAATCTCTTCCTCAAAGCGGTCAACAAACTTGCCAACACTAGAAACGAAAGTAGTGTCAATACATTCATTCAGATATTTCTTTTCATTTCCGATGAAAAGCGGGGCATGCAAAGGTACTGTTTCTGATGTCCCGAACAGTTGGTGGACAAAATCGGTTACTTGACTATACATGATAATGATTACATTTTTTGATCTAAATTTTTACCTTTCTCTTCGTGTTCAAAATTGGGGATAAACCGCCTGATAGCGCAAATGACTTCTTCTTTAGTAAACGATGGCTTATTGAAAATTTCCTCCATCTCAATGAAGAAATGCTCAATTTCTTCCATCGGGCGTTTTTTCACTTCTTCAATCACGCCCAAACTTTTGAAACGGTTCATATCCAGCTTTTCACCGGATACATAAAATTCCTCGTATGCCTTTTCGCCCGTAGTATCACTTCTAAAGTAAACAACCGGGTATTCTTTACTTTCAAACGGCATTTCCTGTGCAAATTTCTTAGCGTCTTCATCTGTAGAAAATTGTTTTTTATCACAACCAAGCATCTTTACATACTCATCACAAATGGCTGAAAATGTCAACATTTGTTTCTCTCCAAGTTTTGGAAAAAAGATTTCCCCACTCTTGCCCAAAATGCAAGCCAACATACAAATTTGTCCGCTTTCTTCGGGTGACACAAAATAGCGTTTCACATCATCTGGAGCAGCCAAAGGCTGTTTACGCATGACACGATGAATCCAACCATCAGGTAAAGAGCCGTTTGAAAAAGCCACATTAGCAAAACGGGCTGTTGTAACTTTAAACTTGGAAGTATATGCCATAATCATGTCTTCCATGATACGTTTGCTGGCCCCCATAATGTTAACTGGATTGGCTGCTTTATCGGTAGATACGCAAAAAAAATGTTTGGGGGGATAAACGGTCAGTAAATCAAGTAAGCGCTTTGCCTTGATATCATTGTTTTCAATTAAAGCTTGAATAGAATATTTGTCCTTCTCGCTGCGGACATGTTTGTGTGCTGAGAAATTGGCAAAGATATCAAATCCCTTTTCTTCCCTAAAAATGCGTTCAAAAATTGGATCGGCAAAATTCAATGTGTAAGTACGGTATTCATCGGGAACGTACACCCCATACGTAGAACGGAGATCACGAGTAAGCTCTGCCAAGCCATTTTCATTTAGGTCAATGACAATCAACTTGGAAGGTCTGAACTGTAATATTGCTTTAATAAAGGAAGAACCTATTGAACCAGCACCTCCCACCACACAGACGCTTTTGTTCTCAATCTCTTTTTGCAAAGTTTTTTTATTTACTTCAATATCTTCGGCAAACATACTTCTCTGTCTGTTTATTACATGATCTGCAATAAACTGTTCCAAATTTATCATAATTCAATTTTTATAATATGCTTTAGTATTTCTAGAATTTCTTCCCAAACACAATATTCATAAACGTCATAAACAGTATCTTAGTGTCGAATCCCCACGAACGATGCTCCAGATAAAACAAATCGTAACGCAAGCGCCGCAACATCTTCTCTAAAGTGTCGGTATAACCGTTGTAAAGCGTGGCGTATGAGGTAACACCCGGACGAATCTGGAACAGGTAACGGTAACGGGGGTCTTTAGCCATAATCTGGTCTATAAAGAACTGGCGTTCGGGGCGGGGACCGATGAAAGCCATATCGCCGCAGAATACGTTCCAAAGCTGGGGAAGCTCATCCAGGTGATGGTCACGAAGGAATTTACCGACTTTCGTCATACGCGGGTCTTCGGCACCGGCATAAAGGGCGGGGCCATACTTCTCCGCATCCAGTTTCATGCTGCGGAACTTATAAATATTAAAAGGACGGCCGAACCTGCCGATACGCTCCTGTTTGAAAATTGCGGGACCGCCGTCTTCGCGTTTCACAGCAATATAACAAACCAAGAATAAAGGAGAAAAAACGATAAGCGCGCAAAGGGCAAGAAAACAATCGCCGATACGCTTCACATTGCGCTCGAAAGCATTCATTCCGTCGGGGATGAAATGGTCATCTTTCTCTATTGGTTCCATAAAATAAAAGTCTTAGTTTAGATAGTCGAATAGTTTAGGTCGGTGAATAAGCAATAATAAGATAAAGACATCGTTTCGGTCTTGGAAGCCATGCTATTCTATCACTTCATAAGGATACTGGTTCTCCTCGAAGTTCTTCAGTTCATCGATTATATCCACCTGCTCCAAGGTCAGCGAAGACCTGTCCCAAGTGTCGATGATGCTGTGCGCCTCCCGTGCCAACTCCTCATCATAAGCTTCGCTATAGCAATAGACAAGAAGCTGGACCTTGAGCAACGATGCGGGAAGTTTGGGAAGCACTTCCCAACTCCTGTCCAATACCTTCTGGATATATTGCTGCTTGTGGCCGTTATCGTAAATAGTAGCGGCAAAAGCAGCTAAAAGGCCAAGACAAAGTTCAGCTTCGGACTCCACAGTTTTGCCGCGAGTGCCATAAAGCTCCAAGGCCTGCTCGTAAACGTCACGATTCAAACGTGTAAACTCGTCCACATAAATGGGACTCCCGTCAAGCCCGTAGGTGAGAAGACGATGGGCTAAGGAAAATAATGAATCCATTGAAGTCAATTGAGTTATGAATTATATGTTTATGAATTATTTACAAGGAAAAAGATTATTCCACAGGCTCCACCAGGGAAGGAGGAATAAAAGTAGTGGCAACCGCCATGACACCCTCAATATTGACCACCACCCGGCGGTCATGGCGGATACGAACAAATTCTCCGATTACACCCTCGAAAACACCACCGGTAATACGTACCTTCTGCCCTTTGACGAGATGCAACTCGGCAGGCTCTACATAAAGAATGGCTTCGTCGCAACTGCCTGCTACAAGAATAAAACTGCGCATTTGCGCTTCGGGAATGACAACCGGACGGCAATGCTCACGATTCATAATGAAACGTATGGGCATAGACGATTCGAGCCTGTCTTTCAAAGTATCTATACGCTTGCGGGTAGAGTGGACAAAAACGAGATTATGAATGGCCGGAAGCAACTTACGGACACGTTTACCCGATTTTATGATATATTCATAGCGCATCGGGATGAAATTCTCGATTTTCTCGGCATCCAAAATTGCTTTCAGAGCCAGTTCACGGCTATAAGAGACGCGGATAGCAAACCAACATTCGTCCGATTGACTATTGGCAACAGGCGATTGGCAAGCTGGGGTGCATTGCTGCATCTCAGGAGATGTATTTTCTGATAAACGAGGCATTGATTCTGTGATAATCGCAAGATTGGAAATAATCGACTCCTTGTGAAAAGGGTGTTCTTTAGGGACACCGGAGTAGCGTAGTACCTACCGGTCAAGTTATGTAATGCAGTTATTTCCAATAGTTTAGTTAGCATCCATATTGTTTTAGAACTTCCTACCGTCGCGGAAAAAGAAGTAGAAAAACAGTTATGTTAGTTATCAGCCTATAAAGGGCTGGAAACGAATAAACTAAAAGAAAAAATTATCTTTTAGACGTTCGTTTAAAAGACACCCGTTTCGTATGCCTTCCAAAAGAGAGAATTCATACGAATAGCAGAATAATAGTGATATTTTCTTAGTGAAGGTAATATGTTGTATCAAAGCTGATTAGATATAGAAAAGTAGTCGAGTGAAAAGATTTTTATTAAACATTTTGCCCGTTTCATAAATACATCGTATCTTTGTGCACATTAAACGAACGTCTAAAAAACATCCCTCCCCCGTCAAATACAGCAGACACATCTCCCGATGCCGCATTTCTCCCCCACCCGCCTGCAAAAAATACATACCCTCATTTATTTGTGCATCTCATCGATAAAAACTAATTTCGGCGCTCATATTTTTTTTCATCATTAATTATCGAAGGGCATAAAATAAAAAATAAAATGAAAAGAGATACATTCCTCAACAGCATAAAAAAAACAAGAATAAGAGTAAACCGATTAGTAAACCGACATCAAATCAAGACATTAGGAAAAAGCGGGGAGCTAAACCCGGAGCCCCCATTACGGGTATAAAAGAACACCGGGAAATCATTGAAAAAGTTATCCTGAAAATGTACCTGCAAGGGTATCTGAACGTACCTCCCACATCCGGAATAACCACTTTGGCGAGGTTCCTTTTCGAGAAAGGATTATTCCTGACAAGAGAAGATACTCCCCTGGCAATCAACACTATCAGAGGAGAACTCACCGATTTGCTAAAGGACATGAAGTGTGTAAATCCCAGGAGAAAACATAATAAAAAATAAGTAAAAACCGCCCGCAATTAATGATGAACAAGCTATTATGAAAGGAGCTATCTTTGCCTGACAATTAGCAAGGATTGAGCCACAACTGTAAAGATGCCGTTTTTTCCCAGGAAGAACGGCATCTTTCTTTTTTCCGCCACTCGAACCCCGCTGAACACAAATCTGTATTAACCTACAAAATTAAATGATTATGAACAAAAAAAAGCCGGCTTCACTTCACGAGGCAACCCTGAACCTATGGAAAATCCGTATCATCCTGGAAAAGAACTATACGGAAAACTGCGCCGCATGGATGGCCGGACGCATCGAAAGCCTCATAGATTACATGCAATACGGACAGGCGCTCATAGCCTACCACAAACAGGACGGGACATTCAAACTTGTCAGAGCAACACTGATACCCTATCAAAAAGCATTCGAAAAAGAATACGACATTACAAGAATCGCAGGTACGGTTATATACTGGGACATCGAATTGCAGGAATGGAGAACCTTCCAGCTCGAAAACTTCCTCGAATGGCGGCCGATATGCTGAAAAATTACTAACTATTAAAAGGAGAAACTATGGCAATGAATTACGGGGGAATCATGTATTTCCCGCTGAATGTGAATTTCTTTGACGACGCACCGATAGAACTCGTAGAGGCCAAATGCGGATTGGCAGGGATTACCGCTGTGATGAAACTATTGTGCAAGATGTACAAAGAGAAAGGATATTACCTGTTGTGGGACAAAGAGCAGTGCACGCTCTTTGCCCATAAAACGGGCATTGAAGAAAAAAGCATGGAGAAGATTATCTACATTCTCATAGAAAAAGGATTTTTCGACCGTAAATGCTATGAAGAACAGTACGTACTGACCTCCGTAAGCATCCAAAAAGTATGGCTCGAAGCTACCAAACGAAGGAAAAGAGACTTGAACACCCTACCCTATATGCTGGAAAGCTGCATACGGGATGAAATGAATTGCATATCCGACAAAGAGAATTGCATGCCCGGCAAGGAAAATTGTATGCAGCCTGCATACATTCCGCCCGAAAAAGCAGACAATCCGGTACAAAGTAAAGTAAAGCAAATAAAAGCAGTAACAGAAGAAGGAAGTACCGGAGGGAATTCTCGTCCGTCCGTACCGGAGTACGCCTACAATAAGCAGACGCACAATTATGACGGGCTGATTTTTACCCTGCAACAGATGAAAATCACCAATCCCGATGAAATCGACGCCATTCTGCGCCTGTCCGACTACGGCAGGCTGAAAGGATACGTATGGCAGGTGATACACTCTACCCGTTGGAGCGAAATTATTGCCAAAGGCAAATACCTCATTGCAGTACTGGTAAAGGAGAAGAAAAAGGCGGGAAGTTAATGCCGGGGACGAACAGAGAGCTTACAAAAAATGAAGTCAATATCATAACTCCATGATGTTGACTTCATTGTGATAACGATATTAACTGGCTGTGTATTATGCAGTTAACATTATCGGGACGGCAATATTAACTCTTATACGTAAGTCTCGAGCAACTTTACCCTTTCACCTTCCGGCACGATTGTCACCTCCTGGGTAACGGCAGGCAGCAGAACCGTTTCGCCGGCATGCAGTGTCACTTCATTCCGGTTCTCGTCCGTAAGGCGGCAAGCGCCCTCCACGCAAATAAAGATTACAAACGAATCCAGTTCGGAATAGTCGCAGGTAATTTCCTCCGTCATGTCATACAGGGAAGTCGTGAAATAAGGGCTCGCCACCACTTCGACCGGTTCATTCTGAACATGTTCGTAGCTCGTACGGAAATCATCCTGCACGTCGGCAAAGTTTATGGCATCCATAGCCTGACCGGTGTGCAGCTCGCGCAACTTGCCGTCCTTGTCCTTACGATTGTAGTCGAAGATACGGTAAGTAATATCGGACGTTTGTTGAATTTCCGCGACAAACGCACCGGCACCGATACCGTGTACACGACCGGCAGGCACATAGAACACATCTCCCGGCTCGATGTCGCACGTCTGGAGGACTTCGGCGAACGTTCCGTCATGCACCCTGTCCTTATATTCTTTCGGCGTTATCTGCTCGGCAAAGCCGGAAATCAATTTCGCACCTTCATCCGCGGCGATAACATACCACATCTCATTCTTTCCGAAACTGTTATGACGTTTCTTGGCAAGCCCGTCGTCCGGATGCACCTGGATAGACAAGTCCAGCCGGGCATCGATAAACTTTATCAGCAACGGAAACTTATTTCCGAACCGGGCATAGTTTGCCTCACCCACCAATTCGTCCCTGTATTTACGCACCATTTCGGGCAGGGTGTACCCCTTGTCCACGCCATTGGCAACTACAGATTCACTACCTTCCACTGCTGAAACTTCCCAACTCTCGCCTACATTCGGCAGAGTTTCATTCAAATGTTTGAACGGGATAATCTTGTCACCACCCCAAAGTGTCTGTTTCAGGATGGGCTCAAATTTTAGAGGATACATTCGTTGTTTTAATTAGTACAATTCGATACTGTTATAATACTTTTTCAGATTAACGCGACAAACATACAAAAAATATCAATTTGTCTTCCATTTGTTAAACGCTAAACTTTCATAAAATGTTCTCCACATTTCCCTGCAATTACTTGGGGGAACAAAAGAATTTCTTTTTATTTGCAAGAAAATTAATTAATACCATGAATATGATAGACACTACTCCGACAGAAAATAATCTGTCCGGCCTGGACAGGAAAGATTTTCAAAAGAATATAAACAGCAAAAAGACAGATTTATATATCCTCAAAAACGCCCGGGGCATGGAAGTTGCCGTAACCAATTACGGCTGTGCAATCCTCTCGATTATGGTTCCCGACAAGCACGGGAAATATGCCAATGTCATTTTAGGGCACGACAGCATAGAGCATGTAATCGACAGTCCCGAACCGTTCCTAAGTACTACGATAGGCCGTTACGGTAACCGGATTGCCAACGGCAAATTCACTTTATACGGCGAGGAACACCGGCTGGCGGTCAACAACGGCCCCAACTCGCTGCACGGCGGTCCGACGGGTTTCCATACCCGTGTATGGGATGCAACCCAACCTAATGAATCGACCGTCATATTCAACTATACGTCCGCCGACGGCGAAGAGGGCTTCCCCGGTACTTTGGAAGTAGAAATGACCTACCGTTTGGAAGACGAGACGAACGCCCTGGTTATAGAATACCGGGCTACAACCGATAAAGCTACTGTCGTCAACCTGACCAATCACGGCTTCTTCAACCTCGCCGGCATCTCCAATCCTACACCTACCGTTCTGAACAATATCATAACTATCAATGCCGATTTTTATGTCCCTATCGACGAAGTGTCTATCCCTACGGGAGAGATTTTGAAAGTAGAAGGTACGCCGATGGATTTCCGTACCCCTCATACTATCGGAGAGCGTATCGATGACAAATTCCAACAATTGATAAACGGCGCCGGATACGACCATTGCTATGTGCTGAACAAGACGGAAAGCGGTGAACTGAGCCTTGCCGCCACCTGTACGGAGCCTGTCAGCGGACGCACCATGGAAGTATATACCACAGAAAACGGCGTACAGCTCTATACCGGAAACTGGCTGGGCGGATTTACCGGTTCCCACGGCGCCACCTTCCCGGCAAGAAGTGCCGTATGCTTCGAGGCGCAATGCTTCCCCGACACCCCTAACAAGGCACATTTCCCGTCGGCAGTATTACTCCCCGGCGACGAGTACCAGCAAATTACCATATACAAGTTCGGCATACAGGAATAAGATGAAACAACTAACCTAATTATAAACTTATTAAACCCTTCAAAACCATGACACAACAAAAACAGAACGGTAAACTCATCGCAATCATTACGATGATTTTCCTTTTTGGTATGATTTCCTTTGTTACCAACCTCGCCGCTCCCATGGGGATTGTCCTCAAAAACCAGTTCTCCGTATCCAACGCGCTGGGAATGCTGGGCAATTTCGGTAACTTCATCGCCTATGCGGTAATGGGAATACCGAGCGGTATCTTATTACAAAAAGTAGGATATAAAAAGACAGCACTCATTGCAGTGGCTATCGGCTTCATAGGTGTAGGCATCCAGTTCCTGTCCGGACATTCCAGCCCCGAAATGGCATTCGCCGTATATCTGGTAGGCGCATTCATCGCCGGTTTCTCCATGTGCCTGCTCAACACGGTCGTTAACCCGATGCTGAACAAGCTGGGCGGCGAAGGAAACAAAGGCAACCAGCTTATCCAAATCGGCGGTTCCTTCAACTCCGTAATGGCAACTATCACCCCGATGTTCGTAGGTATCCTCATTGCAGGTTCTATCGAAAAAGCCACCATATCCCAGATATTCCCCGTAATGTACACGGCAATGGCAGTATTCGCACTCGCATTCTTCGTACTGTTATTCGTTCCGATACCGGAACCCAATACCGCTACGGCCACAGAGCCTATCGGCAAACTGATGTCCGGCGCCTTGAAGTTCCGCCATTTCATCCTGGGAGCTATCGCTATTTTCGTATATGTGGGCATCGAAGTAGGCGTACCGGGTACATTGAACCTGTTCCTTACCGACCCGGTAGAAAAGGGCGGTGCAGGCATCGCATCCACCATATCGGGCTTCGTAGTAGGTACTTACTGGTTCCTGATGCTGGTAGGCCGTCTGGCAGGTGCATCGCTGGGCGCTAAAATATCCAGCAAGGCAATGCTTACGTTCACTTCCGCCCTGGGGTTGATTCTGGTATTCCTCGCAATCTTCTCCTCCACGGACTCATTAGTAAACCTGCCGGTACTCCAGCAAAGCGCTACCGGCGGTCTGTCCTTCGGACTCGCAGAAGTTCCTATCAACGCCATGTACCTGGTATTGGTGGGGTTGTGTACATCCATTATGTGGGGTGGTATCTTCAACCTGGCGGTAGAAGGATTGGGTAAATACCTGGCAGCCGCTTCTGGCTTGTTCATGGTACTGGTTTGCGGCGGCGGCATCCTGCCCGTTATCCAGGGACTGGTTGCAGACATGGCAGGCTTCATGGCAAGCTACTGGGTAATCATCGCAGCCCTTGCCTACCTGCTGTTCTACGGCCTGATAGGTTGCAAGAATGTAAATAAGGATATCAAAGTAGATTGACAGACAACGATATAGGTAATTAGATTTATTCACCTTAAAAAACAATATCATGGATATAGAATACGTAAGAAGCCGTTTCATCAAGCATTTTGACGGAACAACAGGAGCAGTTTATGCTTCTCCGGGGCGCATCAACCTAATCGGTGAACATACCGACTACAACGGTGGTTTTGTATTCCCCGGAGCAATCGACAAAGGCATGATTGCAGAAGTGAAACCGAATGGCACAAACACGATCAAAGCTTATTCAATCGACTTGAAAGATTACGTGGAATTCGGTCTGAACGAAGAAGATGCTCCCCGCGCCAGTTGGGCAAGATACATTTTCGGCGTATGCCGCGAAATGATTAAGCGCGGCGTAGAAGTGAAAGGTTTCAATACCGCTTTTGCAGGCGATGTGCCCCTGGGCGCAGGTATGTCCTCCTCCGCCGCATTGGAAAGCACTTATACGTATGCATTGAACGATTTGTTCGGCGACAATAAAATCGACAAATTCGAACTGGCTAAGGTGGGACAGGCTACGGAACATAATTACTGCGGTGTAAACTGCGGTATCATGGACCAGTTTGCTTCCGTATTCGGTAAAAAGGGCAGCCTTATCCGTTTGGATTGCCGCTCGCTGGAATATCAGTATTTCCCGTTCGAGCCGAAAGGTTACCGCCTGGTATTGGTAGACTCCGTTGTGAAACACGAGCTTGCTTCCTCCGCATACAACAAGCGCCGCCAAAGCTGCGAAGCCGCCGTTACCGCTATCCAGAAGAAGCACCCGCATGTGGAATTCCTGCGCGACTGCAACATGGAAATGCTCGAAGAGGCCAAAGCCGACATCAGTGCGGAAGACTTTATGCGTGCGGAATATGTGATTGAAGAAATCCAGCGCGTACTCGACGTTTGCGATGCACTGGAAAAAGGCGACTACGAAACGGTAGGTCAGAAGATGTACGAAACGCATCACGGCATGAGCAAGCTGTATGAAGTAAGCTGCGAAGAACTCGACTTCCTTAACGACCTGGCTTTCGATTGCGGCGTAACGGGTTCGCGCGTAATGGGCGGCGGATTCGGCGGCTGTACAATCAATCTCGTTAAAGAGGAACTGTACGGCACATTCATCGAGAAAGCCAAAGAAGAATTCAAAAAGAAATTCAACAGAAGCCCGAAGATTTACGATGTCGTAATCAGCGACGGCGCACGCAGATTGGAATAAATCGAAAAAGCGATAAAATGATAAAATGATAGGGTGATAAAGCGGTTTTCCGCAATATCACCCTATTTTTTGTACTTTAGGCAGCCCTGTTACCTTATTGCGATAGTACTTTACCGCCTCCTTACCCTACCGCCCCACCATTATTTCATAACTTAATATATCCCTTCCGTCGTCATCCGTACACGTTTCATCGTCCCGTCTTCATTATAGTACAGACGCTCTATACAGATTGAACGCCGGAAACTGCCACCATTGGGGTTAATGCTGCCGTTATGATATATAAAATACCAATTTCCCTTGAACTCGATAATGGCCTGATGATTCGTGTTGCAGTTACCGGCCAACTCGTTTAAAATACCCTTGTACTCCCACGGGCCTGTAATGCTGCGGCTCATGGCATAGCATATCTTCTCGGGAAATTCGGATGCATAGGAAAGGTAATACCAGTCTCCTCTTTTATGAATCCAGGGAGCTTCCGTAAAACGGGGCAGGTCTACGGGAATAATCGGCCCGTCCAGCTCTATCATATTCCTTTTCAGCTTGGCAAAGTAACACTGGCTGTTGCCCCAGTACAGATATGCCTGCCCGTCATCGTCGATAAAGACGGTAGGGTCGATATCGTCCCAATAGCTCTTGCTGCGCTCCGTCGTCATGTCATTGGTAATAAGGGCAGACCCGTGGGCATCCTTAAACGGACCTACGGGCGAATCGGACACCGCCACGCCGATAGATTTGCCGGGAACGGTCTTGTGCTCCACCGTTACATACCAATAGAATTTGCCGTCGCGTTCTATCACCTGGCTTGCCCAAGCCTCGCCTTTCGCCCACGAAAAATCTTCGGCTTTCAAGGGCACGGGATGCTCCGTCCAGGTTTTCAGGTCGGAGGACGAGAATACACACCATTCTTTCAAATCATAGTGTTCCGCCGGCGGAGGACATTCGTCGTGGCCGCCGTAGATATATAGTTTTCCGTTATGCACCATTGCTGCCGGGTCGCCTACGAACTTATACTTCACTATCGGATTTCCCGTAGCAATAAAAGTGGTGTCGCCTTGTGCCGACAGTCCCTGCGGAACTGCCAGCATCAAGGAAACGGCTCCCAAAACAAGCCGGTGGAATCTGTTTGCTTTCATATTAATCTATGATTTCTTCTGCTTTTTCAATATGTACACTGCAAATGAGGAAGGCTCCAAATCCACGTCCAGCGTTTGCCCGTCAATACGCAATGCAGTTTCCTGCGGAACAATTGCTTCCGGATTTTCAATCGTATTATCCTTATCCATGTCTGCGGAAGAAAGTTTGATGCAACGTCCCTCCGACAAGGTTTCTTTCTTCTTCAACCCGTCGAATTTCAACGACAAAGACTGTACTTTGCCGGAAGTATTGGCTATCTTCACGATGATTTCATCCGTATTCTTGTCGTACACGGCACTTGCAAACAGCCCGTTCTGACCCTCAGCACCCGTTACGGGCTTTTTATCCATAGTCAGGGAGAGCACATTCGTCCCCTTATGCGTTGCAAAAAGCTGCTGTACATAATAGCTTACCGTACGCACGGAATTCAGGTTATCGAACCATATCATGTCCGGACGCCACTGCCAGCCCTCTACATGGGCGAACAACGGTGCATAAGTAGCCATGTGCACAATATCCGCATTCCGTTCCAGCCCGGTCATAAAAGCGGCTTCGAGCAGCGAGGCATGGAAGTGGTTCCACTTCTTGCCCTTGCCATGGCACGCATATTCTCCGGCAAAAACCTTAGGCCCTTTGCGGTCGTAATTATCGTAACGCGCCCCCTGGCTGAGGAACCACGTTTCCGGACGATAGAAATGCTCGTCTACCAAATCCGCTTTCAATCTTTTCATCTCCGGCCAGAGGTAATCGAACTGTTCCCCTTCCGAATCGGGGCCGGAACTACCCACAATCTTGATTTCGGGATGTGCCTTGCGGATAGCCTTGACAAACGGTTCCAGGCGCTCGGGATACTCCTTGCCCCACTGCTCGTTGCCTATACCGATGAATTTCAGGTTGAACGGAGCGGGATGCCCCATATCGGCACGCACTTTTCCCCACGGGGTATCGGCAGCGCCATTGGCAAATTCTATCAAATCGAGTGCATCCTGGATATAACTGTCCAGGTTGCAGAGGGGCACATGCGCATCCGCATCCGTATTCTGGAACTGACAGGCCAAGCCGCAACTCAATACCGGCAAAGGCTCTGCACCGATTTCCTCCGAAAGCTGGAAGAACTCATAAAATCCCAGGCCGTAACTTTGGTAATAGTCGGGAAAGAAACGGTGCGGAAAGGTATATTGCCACCGGTTTTCGTTGAGCGGACGGTTTTCCACCGCACCGACGGATTTCTTCCAGTCGTAGCGCGATGCAAGGTCAGTGCCTTCCACGATACACCCGCCGGGAAAACGGAACACACCCGGCTTTATATCTGCCAACGCCTGAGCCAAGTCCTTGCGAAGCCCGTTTTCGTGTCCTTTCCACGTATCGACCGGGAAAAGAGAAACATGTTCCAAATCTACCGTCTGCGGAGAAGCCAGGAAGATGCGGAGAACGGCTTTCGGGTGGGTTACCCCCGGTTTCAGTATCACCCGGTATTTCTTCCACTCCTTCGAGTCGATTGTCAAATCGGCAGTGGCGAAAGCCTGCTGTTCGCCCATGGATTTTGTATCGGCCAGCTCTACACGGATTTTACCCGCTGCTCCCCCCTCCGGCACACGTGCCCACACGGAAAAGCGATACTCCTCTCCTTTCTTTACGCCGATTCCGAAAAAGCCTTCATTATCCAATCCTGTCTGCTTATGCGGATGCCCGGCATACGACAAGCGCACGTAATGCGGGTTTCTTTCAAAAGGGCCGTCGTCCTTCAAGGCTACCTTGCCGAATGTTTTCCACCCCATAAAGTGTTGCGGAAACTCGAACGAGCGGTTCTTCACGAGTTCGGCATACAAACCGCCGTCGGCAGCATAATTGATGTCTTCGAAAAACAAGCCGTACATGGTAGGCTGGATTTCCGCCCCCGGTTTTCCGGCTTGTATCACCAGTTCATTTGTTTGCGCATGAAGTGCCGAACCTGCTGCAAGGGCCAGCACAGCCACTAATTCTTTGTAACTTTTCATGGTATAAAACTATATTATGATTAAATCAGTTTATCCTTTTGCCCCATACAGACCTGCCGCGGCTGTCGAGTCCCGTAAAGAGAACAGTTTCCTGTTCGTTCTCCCAGTCATGTCCGGCAAATACAATCAGGTTATCTATAACTTCGCCTTCCAGAGTCAGGGACAGCAGTTGCTTCGCTTCCGAAAGTTCCCAACTGCCTTTATTTCCACCCAAACGCCCGTTCCGCTCCAAAGACAGCAGATGCGACACGTTCCATTCCTCCTCTTTGAGCCGGCCTTCGCCCCACAAGATTTGTCCTGCCTGCAAGCGGCGTTCGTACACCGGTTCCTGCACCCGTATAATTTCCCACTCGCCTGCCATATCCGCCGCCGAGAACTTACGGGGAGTACTGCCCGTATAACGTTCGGGCGATACCACCGGCCAGCCGTCGGCCGTAAAGAATACCTGCCGTAAATGGAGGTTCATCATCTGGTTATCGGGCGACAGCCGTCCCTGATGAACCATGAAGTATTGCCCCTCGTCCGAGGTGAAAACACCGCAATGTGCCGTACCTGCCCAGCCCGGATGATTATTGAAGCGGTACGGCGCCGTCAGGACAGGGTAGTTATTGGTAGTGTCCTTCAGCTCCACGCCGAAAAAGTCGGTAAACGGTCCTTCCGCCTTATCCGAACGCCCTACCCTCACATTATAGGTAGTCATCAGCGGGTCGTAGGAAACGAACAGGTAATATTGCTTTAAATCGGGATTATAGATGATTTCGGGAGCCTCCAGGTTATCTTTCCGGTAATTGGCACGACGGGCGATAAGATGCCCCTTATCCCCTTCCCTTACGGGAAGCCCGGTTGCAGGGTTCAACTCCACGCAGTACAACCCGCCGAAAAACGAGCCGTAATGCATCCACCACTTACCGGTAACGGAATCTACGGCAATGCTCGGGTCGATAGCGTTCATCACCGAGGAATTGTCCGTCTTGACGACGCATCCCCGCTGTGTCCAGGGACCCTCGGGCGATGCGGATTCCGCCATACCGATGTAGGACGTCTTACGGCCAAAAGCCGATACGCAATAATACAGCCTGTATTTATCGCCCGAAGGTATTATATAAGGAGCCCAGATGTTGGTCGCTCCCTCTCCGCCTGCATGGGAACGTACCCACTGTACGGCCACCTGCGGTATTTCGGGGAAAGCCCAGCCTACAAATTCCCAGTTCACAAGGTCTTTGGAACGGCGGACTTGTATATATCCCAACGGGACATTCTTTTCTTCCGCCTCCTTGCGGTTCTCGCCCCAAATGGCATCGGTGGAATACATATAATAATAGTCGCCCAGCTTACGGCACGACGGGTCGTGTACGTTATAAGTTCCCCACGAACGGTAATCTCCCATGGACGATACGGCAGAATAATCATCCTGCCAGGGATTGGGCATAGCCACGGGAGTAAAAGCCGGAGGATTGCAAGCGGCAAACAGCACTCCCATGGAACAGACAGTCATGTACAGCAATTTTTTCATACTATCGACAAATAATTAAATTATATTGCAAATGTACGCCACGTCCGAACCCGGAGAGGTGGATATATGAACTTTTAAGGAGGACAATTTGCCAACCGGGGCAAAAAGAGCCCGGACTTTTATTGTCGTCGCAAGTAATCTATTAACTTTGCTTTCACTAATACCAAATGATAAAACAATGTATAAGTTTTTCCACCTTATTATATTATATATCGCTTTGGCAAGCCCGGTTTTCCTGTGGGCGCAGGAGTCCTTTACCGACCGCTACAACACTATCTGCATAACAATGGACGAAGGGCTTCCCAACAACTTTGTCGATGACATATATAAGGACCGCCAGGGTTTCCTCTGGATTTCCATGTCGGGCGGCGGACTTTCCAGGTACGACGGCTACGAATTCATCAACTTCAATCCGGTTACCCCGCATTGCCGGCTCAAAAGCAACTTCATACGCAAAGTCCACGAGGACAACTTCCGGCGGCTTTGGGTCGTATCGGAAGGGGGTACGGATATTATCGACCTGGCAACCATGCAGTCCGTACTGCCGCACGACCCCCGGAAAAAGCTGGATACGCTCGTGGGGCAACCGGCATTCATGGTTACGCAAGATGCCAACGGGTGCATCTGGCTGTATTGCGGCAACAGCCTGCACCGCATCGCTTTCCGCACCAATGGAGATATAGAAAGCATTCATTCGCTGGAGGTTCCCAACCCTTACCGGTACGACATCATCTTCAAGGACGTGGAAAACGAGGGAAAAGTATGGATAGGCATCAACGGCCGACTATGCAAGGTAGGCATGACCGCACAAGGCGAACTAAAAGAGGAGCCGGTTGCAGACTGCCTGAGCTTTGCGCCGGATTTATATTTTACAGACTTCATAGCCAAAGAGAACGAGGTATGGATTACCACTGACAAGGGGTTGTACCGATATAACAAGAACGAGAATATAGTGAAGCAATACGTACACGTCCCCGGCAATCCGCATTCCCTTTCGCAGAATTTCCTGAGCTGTCTTGCCGTAACCAATGACAAGCAGTTACTGGTTGCCAGCCTGAAAGGTATCAATGTGTACAACCCCATAAAAGATAATTTCGAGCGTATAAGCGACCAGGTGTCCAACACCGGCAGCAAGCTGCTGAACAGTAATTTCGTTAACTGCATCACCGTAGAGGGGAAACATATCTGGGTAGGAACCGAAAGCGGCGGCATCAATAAAATGACTGCCAAACGCCTGTCCATACAGAATTACCAGTACGACAGCAAGAACCTCCGGACAATCTCACACAATCCGGTGAACGCTATTTACGAAGACCATAGCGGCAACCTTTGGGTAGGTACGGTGGAAGGCGGGCTGAATAAGAAAGCGGCAGGCAGCGACAGCTTCATCCATTATACGCACGAAAGCGGCGCACTTACCCACAACTCGGTAAGTGCCATTACCGCCGACGGGCAAGGAAGATTATGGATTGGCACGTGGGGCGGCGGTATCAACCTTATCGACCCGCAAAATCCGCAGCACAGCATAGAGGCAATCACTGCCGAGAACAAGGACAACTATCCCATAGACTTTATCGGAGCACTGGCATACGACTCTATAAACAACGGCATGTGGATTGGAGCAAACCAGGGATTATTTTTCTACGACCTGGAGCATAGGCAGCTCCGTTCTCCGTTCGCCAACCGTGCAGCCGAAGACATACGCGGCTGCATCGGCTCTATCATAGACAAGGACGGGCAGTTATGGATAGGCTGCCTGGACGGTGTCTATATCATCGACCTGCACTCCCGCCCCGCCTCATCGCCCGACGGAGTTTTCCAGTACCGTCATCTGAAATACAAGCTGGATAACCCGTCCTCCGGACTGATAGAAAAGATATGTTGCTTTTACGAAGCCCAGGACGGTACGCTATGGTTGGGAAGCAACGGCTACGGCATTTACAAACGTATACAAAACGAACGCGGAGAAGAGCGGTTTATCTGCTATAACTCCCTTCACGGGTTACCCAACAACAGCATCCGCAGTATCCTGGAAGACGACAAAGGATGTATCTGGATAGCAAGCAACAACGGGCTGTCGCGCTTTCAGCCTACGGAAAACCGTTTTATCAACTACAGCCGGCAGGACGGGCTTGCCGATACCCGGTTTTACTGGAATGCCTCTTACCGCTCCCGGCACAGTAAGCTCTACCTCGGTACGGTATCCGGCCTGGTTGCCATAGACTGCAACCTGCCTACCGTGCCGGTACAACCCTCGAAAGTCCGCTTCACCCGTCTGAAAGTGGGAAACGAGGAGGTATTTCCCGGCAGCGAGTACCTGCCGCTCGATATTGCCGTGAGCAAGAAAATCCGCATCCACGAACGCGAAAAGTCTTTCTCCGTAGAATTCTCCGCACTCAATTTCGAGTCCGACAATACCGCCACTTACAGCTATCGTCTGCTTGGTTTCGACAACCGTTGGGCACATGTATCCGGCAACCGGCGTTTCGCCACCTATACCAACCTGTCTCCGGGCGACTACACGCTTCAGGTCAAGTACACGCCCTACGACCAGGCCGAGGAAGGGGAAGAGAATATCACGGAACTCCAGATTACAATCCGGCCTTATTTTTATAAAACGGTATGGTTCATGCTGATTACAGTCTTGCTTGCCGCACTCGCCATATGGCAGTTCTACCAGTGGCGCGTACGAAAGCTGAAAGAGCAAAAGGAAAAACTGCACCAGAAGGTGGAGCAGCGTACCCATGAACTGAAAAAGCAGAAGCAACTGTTAGAAGAACAGACCGAAGAGCTGTCCCGGCAAAACCGGATGCTGAAACAACAGAACGAGAAGATTACCCGGCAGAAAGCGCAACTTACCAGGATGACGCGCAAGATACAGGAACTGACGCTGGACAAAATAGCGTTCTTCACCAATATCACACACGAATTCCGTACCCCTATAACGCTGATTATAGGTCCGATAGAGCGTGCGTTGAAGCTAAGCTACAACCCGCAGGTTATCGAGCAACTGCACTTCGTGGAGCGCAACTCCAAATACCTGTTATCGCTCGTCAACCAGCTTATGGACTTCCGCAAAGTGGAGTCGGGCAAACTGGAAATAGTAAAAACGCGGAACGACTTCCGGAAGTTCGCCGACGAGCTGGTAGTTCCTTTCGAAGTCTTTGCCAAAGAAAGGAATATCACACTGAAACGTTATTACCGGATGTCCTCGCCGGAAATAGCCTACGATGAAGAAGCCATGCATAAGGTGCTGACAAATCTGTTGAGCAACGCTATCAAGTTTACGCCCAACGGCGGAAACGTTTCTTTATTCATCGCCCTGTTGCCTCCCGCCGACAACCGCAAAGCCACTCTTTATATTTGCGTAAGCGACACCGGCAGCGGTATTCCCGATGAGGATACGGGCAAGATTTTCAACCGGTTCTACCAATCGCAAGGGCAGGCCAAATATCCCATGTACGGACAGGCGGGGAGCGGTATCGGGCTTTACCTGTGCAAGCGCATCGTACAAATGCATGGCGGTGAAATCAAGGCGCAGAACAACCATACGCAGGGTTGCTCGCTGCGTATTCTCCTGCCTTTGACTCAAGAGGACAACACCGTGGAAACGGCAACCGGCAACAGTCCGCAGCTTACAGCCGCCGATACGGAGCAAACATCCGGCGCTACCGGCAAAGGCTTATCCATTCTGGTGGTAGAGGACAATGCGGACATGCGGGGGTACATCCGCTCCATTCTGCGCGACAAATACAATGTGCTCGAAGCCGCCCACGGAGCGGAAGCCCTGGGCATATTGAACTCGCATGCCGTAGATTTTATCATCAGCGACCTGATGATGCCCGTAATGGACGGCATCGAGCTGTCCCGCCGGGTAAAAGAGAATTTCGCCATTTCCCACATTCCTTTCCTCATGCTCACCGCCAAGACATCGCAAGAGTCGCGCCTGGAAAGTTACCGCATGGGAGTGGACGAATACCTGCTGAAACCTTTCGATGAGACATTGCTGCTTACCCGGATAGAGAATATCCTGGAGAACCGTAGGCGTTATCAAAAGAAATTCGCCATGGCAATGGACGTGGATGCACTGAATATGGAAGAAGAATCGGGCGACAAGAAGTTCCTCAACCGTATAATGGAAGTTATCAAGGCAAACTACAAGAACTCCTATTTCGAGGTCAGCGATTTCTGCGAAGCGGCGGGCGTAAGCAAAAGCCTGCTGAACAAGAAACTGCAGAGCCTCGTCGGACAGTCTGCCGGACAGTTCATACGGAACTACCGCCTGAACATAGCCCGCGAAATGTTACTGAAAAACCGGGAGAACAAAAGCATGAACATCGCGGAAATCGCTTACGAGGTAGGCTTCAACGACCCTAAATACTTTACCAGGTGTTTCACCAAATACTTCAATACGACACCGAGCGCACTGCTCAATGAGGAAGAATAGTTTCGCCGCGGAGGGAATGCCTCTTACTCCGGTGTGTAAACGACGTAACATACCGGAGTAAAAACATGATTCCGCGCAATAAACTGTACTTTTTACACTTAAAATTCGTTTATCCACCTCTAAAATACATTCGTCCACCCTCATTTACGGCATATGCCCTACTTTTGTCATGCAATCGGTACTCAATCCTTCGGGAAAAACCGGGCATTTAAAGTTTAATTTTAATCTTAATATTATGAAGAATGACAAAAGAACAGCTATCGCACCGTACATGGCATCGGCTAAATTCAACCTTCCCCTATTGATTCCATTATATTTATGAAGTATGTAGCCTGACTGCTTCCGGTAACCGGTATCGGATTGTAAGCCGATTCGATGCTATAATATAGTTAACAGTAATCTAATCTATTAATTAAACAACCTTAATACTTTTAAAAATGAGGAAACATTTATTTTTTTCCGTAATGCTCAGTCTATGTGCCTTTGGCGGCATGGCAGTGTATCCTATACCTGCAATGGCTACCGTGGCACAATCTCCGACTATCAAGGTACGTGGTCAAGTTGTCGACGAACAGGGTGAACCCATGGTAGGGGCTACCGTCAAGATTAAAGGCGGACAAGGCGGAACCATTACCGACCTGGATGGAAACTTCCAACTGGAGGTTTCCGGAAACGCTACCCTCCTGATAAGCTATGTAGGTTTTAAGGAGCGTGAAGTGGCTGTCCGCAACCGTGCTATCATTGAAACCATTCGGTTGCAAGCCGACGAGCAGATGCTCGACCAAGTAGTTGTTGTCGGTTACGGTACACAGAAGAAATCCGACTTAACCGGTTCCGTTGCCGTTGTGGATGCGGAAGCCTTAAAACAGACATCCAACTCCAACATCTCCACCATGCTCGAAGGTAAGGTTTCCGGCGTACAAATCACCTCCGACGGACAGCCCGGCGCCGACCCGACTGTCCGTATCCGCGGTGTCGGGTCTTTTGGAGACACCTCTCCCCTTTATGTTATCGACGGTGTTCCTATGGGAACTTCTATCCGCGACTTCTCCTCAAACGATATCGAAACTATCCAGGTACTGAAGGACGCTTCGGCCGCCGCCATTTACGGTTCGCGTGCTGCCAACGGCGTGATTATCATCACCACCAAACGCGGCCAGAAAGACCAGCCGCTGAAGGTGGATTACAACGGCTACTTCGGTGTGGATTATATTCCCAAAGGTGTTTATGATGTAATGGATGCCGACCAGTACAGCCAGTACATCGGCCAGGCATGTGCAAATTCCAACACTCCGCTGCCGTCGGGATACAAGCTCGACAGCGAAACCGGGAAATACCATTTCCAAGATGCCACCAACACCGACTGGTTCGAGGAAGTATTTAAAACGGGTATCCGTCAAAACCATAATGTGAACCTCTCCGGAGGCGGCGCCAACAATACCTATAATATATCATTAGACTACTTCAACCAAAAAGGAACTCTCGAAGGCGCCGGTCCTAACTACGAACGTTACACTGCACGCGTAAACAACACCATGGACACCAAGTTCATAAAGTTCCATACCAGCCTCGTCTACTCTCATTCCGACCAGGACAATATGGGCTTGTCGAATGCTTCCGAATACGTTCAGGGTTTGTACGGCGACGTAACCAATGTGTTGCGCGGAACCTTGCTGATGCAGCCCACTATCAAGGCATACGATTCTTCTACATGGGTACTCGATAACCTGGTGGGAATTGCCAACAACTTTAATTACGACGCCTACGGCTATGGTGTATACTACGATACCGTACATGGCGATATTTCCGCCTCCAACCCGTTGCTGGTAAATAACCTGCTGCAACGTAACACCCGTGTAGACCGTTTCGTAGGAACGGGGTCGGCAGATGTAGATATCTTCAAGATGCTCGGTTTCGACAGTAAAAACCACAAGCTCAACTATAAGATAAACCTCTCTTACAGCAAGACCTTCTGCAAGGACTTTACCTGGATTCCCGCATGGGTACAGAGTAACCGCGTCTATCTGTCCAAGAGCAATGAGCGGCTGACAAAAGGTTCCCGCAACTATTCGGACGCTTTGATAGAGAACGTGCTTACTTACGACGGTACGATAGGCAAGCATCATATCAACGTAGTAGCAGGCCAGACCTACGAAGAAGAAAACACCGACCTGCTGACCGGCTGGGGAATCAACTTTACCGAACCTTATTTCCTCCAGCTCCAGAATGCTTCCGACACGTATTCCGAAAGCTACGATTACAGGCACGGTATCCTGTCCTACATCGGACGTATCAATTACAATTACGATGACAGGTATTTACTCTCGGCAACAGTACGTCGGGACGGCAGCTCCCGTCTGAGCAAGAACATCCGCTGGGGAACTTTCCCCTCCATTTCCGTGGGCTGGCGTTTCGATAAAGAAAACTTCTTCCCCTTCAACCGGGATATCGTGAACATGTTTAAAGTGCGTGCCAGCTACGGTGAGCTCGGTAACGAAAATATCGGC
This sequence comes from Bacteroides gallinarum DSM 18171 = JCM 13658, assembly GCF_000374365.1. GTDB lineage: Bacteria > Bacteroidota > Bacteroidia > Bacteroidales > Bacteroidaceae > Bacteroides > Bacteroides gallinarum. The sequence continues at coordinate 58,119 of NZ_KB894133.1, forward strand.
GAGTATATGTACCAGGCTGTCATGTCGCGTAACAACATGACTTACAATTTCAACGGTAATATAGTGACCGGTTCCGCCGTTTCCACTTTCGTGGATAACAACCTGGCATGGGAGAAAAAGAAAACCTACAACGTGGGTATCGACCTCGCTTTGTTCCGCAACCGCCTGGAGTTTACGGCCGAGTGGTACAAGAATACCAGCGAAGACCTTCTGTATGCCGTTCCTGTTCCGGAACAAGCCGGTGTGTCCAACACCACCGTAACGATGAATGCCGCCTCGATGAACAACTCCGGATTCGAATTCTCTGCTACCTACCGCAACCGGGAACATGCTTTCAAATATGAAATATCCGCCAACCTCAGTACGTTGCGCAACCGCGTAACCTCGTTAGGTTTCGGAACCGACTCTTATATCTCGGGAGCTTACATTACCAAAGTGGGCGAAGAAATCGGCCAGTTCTACGGCTGGGTTTATGAAGGCATAGCCCGTACACAAGAAGACCTGGACAACCACGCTACGCAGGAAGGCGCCCAGATAGGCGACTGCCTTTATAAGGATATAAACAATGACGGTAAGGTGGACTCCGAAGACCAAGTCGTACTGGGCAGCGGTATGCCTAAGATTAATTTCGGTCTTAATGCCCGCTTCGAATACAAGCGTTTCGACCTGAGCATCGCAACTTTCGGTGCGTTGAACTATCATGTAAGCGACGACATCTACAACTCGCTTAACTCTTGCTACGGCTGGGGAAACAAAGAAGTGGGTATGCTCGATGCCAACCGCTTTAGCGAAGACGGCAGCACTTATCTTTCCAACGTGCCGCGTACTTATGCCACCAACAGCGCCAGCCTGGCTTGGAATGACCTCTTCAGTTCACGTAAAATCCAGAACGCTGCTTATTGGAAGATTGCCAATGTAGAACTGGGGTACAACTTCCCCAACGAATGGTTCGGCAAATATGTATCCGATGTACGTTTCTACGTGTCGGCACAGAATCTCCACACATTCACCGGTTATCACGGTTATAATGTAGACTATGCAGGCGGGACTTTCACCCCGGGATACAACTTCTGTTCTTATCCTACTGCACGTACTTTCATGTGTGGCATTCATTTTACATTCTAATCATTACCATATAGTACCTAAATACTAAAAACATATCTTATGAAACTAAATAAATATTCACTTGCTCTCATTCTGGGACTCAGTACCCTGACTTCTTGCAGTGACAAATTGGATTTGTTGAATCCCAACCAGCAAACCTCGAGCACCTTCGGTTTTAATGCCGATGACTTGGAGGAGTGCGTGATTGCCGCCTACAACCACATCCGTATGGAAGGTTCCTATGCCCGCGTAGGCTACACTATCGACGTGTGCCGTGGCGATGAAGCCTGGAACTCCTCGCAAGTGTGGTATCTGCCTTTCGACGACCTCAATGCAGAAGTCACTTCGGACGTTACGTGGTGGCCCTGGCGGGAATGGTACTACACTATCAACGTGTGCAACTTCGCCATTTCCCGTTGCGGCGAAGATAACAGCCAACTTTCCGATAAAATGAAACGTATCAAGGGACAAGTGCTTTTCCTTCGCGGTCTGTCGTACTATAATCTGGCCGGTTACTATCAGAATCCGCCCCTTATCACAGATTATGACACCTACTCATCAATGGATGGGCTTTATGGCGCCAACAGTACCTACGATGACGTACTCGACCAGGTAGAAAAAGATTTCCGGGAGGCTATGGAACTGCTGCCTTCCCGCGATGAAGGCGGTGAATGGGCCGGCGGACGCGCCACTTGCGGCGCTGCGGCGGGTTACTATGCCCGCACCCTCATGGTACGCCATAAATACAGCGATGCACTCACAGTACTGAAAGATATCATCAACAAGAAATACGGCACTTACCGGTTAATGGATAACTACGGTGACAACTTCCGCGAAGGCTCGGCATACGAAAACAATGCGGAAAGCCTCTTCGAAGTACAGTTCCTCGACTATGGTTCGCAAGGAACCGACGACGAATGGACACCGGTAAACACAAGCCCCAATGCCACACAAGGGTCGGCTATCGAGAGCAACTTCGCCCCCGGCAACTATGGCGGTTGGGCTGATATCTCGGCTTCACCCTGGCTCTATCATCTTTTTAAAGAAGAGCGCACTACGGAAGGTACACTCGACCCTCGTCTTTATTGGACTATCGGAACCTACGAAACCGACTGGGAGGATTTCGAGTATGGTAATGTAGCTTATACTCAAAAGCTTACAGCCACCGACAATATCGTAACTAACAACACTTACGGCGGCCTGCCTATCGCCAAATTCACAAATCTACGTACCGGCCTGTACAGCACTGTCGTTACAGGCTTGCACGACGGTATCAACCTGCGCCTGATGCGTTACTCCGATGTATTGCTACGTGCCGCAGAATGCGAAAACGAGGTCAACGGTCCCACGCAGGAAGCTATCAACTGGATTAACGAGGTACGTAACCGTGCAGGTCTGGCAGACTTAAAGCTCGAGGATTTCAATACCGCCGACAAACTTTTCGAACAGATAGCCAATGTGGAACGTCCTAAGGAGTTCGGCTGCGAATTCGGCCGTGGTTTCGACCTTATCCGCTGGGGATTCTTCCACGACAACGACCGCTTACAGCAGCTCAAAGAACACGGTACGGTACGCCGCTCTACGGTAGGAGTAAAAAATCCTGTAAAATACAGCGATATAGCAAACGATTCCGAACTGAAGAGCACTTTCGACACTTACTTGCCAGGACACGAATTTCTGCCTATCGTGCAGCAGTTGATGAATAACAATCCGAATTTGAAAGGCAATTCCGCCAATTATAGTACGGATAACTCATCTTATTTCCGCGACAATGGTTGGACAGTACGTCCGGTTACGGATTTGAGCAAATAAAGAAAACCCAACAACGGTTTCTTCCCACTCCGGCTCTTCCGGAACCGGGTGGGAAGAAATATCAATCAGTCACACTCTTTAAATTTAAGACAATGAGAATACTCAAAAAAATAACATATGCTTGCTGTTCCGTAACCTTAGGGTTACTGGCATTGACAGGTTGCGAGGACAACGGACTTTATGACGTAAACGCCCCCGACTGGATTTCCGAGAAGATACAGGAAATCGAAGATTCGAAGAAAGAACCGGAAGAAGAAGTGCTCGAAGGCATGCAGGAAGATGTGTACACTATCGGAAGTACGGATTTTACTTCCGGTTGGTGGACTGCTTTCTCCAAGTATTACGTGATACCCGACGGCGAAAAGTGGAATGCTGTGTTCAACCTCCACATCAACCCGGCCGATAACACGTATTACAAGAACTTCGCTCTTATCATCTCCAACGATGTAGACCGTGGGGGCGAGGGATATGCCGAATACGGAGCTATCCGCTTCGATGTCACAGGCAGCCCCGAAACTTACAATTCCCAATGGGGCGATTATATCGACTACCAGTACATCTCGGGTACGTTGCTTCTCGAACCCGATGCCAATAATGCAGACCCTAACGTACAGAGCCTGGGCGGTAAGGTGACAGTCACCGTAGACCGCACCAGTACAGATGCTTTCACCGTAAAGATGACCAACAGCGTAGCCACCAAGACTTACGAGCAACCATACAAGGAAACAAACCTGAACGCAGATGCGAGCAATACCAATATCCGCTGTTTCCTGGTTCCCGAGGGTTCTTACATCGACTTCCAGCAGACCAACATCGTTCCTATCGACGGCCTTACATCTGCCGCAGACAAGAATCCGATATCTATGAAGCTGCAAAACGTACCCGAACAAGTCCCCATGGGCACTCTGCTCGAAGAAGCCATGGCCAATGTATCGGCCGTTGTTACCTTCGAAGAGGGAGTAACCAAAACCGTACCGGCTTCCGAACTCTCTATCTCCGCTATCCCCGATATGGAGCAACCGGGCGAAAAAAATCTTGTGGCTGTCTATAACAAGACCTTTAAAGGCGAGAATTGCGGACAACCGATTATGGCTTATGCTACTTTTGTTCTCGTGGGAGAGATTGTATCTATCGAGGTGACTACCCAGCCTTCGCATACACAGTACTATTATTACACCTCCAAAGCTACCGAAACCTTGACAGACCGAACGCTGGCCTTCGACCCGACCGGTATGGTGGTTACGGCAACTTACGACGACGGAAGTTCAAGAATCATTGAGAACACGAAGCTCAGCTTCTCTGCCATTCCCGCGAAAGCAGGCTCTTCGACCGTTACCATTAGTGCCGGAGAAAAAGCCTCCACAACGGTAGGAATTACCGTTTCCGAGTCCGCAGTTTCTACAGTGAGCTACACGGGGCACACAGTAGGAGCCGAAGATAACTCAGCGGCCTTTAAGGGAGATTTTTCTGACAACTTCAAGGTATCTGTGGGAGAAACAAAGTCCATTACCTTCACCAACTTCAGTAATCTGGGAGCAAACTGGAACAACTTCCTTGTGTCTCTCCGTAATGCCAATAATGACGAATATGCATTTGTTCGTGCCGACGACTGGGGAGACGGTAACGGATATGGTGCCTGCGTTCACAGCGGAACACAAGGAGACTGGGCTACTTGGCTTGCCGGTATGAATGGAGCCCAAGTTACGGTTTACGTAACCAACTGCGGCAATAGTACTGCCGACATTCAGGCAGTAATGAAAGGTACTACCGGTACAACTTCCACTCAGTATTATTTGGGCATCAATACCATAGTTCCCAATGACCTGTACTTTGCATTGTCTGTCGAGGGAGCTCATCTCGTTTTCTAATGAAAAAGAATAAATTATCATCCATACCGTTCCTCTTTGTCTGAGGAACGGTATGCCCCTTAAAAAATTACCAATCAAATGAAAAAGCTAACATTTTTCTTTATATCCCTGCTGACGGTCTGCGTTTTCACGGCTTGCTCCGACGGACTGGACAATATCGAATACAATAGAAACAGCGATATAACCATAGCCGCTCCCGAAGTAACTGCAATTACAAGCACTTCACTAACCGTTAATTCATCGGTCACCGGCAACCTGAACAACGTAGCCAAGAGAGGATTCTGCTATAGTGTAAATGCCCAAAATCCTACTATCAAAGACAATGTAGTGGAAGCGGACGAAAATTTCAGTGCAACTATCTCCGGCTTAATGGGCAATACGACTTATTACATACGCGCATACGTTTACGGCAACAGCCATTACACTTACTCGGAAACAGTTACATCGACCACAGCAGCCCAAAGCCTTGAAGAACAACTCAAGAGCTACGTGGCTCCGGCATACGAAGATTATTATGTAAATATCTCCGACTGGTCTAACCGTACCCAATGGAATTTGAGCAACGTACACGACCCGACAATAGTCTTGGCCGAGGACGGATATTATTATATGTATCAAACCGATGCCTCGTATGGCGATGCACATGCCGCAGGCGGACATATCCACGCACGACGCTCGAAGAATTTAGTAGACTGGGAATATCTGGGCGGAACCATGCGAAGCCTGCCAGAGTGGGTTATTCCCAAACTGAATGAAATTCGTGCTACTATGGGGCTGGCTGCCACCACAGCCGTTGAAGCGACTTTCGGTACTAACTACTGCTGGGCTCCTTGTGTACGGAAAGTCAGAAACGGTTTGTACCGTATGTATTACTCCATAGTCTGTCCCGGTACGCTGAACGGTAACGGTACATGGAGCGAACGCGCTTTTATCGGTGTAATGGAGAACGACAACCCTGCCAACAACGACGGCTGGGTGGATAAAGGTTACGTCATTACCAACGCATCGGACAAGGGATTAAACTTCAATGTCGCCTCGGACGATTATGCAAACTGCTACTACAAATGGAACGCTATCGACCCCTGCTATATCATCGATAACGACGGAAGGCATTACTTAGTCTACGGCTCCTGGCACAGCGGCATAGCCATAGTAGAACTGGATGCAGAAACCGGCAAGGTAAAAGCCGACCTCCCCACTCCTTGGAGTAACGGCGATGAAGGTATCGCCGCCTATGGACAGTTGATAGCCACCCGTAGAATGAACGACCGCTGGCAAGCTTCGGAAGCTCCCGAAGTGATTTACCGCGACGGATATTACTACCTGTTCCTGGCTTATGATGCGGTAGGAGTACCTTACAATACCCGTGTAGCACGTGCCACTAATATTGCCGGTCCGTACCTGGGTATGGACGGTACGAATGCTACTGCAAACGGAGGTGACATCTTACCCGTAGTGACCCACCCGTATAAGTTCAATAATAGCCACGGTTGGGTAGGCATCTCGCACTGCTGTATCTTCGACGACGGAAACGGCAACTGGTTTTATGCCTCGCAAGGCCGGTTCCCGGAAAATGTGGAAGGAAATACGTACAGTAACGCCCTCATGTTGGGACATGTACGCAGCATCCGCTGGACTAAGGACGGCTGGCCTTTGGTTATGCCCGAACGCTACGGAGCAGTTCCCCAGGTAGCTATTACCGAAGAAGAACTCATCGGAAACTGGGAGCACATAGACTTGTCTTACAACTACGGAATTCAAAAAGAATCGGTAACCATGACACTGGCTGCCGACCATACCATAACCGAGGGAACATGGAAAGGCGGTACATGGAGCTATGATGCAGAAAACCAAATTCTGACAGCCAACGGTATCGACCTTTACCTGCAACGCGAAACAGACTGGGAGGCCAGTCCGAGAACGCATACCATAGTTTACGCCGCCTACGGAAACAACAAGACCTACTGGGGAAAGAAAATCAACTAATCCTCCTTCCCTATACATACCGGATAGGAACGGAAAAGACATGAGCTGCTCCCGGCCGTACACAGAGCCGGACTCTGCATACGGCCGGGACAGCTTTCAGTATACGGCTCAGACCACTCTCCTCCCCTTCTAAAAGCGTTTCTGGGCAAAAAAATCTTATTTCGATGCAGATTCTTTTACATTTTATGTTACACAACATACTAAAGTGTATATATTACACTAAATAAAAGTGTTACTTTTACACCCGAAATAAGATAAGAATCTAATTTTCAAACAAAATAACACCATGAGAAATCACATTATTCTTGCCGGAATAGCTACATTGATGTTAGCTTCCTGCACACAGAAAAGCCAGACGGAACTTACTCTTTCCGGTCTTGACCCGACAAAATTCCAGACAGTAGTGAACGATGCCCAGACCAATCTTTACACATTGAAGAATAAGGCAGGCATGGAAGTATGTATCACCAACTTCGGCGGACGCATCGTATCTGTTATGGTTCCCGACAAAAACGGGGAAATGCAGGATGTGGTTCTCGGTTTCGACAGCATAGCCGACTACATCAACGTTCCGAGCGACTTCGGTGCATCTATCGGACGCTACGCCAACAGAATAAACCGGGGAAAAATAGTATTGGACGGAGATACAATCCAATTACCGCAGAACAACTTCGGACACTGCCTGCACGGAGGTCCCAAAGGGTGGCAATACCAGATGTACGAAGCCAACCCCATTGATGAAACGACCCTGGAACTGACACGCTTCTCTCCGGACGGCGACAACAATTTCCCGGGTAATGTAACAGCCAAAGTCCTCTTCAAGCTGACGGACGACAATGCCATAGACATTAAATACAGCGCGACGACAGACAAGAAAACGGTTATCAACATGACGAACCATTCTTACTTCAACCTGTCCGGCAACCCCTCCAAAGCAGCCACAGACCATATCCTGTATGTAAATGCGGATAACTATACTCCTGTAGACAGTACCTTTATGACTACCGGAGAGATAGTGACCGTAAAAGACACACCCATGGACTTCACTACTCCGAAAGCAGTAGGACAAGACATTGCCGACTTCGATTTCGTACAACTTAAAAACGGCAACGGCTACGACCACAACTGGGTGCTGAACACCGGCGGAGACATCAAACAGCTCGCTGCCAAACTCACCTCTCCCGAAAGCGGTATCAGTGTAGAAGTCTACACCAATGAACCGGGTATACAGGTGTACAGCGGCAACTTCCTGGACGGGAGCGTAAAAGGCAAGAAAGGCATCGTTTACAATCAGCGTGCTTCCGTATGCCTGGAAACACAGCATTACCCCGACAGCCCCAACAAACCGCAATGGCCGTCCGTAATCCTGGAACAGGGACAGACTTACAACAGCGAATGTATTTTCAAATTCTCGGTAGAGAAATAGTAGAGAAATAAATAATAACCTTTTAAATCATTATTATCGTGGGAACATTAGATTGGTTAGTCATCGGAATCTTTTTCCTGGCTCTGATAGGTATCATTGTTTGGGTCGTCAAACAAAAACAAAACGACTCCGCTGATTATTTCTTAGGTGGACGCGACGCTACCTGGCTTGCCATTGGTGCATCTATTTTCGCATCCAATATTGGTTCGGAACACTTAATCGGACTGGCAGGCGCCGGTGCATCCAGTGGTATGGCAATGGCGCATTGGGAAATACAAGGCTGGATGATTTTAATTCTGGGCTGGGTATTCGTACCGTTCTATTCGCGAAGCATGGTATTCACGATGCCCGAATTCCTGGAACGCCGTTACAATCCGCAATCGCGTACAATCCTCTCCGTTATTTCATTAATCAGCTATGTGCTGACAAAAGTAGCTGTAACCGTATATGCCGGCGGCCTGGTATTCCAGCAGGTATTCGGTATCAAAGAATTGTGGGGGATAGACTTCTTCTGGATTGCAGCTATCGGCCTGGTTGTGCTGACGGCGCTTTATACCGTCTTCGGCGGCATGAAATCCGTGCTTTACACATCGGTACTGCAAACCCCTATCCTATTGCTGGGGTCGCTTATCATCCTCGTACTCGGTTTTAAAGAGCTGGGCGGCTGGGAAGAAATGATGAGTATATGCGGTGCGGTCACCGTCAACGAATACGGAGATACCATGACCCAGCTCATCCGCGACAACAACGACCCCAATTTCCCGTGGTTAGGCGCGTTAGTAGGCTCGGCGATTATCGGTTTCTGGTATTGGTGTACCGACCAGTTCATCGTACAGCGTGTACTTTCCGGAAAAAATGAAAAAGAGGCGCGCCGCGGTACTATCTTCGGTGCATACCTGAAACTGTTACCGGTATTCCTGTTCCTGATTCCGGGTATGATTGCCTTTGCACTGCATCAGAAATACATCGGAGCGGGCGGCGAAGGTTTCCTTCCCCTGCTCGCCAACGGTACTGCCAATGCAGACGCAGCTTTCCCCACCCTGGTAGCCAAACTGCTCCCTGCCGGAGTGAAAGGGCTGGTGGTTTGCGGTATCCTTGCCGCACTGATGAGTTCGCTGGCTTCCCTGTTCAATTCGTCGGCCATGCTCTTCACAATCGACTTTTACAAACGCTTCAAACCGGAAACTCCGGAAAAGAAGCTGGTAGGTATCGGACAAATCGCAACGGTGGTTATCGTGGTGCTGGGTATCCTGTGGATTCCTATCATGCGTAGCGTAGGCGATGTTCTTTACACCTACCTGCAAGACGTACAATCCGTATTGGCTCCCGGTATTGCCGCCGCATTCCTTTTGGGTATCTGCTGGAAACGTACTTCCGCCAAAGGCGGTATGTGGGGACTGATTGCCGGTATGATTATCGGTCTTACCCGCCTGGGGGCAAAGGTATATTACAGTAATGCAGCGGTAACGGACAGCTCCTTGTTCAAATACCTGTTCTACGATTTGAACTGGCTGTTCTTCTGCGGCTGGATGTTCCTGTTCTGCATTATCGTGGTAGTCGTAGTGAGCCTGATGACCGAAGCGCCGAGTGCGGAGAAAATACAAGGCCTGGTATTCGGCACATCCACACCCGAGCAGAGAGCTACCACACGTGCCAGTTGGAACCACTGGGATATTATCCATACGGTAATCATCCTGGGTATCACCGCAGCATTCTACTGCTACTTCTGGTAAAGCCCACCCGTATGGGAAAGTATCGATATACATGAAACGAATCCTGTAATCAGAGTAAAATATAATATATGAGTAATTACTACAGTTCCAATCCTAAGTTCTACGTCGGTATCGACTGTATCATTTTCGGCTTCAACGAAGGCGAGTTGCACCTGCTGTTGCTGAAAAGGAATTTCGAACCGGCAATGGGCAACTGGTCGTTAATGGGAGGCTTCGTCCAGGAGAACGAAAGCGTGGACGACGCCGCCAAACGGGTGCTTGCCGAACTGACCGGACTGGACGATGTATATATGGAACAAGTCGGTTCCTTCGGCGCTATCGACCGCGACCCCGGCGAACGGGTTATCTCCGTAGCCTACTATGCGCTGGTCAATATCAACGAATACGACAAGGATTTAGTGCAGCAGCACAATGCTTTCTGGGTAAACATCAATGAACTGCCACCGCTGATTTTCGACCACCCGGCAATGGTGGAGAAAGCACGTACGCTGATGCAGCAGAAGGCATCTACCGAACCTATCGGCTTCAACCTGCTGCCCCGGCTGTTCACACTCTCGCAACTGCAAAGCCTGTATGAAGCCATTTACGGCGAAAGTATCGACAAGCGGAACTTCCGCAAGCGAATAGCCGAAATGGACTATATAGAAAAAACGGACAAGATTGATAAAACAGGTTCCAAACGCGGTGCAGCCCTGTACCAGTTCAATGAAAAGGCATACCGCAAGGCGCCGAAGTTTAAAATTTAATCATTATGTTAGAAGAACTGAAAGAAAAAGTATTTCGTGCCAACCTCGATTTGGTGAAACACGGACTCGTAATCTTCACATGGGGAAACGTATCGGCTATCGACCGTGCCACGGGACTGGTCGTCATCAAACCCAGCGGAGTAAGCTACGATGATATGAAGGCGGAAGACATGGTTGTCGTAGACCTCGACGGCAACGTAGTGGAAGGCAGCCTGAAACCCTCTTCCGACACTCCTACCCACGTAGTGCTTTACAAGGCATTCCCGGAAATCGGCGGCGTGGTGCATACGCACTCCACCTATGCCACCGCCTGGGCACAGGCCGGTTGCGACATACCCAACATAGGAACCACCCATGCCGATTATTTCCACGACGCCATACCCTGCACCGGCGATATGACAGAGGAGGAGGTAAAAGGAGCGTATGAGCTGGAAACCGGCAACGTAATCGTGAAACGCTTCGAAGGGCTGAACCCCGTTCACACCCCCGGAGTGCTGGTAAAGAACCACGGCCCCTTCTCCTGGGGAAAGGACGCCCACGATGCGGTACACAACGCCGTAGTCATGGAGCAGGTGGCTAAAATGGCGTCGATAGCCTATGCCGTCAATCCGCACCTGACGATGAATCCGCTGCTCGTAGAGAAGCATTTCAGCCGGAAGCACGGACCGAACGCCTATTACGGGCAGAAATAAAGTATTAACGTATAAGAAACCAATAAAATTAAAAACAGTATGAACGCATTTAATCAATATGAAGTATGGTTCGTAACAGGAGCACAGCTTCTTTACGGAGGTGACGCAGTAGTGGCAGTAGACGCACACAGTAACGAAATGGTAAAAGGTCTGAACGATTCCGGCCGCCTGCCCGTAAAAGTGGTATATAAAGGTACGGTAAACTCCTCCAAGGAAGTAACCGCCGCTTTCAAGGCAGCCAATAACGACGAGAAATGTATCGGCGTTATCACCTGGATGCACACCTTCTCTCCTGCCAAAATGTGGATTCACGGCTTGCAGGAACTGAAGAAGCCGTTGCTGCACTTCCACACGCAGTTCAACAAAGAAATTCCCTGGGAAACAATGGATATGGACTTCATGAACCTGAACCAGTCTGCCCACGGCGACCGCGAATTCGGGCACATCGTTACCCGTATGCGCAAGAACCGCAAGGTAGTGGTAGGCCACTGGCAGGATGAAAAAGCCCAAAAACAGATTGCCGCATGGATGCGCGTGGCTGCCGCATGGGCCGATGCACAGGATATGCTCATCATCCGTTTCGGCGACCAGATGAACAACGTAGCCGTAACGGACGGCGATAAGGTAAGCGCCGAGCAGGTATTGGGCTACCATGTAGACTACTACCCTATCAACGATGTCATGACCTACTACAATGCCGTCGATGACGCCGATGTAAAAGCCCTCGTTGCGGAATACTTCCGGCTTTACGACCACGATGCCGCCCTCGAGCAGGAAGGTACGGAAGCCTACACTAAAGTGTGGAACTCTGCCAAAGCGGAAATCGCTATCCGCCGCGTACTGAAAGACACGGGCGCCAAAGGTTTCACAACCAATTTCAACGACTTGGGCGACTTCGACCAAATCCCCGGCCTGGCATCCCAACGCCTCATGGCGGAAGGTTACGGCTTCGGAGCGGAAGGCGACTGGAAAACGGCTGCCCTTTACCGCACCACCTGGTTCATGAGCCAGGGCATGCCGAACGGATGCTCCTTCCTGGAGGACTATACCCTGAACTTCGACGGTGAAAAGAGCGCTATCCTACAAGCACACATGCTGGAAGTATGCCCGTTGATAGCCGAGCAGAAGCCGAAACTGGAAGTACACCGCCTGAGTATCGGTATCGACAGTGAAACCGCCCGCCTCGTATTCACCAGCAAGCAAGGCGAAGGTGTAGCGGCAACAATCGTAGACCTGGGCAACCGTTTCCGCCTTATCGTGAACAAGGTGGAATGCATCAAGAGCAAGCCGCTCCCGAAACTTCCCGTGGCAAGCGCCTTGTGGATTCCGATGCCCAACCTCGAAGTAGGTGCGGCAGCATGGATTCTGGCAGGCGGCACACACCATACCAGCTTCTCTTACGACCTTACCGTAGAATACTGGGAGGACTTTGCAGAAATGGCAGGCATCGAAATGGTGGTTATCGACGAAAATACCACTATCAGCGAGTTCAAGAAAGAACTGCGCATGAACGAGGTATATTATATGCTGAACAAAGCGCTTTGTTAAAACCCCGAGGATGTGCCGGAATTCACCGCAGACTACACGGATTAGCACAGATTGAAACCAAACAATCTATCAACGATACAGGCAATCTGCGACAATCCGCGTAATCTGCGGCAAGAAAAGGGTTTCGGCACAGCCTCTTAAATCATTACTTATGAAATCAGATGCAAAATCGACAATCGAAGCAGGCAAAGCCGTTCTCGGCATAGAATTCGGCTCGACACGGATAAAGGCTGTTTTGATTGACCAGGAAAACAAACCGATTGCCCAGGGAAGCCACACATGGGAAAACCAGTTGGTAGACGGACTGTGGACGTATAGTGTCGAGGCTATCTGGTACGGATTGCAGGATTGCTACGCCGACCTCCGTTCGAACGTAAAAGAGTTGTACGACACGGAGATAGAAACCCTGGCGGCAATAGGCGTCAGCGCCATGATGCACGGCTACATGGCATTCAACGGGAAAGAGGAAATTCTCGTGCCCTTCCGTACATGGAGAAACACCAACACTGCCCAGGCAGCGGCAGCCCTGTCGGAACTGTTCGTCTATAACATCCCGCTGAGGTGGAGTATCTCCCACCTGTACCAGGCTATCCTGGATAATGAAGAACACGTGAAGGATATAGACTACCTGACAACGCTTGCCGGATTCGTACACTGGCAGATAACGGGACAAAAGGTATTGGGCATAGGCGATGCGTCGGGCATGCTACCCATAGACCCCGCCACCAAGAATTATTCCGCCGGAATGATAGCCAAATTCGATAACCTGATTGCTCCGAAAGGATATGGCTGGAAATTGCAGGACATTCTGCCCAAAGTACTGCCGGCAGGCGAGAACGCAGGTTTCCTTACGCCCGAAGGAGCCGGAAAGCTCGATGTATCGGGACATCTGAAAGCAGGAATACCGGTTTGCCCCCCCGAAGGAGACGCCGGTACGGGCATGGTTGCAACCAACGCCGTAAAGCAACGCACGGGAAACGTATCGGCAGGTACATCCTCGTTCTCCATGATTGTACTGGAAAAAGAACTGTCGAAGCCATACGAAATGATAGACATGGTGACAACCCCCGACGGAAGCCTTGTAGCCATGGTACATTGCAATAACTGTACTTCCGACCTCAATGCCTGGGTAGGCCTGTTCAAAGAGTACCAGGAGCTACTGGGCATCCCCGTAGACATGGATGAGATATACGGAAAGCTCTACAACCACGCGCTCACGGGCAATGCGGACTGCGGAGGACTCATTTCGTACAACTACATCTCGGGAGAGCCTGTAACGGGGCTGGCAGACGGCAGACCGCTGTTCGTACGTTCGGCAAACGACAAGTTCAACCTCGCCAATTTCATGCGGGCTCATTTGTACGCTTCGGTCGGAGTGCTCAAGATAGGCAACGATATCCTCTTCAAAGAGGAGAAAATCAAAGTCGACAGGATTACGGGACACGGAGGGTTGTTCAAGACGAAAGGCGTAGGCCAGAGAGTGCTTGCAGCAGCCATAAACTCCCCAATCTCCGTTATGGAGACAGCCGGCGAAGGCGGCGCATGGGGTATCGCCCTGCTCGGCTCATACCTTGTGAACAACGAGAAGAAGCAATCGCTCGCCGACTTCCTGGACGAAAACGTATTCGACGGAGATGCCGGCATCGAGATATCGCCGACAGCCGAAGACGTAGCAGGCTTCAACGCATATATCGAAAACTACAAGGCCGGATTGCCTGTCGAAGCGGCAGCAGTCGAATATAAAAAGTAATTCCCGTAGAATAACGGCCGGCAGCCTCGCAAGAAACCCGTCCCAGGGGAACGGCAGGCAAAAGGCACGGGAATAATGACGGATGCAATCGTAGCGGGAGGAGCTGCGGCCGCCGCATGGGTGCTGTCGGCGCCGGAGCGACTCCCGGTACATTCGTCCGTATCAAAGAAGCTATCCTTCATTCTTTAAAAAACCTGATACAAATGAAATCACCACTTACCTGTCTACTACTATTCCTCTTTCTCCTGACCGGAAAAGCCCAAACACGGCAAGCAGTATCCTACTTCCCCCTGCAAGATGTCGAGTTGCTGGAAAGCCCTTTCCTGCAAGCACAACAGACCGACTTACATTATATAATGTCCATGAACCCCGACCGATTGCTCGCCCCTTTCCTGCGCGAAGCCGGGCTCACCCCCAAAGCGCCGAGCTATACCAACTGGGAAAATACCGGACTGGACGGACACATCGGCGGACATTACCTCTCCGCACTCGCCATGATGTATGCCGCTACCGGGGATACAGCCGTATATAACCGGCTGGACTATATGCTGAACGAATTGTACCGGGCACAGCAAGCCGTAGGCACGGGTTTCATCGGAGGAACTCCCGGAAGCCTGCAACTTTGGAAAGAAATCAAGGCGGGGAATATCCGCCCCGGAAGTTTCGACCTCAACGGCAAATGGGTTCCCCTTTATAACATACACAAGACCTATGCCGGACTTCGCGACGCCTACCTTTATGCAGGAAGCGAACTTGCCCGCCGGATGCTGATTGCCCTCACCGACTGGATGACAGACATCACGGCAGGGCTTACCGACGGACAAATAC
Source organism: Bacteroides gallinarum DSM 18171 = JCM 13658 (assembly GCF_000374365.1). Taxonomy (GTDB): domain Bacteria; phylum Bacteroidota; class Bacteroidia; order Bacteroidales; family Bacteroidaceae; genus Bacteroides; species Bacteroides gallinarum. The sequence goes on from NZ_KB894133.1 coordinate 73,612, forward strand.
AAGATATGCTCCGCAGCGAGCACGGAGGGCTGAACGAGGTATTCGCCGATGTTGCCGACATTACGGGCGACCGGAAATACCTGGAACTGGCACGCCGTTTCTCCCATAGGGTGCTTCTCGACCCTCTCACCGACAACAAAGACTGCCTGACGGGTATGCATGCCAACACGCAGATACCGAAGGTTATCGGCTATAAGCGTATCGCCGACCTTACACAAGACCGGGAGTGGGACCATGCCGCCCGCTTCTTCTGGAACACCGTCGTCGGCCACCGTTCCGTCTGCATCGGCGGCAACAGCGTACGCGAGCATTTTCATCCGGCGGACAATTTCACCTCCATGCTCGAGGACGTACAAGGCCCGGAAACCTGCAACACCTACAATATGCTCCGCCTCACGAAGATGCTTTTCCGGACTTCTCCCGACATCCGTTTCACCGATTATTACGAACGCGCCTTATACAACCATATCCTTGCCTCGCAACAGCCTGTAAAGGGCGGATTCGTGTATTTCACTCCCATGCGTCCGGGGCACTACCGCGTTTACTCGCAGCCGGAAACGTCCATGTGGTGCTGCGTCGGCTCGGGACTGGAAAACCATACCAAATACGGCGAATTCATCTATGCACACGCCCAGGACACGCTTTACGTAAACCTCTTTATCCCCTCCCGGCTTACCTGGAAGGAGAAAGGGATTACCCTGGTACAGGAAACCCGCTTCCCCGATGAAGAACAAATCAGGTTCCGGGTGGAAAAAGGGCATAAAAAAGCATTCAGCCTCAAACTCCGTTATCCCTCCTGGGCGGAAGGCGCAAGCGTTTCCGTAAACGGGAAAAAGCAGGAGATACATGCCGCTCCGGGAGAATATCTCACGATTAGCCGCAAATGGAAAGCCGGAGACGAAATCGTACTGAACCTGCCGATGCGGATAACCCTGGAACAAATACCGGACAAGAAGCATTTTTACGCATTCATGTACGGCCCCGTCGTACTTGCCAGCCCCACCGGTACGGAAAATATGGACGGGCTTTATGCAGACGACAGCCGCGGCGGACACATCGCCCACGGCAAGCAGGTTTCCTTGCAGGAAATACCGATGCTGGTAGGCTCTCCCGCATCGCTGCCCAACTCGCTCCGGAAAACGGACGACGCACAAATAGCATTCGACTACACCGGAAACATCTATCCCGCACAAGGAAAGACGCTGAAACTGATACCTTTCTTCCGGCTGCACGACTCCCGCTATGCCGTCTACTTCCACCAGGTAACCGAGGCAGAGGCGGAAAGCATCCGCAAAGAAACGGAGCTGCGCGAACGCCGGGCAACGGAGCTTGCCAACCGGACGGCAGACCTTATTTTCCCCGGCGAGCAACAGCCGGAGTCCGACCACGGCATCCGCTACGACCAGTCGGAAACGGGAACAGACAAAGACCGCCACTTCCGGCGTGCTAAAGGCTGGTTCAGCTACAACCTGAAGGTAAAGGAGACAGCCGGACAGCTAATGATTACCACGCGGAAAGAAGACGGCATGAAAGCCGCAATCTTCCTCGACGACGAGAGACTGGCCGCCAGCCCCGTTATCAGCCAGCCCGATAAAGAGGGCTTCGTAACCAGCACCTATTCCCTGCCCCGGCAATTAGGCGCCGGCAGCTACACGGTACGGTTCAGCCCGGACGGTACGGAATGGACGCCGGCTATCTACGAAGTCCGTTTGCTCAAATAGCGGTACGGCAGGCGGAAACATCCGCCGTGCAACATTGCATAATATTACACAACATTACATTACGAATATCATATAACTAATAACCATTATGAGAAACAAACTATTATTCAGCAGTATCCTTTTAGCTGCATCCGTATCGGTGTCCGCACAAAAGAGTGCAACGATTACGCTCCATGCCGAACAAGGCAAACAGATTATTCCCAAAGAAATCTACGGCCAGTTTGCCGAACACCTGGGAACCTGCATCTATGGCGGGCTATGGGTAGGCGAAAACTCCGACATACCCAATATCAACGGCTACCGTACCGACGTGTTCAATGCCCTGAAAGAACTCCAAGTCCCCGTTCTCCGCTGGCCGGGCGGCTGCTTTGCCGACGAGTACCACTGGATGGACGGCATCGGTCCTAAGGAAAACCGCCCTAAAATGGTAAACAACAACTGGGGCGGCACTATCGAGGACAACAGTTTCGGTACGCACGAGTTCCTCAACCTCTGCGAGATGCTGGGTTGCGAGCCTTACATCAGCGGCAACGTAGGCAGCGGAACCGTTGAGGAGCTTGCCAAATGGGTGGAATACATGACTTCCGACGGCGACTCCCCCATGGCGAACCTGCGCCGGAAGAACGGCCGCGACAAGGCATGGAAGGTCAAGTACCTCGGCGTGGGCAATGAAAGCTGGGGTTGCGGCGGAAACATGCGCCCCGAATACTATGCCGACCTTTACCGCCGTTACTCCACCTACTGCCGCAACTACGACGGCAACCACCTGTTCAAGATAGCCAGCGGCGCCAGCGATTACGACTACAATTGGACGAAAGTGCTTATGGAACGCGTAGGCAGCCGCATGAACGGCCTTTCGCTCCACTATTACACCGTGGCCGGCTGGAGCGGCAGTAAAGGCTCTGCAACGGAGTTCGACAAGGACGATTATTACTGGACTATGGGCAAATGCCGCGAGATAGAAGACGTGTTGAAGAAGCACTGCGCCATTATGGACGAATACGACAAGGACAAGAACGTAGCCCTTATGCTCGACGAATGGGGAACATGGTGGGACGAAGAACCGGGTACAATCAAGGGACACCTCTACCAACAAAACACGCTGCGCGATGCGTTCGTGGCTTCCCTCTCCCTCGACATCTTCCATAAATACACCGACCGCCTGAAAATGGCGAACATAGCCCAGGTTGTCAACGTGCTCCAATCCATGATTCTGACCAAAGGCAAGGAAATGGTGCTGACCCCCACCTACTATGTTTTCAAGATGTACAAGGTGCACCAGGATGCCACTTACCTGCCCTTCGAGGGAGATTGCGAGCAGGTAACCGTGCGCGACAACCGTACACTGCCCCTTATCAGTGCTACGGCATCCAAAGACAAGAACGGAAAAATCCATATTTCCCTGTCGAATGTTGATGTAGACAACGAGCGGGAAGTTATTGTAAATCTGCCGGGAATACAGGCTAAAAAAGCGGTAGGCGAAATGCTGACCTCCGCCAAGATAACCGACTACAATTCTTTCGAAAATCCCGACAAAGTAAAATTGGTTCCTCTCAAAGAGATAAAAATCGATAAAGGAGTAATGAAAATCAAACTTCCCGCCAAATCGATTGTTACTGTCGAGTTACAGTAAATCAACGGTACGAACTTATTGTAATTTAAACAAGAAGCAGGCGGGAAAAGCAAGAAAAAAGAGCCGCTTTCTATGTTGCGAATTGCACATAAAGAGTTATCTTTGTCCCTGTTAAGATTAACAAACAAGCTGTCAACCCGCTTATATAGCATTCAAATCATAACTATATTTTAATATGAACGACAAGAAACTTATGAACCTCGCAGCGGACAACATCCGTATCCTCGCTGCATCTATGGTCGAGAAAGCCAACTCCGGACACCCAGGCGGCGCTATGGGTGGAGCCGACTTCGTGAATGTACTCTTCTCCGAGTTCTTAGTGTACGACCCTGAGAATCCTGCCTGGGAAGGTCGCGACCGCTTCTTCCTCGACCCGGGACATATGTCACCGATGCTTTATTCCACACTGGCGCTGACCGGCAAGTTTACGCTGGACGAGCTCAAAGAGTTCCGCCAATGGGGCAGCCCCACGCCGGGACATCCCGAGCGCGACATCATGCGCGGCATCGAAAACACTTCCGGCCCGCTGGGACAAGGCCATACCTTCGCTGTGGGGGCAGCCATTGCCGCCAAGTTCATGAAAGCCCGTTTCGAAGAGGTAATGAACCAGACGATTTATGCCTATATCTCCGACGGCGGCATCCAGGAAGAGATTTCGCAGGGCGCAGGCCGCATTGCCGGTGCGCTGGGACTGGATAACCTCATCATGTTCTACGATGCAAACGACATCCAGCTTTCTACCGAAACGAAAGACGTAACGATTGAAGATACCGCCCAGAAGTACGAGGCATGGGGCTGGAAAGTCATCAAAATCGACGGTAACGACGCAGACGCTATCCGCGACGCACTCAACCAGGCCAAAGCCGAGACCGAACGTCCTACACTGATTATCGGCCATACCGTTATGGGTAAAGGCGCCCGCAAAGCGGACGGCAGCAGCTACGAGGCCAACTGCGCCACTCACGGCGCTCCCCTGGGCGGCGACGCTTATGTAAATACAATCAAGAACCTGGGCGGCAACCCGGAAAATCCGTTCGTTATCTTCCCGGAAGTAGCCGAGCTTTATGCCAAGCGTGCTGCCGAACTGAAGAAAATCATGGCGGAAAAATATGCAGCCAAAGCTGCATGGGCAAAAGCCAACCCCGAAAAGGCCGCCAAGCTGGAGATGTTCTTCTCCGGCAAAGCTCCCGAAGTAAACTGGGCTGCTATCGAACAGAAAGCCAACACTGCTACACGCGCTGCATCGGCTACCGTATTGGGCGCCCTTGCCACCCAGGTAGAAAACATGGTGGTTGCTTCTGCCGACCTGTCCAACTCCGACAAGACGGACGGCTTCCTGAAAAAGACCCATGCCTTCAAGAAAGGCGACTTCAGCGGTGCATTCTTCCAGGCAGGCGTATCGGAACTGACAATGGCATGCTGCTGCATCGGTATGGCGCTGCACGGCGGTATCATTCCCGCTTGCGGAACATTCTTCGTATTCTCCGACTACATGAAACCCGCCGTACGTATGGCAGCCCTCATGGAAGTCCCCGTGAAGTTCATCTGGACGCACGACGCATTCCGCGTAGGCGAAGACGGTCCTACCCACGAACCGGTAGAGCAGGAAGCGCAAATCCGTTTAATGGAAAAGCTGAAGAATCACAAGGGACACAACTCCATGCTGGTACTTCGCCCGGCAGATGCGGAAGAAACAACCGTGGCATGGAAACTCGCCATGGAAAATACCTCTACGCCGACAGCTTTGATTTTCTCCCGCCAGAACATCGTCAACCTGCCTGCCGGAAACGATTACAGCCAGGCGGCCAAAGGCGCGTACATCGTAGCCGGTTCGGACGAAAACCCGGATGTTATCCTCGTTGCTTCCGGTTCGGAAGTAGCCACGCTGGTAGCCGGTGCAGAATTGCTGCGTAAAGACGGCATCAAGCTCCGCATCGTATCTGCCCCGTCCGAAGGTTTGTTCCGCAGCCAGGCTCCGGGTTATCAGGAAACGATTATTCCGGCAGATGCGAAGGTGTTCGGCCTCACAGCCGGTTTGCCCGTTACGCTGGAAGGCCTGGTAGGTGTTCACGGCAAGGTTTGGGGATTGGAGTCATTCGGTTTCTCCGCTCCTTACAAGGTGTTGGACGAAAAGCTGGGCTTCACGGCGGAGAATGTGTACAAACAGGTAAAATCAATGATTTAACAAAAAGCGGATGATAGGATAAGGTGGTAAGGCGCTTTACCGCTTTTTACCACTTTATCGCTCTTTCGCTTTATCGCTTTATATTATATGAAAACAATTGGACTTTGTTCCGACCACGCCGGATTCGAACTGAAAGAATATGTCCGCGGTTGGCTGGAAGTAAAAGGCTGGCCTTACAAAGACTACGGGACTTACTCTACCGAGAGTTGCGACTATCCCGACTTTGCCCACCGACTGGCACAAGCCGTCGAAGCGGGCGAGTGTTATCCGGGAATCGCTATCTGCGGCAGCGGAAACGGTATCAACATGACGCTCAACAAGCATCAGGGTATCCGTGCAGCTCTTTGCTGGACTGCGGAAATCGCTCACTTGTCCCGCCAGCATAACGATGCCAATGTCCTCGTCATGCCGGGACGCTTCATCAGTACCGAAGAAGCGGATATGATTATGACGGAGTTCTTCAATACTCCGTTCGAGGGCGGACGCCACCAACGGCGGATAGACAAGATACCGGTAAAAGAATAATCCCTCAATCAAGGGAGTCCTTCGACCGGTTGCTTTCATCCCGTAAGACGGATAGATTTATCCCGTGAGCTAAAAAAAATCATCCCATGAGACGAAATAAATTGTCTCATGGGATGATTTTTTTTAGCTCGGGAGGCGGATTTCCCGCCTCCCCAATCAAATATTACACACTTTCAATCAAAAACTAACCCTCGCCATTTGGAGAGTTTTCCTACTTTTGCCAACGTAATCTAATTACCATTTTAAAGAAACATAAAAGAAAAACGCATGAAGAAAGTAATCGGAATCATCTCCCTGCTTCTATCGGTAACCCTGGCAACAGCCAATCCGGTAGATTTCGACAAGGCATTCAAGGAAAGTGCCAAAATAGAGAAACAAATCAAGAAAACATCCTTTCCCGACCGTACCTATCTCATCACGGATTTCGGTGCGAAGCCCGATACGCCGGACGAGCCTTGCCATGAAGCTATCAACCAGGCTATCGTAACATGCAGCTTGAATGGCGGCGGAACGGTAGTAGTGCCCAAAGGAACTTTCTACACAGGTCCTATCACCCTGAAAAGCAATGTAAACTTCCATGTGGAAGAAGGCGCCGTGCTGAAATTCTCAACCGACCAAAGCCTTTACTTCCCCGGGGTGATTACCCGCTGGGAAGGTCTGGACTGCTACAACGCCCGTCCGTTGATATATGCGTACGGTGAAACCAACATCGCCATTACCGGCAAAGGTACAATCGACGGACAAGGTTCCAAAGAGGCCTGGTGGCCGATGTGCGGTTCTCCCCGCTACGGCTGGAAAGAAGGAATGGTAGCCCAGCGCAATGGCGGACGCGAACGCCTGCTGATGTACGGCGAAACCTCCACTCCTATCTACAAACGCATCATGAAACCCGAGGACGGCATGCGTCCGCAACTTATCAACCTCTACTCCTGCAACACGATACTGATAGAGGACGTAACCCTGCTGAACTCTCCGTTCTGGGTTATCCACCCGCTGTTTTGCGAAAGCCTTATCGTGCGCGGCGTGCATGTATTCAACCGTGGTCCCAACGGAGACGGCTGCGACCCGGAATCTTGCAAAAACGTGCTGATAGAGAACTGTACTTTCGATACGGGCGATGACTGCATAGCCATTAAGTCCGGACGCAACCAGGACGGACGCAAATGGAACATCCCCAGCGAAAATATCATCGTACGCAACTGTTTTATGAAGAACGGCCACGGCGGTGTAGTTATCGGCAGTGAGATTTCCGGCGGTTACCGCAACCTCTTCGTAGAGAACTGCCGTATGGACAGCCCGAACTTAGACCGCGTAATCCGCATCAAGACCAGTACCTGCCGCGGTGGACTGATAGAGAACGTATTCGTACGCAACGTCACCGTCGGCCAGTGTCGCGAAGCCGTACTGCGCATCAACCTGCAATACGAAAACCGTGAAAAGTGCAACCGTGGCTATGCTCCCACCGTGCGCAACGTACACCTCAAAAACGTAACCTGCGAAAAGAGCAAGCTCGGCGTGCTCATTATCGGACTCGACGACGACAAGCATGTTTACAATGTAAGTGTGGAAGATTCCCGTTTCAATAACGTAGAAAAAGGCGGTAATCAGATAAAAGGAGCAAAAGACATTACGTTCAAGAATTTGTATATAAACGGGGAGCTTGTAAAATAACCGATAAGCTATCGATAAGCTACACCGGGTTTTAAAAGTAGCATCGATATATAGAAATTACAGATTTGCTAAGGAATAATCCCTTTGTCGCGCTTTGTATAGTAATAAACCAAGGCCAAGACAAAGGGATTATTATATCTCCCGAATACCCGGGGTTAGCAAAGCAAACACCGGGAGTTTGCTCCTGAAATGCCGGAGCTTTACGGCATAAACGCCGGGAGTATGGGAAGCAAACGCCTGATGTTTCGGACGCAAACGCCCGGAGTAAAGAAAAACAAGATACGCGGCCGTCTCCTTATTTTCTTATTTTTCACAGTAAAGTTGGCTATCGTCTTTAAATAAAAACTATCTTTGTACTTCAATAATCCGGAACTCAGAATGATATGGAGCAACTAAATACCATAAAAGAGCTTATCAATCAGGGAAATGTGGAGCAGGCCATTCTTCAGCTCGACGAAATACTTAAAACCGATTTTCCCGGAAAAGACGAAGCTTATTACCTCCGTGGAAATGCTTACCGTAAACAGAGCAACTGGCAGCAGGCGCTGAACAACTACCGCTATGCTATCGACCTCAATCCGGACAGCCCTGCCCGGCAAGCCTACGATATGGTAATGGATATTCTGAACTTCTTCCATAAGGACATGTACAATCAATAATAAAAGAACGTAAATTATGGCAAAAATCAAAGGAGCAATCGTAGTGGACACCGAACGTTGCAAAGGCTGCAACCTATGTGTCGTGGCTTGTCCGCTCAATGTAATAGCCCTCACCAAGGAGGTGAATGTAAAAGGGTATAACTATGCCCACCAGATATTGGAAGATACCTGCAACGGATGCAGTTCGTGCGCAACCGTATGTCCGGACGGATGTATCTCGGTTTATAAAGTAAAAGTAGAATAAATAAGAAGAATATGGCAGAAGAAGTTGTATTAATGAAAGGAAACGAAGCTATCGCCCATGCAGCTATCCGCTGCGGCGCCGACGGATACTTCGGCTATCCTATTACCCCCCAATCGGAAGTGTTGGAAACTCTTGCCGAACTGAAACCGTGGGAAACCACCGGTATGGTAGTGCTCCAGGCAGAAAGTGAAGTGGCAGCTATTAATATGGTGTACGGCGGCGCCGGAAGCGGAAAAATGGTAATGACCTCTTCGTCCAGCCCCGGTGTCAGCCTCAAGCAGGAAGGTATCTCCTACATTGCAGGAGCCGAACTGCCGTGTTTGATTGTAAACGTAATGCGCGGCGGTCCCGGACTCGGGACTATCCAGCCCAGCCAGGCGGACTATTTCCAGACGGTAAAAGGCGGCGGACACGGCGACTACCGCCTCATTGCCCTCGCACCCGCTTCCGTACAGGAAATGGCAGACTTCGTGAGCCTGGGCTTCGAACTCGCCTTCAAATACCGCAATCCGGCAATCATCCTCGCCGACGGCGTAATAGGGCAGATGATGGAAAAGGTTGTCCTGCCTCCGCAAAAGCCGCGCCGTACGGATGCCGAAGTCATCGAGCAATGCCCGTGGGCCACTACCGGCAGAACCAACGGCCGCAAGCCCAACATCATCACCTCCCTGGAGCTGAAGCCGGAAGAAATGGAGAAGAACAATATCCGCTTCCAGGCCAAGTACAAAGAAATCGAAGAAAACGAAGTACGCTTCGAGGAAATACACTGCGAAGATGCCGAATACCTGATTGTAGCTTTCGGCTCTATGGCGCGTATCGGCCAGAAAGCTATGGAGCTGGCACGCGAAGAAGGCATCAAGGTCGGAATGCTCCGTCCTATCACCCTCTGGCCTTTCCCCACCAAAGCCATTGCCGCCTATGCCGACAAGGTAAAAGGCATGCTGGTTACCGAGTTGAATGCCGGACAAATGATTGAGGACGTGCGCCTGGCGGTAAACGGGAAAGTGAAAGTGGAACATTTCGGACGTCTCGGCGGTATCGTACCCGACCCGGATGAGATTGTAACGGCGCTGAAAGAAAAACTGATTTCAAGATAAATCGTAAACAGTAAATAACCAAATCGTAAATAAAGCGATGAATCCTGATAAAATAAGAAACGTACTGAACATACTCTTCATGATACTTGCCCTGGCGGCTATCATCGTGTACTTTGCTGCAAGAGACGACTTCAAACTGTTTTTATACGTTTGCGGCGCGGCTATATTCGTGAAGCTCATGGAGTTCTTCATACGGTTCACCAACAGATAAGGAGAAGTGATTATGACAAAAGAAGATATTATCAAACCTGAGAACCTGGTTGCCAAGAAACCGACTCTGATGAACGATAATCCCATGCATTACTGTCCGGGATGTAGCCACGGCGTGGTTCATAAACTGATTGCCGAAGTAATCGAAGAAATGGGAATGGAAGATAAAGCCATAGGTATCTCCCCCGTGGGATGCGCTGTGTTTATCTACAACTACATAGACATCGACTGGCAGGAAGCCGCCCACGGACGTGCTCCCGCCCTTGCCACCGCTATCAAACGCCTTTGGCCGGACCGTCTGGTATTTACCTACCAGGGCGACGGCGACCTGGCATGTATAGGTACTGCCGAAACCATTCATGCACTGAACCGCGGCGAGAATATAACCATTGTCTTTATCAACAACGCTATCTACGGCATGACCGGCGGGCAAATGGCTCCTACCACCCTTGTAGGCATGAAAACCTCTACCAGCCCTTACGGACGCGATGTGCACCTGCATGGTTATCCCCTGAAGATTGCAGACATCGCCGCCCAACTGGAAGGTACGGCATACGTTACCCGCCAGAGCGTGGAAACCGTTCCCGCTATCCGCAAGGCGAAGAAGGCTATCCGCAAGGCGTTCGAGAACTCCATGGCAGGCAAAGGTTCCAACCTCGTGGAAATCGTTTCTACCTGTAACTCCGGCTGGAAGATGTCTCCGGAGAAATCGAACAAATGGATGCAAGAGAATATGTTCCCCTTCTATCCACTGGGTGATTTGAAAGATAAATAAGGATGCTAAAAACAGAAGAACAATGAAAGAAGAAATCATTATAGCAGGCTTCGGCGGACAAGGTGTATTGTCCATGGGAAAGATTTTGGCATACTCCGGATTAATGGAAGGTAAAGAGGTGACCTGGATGCCCGCCTACGGACCGGAACAGCGCGGCGGTACGGCAAACGTAACCGTAATCGTGAGCGACGAGAAAATCTCCTCGCCTATCCTGAGCAAATACGATGCGGCTATCATCCTGAACCAGCCTTCGCTGGAGAAGTTCGAGAGCAAGGTAAAACCGGGCGGCGTACTTATCTACGACGGCTACGGCATCATCAATCCGCCTACGCGCAAGGATATCCACGTTTACCGCATCGACGCCATGGATGCCGCCAATGAGATGAACAATGCAAAGGCATTCAACATGATTGTACTGGGCGGCCTGTTGAAGATTGCCCCGATTGTAACATTGGACAACGTTATCAAAGGATTGAAAAAGACACTCCCCGAACGTCACCACCACTTGATACCGATGAATGAAGAGGCTATCAAACGCGGCATGGAGCTGATTAAAGAGGTCTGAAAAAACAGACCGTCCGTTCGGGGTAAACAGATAGTCTGTCAGCCCCGAACAAACGGTTCGTTCAATATAAACGGATGGTGTATTTCAAAGCGATACATCATCCGTTTTTTTATGACCGGTTATCCCGGAAAGCTTACGGCGGTTGCCTCTTTACCGGCAACCGCTTTCTTTTAATCGTAAGGGCAAACTCCTGTATCACGCATCTTGCATCTGGAGTTTGTAATCTTGCATATCCCTCTTCCGTTTATTACATCATCTGTCAGATTGTCACAGGTCACTTTATATTTGTCCTTACCGCCTCCGCCTGCATTGCCGGTAGCTGCAAGTACGATATAAAGAATGAGCAGTGCGATTGCCACGAATATCAGTATCCAGGTAATGGTGAATACGGCATAAGTAGTCAATATCATATATCCCCACCGCCAAGCCAGCCGTTTTCTATCTTCGGGTGTTGCATTGCGTACCTGATACCAGGCATAGCCGATAAAGGCAAGTACGGAGATACCCACCATATAGCCTATCACATCCTCCCCGTCCGGACCGAACCATTGCGAAAAGACCGCTACTACGCCCAACACAGCACCTACCCAATAATAAGTCTTCGATTCCGGTACTACATCCATTCCTACCATTTCATATAAACGGATGGGAACGAAATTGCTCCATTTGGTAAATGACAGGATTACCGCCACAAAAGATAAGACGACCAGCAGCAACAAGCCTCCGCAAAGTCCTGCCCAATTTATTACCACGTCATAAAAAAGACGCCACCTCTCCGCTTTCTTGTTCTCTGCCCGGCTGCAATGTAAGATACGGCGTACGACACGCCAGGCAGGATAAACCAGCGTCAAAGCCACACATATGCCTACAAGCCAGTAAAGCTGCGTTTCAGCAGATGTCCCGTCGCCCCAAAGCCATACACTGCAAAGCAGCCCTACTATCATCATTACGAACCCCAGCAACCCCGTTATAATCAGCGTGCGAAAAGGACGGAAGCTGAAAGAAGATACAATCTCCGTACCCGCTTTCTTATTGAACCACCCCTTTATCTTGCTGAATTTCAAGAACAAGAAGCATGAGAAAACAAAGCCGCACAAGCCCAATAGCTGCGAGAATAAGGCCAGCAATATGATTATAATTTCCATTTTATATCTTTATATTATCATTCGTAATAAGTAATGTTACGCTCCGCAATACCGTAAGGTTGTCCGTTAAGGGTTATCACCATGCGCGTCCAGTTGCCCCGGTCGTCTGTCTCCGTATAGTCGTAAGAAACTTTATTATCATCGGAAGATATGCAAGTTTCCAACCAGCCTTTTTCGTTATAGGCATACTCTTTAACTATCAGATAGTCGTCCATTTCGCTGTAAGCAGACTCTTTAAGCACACGCCCCTGAGCGTCTTTTACCACATAATCGCGTTCCGTATCTCCATGCTCTATGCGGTTGCCCTTCGCATCATACTCTATCTTCGAGGCATCCTCCGGATATTCATTGGTGGTTTTATCACCGCCGATATACATATCTTCGATTGTATTCGTCAGATTGCCATTCTGATAAACATACTTACGGTCGGTAACCAATTCACCGTTCTGGAAGAGCTTCTCATTGCTGACATTTCCGTCCTGGTAGGCATAGACTGTAATATATTTCATGGCATCTACCACACTTATTACGGAATCAAGCTGTTCGGCAGTGTTATAAATCCGGGTATCTTCTTTCGGAAAAAAATCCGTTTCATGATAAGCATCCGGCTTGCCGTCTTTCACTATTGCACCGCCCTGAGCCTTTGCGTTGTAAATCAAAGTCTGAACTTTATATACTTTACCGGCCAGCCCCTCTTTATCCGTACTTTTTCCGCTTTGTGTGGATGCACCGCCACAGGCGGCAAGCACGATAACTGCTGCCGCCATTAAAAATCTGTTCATATCTGTCTGCTTTTTAATTGAAGAACTGTACATTTAGAAACCGTAGGCTTGTTTGCGTATCGCCATATAGTCTTTCTCTGCAAAGAATACAATCTTTGCAAATTCCGTAAAGTCGCGGGTGTGGCAGTTAATATAAACGGGAGCGCCTTCACTATGGCAAGGCACACCGGCTTGAATCATTTGTCCGGGAGCATATTCCGCCTTCAAAGAACTGTTATAAGGATTACTGTTGAACGGGTTCAACTGCCCCAACTCTATCAAATGGTCGTCGGCTTTCATCAAGGCGAAGTACATACGGGTATCTTTCAGCGGATATTCTCCCTCGGCACAGTCGCGTTTCGTTTCGCGTACCACGATATCGCGCTTGGGAGTTACCGTTACCCGCACAATGACGCTTCCCGTTTCACGTCCGGCACGGTATTCCGCTATCTTAGCACCCGTAACCTGGAAATCCGGATATACATCTCCGGTACAAACGATTTCGCGCCCTACCAGCTTCTCGCCTTCTTCCGCTGCTTTCTGAAAACTTTCGGCAGCATATTCGTCGAATTCTTTCAGCTTTTTCTGGTAACTGTCTAAGTCATCTTCTTTGCGCAAGCTTTCATCCAGCGCTTTTTTCTTTGCAGCCACTTCTACGAATATGGCGGGTACACGTCCCAGAGGCGCATCGCTACTTGCAGCCGAACCCGAAGCGGCGCCACCGCCGCATGCTGACAACGCAACCAGTCCGCAGAACATTGCGGACAAGGTTATAACTGTAAACTTTTTCATAATATCAAACTATTTAAATGAGTAATGTCGTCAGTATTTACGGATAGGGATAATCCCCTTGGAGATAGCTGTCATTATCAGGTCTGCCACATTCCGCGCCTCCAGCTTGTCCATAAGGTGACGCCGGTGTGTATCGACCGTATTGGTGGAGACGCAAAGTTCCTGGGCTATCTCCTGCGTATTCTTGCCCTCGGATATGCGTTTCAGCACATCGAGCTCGCGCAGGGTCAGTTCTTCACGCCGTCCTTCGTCCGAACGCCGCATCTGCACACGTACATGTTCGGCATAGGGGCAATAATATGTCCCGCCGTCCAATACGCGGCGAATAGCTTCCGCTATTTTAGTAGAATCGACGGATTTGAACAGGATGCCGTCTACCGAGCAGTGTATCAGATTTTTAATGAACCAGATTTCCTCGTGCATGGTATTTACGATGATACGCGCCTGCGGGTCTTTTTCCCGAATTCGCTCAATGATATCCATTCCTGATATGTCGGGCAACTCCATATCCAACACGAAAAGATTGAAGCGTTGGGAGCCGATAAGAAGCAGCGCCTCTTGTCCCGACGATGCAGTACATACGTTTTTTATTTCCGGCAACGAACATTCCACTATCCGCTTCAAGCCCTGAAGCACCAAATCATGGTCATCCACCAACAGAATGCGTATATCTTTTTCTTTCATCAACCTATCTTTGTGTTCTGAATTATATTGCAAAGAAATAGCATTTATCAATATGCGGCATCACCAAAAATAGTGATTTTCGCCGATAAATGTAAATGCTTCTCATATGCATTTCTGCAAACCAACGGATTATGACAAAAATAAATAGTTAAGGATAAAAAACAATTGTAGTTTTTAGTAATTACAGAAAACCGGAATCGATTAAGAAGCCCCAGGCCTTCTTTTTCAGATTGATTTTCTATATTTGCAGATATACGGTATTTACAGATATACGGAAACAGTCGGAATAATAAAGCAAACAGAATAAAATGAGAAGTGAAATCTATAATATACTCGACAAATCGGGTATCGGCTATATCAGTATGGAACATCACCCGATTATGACAATGGAAGAAGGTACAGCCATAGCAAAAAGATTGGGAGTCGCTTCGTGCAAGAATTTATTCCTGGTGAACAAACAAAAAGAGTATTTTCTACTCCTACTCCCAGGACATAAAAAATTATCGGTAAAAGAGCTTGCGAAACAAATCGGCAGTTCGCATCTATCTTTCGCTTCCAGCGAAGAGCTGGAAGAATTCCTTTCTACAAGTCCGGGAGCTGTAAGTGTACTCGGACTTATCTACGACAGGGGCAATAAAGTAAAATTGTTGATAGACAAAGAAATCATGCAAACAGACTATATAGGCTGTCATCCATGCGAAAACACTTGCAGCCTGAAATTAAAGACAAAGGATATAGTGGAAACCCTATTACCGGCAATCGGCCATACGGATTTCAAAGAAGTGCAGATTGATTAAAAGTATATTACGCATGGAATAACTATAAATAATACGTCTACCTGTTACGGAACGAATGGGACGGAGTACCCCCGTCCCATTGCCAGGCATGTCAATAGATTAATATTTTATAATTATTCCGACTTTACGGTAAAAAACGGTTTCCGGCTAAACAGGCAACGATATTTCAAGCCTGAATATCTGTTTCCCGTCCTGGATATCCGCAACAAACATACCGCCTACGGCTTTGGCGCGTTCCCGGATTGTAACAAGTCCTATCCCCTCTCCCTGCATTCCGCCGTCCGAATAGTTTTTGCCATTATTCGAGATTTGCAATGCCAGTAATTTCCCTGTTAAGGAGAGATTTACATCCACTTCCGTCGCTCCGGAATGTTTCAGTATATTGGACAGCAATTCCTGCATAATGCGATAGACCTCATAAGACACCTGCTCCGGCACACCGCTCCACTGCATGCCTTCATTCTCCTTGCTGAATGCAAGTTGTACAGACGAAGGCAGGGCAAGCCGCTCCACATAAGCTTCCATGGTTTCATCAAGAGTGGTGAACTGAAATTTAGGCGGCATCAGTTCATGGGAGATACAACGTACATCGCTGCGCACCTGCTCCAATAAAGCAAGAAGCTCCTGTTTAGACTCGTCGGTAGGCCGCATGCACTGCATATGCATACCGATACCGAGCAGGTCGTTGCACACACCGTCGTGCAAATCCTTGGCAAGACGCGTGCGCTCTCGCTCCAAGCCGTCTATATAACTTTGGGCAAGTTTCAGCTCTTCTTCCTTGCGGATACGCTTACGACGGAAAATATAGTAGGCGGCGAGCAACAGGAAAGCCGAAAACGCTATCACCGCCGCCACGCTCCACTGCATGGTCTTGGCCTTTTGTTCCAGATGTTCCTGGGTGAGCCGTGCTATCTCGAGTGCCTTTTCCTGATTTTCGTACTTCATGGAAAGCTCGGACAACTCGGCGTCCACTTCCGTCTTATGCAGGCTGTCGGCAGTACGGTACGCTTTCGCGTAATATTTCGCCGCTTCCGGATAATCTTTCATCCCCTCATAATTGCGTGCCATTCGTTCATAAAGACGGTCGATAGGGGTTTGGGAACTGCTGTCCCTTGCTGCCAGCATGCGGCGCTGAATAAGCAGGCTCTCGCGGTAACGCTTCGTTTTGGTCAATATATCGCACAATGCCTCGTGATAACCCTGCACCTCGGCATTCGTTTCGGGCAAGCCGGCTGCCACCTTGTTCCCTTCCGCCATATAATAATCAATCGAATCCCGGTTATCCATTCTGTAATAAGCGCTCAGCAGATAGGCTATGGTTTTCAGCACGAATCGCGGCTTATGCTGCTCGCGCGCTTTGGCAAGCACCGGATAAAGCAACTGCGCAGCTTCCGCATAGTTTCCCCGCAATGCCAGGATACTGCCCGCCGTAGAAGCGGCATACATCACCATATCCATATCATCGCTTTTCTCCGACACCTCCAACGCTTTGCGTACATAATATTCGGCCTCTTTGAGCCGGGCGGTATTCGCATAAAGCACGGCGATGCTCGTGAGCAGTTGAGTACGCTCATCGTAGGCATCGCGCCCTTCGAGCAGTTCCATTGCCCGGTTATAACACACCAGTGCCGAATCGGGCATTTCCTTCCTGCGGTATATCACCCCCACGGAAGAGTATGCGGATGCAATCTGGACTTCGCTCCATTTCAGGCGTTCCGCTTCCTCGAGGACAAACAGGAAACGCCTCAACGCCTCGTCCAAGTCGCCCATAGAGAAGTACGAATCTGCCAGATTGTTCAGCAGGCTAAGATAAGGTTCCGCCCTGTCCGTGCGTGCATATTCCAACCCCAACTCGCAGTAATACCGGGTGCTATCCGCCTGGCGGTAAGCATAATACTCGCACAAATGGCTATAAGCCGCAGCAATGCTGTCATGGTTTTTCTGCTCCATGCCGCGCTCCAGTTCTTCCCGGTATGCCTGCAACTCTGCATCCTGGGCATGCAGAAACGGACTAACGGCAAATATTCCCAAAAGGACAAACAGTATTTTCATACAGATAACGGATTATATCAAACAATAGGCTATCATCATAATATCAATACAAATATAAATAACTCGAAACATATAATACTTCATTTGAAAGAAAAAACATTCTGCCGGCAGATAACTTTTACCGCACCAAAAGGCGGAACGCATACGAATACAGAATGTAAAAAAGAAGCAAAAAAGACTGAATTCCATAAGCGAATAATTTTTTATTGTATCTTTGCGCCTAATTATGAGACGAATCGTACTGACATACATATTTCTATCCGTTATAAGCATACTGGGAGCCGGGGCACAGAACACATTCAACAGCATAGACCCTGTGACCGGCCGCGACCAATTCGGCAACCAGGTAGACCCGAACACTTTGCCGGATAACCTGGAAGACAGTACCAATACGGAAATCCAAAGCATCCCCCCGAAACTCTATATGTGGCGTTTGAGCGAGAAACTGGGCGACCGTACCATTATCCCTGCCGATACCGCCAACCTCAACTTCCAGAATACCAATCTGGTGGAAGGCATGTACGGGCATTATAACTACCTGGGCAACTTGGGTTCGCCGCGCCTGTCCCGCCTGTTCTTCGAGCGCAGGGACAACGAGCCCACTATCTTTATGGAGCCGTTTTCCAGCTTCTTCATCCGCCCCGACGAAGTGAAGTTCACCAACAGCAACGTGCCCTACACCAACCTTACCTATTATAAGGCGGGAAACAAAATTAACGGTGAGGAACGTTTCAAGTCGTACTTTTCGGTAAATGCCAACAAACGGCTGGCTTTCGGTTTCAATATAGACTACCTTTACGGGCGGGGATATTATCAGAACCAGTCCACCTCGAACTTCAATGCCGGAATATTCGCCAGCTATATCGGCAACAAATACCAGATGCAGGCGGTGTACAACAACTTCGTAATGAAGATGAACGAAAACGGCGGTATCCAGGACGACCGTTACATTACGCGCCCGGAGGATATGGCGGAAGGCAAGAAAGAATACGAATCGACCACCATTCCCGTTAAACTGGAACAGACGGCAAACCACAATAAGGATTTCTATGTATATGCCACGCAACGTTACCGGCTGGGCTTCACGCGGGAAACGACCACCGTGGAAGATGCCAAATCTCCCGGAGCAGCGGCTGCCAACGATAGCGTACCCCTGCCCAAAGACACGATTATAACCGAAGAATTCGTTCCCGTCACCAGTTTCATACACACCATAAAAGTGGAGCGTACGCGTCATAAATTCTCTTCGGCGCAGGAAACGGAGGGACAGTATCCGAACACCTATTTCAACGAAGTGGGCAGTCGCGACTCGACCACGGCATTCAGTGTAAAGAACGTATTCGGAATTGCCCTGCTCGAAGGCTTCAACAAATACGCCAAAGCCGGACTGACCGCCTATATATCGCACAAATTCAGCCGTTACGAGCTAATGGACACCTTGTCGCGCACCCGTTTTGAGGAACAGGAGATATTCGTAGGCGGCGAACTCGCCAAGCGCGAAGGCAAAACACTGCATTACAACGTAAACGGCGAGATAGGCATCATGGATAAAGCACTCGGGCAGTTCCGCGTCAACGCCGACCTCGACCTGAACTTCCGCCTTTGGAAAGATACCGTGAACTTCTATGCAAGAGGGTATGTAAGCAATACCCTGCCCTCTTTCTATATGCGCCATTACCACTCCAACCATTATTACTGGGACAACGAGAATATGAACAAAGAGTTCCGCACGCGCGTGGAAGGCGAGCTGAACATCGGACGCTGGAAAACGAACCTGCGTGCCGGCGTAGAGAATATCAAGAACTATACCTATTTCAACCAAAATGCGATGCCCGCACAGGAAAGCGGTAATATACAAGTACTCTCCGCCACCTTGAAGCAAGATTTCCGCTTGGGCATCCTGCATCTGGACAACGAGGTAACCTGGCAAAAGTCGAGCAATGAAACGGTGTTGCCTTTGCCGCAACTCTCGCTGTACCACAACCTGTACCTACTCGCCAAAATCGCCAAGAAGGTACTTACCGTACAGCTCGGAGCCGATGTCCGGTATTTCACCAAATACAATGCGCCCGCCTATACGCCGGCTATCCAGCAGTTCCACCTCCAGCCGACAGACGACCAGGTAGAAATAGGCGGTTATCCGATAGTAAACGTATATGCCAACCTTCACTTGAAGCGGACACGTATCTTTGCCATGATGTACCACGTCAATGCTGGTATGGGCAAGGGCAATTACTTCCTCGTACCGCATTACCCTATCAATCCGCGCTTGTTCAAGATAGGCGTTTCGTGGAATTTCTACGACTAATACCGTATCCCTATGAAAAAGAGCAGACTATTGAAGTACATCCTTTTGGGAGTAGTGGCCGCGCTCGTCGCCACATTCGTCCTGCCTGAGAAAGAAACCCGTAAGGGGCATCCCCGCGACTATGCCGCAATAGCGGCAGAAGGTATCCTCCGCGCTGCTACGGAATACAACTCTATCAGTTTTTATGTAGACGGCGACACATTATCCGGTTTCCATTACGAACTGATAGAAGCCTTTGCCCGCGAGCACGGGCTGAAAGTAGCCATTATGCCCGAAATGAGCTTCAACGAACGTCTGGAAGGTTTGGCGGAAGGCAAGTACGATGTCATAGCCTACGGCATCTTGGCCACCAGCGAATTAAAGGATTCCCTGCTTCTCACCTCCCCCATTGCCCTGAACAGGCAAGTGCTGGTACAACGCAAACCCACGACTCCCGATGACTCCCTCTATATCAAAAGCCAGTTGGATTTAGCCGGAAAAACGCTGAATGTAGTAAAAGGCTCTCCCTCTATCCTGCGCATCCGCAATTTGGGAAACGAAATAGGCGACACCATATATATTAAGGAAATAGAGAAATACGGTTCCGAACAGCTTATCGCGCTCGTGGCGCATGGCGATATAGATTATG
This sequence comes from Bacteroides gallinarum DSM 18171 = JCM 13658, assembly GCF_000374365.1. Taxonomy (GTDB): domain Bacteria; phylum Bacteroidota; class Bacteroidia; order Bacteroidales; family Bacteroidaceae; genus Bacteroides; species Bacteroides gallinarum. The sequence goes on from NZ_KB894133.1 coordinate 94,064, forward strand.
CCGTATGCGATGAAAGCATTGCCCGTGCCGCTGCCGACAGCTTACCGCAGATAGATATAAACACCGCAATAAGTTTCACCCAATTCTACTCCTGGGGAGTAAGCAAGCAATCCCCGGTACTTTTAGACAGCCTGAATACATGGCTGGAAAAGTTCAAACAAGGAAAAGAGTATAAGGAAATATACGGAAAATACTATTAAAGAGTTGAAAGTTGGAGGGGGGTAGAAATTAGGAATTGAATGTTAGGGACATTCAGTAAATAATATAAAATCAGCCAACTAATTCATACACAAAATATTGCGAATTAGCTGGCTTTTTTGTATCTTTAGGTATTCCCCCGCAAATAAGGTTTGAAGGCCAAAACGGGGGAAATTCCCCGACTAAGATATGGCTAAGATACAAAATATTTCCGAAATTCACCCAACTTTGGGCTTCACAGAATTTGATGTTCTGGAAAAATACCGCAAAAGTTTTAATGAGAGTGAGCTTGGCAG
>NZ_KB894134.1 GCF_000374365.1 Bacteroides gallinarum DSM 18171 = JCM 13658
GGGATTTGTTCAATCGCCGCCTTGTTCCTGAAAGCGGGTGCAAAGGTAAGGACTTTACCGGATAACTTCCAAATGTTTTTGGAAGTTTTTTCATTTTTCTTTTTAAAGGAGGACGTTTCGGATGAAACTGCTCATTTATGGAAGAAAAATGAAAGGCTTCTTACACCGTTTCTGTCAGAATGTCAATTCAACGCTGCCTCCGTTCCCGAAAGCGGATGCAAAAGTAGGGCTTTTGGGAATATGAACCAAATATACGGGAAGGTTTTTTACTTTATTTCCTGAAGGTTTTCCGTAAAAGGTTGATTGATAGGCATATCAGAGGGGATATTTTTTAAGGGGAAGGAAGGGCGGCGGTGGAGGGTACACATTATAGTATATAAAGGCGCACATGGAGGGCGCGAGCACGCGTTTCCATGTGCGGACGGGTAAAGGTGGGCGTCCGTACAAATCCGAAGGCGGACGGTGGCGCGGAGGTGTATGCAGGTATAGGCAATGGAGACACCCGGAGGGGAAAGGCAGGAGGGGAACAGGCGGAAAGAAGGAGGGGATGAGGAGGCATACGCTCTGCGGAAAAAAGGAATGACCGGAAAATAAGAAAGGGATGACGCTACGACTGGGATGCAATTGGAAGGCTTATAATAGGGGATTAAAAGCCTTTTAATACCATATTAGAAGCCTTTTAAGTATAAGACGACGTAGGAAAGAGGAGCGTTAAGAAAACAGGGAAAGGTACATGAAAAAGGAGGATTATCTGTCAAGGTACAAGCAACGCCGGGCAGGGCGAGGAAAGGATATGTCGGTTAAAGCATAACGGAAATGATATCCGGATAAAACATACCATAAAATGGACAGAGAATTACCCCCAAAAACGGAGAAGGGAGCAAAAAGGAGTGCCGGAATAAGATTTTACAATCATCCCGGCACTCCTGAAATCAATTCCGAAGGCAAATTCAGAACTTTATTCTATTACAAAACTTCCATGCTGCAAGTCCTGTTCTTGCGAACTTCTTCCCACCATAACATCGTACTTGCCTGCACAGACACGCATGGTATTGCTTTGGGTATCCCACCATTCCAATTCTTTATCGTTCAGACTAAATTCAACATCGACACTCTTTCCGGCAGGAATATAGACACGTTTAAAAGCACGCAGGGTCTTGACCGGTCCTTCGGCATCTTCCTGCTTTTTAAGATAAACCTGTACAACTTCTTCGCCGCCACGCTGACCGCTATTAGTAACGTTGACAGTCAGTTTCAGAGGTTCTCCCGACTTAATCCGGTCGTTGGCCAATACTAATTTTCCATACTCAAAGGTGGTATAGCTCAATCCGTAGCCGAAGGGGAAAAGTGGTTGCTGAGTCATATAACGGTACGTTCTGCCGGTCATATTATAATCTTCAAAATCCGGAAGCTGGGACATATTGCGATAAAAAGTTACAGGTAACCGTCCCGCCGGGTTATAATCGCCGAACAGCACCTCTGCCACGGCAGTTCCGCCTGCCTGGCCGGGATACCAAGCCTGCAAGATAGCTTCGCAGTTCTTCGTTTCGGGTTCCAGGGCAATGGGCGAACCGGAGCAATTCACCAGGATTATCTTCTTACCGGCACGGTGTAGCGCATTAATCAATTCGCGCTGTACGGACGGCAATTCGATATCCGTCCTGTCTCCTCCCTTGAAACCGGGAAGATTGACACCCATTTCCTCTCCTTCCAGAACAGGAGATACGCCGCTGGCAAAAATCACGACATCGGCATCCTTCACACGAGCCACGGAAGCGTCGATATCTACTTTCTTCTTGAAGCCGATATCGAAATTCAATTGGGCATCGCTCCTGAAATATTCAAAGTCGAGCTCAATTTCATAAGGAGTACCCGCCTTTACCTGCAATGTATAATTCAACGACCTGCCGCCGTGCGTATTGAAGAAACGCTTCACCTCTTCGCCATTAATGCGCAGGCGACCGGAACCGTATGTATAAATCTCGAACACCACCTCGCCCGACTGTTGGGGAGTGAGCACACTATTGTAGGTCGCGGAAAAGTCCGTCAGATTGACTCCCGGTGCAAAGACCGTGGCTCCCGATGTACAGAAGCGGAAAGGAGTGGTGACCTGCGTGGTGGTAACCGGGTCGCCCTCGCGCTTCACGTTGTTCCAGTAACGCGCAGTAAACCCTTGTCCGGCAGCGGACTTGCATTGGTTGAACACGCTTTGAATCAGCGTTCTTTCCACCCAACTGCAACCTTGCTCGTAAATCAGCTTATCGTCTGCACCCAGTGCGTTGCGTATTCCGTCCAGAATAGTGACTGTGTGCGAAGGCATTCCGTTATAATTGCCCCACTGCATTACGGAGTCGTTGGCGTTGGGACCCATAACGGCTACGGTGAGTCCACCACGTTTCAAGGGCAGGATGTCGTCTTTGTTCTGGAGCAATGTCATGGATTTACGGGCTATATCCAGCGCCAGCGAGTCGTGTGCGGCCGAGGCAACGACTGAGAAAGGTATCTTTGTCCAGGACACCTGTTCCGGGTCGTCCATTTCCCCCAAAGCGAAACGGGCTTCCAGCAGGCGTACTACTGCCTTATCAATGTCTTGCTCGTCAATCTTACCCTCGCGGACTGCCTGCACCAGCGCCTTATAGCTGGAACCGCATTCCAAATCCGTTCCGCTCAGCACAGCGGCTGCCGAAGCAGACCCGGCATCGGGAGATACCTTATGCCCATGCTCGTTATAGAAATCGGCAATAGCGCCGCAATCGGAAAGGACGATGCCGTCGAAGCCCCACTCACCACGCAAAATCTGCATCAGCAAACGGTCGCTTCCGCAGCAAGGCTTACCTTCGAAGCGGTTATAGGCGCACATCACCTCTTTTACCCCGGCTTCCTTCACCAATGCTTCGAAAGGCGGCAGATAGGTTTCATACAAATCGCGTGCGCTGAGGTCTTCCACATTGAAAGAGTGGCGGTTCCATTCCGGCCCGGAGTGCACGGCAAAGTGCTTGGCGCAAGCATGCAATTTGTCGTACTTGCCGTCATTGGTTCCTTGCAACCCCTTCACTACCATAACGCCCATGCGGCTGGTGAGATAGGGGTCTTCGCCATAAGTTTCGATGCCCCGTCCCCAGCGAGGGTCGCGGTAGATATTCACCGTAGGCGTCCACATGGTAAGTCCCTGGTAGCGCTCGTAGCTTCCCTGGGATGCGTAGTGTGCATTTTTTGCACGCGCCTCATCCGATACGGCATCGAATACTTCGTACACCGTTTCCGGCGAGAAAGATGCCGCCATGCCTATCGGCTGCGGAAAAACCGTAGCCAGTCCAGCACGTGCCACGCCGTGCAACGCTTCGTTCCACCAGTTATAGGGTTTGATGCCCAGGCGCTCCACCGGCTGGGAGGAGTCCATCATCAATGCTACTTTTTCCTCTAAAGTAAGTTCTTTCAGCAGAAGTTCCGCCCGTTTTTCCGGAGCCAGAGAAGTAGTCCGGTAGGTAGGCTGGCTACACCCTATCAGCAGTAAAAGAGGTAACCAATAGATAAGTTCCCGTTTCATGATTGTTGTTGTTTTTAATGATAGTAATCAGATTTATTTGTCCCACAAAGATACGGGGTTGCCCGGTATACTATTGTGCCGGATGTTTCATAAACTTTACCGGATGTTTCATTCTCTCCCTTATCCGCGGTTTCCATACCGCAACGGCAGGCCGTCAGAACTGGAAATAGATAAACGGCTGTATCTCCGAGCTCTTCATCTGCACCACAAGGTAAATTACGGCGATGAGCAGCAGCGCCTTCCCGATAAGCGGAAGGCGGATAACCGCCTTACAGCAGGCATGCTCCCAACTGTCCGGCACGAAATGGAGGAAGAATCCGAGCGACATCAAAGCGAACACCTCCCAATAGCCCGCTACCAGTTGCGGAAAGAGTTGGGGGCGGAAAGCGGTGAATAGCTGGTTCAGCATATCCAGCGAGGTAGAGAAATCGGCATTACGGAAGAATATCCAGCAGAAGCAAACGAAGTGGAACGTGATTACAATACCGAAGAAACGGCGGATGCCGTGACTCCGTTCTCCCTTCTTCCTACCGGTAATGCTCATCCAGAGTTTATGGGCTGCCAGAGCCACTCCGTGCAGCACTCCCCAGAAAACGAAATTCCAGGACGCGCCATGCCACAAACCGCCCAGAAACATGGTGATAATGAGGTTGGCATACTGGCGTATCTTCCCTTTGCGGTTGCCACCCAGGGAGATATAGAGGTAATCGCGCAGCCAGGTGGAGAGCGAGATGTGCCAACGCCGCCAGAATTCCGTTATGGATGCCGACTTATAGGGGGAATCGAAATTCATATTGAAGTGGAAGCCCAGCAGCAAGGCGATACCGATAGCCATATCGCTATAACCGGAGAAGTCGCAATAGATTTGCAACGCATAGCCGTAAATGCCCATAAGGTTTTCCACTCCCGAATACAAGGTGGGGTTATCGAAGATGCGCTCTACAAAATTGATGCTGATATAGTCCGAGATAACCGCTTTCTTGAAAAGCCCGCTTACAATCAGGAAGATGCCTCTTCCGAACATCTCGCCGGAAACGAACAGCGGACGGCGGATTTGCGGAATGAAGTCGCGTGCCCGCACGATAGGCCCCGCCACCAACTGCGGAAAGAAGGATACGTAGAACGCATAATCCAACAGATTGGTAAGGGGTGTTATCTCCTTACGGTACACATCGATTGTATAACTGAGCGACTGGAAGGTGAAAAACGATATGCCTACGGGGAGGAAGATATCTACTGCCGTGAACGTGCCGCCTGTAAGCGAAGCAAAGAAGCCGCCGAGGAAATTCGTATATTTAAAGTAGCACAGCATCCCCAGGTTTATCGCCAGGCTGGCTACGACCCACGCCTTACGCCGCCAGCGCACAGCGGTACGCTCCATGAACCGGGCGATGAAGAAATCGCTTACCGTAACAGCGGCAAGCAGGAAGAAATAAGTGCCGCTGCTTTTATAATAAAAATAGTAGGAGAACAGGGTGACGAACAACAGACGGGCGGTAGTGCGACGTTGCAGCAGCAGGTAGACCGCGATAAAAGCGGTGAACAGCCACAGGAAAATGCCGCTGCTGAATATCATCGGTGCGTGCGGGTCGTACACGAACAGTTCGTGCAGGCGGGTAAGGTCTATATTAAGTTTGTCCAGGAGTTCGTCAATAGTCCACATCGGTCGGTTTACGGTTTAATCGGATATGTGTATGTTCGGTTTATATCGCCAAGCAATCCGGAAGATATGCCGGCTGCTCAATTACCGGCTGCAATAGTCATTGTATGCCTTCAGCAGGGCGCAGTAGAACATCTCTCCCTGCAACGCATAGCCTTCCGGAAGATAGTGTATATGGTCGGGGCGCATCAGCCCTGCCGCCTGCCAGTTGAGACAGGCACGGCGGACGCCGCCGAAAACCTCGTACATATCCCACACCGCCAGTCCGTTGGCATCGGCGAAACGGCGGATAGACTGCACGGTGACGGAGGTATGGGGATTGACCTTATACGTGCGCCGGCGTCGCCGCTGGCGGAAGCTCTCGTACGAACCGGGCGGAGTGGTCATCAGTACCGGAACGCCGGGCAGCTTGCTGCGGAGCATACGCAACAGCTCGTTCATCTGCCGGTAGTGCAACAAGGGGTTGTATCTTCTGTTATGGCTCTCGTTCGTTCCGAAAGACAGGATGACGAGGTCGGGATGCAGGGCGGCAATCGCCGCCACACGCTCCGGACGGGTAAAGGTGGAGCAGAAAGCACCGTTTATCCCCATATCCGTATAAGACAGCGCACCGAAGGTCTGCCGGAGCAGCCCGCCCGTGGTTCTCGGAAAGACATGTCCGCGGATATGGCTGTCGCCCACATGCACGATACGTACCGTATCGGTGGCAGCGCCCAGGCGCAACATACGCATCTTTTCCCAAAAGGGATTCAGAATACCGACACTGTCTATCAGCTCGTTTTCTCCGATTTGCCGGAAGGCTTCCGGCAGGACGATGCAAGGAACGGGCAAGGTATCCGTACGCTGTCCGTAGACGATAAGGGTGTCGTAATCGGCCGATACTTCCTGAAGCCGGGGGCAACCGGGAAGCACGTCTTGGGCGCAGAGTCCCTGCACCGGATAGAATGAAAAGAAAAGCAGTACGGACAACGCGCAGCCAATCGTACACTGCAAGCCGTACGAGCCTGCCCTATGGTTCCGCCTCATAAGCCCGCCTCCTGTCGTATTGTTCCTTGCCATAAACCAATGCCTCATAAAGTAATCCCGCCAGGTGTTTACCTCCGCGGAAGTTGATATGCGTATAATCATAATTGGCTAAAGAGGGTTTGGCATGTACCATATCGGCCATACTGCCCTCGCCGCCCATTGCTTCGAACATGTTCCAGAAAGCCACGCCGCTCTCGGCCGCCAGGTTCTGCTGGTAGCGGACGAGGTTCTTAATGCCGGGCATGGTCAGCAAGTCGCCGGTTTCGGTCTTGTACTCGCGGTCGCCTACACCGACTATGAGGATGCCTGCCTGCGGAAAGGCTTTTTTCAGGTGGGCAATGGTTTCCAACATCCCGTCACGGTAGCGGTCGTAGTTCCGTCCGCGCTCCGTGGCGACGTTCAGTCCGTACTGGAGGACTATCAAGTCGTAAGGTCGCTGTTCGTTGAACTCGCGCAGCATCCGGAGGGGAAGGGAACGCAACGAAAGGCCGGAGCTGCCGCGCAGCGAGAAGTTATCGAGGACGATACCCTGCGTACCGTCCATAGCCAGCCCGTAGAATAAGGTGGAATCGGCACTTTCCACATCCCAGCGTACGGAACCGATATGCCCCGTTACCGCCATTTCTTGCAGTCCGCCGGTAGGAGGGAAAGTTTCGGTGTGCGCCTCGCCTTTGTTTACGGATGCCGAGAGGGTGACTTCGCCTTTGTTATAAAAGAAAATGGATGCCTGCCCGCAGGTGTCGAGCCGGGATGCATAGTTTTTCTGCCCGCGAAGCTCTACGTAAGCCCCGGAATGCGGAACGAAATAGTGCCCCGAGATGCCCAGCTTGCTGCGGTCGAAGTACACGGTGTCCAGTAGGGAATGGCTTTGCCAGCCGTTGAAACGATGCCGTACCGTAGGGCGGTAGCCGCTGGTCATGGATGTTATGGTTACGAAGCCTACCCCGCAACCGCCATACCGGTTTTGCAACATCGCACGCAGGTCGGCCGTAAGAATATCCGCTTCGATGAAGGAATCGCCGAAATAGGCGATACGCACCAGGCGGGGCTTTGCTGCCAGCCGGTCCAGCGCACGGTAGAAAGGTGTCATGCCCCGCAGGGTGGAGTCGCTGTAATCTTCGATACAGGTCATCCCGCTACGGCAGGTATCTACAAAGGCCGGTTTCACTTTTGGAGGGGGAAGCGGCAGGCTGTCCGGCTCGCTCACCACGTCCGGGGAGGGGCGCACATCGCCCAGTATGTCTACCTTCCTCAACACATAACCGCCTATCGTAACTCCCGGCAACAAACTCATCAGCAGAAGTACGGCCACTACGATAAGCATTAGCCAACCCGTATATTTCAAAACACTTTTTTCCATAATCAATCCGGGCGCTAAGATAGAGACAATCTCTGTATCTTCATAAAACAACCGGCCGTTTTCTACCCGTTTTCTGCGATATTACTGTCGGGAATCGTCTTTTTGCGATATTCGCGGATGAATGCTTCCAGCTCATGCGCCCCTTTCTCCGTAGAGATGCCCCGCAGAAAAGTAAACATGATAGATTCGTACACCTCGAGAAAAGAGTATTCCTTGCAGATGTCCGTATTCATCAGCAGGTCAATCTGCTCCCTTACCAGCAGATTGATTATGGCAAAGTTCACATCATCGCGGAAAATACCTTGCTTCACCCCTTCCTTAAAGAAGTTCACCGTTTCTTCCGAATCGCGGTTGTGCCGGCTCGTCATCAGCCCGTAGGCCTTGGGGTATTTCTTGAGGTCTTCGAAAAACTTCTTGTTGGTAGCATGGAATTTCTCGATACTGCGCTGGTAGCACTTCAGCAGGACTTCCAATACATTGCCGGAGGTGGCAAGTACGTTCTTCAGGAATTCGTCTCCCTCCCTCTGGCCTTTCAGGATGCACTCCTCCAGCAAGGTTTCCTTATCGGAAAAAACTTCATAAAGAGTACGCTTGGAAATACCCAATGAAGTGGCGATATCGTCCATTGTAATGCTCTTAATACCGTGCGTAGAAAATGCTTTTACGGCAGTCTCGATAATCCGTTCTCTAAGTTCCGGACGAGGAACAAAGTGCCTGGTATATTCGCTCATTGCTTTTCCTTTTAAAATTCAAAACTCTTAATTATCCATTTTTCGGAATAAAACAAAGCAAATATAGAAAGAAAACTTAATGAAATGATTAAGTTTTCTTTCTTTTATCGAACGGTTAATAAAAATTAGGGTTATGGTAGATTTTCCGGACAGTTTTCTTAATAATCGAACTTGGTACGGCTAAGGAATGCCACGGTTTTATGAATTTCCTTGTACATCACGATGTCGTCTTTCACGAAAGGAACTTCTTTACGGTACTCGTGCAGGAAACGTTCCAGAATGGGCGAGGTTTTCTGCGGACGGCGGAAATCGATGCCCTGCGCAGCATTCATCAGCTCGATAGCCAGGATGTGTTCCAGGTTGTCCATGATGCGGTAGAGCTTCGTGGCGGCATTGGCGCCCATGCTTACGTGGTCTTCCTGCCCGTTGCTGGATACAATGGAATCACTGCTGGCGGCATAACAATACATCTTGTTCTGGCTTACCATAGAGGCGGCAGCGTATTGGGGAATCATGAATCCCGAGTTCAGGCCGGGATTGGCAACCAGGAACTCCGGCAACCCGCGCAACCCCATAATGAGCTGGGCAACGCGGCGCTCGGAAATATTTCCCAACTCGGCAAGGGCGATGCCCAGGAAATCGTACGAAATGGCAAGCGGCTGCCCGTGGAAGTTTCCGCCGGAGATAATGAGGTCTTCGTCCGGAAAGATAGTGGGATTGTCCGTTACGGAATTGATTTCCGTCAGCAAGACCGAAGATACATAACGGATAGCATCCTTCGTTGCGCCATGCACCTGCGGCACACAGCGGAAAGAGTACGGGTCTTGCACATGCTTGCCGGGACGGGCGATGAGTTCGCTGCCTTCCAGCAGCTTGCGGAAGTTCTCTCCCGTCTCGATTTGTCCTTTGTGGGGACGGATTTGCTGGATGCAGTCCATGAAAGGGTCGATACGGCCGTCAAACGCTTCCAGGGAAAGGGCGGCTATCAAGTCGGCTTTCTTGGAGAGGCGGAATGCCTTGAGAATGGCAAAGACACCGTTGGCGCTCATAAACTGCGTACCGTTCAGCAAGGCAAGTCCTTCTTTACTCATCAGCTTAACGGGTTCCCAGCCAAACTCGTCGAGTACGCTGATTGCCTCGCGCTTCTGCCCTTTGTAATAGACATCGCCCACACCGATAAGAGGCAGGAAAAGGTTGGCAAGCGGCGCAAGGTCGCCCGAAGCGCCCAACGAGCCGCGGTCGTAGACGATAGGCATCACGTCGTTATTGAAGAAGTCGAGGATACGCTGTACGGTAATGACCTGCACACCGCTATGTCCCAGGGAGAGCGCATGCGCCTTAAGCAACATCATCAGCTTGATGATGACGGGGCGGATTTCTTCGCCCACACTGCAAGCATGGCTCTTGATGAGGTTCTCTTGTAGGGTTCCCAGCTCGTCCGGCGAGATGTTTTTGCTGCACAGGGAGCCGAAACCGGTGGTTATCCCGTATAGGGGCTCTGCGGACTCGGCCGTTTTCTTATCCAGGTAGTCGCGGCATTTCTGTATGCGTTCTTTGGCTTCAGGAGCCAACTCGAGTTTCAGATTCTCGTTGATGATGCGTTCGATAAGGTCGAAGGTCAACTCGCCCGAACCGACATAATAGACATTTTTCATACGCTGAGCTCCCTATTGATTTCGTCCAACAATTCTTTCTCTTTGGCGCAGGCAAGGCGTTCCAACTCGTCGGCCTCAGCTCGAAGTCCGGCTACGAATTCCTTGTCTTTCAGTGAGCCGAGGTTGATACGCACATTCATTAACGCCCCCAACACGGCCGAACGGGCGGACATCATCGCTACGCAAGCATCGGTCACGGCATTACGGTTGCCCAGGCGGGCTACATCTGCAATGACGGTCATCAGCCCGTAAGCGTTGCGGGCTACCTGCATGGGTACAAGGGCGGCAAACTTGGTGGCCTCCTGAATGGCGGCGCTGCGGGCAGCCTTTTCTTCATCGGTAGCCTTCGGCATCTTGAAGCAGGCGAACACGCTGTCGTATGCTTCGGAGTCGCGGTCGATATCCGCGATAAAGGTCTTGCCCTCCTGCAAAGCCATTTCAGAGATACGCTGCATCAGCTCCTCATGGGCTTCATAGCCTTTCTTGCCGACTGTGAGATTGGCAACCATTGCTGCCAAAGCCGAAGCAATGGCTCCATTCAATGCGGCGATGCTTCCGCCGCCGGGGACGGGCTCGCTGCCCGCCACTTTATTCAAAAACTCTTTGACTGTTAAATCGACTAACATGGAATTAAAATATTAGGTATTAAATATCAGGTTATCTGTTCTCTGTTAAAGCACCGGATAGAGCACACCTTCCTTCACCGTGGTATGTACGCAGTTCATGCCTACGTAATAGGGCAGGAAATGATAATTGTCCGTATTCAGCACGACGAAATCTCCTTTTTTCCCCACTTCGATACTGCCGATACTGCCGGCACGGTTCAGGGCGGCAGCCCCATTCAGCGTAAGGGCGGTAATGGCTTCTTCGATGCTCATCTTCATATAGATACATGCCAATGCAAAGGTCAACGGGATAGAGCCGGAGAAACAACTGCCGGGATTGAGGTCGGTAGCCAATGCCACGGCACAACCCGCATCAATCATTTCGCGCCCACGGGCATAGGGTTCTTTCAGTGCAAAAGCCGTAAGAGGGAGCAAGGTGGCAACCACTCCCCTATCCGCCATAGCACGAATGCCGGCATCGGAAGCGTGCAGCAGGTGGTCGGCAGAGACGGCGGAGAGTTCCGCAGCCAGTTCCGCACCGCCCAACGGTACGATTTCGTCGGCATGGAGTTTCGGCGCCAGCCCCATTTCACGGGCAGCGGCGAGCAAGCGGCGGGACTGTTCGACAGAGAACACGCCCTGCTCGCAAAAAACATCGCAAAATTCCGCCAGGCGGTTCTGGACGACGGCAGGCATTACCTCGCGGATAAGAAAATCGACATAATCGTCCGTACGCCCGTTGTACTCCGGCGGCACTGCATGCGCACCGAGAAAGGTGGAAACGATGTCCACCCGCTTGTGCTCGTCATGGTTCAGGCTGCGCATCACACGGAGTTGCAGCAGTTCGGTTTCTTTGTCCAGCCCGTAACCGCTTTTACCTTCGACGGTGGTGACGCCCATGATGCTCATTTGCCTCAAGAAGCCTTCCGCCTTGCCCCGCAACCGGATGAAATTGCAATCACGGGTAGCCTTCACCGTACTGGCGATACCACCGCCGCGCTCCATGATAGACATATAGCTTTCGCCCTTCAGACGCCAGGAAAACTCTTCGGCACGCTCCCCGCCAAAGACGAAATGGGTGTGCGAATCGACAAAACCGGGCAAAAGGCATTTGCCGCGGGCATTGTAATGCCAGTAATGCTGGTAATAGCCGTCGCGCTCCTCTCCCCGGTTGGTTCCGACATAGGTAATGATGCCGTCGGTAACTTCCACCGTAGCATTGTCCATGATGCAAAGCTCCCCCATTTCCCTGCCGCGGCGGGCGGAAAAACCGACAGGGGTTACTACACGGGCATTGAAAATGATAAGATTCTCCGTCATATTTATTGATTTCAGGATGAAAGGTCGGCTATAAAATCACTCCATTATCCTGGCTTCCAATACCTGCTGCATCGAGAAGTTCTCCAGCCCGAGGTAGTAGGAAGCCGTATCAATCAGCGCTTCCATAGGTACAAGCCCGATAATCTCACTGCCTACGATGCTGACACCGTAACGGCGCGCCTCGATGCGTACCAGCTCGAAAGCACGGTAAAGCGCCGTGCGGGTATAATCGGTCATATTGATAGACACCTGGGTAATCCCCCGGTCTTTCAGCTCTACCCCCATAGCCTTGCAGTAACGCAGGCCGCCGCCGATAAAGCGTATCTTCTTGGCGATATCGTGTGCAATCTCCAGGCTCGGCGTATTCAGGTTGATATTGTAGGCAACCAGCGGCATACGTGCGCCAACAGCTACCGTTCCCGCAGTAGGATGACGTTCGGCAGGGCCGAAATCGGGCTGCCATTCGGGAAGTTTTATTTTCTCTGCCATACCCTCGAACTCACCTTTACGGACAGCAGCAAGGTTCTCCCGGTGAGGGGCGGAAGCGGACTTCTCGTAAAGGAATACAGGTACGTTATAACGCTTCGCCACTTCCTCGCCCACTTCTTTGGAGAGCGCAACGGCTTCTTCCATTGTTACATTCTTAATAGGTATGAAAGGCACAACGTCCACAGCCCCCATACGGGGATGCTGCCCCTGGTGTCCGTTCAGGTCGATAAGCTGTACTGCTATACCGACCGCTTCGAGAACGGCATCGCGAAGCGGTTCGGGTTCGCCCACCACAGTAACTACCAGGCGGTTATGGTCTTCGTCGTTACTGTAATCCAGTAACTTTACACCTTGTTTGCCCCGGAACGGAGCTACAATCTTATCTATTTTCTGCAAGTCGCGCCCCTCGCTGAAATTGGGAACGCATTCTACGATTCGGTTCATAATGGTTATGTTTTTTAGTTCACCACGGAGGACACAGAGTTTTTCTTTTATATTATTTGCGGACGGATATATTATTCTTCGTGTTTTCAGGTATTCTTATGTTTTCAGCCAGAAGAACATAAAGACATAAACTATGCAGGCGGATGCCTACCGGACATTATGTGCAACTGTTAGATTAAGTCTTGACTAATTCGCATTATAAACGAATTTATTCTTTTAATATCAGACCTTTATGCCTTTTCGTCCTTATGCTCTTTTACCTTTTGTTCTTTTATCTTTATGGCTTTTCTGTTCTTTTGTTCTTATGTCTAAAAAACGAATTACATCCTATATCCAAACTCTTTACGCCTCTGTGTCTGCTGCGATGAGCCTGTTATTACTATTTTATATATTTATCAACCAGTTCTTCATCCGCCACGTAAGGCATCGTAATATGATAGCCTTCCGAATGGGTGCGGTTAAATTCTGCGCTGGTTTCCATGGCATGCTCGTTTCGTGCCCACGAACGGCGTGCCACACCGCCCATAACATCCCAAAGCATGGCGGAACGCAGGATTTCGTCTACCCGCTCGGAGCCGTCGCACACCATGCCGAAACCGCCGTTAATGGCTTTGCCGATACCCACTCCGCCGCCGTTGTGCAATGCCACAAGGCTCATGCCCCGCGCACAGTTGCCGGCAAAACATTGTACCGCCATATCCGCCATTACGTTACTGCCGTCCTTGATATTGGACGTTTCGCGGAAAGGAGAGTCCGTACCGCTGACATCGTGGTGGTCGCGTCCCAGCATAATAGGGCCTACCTCGCCGCGGCGTACCATTTCATTGAAACGCAGCGCAATCTTCATCCGTCCTTCGGCATCCTGATAGAGGATACGCGCCTGCGTGCCTACCACTAAGTTATTCTTCTCGGCATCGCGTATCCAATTGTAATTGTCCAAATCCTGGCCGCGACGGGTAGGGTCGATACATTCCATGGCGGCGCGGTCTGTCTTTACCAAATCCTCGTGCTTGCCACTGAGACATACCCAGCGGAACGGCCCGTAACCGTAGTCGAAAAGCTCCGGCCCCATAATATCCTCTACGTAACTGGGGAAGATGAAACCGTTCTTATCACTGCCGTCGCGCGCGATTTCGGGGACCCCGGCATCGTAAACGGCTTTCATAAAGGAATTGCCGTAGTCGAAGAAGTACGTACCCCCGCCTACGAGCTCTTTTATGGCAAGGAAATGGCGTTTCAGCGTAGCATCCACTTTACGGCGGAATTCTGCCGGATTCTCATGCAGCATCCGGGTACGCTCCTCGAAAGTCAGCCCCACGGGGCAGTAACCACCGTCGTACGCTGCATGGCAGGAGGTCTGGTCGGACAGCAAATCGATATGTATCTGTTCCTTTACGGCATATTCCAAAAGGTCTACCACATTACCGTGATAGGCGACAGAAATCGGCGTGTGGCTGTTCATCGCCTCTTTTGCCAATGCGAAAGCCTGCGGCAGTGAGTCCGTTACGTGTCCCACCCAACCCTGGCGATGCCGGGTTTCGATACGTGAGGCGTCCACCTCGGCTATGATAGCGGCTGCTCCCGACATCTCGGCGGCTTTGGGCTGGGCACCGCTCATGCCTCCCAAACCGGAGGAAACAAAAAGCCGCCCGCGCAAATCGCCGTCCTGGGGAATGCCGAGTTTCAGCCGTCCGGCATTCAGGAGGGTATTGAAAGTACCGTGCACGATACCCTGCGGACCGATATACATCCAGCCGCCGGCAGTCATCTGGCCGTAATTGGCAACGCCCATTTGCATCGCCGTATGCCAGTCCTGCTGGTTATCGTAAAGCCCTACCATTATCGCGTTCGTAATGATGACGCGCGGCGCTTCGGGCTTCGACTTGAAAAACCCCAGCGGATGCCCGCTCTCGATAACGAGCGTCTGGTCGCGGGTAAGGACTTCGAGATATTGTTTTATCAACCGGTATTGCATCCAGTTTTGGCATACCTGCCCCGTTTCGCCGTAAGTGACGAGCTCGTAGGGATAGAGGGCGATGTCGAAACATAGGTTATTGTCTATCATCACCTGAAAGGCTTTGCCCTCGATGCAGCACCCTTTGTACTCGTCAATGGGTTTTGCCTTGAGGTCGCCTTGCGGACGATAACGGTAACCGTAAATGCGTCCGCGCGTGCGGAGCTCTTCCATAAACTCCGGAGCAAGCGTTTCGTGCAGTTCTTTAGGGATGTAGCGCAGGGCATTCTTCAATGCCGTGGCGGTTTGTGCCGGGTCGAGGGTGTAACCGCGGTCGGGTGCCCGCCGGATACCTTCTACGAAGGTAGGATAAGGGGGCAGTGTTTTGCTTAAAGTAATCTCCATAGTATATTAAGGTGAATAGTTACAAATTGTCAGGATACACAGGCTTATATCTGCCGCAATATAAAAATAAATCCCGATATTCGCAATAGGACACCGGGAATTTTATCATTTAGTAAAGTTAGATAGTATATAGCTTATTCTCGATTACGGATTTTCATTTTAGTAACATCATTGCGATAATCCGGTATAACCCCGTACAAGATTAATCTTTCCGCTTCTTTTTCCAAAAAATCTTCTCGAAAACGATAGAGAGCGCCAAAGCGATAAGAGCAGCCCACCACCAATCCAAGTATTGCCCCAGCAGAAAAAAAGGACAGGCACAATAAGCGCCACCCACCCAAAGCTCAACCTTCGGATGCTCATAAAAGTACTGACGTACTCTTTTATTGAAGATTCCGACAACAAGCAGCAATACGAGCAATGCCGAAACAGTCCACAGGAATACTATCCCGCCGGCCCCTATCACCAAATCCATATTTCCCGTCATAAGCCTATATATTCAGAATTAATTTTCCGGTAAAGGCAGAATACGCCCCTTGAAACTGAAATTCCCTGCCATGTAAACTTTACTTGCCTGCACAGCCCCCCTTTAACCAGAATATTCTTCATGGCATAAAATTGAAGGGCTAATAACATCGTTTACAATATAAGAATAAACCCCGACACTCACAATAGAATACCGGGATTTCTTCCTCAAAGCGGCACTATCTTTCATAAAAAACCTATTATCGACATATTATCAGTAATATAATAGGTAGTATGGTACTATATAGTAGAAGCATAACATAAAACTTAACCGTCATACCCCGAAACGGCTAACTCCTTTCGCAGAAAATGTCATCACCAAAATCTCCGTTCTTTTTCACTTTATCTGCTACCGGCAGTAAGAAAACAAAAATATATCATTATTTTCGTAAAACAATCGACAAAGAACCTATGGAAACAAAATCATATAATTCATTCAGATTTTTTCGGGCATACTTCAATATTCCCCAAAGAATCAAGCTCGAATGGTGCATTATCAAAGAATGCCCAAGGAAAGAAAGGGCAGAGATACGCTTAGGCATAGCCCTGAACGAAAGACTGTACATCGATGTTGCAAACCGCCGTTTTTTCACTTGCCTGGATGCACCCTATCTGCAACGCAGCATTTATCCTGCCGACCGGATAAATGAAAAAGACCGTTATCGCTACCAATCGCGCGAGAACGGTATTTGTCTAACCTTGCCTAAAACTTTCATAGAGGATATTTATCGTTCATCTTGGTTCGATTCTGCTTTCATGCAGAGAGAACGGCTATACTGACAAAAGGCAACTCCAACAGTCTAAAGAGAAACTTTAGCCGTCTAAAGGGCAGCTTCAGCTCCCTAAAGAGCCACTTCAGCAAACTAAAGAGTTACTCTTCTTCATCGGCTTACCCTGGCTCGGGCTGATTCGGTGGAACAAGCCGGTTCAAGACCTTAGTTGCCTCAGATACTTTCCGATGACCTCCGCCGACTCGCTCGTTTCTTTTTCAAAAGCCTCTTTCAGTTCCGGATAGTCCGCCAGTAACTCCAGCATCTTATCCCTGCCCACAAACTCCGAGCGCCCCGTTTCCGGGTTCAGTTCATAATACACACGCGCAAAGACCAGTCCCGAAGCATTAATGGCATCCCCCACTTCACCACCCAGCTTCGCTGCATCGGGCGGAGTTGCAGTGCTC
The DNA here is from genome assembly GCF_000374365.1 of Bacteroides gallinarum DSM 18171 = JCM 13658. Taxonomy (GTDB): domain Bacteria; phylum Bacteroidota; class Bacteroidia; order Bacteroidales; family Bacteroidaceae; genus Bacteroides; species Bacteroides gallinarum. The sequence continues at coordinate 16,899 of NZ_KB894134.1, forward strand.
GCAGCAGCCTGCCCAACAGGTTGCGCGCAGAAGTAAATCTTTCCCTTCACCCACATGGCAGGTGCATACCAACCGCCGAAACGGTAACGTTTGTAACGCATCTTCTTGCAGTTGACGTAGAGCGATGTATCTATCTGTACGGCATAACAGCGGGATTTCAAATAACGGCACAGCCCGGGGTTATCTTCAGCCTCTATACGGTAATCCGCCCCGCCCATCAGATAAATCTGGTTCTTGGAACGCTTCTCCACTTTCAATATAGTAACCGTATCCCCGCGGTCTTCCACCAATTCTTTCAAGTTGGAATACATTATCTGCTGCGCCGGGCACGGCAAAGCCAATAATGCCAATATCCCTAACACCCAACTTCTTTTCATATCGCTATCCTTTCTTTTTGGAACTTTGCTTTCTTGAGCTAAAGGTACATTTTTTATCATTATCCGACAAATAAAAGGAGAAAATAATAAAACCGGAAGGTAGGTATTCCCCTAAAAACGCACCGGCGGATTACATTTCATTTACCGTTGCTCCTTCTTCTGTATGCCATTGGAGGAATGCCCTTGTGCTTCTTGAAGAACTTGCAGAATGCCGCCTGGTCCGAAAAGCGCAGCTCCTCCGCAATTTGCGATACCGGAATGCTGTCATCCTCGAGCATAACCATAGCCTGGTGAATCAGCTCGTTGCAAATGACCGTATGCGGCGTTTTACCCGTCATCTCCTTAACAACGCGCGTAAGGTGCTTTGCCGAGATACACAGGGACTCCGCATAAAACTCGATAGCATGCTCCTCCATGAAATGCCTGGACACAAGCTTCATAAAATTCAACGTGATGAAATCCCTCTTACTTATATAAGGTAAAGCGTCGTCGATGTTCTCCTCGTGGATAAACATGATATTTCCCAGCTCAAGGCTGAAACTCCTGAAATAAGTTTCCAGAAGCTCCTGCCGGTAATAATGCTTCGGATTGCCGAGAGTCTCTTTCAGCAGAAGCAGTTGCCTTTCAAGTACATCGCTTTCCTCCTGCGCAAGGTTCCATACGGGAAGGTACAGCCGTTCCAGCAAATGGTTCAGAGGGCCGGGACGGAGATTTTTCAGGGACTCGCTGGCAAACTCGAACGTAGTGAACAAGCACCACGCCCGCACCTCCGGAGCAATCCTGCTTATCCGGAACGTAACGGTATCCATGGCATCGAGCAGGGAGGGACCTTTCATTTCGTACGGTTTCCCGTTCAGCTCCAGTTCCAGCGTACCGGTACATACGAGCATCTGAAAACGGCTTTTCTCAATAATATTCCCTTCCAGCTTGCCAAACCGGTCGGGGGAGACAAGCAAAATCGAGCCGTCTCTATAAAAATCAGGAGGGAACAAAAGGGATAATTCTTTCTGTGTCATTTCAAATCCGTCGGTTTACATGCCGGTACAAAAGTATGGAAAAATGTCCCGGCCGAACAATTTCATGCGTCAAATAGACATACAATTTGCTAATGTTCTTTAATGCGGGGCAATCGGAACAAATCTCTGCACCATTTGTACAAATAAGACCGGCAATACCTCGTTTACTTTGCGGCGTAAAATAACAAAATTAACTAAAAATGAAGGTAAGAAGTCTTTTTGTATCGAGTTTATGCTGCATATCCCTGCTGTCCGGTTGCCGGCAGGATGCAAAGTTGCAGAATGAAGGAGAAAGTTATCCCCTTATGACACTGAAACCGGAAGACCGGCAACTCTCCGTCAAGTACTCCGCAGTGATAGAGGGAAAGCAGGATGTGGAAATACGTCCGCAAGTTTCAGGAACAATCACACAAGTATGTGTGGAAGAAGGAGCCCATGTCCGCAAAGGACAAGTGCTGTTCATCATAGACCAGATACCCTACAAAGCCGCCGTACAAAAGGCGGAAGCTGCCGTGGCAACGGCAGAAGCCAACGAAGCGATTGCCAGGCAGACGTTGGAAGGCAAGCAGTCCTTGTTTAAAGACAAGGTAATCTCGGAGTTCGAACTGCGCACCGCCCGCAACAACTACAAAAGCGCCCAGGCCGCCCTGTTGCAGGCACAAGCCGAAATGACGGACGCACGGAACAACCTCTCCTACACAGAAGTGAAAAGCCCCGTAGACGGATATGCCGGCATGACGCCCTACCGTATCGGAGCCCTGGTTAGCCCGTCCATGACAGATGCCCTTATCGACGTCTCGGACAATTCCGAAATGTATGTCTACTTCTCCCTGACGGAGAAACAAGTACTCTCGCTGACAGCCCGGTACGGCTCGCTGGACAAGGCACTGCAATCCTTCCCGGAAGTATCGCTGGAGCTGAACGACGGCACGGTGTACGAACAGAAAGGGAAAGTAGACGTTATCAGCGGTATTATCGACAAAACAACCGGAACGGTAAGCATGCGCGCCGTATTCGAAAACAAGGACAAACGCCTGATGAGCGGCGGGCAGGCCAACATCGTCATCCCCTACGACCGCCCGCACTGCATCGTCATCCCCCAGGAAGCCACTTATGAAATCCAGAACCGCATCTTCGCCTACAAAGTGGTAGACGGCAAGGCAACCTCCACCCCTATCAAAGTATTCGAAATCAACGACGGGGCAGAATACATCGTAGAAGAAGGATTGCAGGAAGGCGACGTAATCGTGTCCGAGGGTGCCGGCCTGCTGAAAGACGGCACAACCATATCCGCCGAAACAGAAAAACAGGAGGAATAGCGTATGAAACTGCAAAGATTTATAGACAGACCCATTCTTTCAATCGTTATCTCGGTCGTTATCCTGGTAGCCGGATTAATCGGGCTATACGCATTGTCCGTAGAGCAATATCCGGACATCGCCCCTCCTACTATCCGCGTTTCGACCACTTACAGCGGAGCCAATGCGGAAGCCGTGCAGAAAAGCGTTATCGTGCCGCTGGAAGAAGCTATCAACGGAGTAGAGAACATGACCTACATGACATCCACCGCCAGCAACACCGGCAGCGCCGAAATCACGGTTTACTTCAAGCAAGGCAGCGACCCGGACATGGCGGCGGTAAACGTCCAGAACAAAGTATCGACTGCCACCTCCCTGCTGCCGGCGGAAGTAACCAAAGTAGGCGTTACCACCATGAAGCGCCAGAGCAGCATGCTGAAGATTTTCGGCCTTTACAGTCCGAACGGTACATACGACGAAACGTTCCTCACCAACTACCTGACTATCAACGTAAAGCCACAGATACAACGCATCTCCGGCGTGGGTGAGGTTAACGTCATGGGAGGAGATTATGCGATGCGTATCTGGCTGAAACCGGATGTAATGGCACAATACGAACTGGAACCGGGCGATGTGGAGGCGGCATTGTCGAGCCAGAACATAGAAGCCTCCACCGGCTCTATCGGCGAAGATTCCGAGAACGTGTACCAATACACCCTGAAATACCGCGGGCGCCTGGAAACGGAACAGGAATTCGAGGAAATCGTTATCAAAGCTTATAGCGACGGCCGTGTCCTGAAACTGAAAGATATCGCCACCGTAGAGTTGGGAGCGCAAAGCTACTCCTACACCGGTACGGTAAACGGCGCTCCGGGAAGCACCTGCATGATTAACCAGACGGCCGGAACGAACGCCAACGAAATCATCACGAACATAGACGCATACCTGGACGAGCTGAAGGAAAACCTGCCGGAAGATATGGAAATCGTGGAGCTGATGAGCACCAAGAACTTCCTCGACGCCTCTATCGACGAGGTTATCAAGACACTGTTCGAGGCTATCGTACTGGTAATACTGGTGGTGTACGTATTCCTCCAGAACCCGCGCTCCACGCTGATTCCCACTATCAGCATCTTCGTATCCCTGATAGGCACGTTCGCCGCCCTCTACCTCGCAGGGTTCAGCATCAACCTGCTAACGCTTTTCGCCCTGGTACTCGCTATCGGCACGATAGTAGACGATGCCATTATCGTGGTCGAAGCAGTACAGACCCGCTTCGACGAGGGCTACCGTTCGCCCTACAAAGCATCCGTCGATGCCACGAACGGCATTTCATCAGCCATTGTCACATCCACGCTGGTCTTTATGGCGGTGTTCGTACCCGTATCCTTCATGGGCGGTACATCGGGCATCTTCTATACCCAGTTCGGCGTTACAATGGCGGTAGCCGTAGGCATATCGGCAGTTAACGCACTGACCCTCTCGCCCGCCTTGTGCGCCCTGATACTGCGTCCCAACGAGCTGTTGGTGGAAGGAAAGAAGCCGGAATTCTCCACCCGTTTCCGCATGGCATTCGACTCGGCATTCAGGCGCATCGTGCTGAAATACAAGACAGGAGCCAAGTTCTTCATCAAGCGCAAATGGCTGGCATGGGCATCGCTGGGACTGGCTACCGTGCTGCTGTGCTACCTGATGACTACTACCAAGACCGGCCTCGTGCCCTCGGAGGACACCGGCTCCATATTCGTCAGCCTAGATGCCCCCGCCGGAAGCACGTTAGCGGAGACGGCAAGCATCATGGACAAAGTGGAGAAAGAGCTGAAAGAGATTCCGCAAATAGACAACTTCAACAAGGTAGCCGGGTTCGGCATGAGCTCCGGCAGCGGTTCCTCGCACGGCATGTTCATCATCAAGCTGAAACATTGGGACGAACGGCAGGAAAAGGAAAGCAGCGTAGACGCCATTTCCGAGGAAATCTACCGGCGCACGGCACACATCAAGGATGCCAGCATCTTCGTTTTCTCGCCGCCCATGATTTCGGGATACGGCACGGGAAACAGTTTCGAGCTTTACATCCAAGACCGCGGCGGCAGGGGTGTCGAAGCCTTGAGCAAAGTAACCGGCGACTTTCTTGCAGAGCTGAACAAACGCCCGGAAATACAAATGGCCTATACATCGTTCAGCGCCGACTTCCCGCAGTACCGCGTGGATGTGGACGAGGCGCAATGCCAGCGCGCCGGCACTACCACCGATGAAGTGCTCAACGTGCTGTCCGGGTATTTCGGGAGCATCTACGCCTCCAACTTCAACCGCTTCACAAAGCTCTACCGCGTCATCATCCAGGCGCCGTCGGACAGCCGCAAAAGCATGCAGTCGCTGGACAATATCTTCGTGAAAACCAGCGGGGGAATGGCGCCAGTCAGCCAGTTCGTGAAGCTGACCAAGACCTACGGTGCGGAATCGCTGACACGCTTCAATATGTTCTCCTCTATCAACGTGCAGGGTATGCCTGCCGACGGTTACAGCTCGGGAGACGTCATCGCCGCCGTAACGGAAGTCGCCGCACAGACCCTCCCTACCGGCTACGGCTACGAATACTCCGGCATGACACGTGAAGAAGAGCAAATGGCGGGCTCGCACGACACCGTCATCATCTACGGCGTCTGCATCCTGTTCATCTACCTGATACTCTGCGCACTCTACGAGAGCGTGTTTATCCCCATGGCGGTTATCCTCTCCGTACCTTTCGGCCTAATGGGAAGCTTCCTTTTCGCCCGTATGTGGGGTATCGAGAACAATATCTACCTGCAAACAGGACTCATCATGCTGATAGGGCTGCTCTCGAAAACCGCTATCCTGATGACGGAATATGCAACCGAGCGCCGCCAAGCAGGTATGTCGCTAACGCAGGCCGCCATGAGCGCAGCCGCCGTCCGCTTCCGCCCTATCCTGATGACGGCGCTCACCATGATTTTCGGTATGCTTCCGCTGATGTTCGCCTCCGGGGTAGGAGCCAACGGCAACCGCTCCCTGGGCGTAGGCACAGTGGGCGGGCTGATTATCGGAACCATAGCTTTATTATTTGTAACACCCGCTTTCTTCATCGTATTCCAGTACATCGAAGAACGGGTAATGGGTAAACGAAAACAAGACAGACAATTATGAGAAAGATAATATACTTGCTGATGTCCGCCATTGCCCTGTGCAGTTGCCACATCTACACCGATTACCGGCGCCCCGCCGGACTGCCGGCAGACAGCCTTTACCGGGAAACGGGCGGCAACCGCACGGACGACTCCCTGACACTGGGCGACCTTCCCTGGCAGGAGATATTCCGGGACACCTTGCTACAAGAGCTCATCCGCTACGGGCTGGAGCACAATACCGACATGCAGACAGCCCTGCTGCGCGTAGACCAGGCAAAAGCGCAACTGAAAGCCGCCCGCCTGTCGTTCCTGCCGTCGCTCACCCTGTCTCCGCAGGGCGCGTTAACCGGTACGGACGGAAGCAAAACGGTAAAGACCTACGAGCTGCCCGTGCAGGCAAGCTGGGAGATAGACCTTTTCGGCAATCTGCGCAACGCCAAGAAAGGCGTCCAAAGCACCTTATTGCAGCAGAAAGCCTACCAGCAAGCCGTGCGCTCGGAGCTGATAGCGACCATTGCCAACGATTACTACTCGCTCCTGATGCTGGATGAGCAACTGGAAATCAGCCGGGCTACTCTGGAAGTATGGAGCGAGCAGATACGGACTATCGAATCGAAATTCAAGGTGGGTGAGGAAACGGAGAATGCCGTAACCCAGGCGCGTGCCAGCCTGTACGAGCTGGAAGCCTCGCACAACGACCTACTGCGGCAACAGCGCGAAGCGGAGAATGCGCTCTGCACCCTGCTGGGAATGACCTCGCGTACTATTCCCCGCGGCTCGCTGGCAGCGCAATACCTGCCGGAAAAGATAAATGCCGGCGTTCCCCTGCGGCTGCTGTCCAGGCGTCCGGACGTGGTGCAAGCTGAAATGGCACTTGCCAATGCCTATTATACAACGAACCAGGCGCGTTCCGCCTTCTACCCTAACCTTACGCTGGCCGGAAGCGCCGGCTGGACGAACTCCCTGGGGCAGGCGGTAACCAATCCCGGCGGCTGGATACTTTCGGCTGTCGCATCTCTGACGCAACCCATTTTCAACAGAGGGAAGCTCATATCCAACCTGCGCGTATCCAAAGACGACGAACAGATAGCGCTGCTCAACTACAAACAAGCCTTGCTGGATGCCGGGCAGGAGGTGAACGATGCCTTGTATGCCACGGAGTCGGTGCAGAGGAGCCTCGACAGCCACCAGCAACAGTGCAGGGAGCTGGAACGTACCGTACAGACTTCGGAAGCTCTGTACCGCACGGGCAATGCCACTTACCTGGAACTGCTCACGGCACGGCAGTCGCTACTGAACGCCCGGCTGAACGTGGTTTCTGACCGGTTTGCCCGCTGCCAGGCTGTTATCAACTTATATAATGCGTTGGGAGGAGGGTGCGAATGAAAACACTGGAACTGAAAGCAAGCTCTTATAGAATATTCCTATTGGTTTTCCTGGGGTTGCTCACGGCATTCGGCCCGTTTGCCACCGACATATACCTGCCGGCACTGCCGTCTATGGCAGAGCAGTTCGGCACTACCGCCTCAATGGTGCAGTTCAGCTTGACTTCCTGCATGGTCGGTCTGGCTGTGGGGCAGTTGCTATTCGGCCCCATGAGCGACCGGTATGGCAGAAAGCCGGTGCTGCTGTGGACTCTGTTGTTGTTTATCCTTTCCACCCTGCTCTGTCTGTTCTCCGCCGGCATCTGCCAGTTCGTCGTATTCCGCCTGTTCCAGGGGATTGCTGCGGCCGGCAGCATTGTCATCGCCCGTTCCGTATCGACGGATATGTTTTCCGGGCGGGAGCTTGCCGGAATCCTTGCCATTGTAGGCTCGATTAACGGTATAGCCCCGGTGCTGGCTCCCGTAATAGGAGGAAGCATGACCGAGGCGGGCGGCTGGGAAGGTATCTTCGCCGTCCTGTTGTTCATCGGCATGCTGTTGTCGGCAGCCAGCCTGTTCTTTCGTGAATCCTTACCCGTGGAAAGACGTGTTCCGTCCAGTCTCTTACGTTTACCGTCATACTTCATACCTTTATTGAGGAACCGTCCTTACACGGGTTATATGTTGCAGCTTGGGTTCGCCCAGGCTGCACTTTTCGCCAATATCGCGTCCGCACCGTTCATCATGCAGCAGCATTACGGCTTCACCCCGTTCCAGTTCAGCATGTGTTTCGGCATGAACGCGCTCGCCGTAGTGGTGTCGGCAGCCCTTGCCGCCAAGTTCAGGCGCATAGAGAACGGGACGTTGCTGGGAAGCGCCGGTCTGCTCGTTTTCTCGGTATGCGAGGCGGTGGCATTGTTTGCCGGTTGCGGCTTTCTTCTCTACGAGGGCTTTATGCTCGGCATCCTTTTCTCGCTGGGGCTTTGCTTCACCTCTTCCACGACGCTTGCCATGGACAAGGGAAGGGAGTCGTCCGGAAGCGCTTCCGCCTTGTTGGGAGCCGTTTCATTTGCGTTCGGAGGAGCCGTTTCGCCGCTGGTAGGTATCGGAAATACGCTGCAAGCCACGGGAATCGTGTTCGTGGTGTGCGCCGTATGCTCTCTCGCCTGTGTGTACATGGCGGGGGAAGGCGGTTTCCGCCGCAAGAGCCGCCGGCTCGTAAAGGCAGACCAATCAAGCGAAAGCCTCGACTGATATTATAGGAAAGGGGGATATTTATAGTTCCACCCTATCGGAACAAAGTGTTTCCATAGGGTGGAACAGTTTGTTTTACCTTAATGAAACAGTTTGTTCTCCCTTAACAAAACAGATTGTTTTTCCCTAGCGAAACAGTTTGTTTTCTCTTAACTAAACAGTTTGTTTTCCCTTAACTAAACAGTTTGTTTTTCCTTAGCGAAACAGTTTGTTCTTCCTTAGCGAAACAGTTTGTTTTTCCTTAACGAAACAGTTTGTTTTTCCTTAGCGAAACAGTTTGTTTTCCCTTAACTAAACAGTTTGTTTTCCCTTAACTAAACAGTTTGTTTTTCCCTAACGAAACAGTTTGTTTTTCCCTTAACAAAACAGTTTGTTCTCCCTTAGCAAAACAGTTTGTTCTCCCTTAGCAAAACAGTTTGTTCTCCCTTAGCAAAACAGTTTGTTCTCCCTTAGCAAAACAGTTTGTTCTCCCTTAGCGAAACAGTTTGTTCTCCGCGGTGAAACAGTTTGTTCTGCTCGTCGGAACAGTTTGTTTAACCCGGTAAAACAGTTTGTTTCGATGCACGGAACTGAAAGTTCCTAAGGGGAAACGGGTATTTGGTTATCTTTTTTGTTATCTTTGCAACAAAAGCGAAGATAAGCTGCACCTCGGCATAAAAAATGAACAAGTTCATTTTATTCCGCTCTCGGTTTGCATTATCTTTGCCCCCGACATAAAAACGTGGAGACAAATGGAGAATATCGAGCACATAAGCCAGACCTACCGGGATATTGCGGACGGGGCGCAGCAAGAGTTGAATAAAGTACAGAAACAGATTTACCGCATCGGCACGTTGCGGCTGGCGCTGTTCGTTGCCGGGGTAGCGGGAATTATTTATTTCTATACGGAAGGCTGGGCGGTACTGGCAGGAATTGCATTCGTTACCCTTCTGCCGTTCATTCTCCTGATAAAGTATCATAACCGTTTGTTCTACCGTAAGGATTACCTGGAAAAAAAGATAGAAATCAACCGGCAGGAACTGGCGGCGTTGGATTATGATTTTTCCTGCTTCGACGGCGGGGAGGAATTTACCGACCCGGCGCATCTGTATGCTTACGACTTGGATGTATTCGGCGCCCGCTCCTTATTCCAATATATCAACCGGACTTGTACCGAGCCGGGAAAGCGCCTGCTGGCCAGCTGGTTGGGGAAGCATCTCGAAAAGAAGGAGGATATACTGGAACGCCAGGAGGCTGTACGCTGCCTGGCGCCCGAACTGCACTTCCGTCAGCGCTTCCGCATCCTCGGCTTGTTGCACAAGGGAAAGGCGGCCGATGAAGCGGAACTGAAAGCGTGGGCGGCAAGCCCTTCCGTATTCCGTTGCAACCGGTTGCTGCGTGCTTTGCCGGCAATCATCACGGGTGTCAATATCTTATGCCTGCTCTCGGTTGCGGCAGGTTACTTGTCCGCGACTGCCTGGGGAGTACTATGGACGTGTTTCGTAACTGCCGGCTTTGCCTTTACCGGAAAGATTAGCAAGATACAAACCGTATATGGAAAGAAGCTGCAAATTCTGGGTACATATGCCGGTATGCTCGAGCTTATGGAAGCCCAGCCCATGCAATGCGGCTTACTGGAGGGTATCAAGAAAGAAATCGGCGGCGAGCACCGGAAGGCTTCTCTTTCTATCAGCCGGCTGAGTAAGCTGATGAATGAGCTCGACCAGCGTAATAATGTGTTTATGTATATAATCCTCAACGGTTTGTTCTTCTGGGAACTGCGGCAAATCATGCGTATCGAAGCATGGAAGGAGCAGTATGCCGGCGAACTGCCTCGCTGGCTCAACGCTCTCGGGCAAATGGATGCTCTCAACTCATTGGCAACCTTTGCTTATAATCATCCCGGATATGCTTATCCGGTTTTGCTCGATAAGGCGGATATGCTTTCCGGTATGGAGAATACCGGCGGCGGCTCCCGTTTCGTGCTCCGCGCAAAGGCGTTAGGGCATCCGCTGATGCACCGCGACCGTTGTGTCCGCAACGATATCGACATGCAGAAGCGTCCTTTCTTCATCATTATCACCGGCGCCAACATGGCGGGGAAAAGTACGTACCTGCGCACGATAGGCGTCAATTACCTGCTTGCCTGTACCGGTATGCCTGTCTGTGCGGACGAAATGGAAATATATCCGGCACGTCTCATCACCAGCCTGCGTACCAGCGACTCCCTGAGCGACAACGAGTCTTATTTCTTTGCCGAGCTCAAGCGTCTGAAGCTTATCATCGACAAGTTGCAAGCGGGCGAGGAGTTGTTCATCATCCTCGACGAGATTTTGAAGGGTACGAATTCCATGGACAAGCAGAAGGGGTCTTTCTCGCTTATCAAGCAGTTTATGGCTTTGCAGGCAAACGGTATCATCGCCACTCATGACTTATTACTGGGCACGCTTATCGACCTCTTTCCCGAAAATATCCGTAACTTCCGTTTCGAGGCGGATATTACCGGCGACGAGCTGACGTTTTCTTACCGCCTCCGCCCGGGGGTGGCGCAGAATATGAATGCTTGCTTCCTGATGAAGAAAATGGGGATTGCCGTTACCGACTAATCCCCTCTGAAAAGCTAAATTGATTGTATGTTTACGTAGGCTTATACTGCCTTGCATTTAGACAGGAAGGCCGAGACTGCCGCAGCCTGGCTGCCGGTAAAATAGTGTACGGAGGTTACTGGCGTATAGGTATAGGGCACGAACTGGAACAGTTGCAATGCGGCAAACTGATTGTCTTGCGAAATCAGGATGTCCATACGTACGTTACCGCTCGATTCGCTCTTTATCCCGGCTTCGCCGCCCAGCTTACCGTTTTCAATCATTTCGGTCAGCGTACCGATATGTTTCAAATCGAAGAACAGGCTGCGTTCTTTCGCCACGCTTCCCGTAGGAAGGTAGACTATTTCCCGCGATTTCCAGAACAAACGGAACACGCCCAGTAAAGCCAACGCCGTACCCAGCACCATTAGGAACATGCTGAGCGTGGAGGATTTGTCGTTCATCTCAAAGACAGAGAAAAACACAAGAATGCCTGCCGCCAGCATCACTGCCGAGATTATGAGTCCGGAAACACTGGTGCGTTTTGCTATATCGGGATGTGAAGACGCAAAAAGTGTTGCGCCGATAGTTTGAGTTGCCATAATATATATCGTTTTATGAATTAATAAAGTGTGAAATAGTGCATAGCGTATCTCCTCGTATATAAACGCACAGGTTCATATGCAAGGGAATAAGTCAGGAAAACGACAGGACACTAAATCAGAATTCGCCTTAGTGTGAAAATGTAGTACTCACACGCAGGCCGGCAACGACAGTAAGCGGTAACGTCGAAAAGTTTTTCTTTATGCAGGGACAGAACCGCTTCGCGCTGGGCAAGCTTTGCCACCCAGTCTTTTAATGAAAAGATATATTCAGTAATGTAAGAGCGTTGGACACGGGACATTACCAACGACTGTATGTGTCCGGTATTACTTGTCAGCTCTGCAACCGGCAGATAGGGCAATCGGGGGGAAGTGAAGCATGCCTCGTCCTGATGATGAACGGCGGTAGTCTGAATATCCGCAGCATCTCCTGTGCTTACCGAATTGCTGACGGTTGTATCATCCGAGGCTGGATTGCTTGACGGCGGGGTGGTTGACGTTGCATTTGGGTTGGTTAATGCTGCATCGCTTAATACCAGGGTGGTTGATGTTGCATTGGTTAACGACGGAGTACTTAGCGCAGCATTACTTAATACCGGGGTATTCAATACTGCATTGCTTAACGACGGAACACTCAGCGCAACATCACTTAATACCGGGGTATTCAATGCTACATTGCTTAATGACGAAGTGCTCAGCGCAGCATTACTTAATACTGGGGTATTCAATGCTGCATTGCTTAATGACGAACCGCTCAGCACAGCATTACTTAATACCGGGGTATTCAATGCTACATTGCTTAATGACGGAGTGCCCAGCACAGCATTACTTAATACCGGGGTATTCAATGCTGCATTGCTTAACGACGGAGTGCTCAGCACAGCATTACTTAATACCGGGGTATTCAATGCTACATTGCCTAATGACGGAGTGCTCAGCACAGCATTACTTAATACTGGGGTATTCAATGCTGCATTGCTTAATGACGAACTGCTCAGCGCAGCATTGCTTAACGTCATATCGCTTAACGCTGTGTTGCGCGATGCCGCATTACCTAACGCTGCACCATCCGGCGTTTGCCACAAGAACAACGCAAGTACCAGAAATCCTATAAGTTTTAGATATTTCCCCATAACTGTCTGCAAATATAACGGTTTATCCCATTGATTTGTTTTATACATACATCTTTTAATGTTTGTTCATGTAAATAAAAACATAAACAAAAAAGCCGCCCCAATCGCTGGGACGGCTTCCTATATATAAAAAGAATAGTTGAATTATTCAGCTTTTGCTTCTTCAGCAGCAGGAGTTTCGGCAACCGGTGCTGTTTCAGCAGCGGGAGCAGCTTCAGTAGTGGCAGCAGCCTTCTTTGAACGGCGGGTACGGGTAGCTTTCTTAGCAACTTTTTCCTTAGCCATGTTCTCGTTGTAGTCAACGAGTTCGATGAAACACATTTCTGCGTTGTCACCCAAACGGTTACCGGTCTTGATGATACGGGTATAACCGCCCGGACGGTCTGCAATCTTCACAGAGATTTCCTTGAACAACTCGGTTACAGCATACTTGTCTTGCAGATTGCTAAATACAACACGACGAGAGTTAGTCGTATCGTCTTTAGCTTTTGTAATCAAAGGCTCAACGAATTTCTTCAAAGCTTTAGCCTTTGCAACGGTCGTAGTGATTCTTTTGTGCTTAATCAAAGAACACGCCATATTAGCCAACATAGCGTTTCTATGAGAGGCAGTACGACCCAAATGGTTGAATTTCTTATTATGTCTCATTTTTTATTCTTTATCTAATTTATATTTAGAAATATCAGTTCCAAACGACAGATTCAGACTTTCCAGCAAATCATCAAGCTCGGTAAGCGATTTCTTTCCGAAATTTCTGAATTTCAGCAAATCCGTCTTGTTGAACTGTACCAAGTCGCCCAAAGTCTCTACATCGGCGGCCTTCAAACAGTTGAGGGCACGAACCGAGAGATCCATATCGACAAGCTTGGTCTTCAGCAACTGACGCATGTGCAATACTTCTTCATCAAACTCTTCATTGCCGTCTACATCGTTGCTTTCCAACGTAATCTTCTCGTCGGAGAAGAGCATGAAGTGATAAATCAGTATTTTTGCAGCTTCTTTCAGAGCTTCTTTCGGGTGAATGGAACCATCCGTAGTAATTTCAAGCACCAGTTTCTCGTAGTCTGTCTTCTGCTCAACACGGAAGTTCTCTACCTGGTACTTAACATTACGTATCGGAGTATAAATAGAATCGATAGGAATTACGTTCACGTCGGTGCAATATTCGCGGTTTTCGTCAGCAGGAACATAACCACGACCTTTGTTGATCGTAATATCTATCTGCATAGTTGATTTTGAATCTAAATGACAAATAACTAATTCAGGATTTAACACTTCAAATCCAGTCAAATACTTACCTATGTCACCTGCTTTAAATTCACTTGAGTTCTCGACCGTGATGCTTACTTTCTCGCTCTCGAATTCTTCAACTACTTGCTTGAACCTCACTTGTTTCAGATTCAAGATAATGTTAGTAACATCCTCTTTTACTCCCGGAACACTGGAAAATTCATGCTCAACACCTTCTATCTTGATAGTGGTGATAGCAAAACCTTCCAATGAAGAAAGCAGGATGCGGCGCAGTGCATTACCCACGGTAATACCGAAACCGGGCTCCAACGGACGAAATTCGAACTTTCCGAATTTAGAGTCCGCTTCCAACATTAATACTTTATCAGGTTTTTGAAATGCTAATATCGCCATGAAATTAATTATTATTTAGAATACAATTCTACAATCAAATGCTCTTTAATGTTTTCAGGAATGTCTGCTCTTTCAGGTACGTGCAACAACTTACCTACTTTAGCATTGTCATCCCATTCCAACCAAGGATATTTGCTGTGGTTAAAGCCTGCCAATGAGTTAGCGATAACTTCCAAAGATTTGGATTTTTCACGAACGCCAATTACCTGACCCGGTTTTACTGCATATGAAGGTATATTCACTACCTCGCCGTCTACAGTAATATGCTTGTGACTAACCAACTGACGGGCAGCGGCACGAGTCGGAGCAATACCCAGACGGAATACTACATTGTCGAGGCGGCCTTCCAGTAATTGGAGAAGTACCTCACCCGTAATACCTTTAGCTGTAGCTGCTTTCTCAAACAGATTGCGGAATTGTTTTTCCAAAACTCCATAGGTGTATTTGGCTTTCTGTTTCTCACGAAGTTGAACACCATATTCAGAAGTTTTTCTCTTTCTTGAATTACCGTGCTGTCCGGGAGGATAGTTCTTCTTTGACAATACTTTATCTGCTCCAAAGATACCTTCACCGAATTTACGGGCTATTCTTGATTTTGGTCCAGTATATCTAGCCATTTCTTTTTAAATATTTAATTGTTATTCATGAACTTAATTTGTTGCAGCCGCGATTGCAGAGAAGAATTTACAATCCAATAACAATATCAAGTTTCATTTTTATTAAAGGTAAATCTTAAACTCTACGTCTTTTCGGAGGACGACAACCATTATGTGGAAGCGGAGTCACATCGATAATTTCAGTGACTTCGATACCTGCACCGTGGATAGTTCTAATAGCAGACTCACGTCCGTTACCTGGACCTTTCACATATGCTTTTACCTTTCTCAAGCCAAGGTCGTATGCTACCTTAGCGCAGTCTTGAGCAGCCATTTGCGCTGCATAAGGAGTGTTCTTCTTAGAACCTCTAAATCCCATCTTTCCGGCAGAAGACCAAGAAATAATCTGACCTTCACTATTAGCCAGAGAAACAATAATGTTGTTGAAAGATGAATGAACATGCAACTGTCCATTAGCATCTACCTTTACATTTCTCTTTTTTGCTGCAACTGTTTTTTTTGCCATATCAACAATTATTATTTAGTAGCTTTTTTCTTATTAGCAACGGTTTTCTTTCTTCCCTTACGAGTACGGGCGTTGTTCTTTGTACTCTGGCCTCTAACAGGAAGACCGATACGGTGACGTACACCACGGTAGCAACCGATATCCATTAAACGCTTGATGTTCAATTGAACTTCAGAACGAAGATCACCTTCTACTTTATACTCTGCACCAATGATCTCACGAATCTTGGCAGCCTGTTCATCCGTCCAGTCTTTTACTTTCAGGTCTTTATCTACACCTGCTTTATCCAAAATCTTTGCTGAACTACTACGACCTATTCCATATACATAGGTCAACGCAACTTCACCTCTCTTGTTTTGAGGTAAATCGACACCAACTATTCTTATAGCCATATACTAAATTATTTTTTTTGCAAAAATAATAATATTATCCTTGACGTTGTTTATACTTAGGATTTTTCTTGTTAATAACATACAAACGGCCATTACGTCTAACGATTTTACACTCTGGCGTACGTTTCTTTAAGGATGCTCTTACTTTCATATCTTAATTTTATTTATATCTGAATACAATTCTTCCTTTCGATAAATCGTAAGGAGACATTTCAACTCTTACCTTATCACCCGGCAGGATTTTGATGTAGTGCATCCGCATCTTACCGGAAATATGTGCAGTAATCTCATGTCCGTTTTCTAATTCAACACGAAACATTGCATTAGACAATGCTTCAACTATAACTCCATCTTGTTCTATTGCAGATTGCTTTGCCATATTAACTTCTTAAATTGCTTTATCTCCTAATACTTCTTCAATGAATTCGAATGACGACAATATATCGGCTTCACCGTTTCTAACCGCTATGGTATGTTCAAAATGAGCAGCGCATTTACGGTCTTTGGTTCTAACCGTCCAGCCGTCGCGTTCCATTACTATCTGTCGGTTGCCTAAAGTAATCATCGGCTCGATTGCAATGCACACCCCCTGCTTCAACATCGTTCCGTAACCACGTTTACCGTAATTGGGAACCTGCGGGTCTTCATGCATCTCCTTACCGATACCATGACCGACAAACTCGCGCACTACTCCATAAGAATTAGACTCACAATGTTGTTGTATAGCATATCCTATATCACCCAACCGTTTGCCTTGGACTGCATTCTGTATTCCTATGTATAATGCTTCTTTAGTAACTTTCAGTAATTTGCGAACTTCCTCGTCAACTTCACCTACACAAAACGTATAAGCCGAATCGCCACAAAAGCCGTTCATGTATGTACCGCAATCAACCGAAACGATATCTCCTTCTTTCAGTACTACATCATCACCCGGGATACCGTGTACAACCTGTTCGTTTACAGAGGTACAGATCGAAGCCGGAAACGGATTACCGTATTGGTTGGGAAATCCCTTAAAAGTAGGAACAGCGCCATTATCTCTAATAAACTCTTCGGCTACTCTATCCAACTCCTTTGTAGTAACTCCCGGCTTTATAATCTTAGCTATCTCAGCCAACGTTTTTCCTACAAGCAAATTACTCTTACGGAGCAGTTCTATCTCATCTTCAGTCTTAAGAAATATCATTCTTCAAATAAGATTAATACGCAGCTACTGTACCGCTACGGCCTTTAATACGCCCGGATTTCAGCAAACCGTCATAGTGTCTCATCAACAAATGACTTTCAACCTGCTGGAGAGTATCGAGGACCACACCTACAAGAATTAACAAAGACGTACCACCGAAGAATTGAGCAAACTCGGCCTTTACACCGAATATACCGGCAAATGCCGGCATAATAGCCACCAAAGCCAAGAAGAAAGAACCCGGCAGAGTAATACGTGACATAATCACGTCAATGTACTCAGCGGTTTGCTTTCCCGGTTTGATACCCGGAATGAAGCCGTTATTTCTCTTCATATCTTCAGCCATCTGAGTCGGGTTAATGGTAATCGCAGTATAGAAATACGTAAACAGTATAATCAATACCGCAAAAATCAAATTATACCAAAAGCTTGTATGATCAGTTAACGCATGTATGAAACCGCTCGCATTATTTACATTCGAAAATCCTACGAGAGTAATAGGAATAAACATGATTGCCTGAGCAAAGATGATAGGCATCACGTTAGCTGCATTTACTTTCAAAGGAATGTACTGTCTTGCACCGCCGTACTGCTTGTTACCAACAATTTTCTTTGCATATTGAACAGGAATTTTTCTTGTACCCTGCACCAGAAGAATGGCAAATGCAATCACAAGCAACAAAACTACGAGTTCAATCAGGAACATTACCAAACCACCGGTCTTATCGGTCATACGGGAAATCAATTCCTGGAATAAGGACTGCGGCAAACGGGCAATAATACCCACCATAATAATCAAGGAGATACCATTACCGATTCCTTTGTCTGTAATTCTCTCACCAAGCCACAAAATAAACATACTTCCAGCCGCCAATATAATGGTAGAAGTAAGCATAAACAGAGTCCAATCTAATGAAGCATTTAAGGAAGGACCAGCCTGCATTTTAAGATTGAGCAAATAAGAAGGAGCCTGAACCAAAAGAATAATAATCGTTAAGTAACGAGTATACTGATTCATTTTTCTTCTGCCACTCTCACCTTCGCGCTGCAATTTCTGGAAATACGGTACCGCAATACCCAGCAACTGAATTACAATGGAAGCGGAGATATAAGGCATGATACCCAATGCAAAAATGGATGCATTAGAGAATGCTCCTCCAGAAAACATGTTTAACAAGGCTAAAAGACCCTCGCTTGTTTGTTGATGCAATTGTGTCAGCATCGACGGATTGATACCCGGCAATACAACATACGAACCGAAACGGTAAATTGCCACAAACAATATGGTAATGAGGATCCGTTGTCTCAGATCCTCAATTTTCCATATATTCTTTAATGTTTCAATAGCTTTTCTCATCGAATTAGAGTTTTACTACTTGTCCACCAGCAGCTTCGATGGCAGCAACAGCAGTCTTGGAGAATGCATGTGCTTGTACATCCAACTTAGCAGTCAAAGTTCCGTTACCTAATACTTTTACCAACTGGCTTGAAGAGATGAAACCAGCAGCGATAAAGTCATTGATACCTACAGTCTGCAGATTCTTAGCTTCAGCCAGTTTCTGAATCGTATCCAAGTTGATGGCCTTATACTCTACACGGTTGATATTTTTAAAGCCAAACTTAGGAACACGACGTTGAAGAGGCATCTGACCACCTTCAAAACCGATTTTCTTAGAGTATCCAGACCTTGATTTAGCTCCTTTATGACCTCTGGTAGAAGTACCTCCCAAGCCCGAACCCGGACCGCGTCCGATTCTCTTTCTTGTTTTAGTAGCCCCCTCTGCAGGTTTTAAATTACTTAAGTTCATATTGTAATTCGTTTTATATTCAACAAATAATTACTTAACAATGGTAACCAAGTGTTTAACCTTATCCACCATTCCAAGAATTGAAGGAGTGCATTCGTGTTCAACCACACGATTCAGCTTATGAAGTCCCAGTGCATCGAGAGTTCTTTTCTGATCAGCCGGAGCACCAATTCTACTTTTAACTTGTTTAATCTTTATAGTCGACATATTCTTCCTCCTTATCCTCTAAATACTTTTTCCATACTAACTCCTCTGTTCTGGGCAACCATACGGGCATCACGCATTTCGCTCAATGCCAAGATAGTAGCTTTCACCAGGTTGTGCGGGTTGGAAGAACCTTTTGACTTAGCCAAAACGTCCGTTACACCGACACTTTCAAGCACTGCACGCATTGCACCACCTGCCACAACACCAGTACCGTGAGAAGCCGGCTTGATGAATACTTCAGCACCGCCAAACTTAGCAGACTGTTCGTGAGGAACCGTGCCTTTCAAAACAGGCACTCTCGTCAGGTTTTTCTTTGCAGCTTCAACACCTTTAGCAATAGCTGCAGTTACTTCACCGGCTTTACCAAGTCCCCAGCCGATGATACCTTCTTCATTTCCTACTACCACAATAGCAGAGAAACTAAAAGTTCTACCACCTATGGTTACCTTAGTCACACGATTAATAGCAACCAGTCTGTCTTTCAGTTCTATATCGTTTGTAATTTTAACTCTATTATTAAGTCCTGCCATAATGATTAAAATTTAAGTCCACCGTTACGAGCAGCATCAGCCACCTCTTTTACTCTCCCATGATACAAGTAACCATTACGGTCGAAAACAACAGTAGTTATACCTGCTTCCTGAGCTTTCTTAGCAATCAGTTCACCTACCTTAGCAGCTTGCTCTTTCTTAGGCATCTTTTCAGTCATGCCCAAAGAAGAAGCGGCAGCTAAAGTCTTACCGGACAAATCGTCGATAATCTGAACATAAATCTGCTTGTTACTTCTAAACACACTCATACGCGGACATTCAGCTGTACCTGAAATCTTATTGCGTACTCTATATTTAATCTTAATACGTCTTTCTATTTTTGTTGTCATAATACTATCAATTTAAATGATTATTTAGCACCGGCCGATTTACCAGACTTTCTACGAATTTCTTCGCCAACAAACTTAATACCTTTACCTTTATACGGTTCAGGCTTACGGAAAGAACGTATTTTAGAGCAAACTTGACCGAGCAACTGCTTGTCGCAAGACTCCAAAATGATAAGAGGATTCTTATTTCTCTCAGACTTGGTTTCCACCTTGATTTCAGCAGGCAACTGAATAAAGATGCTGTGTGTATAACCCAAGTTCAATTCAATAATATTACCTTGATTGGAGGCACGGTAACCTACGCCGACAAGCTCCAATTCTTTCTTATATCCTTCTGATACACCAACAACCATGTTGTGAACCAATGAACGGTACAGGCCGTGAAACGCATGTTTCTGCTTCGGATTATCGAGCATTGCACTTTCATTCTCTGCCAAAACGACATGACCTTCTTCGATGGCAACATTGATAGCAGGATTTACATATTGGCTCATTTCGCCTTTGGGCCCCTTTACGGTAACCACATTATCCTTAAGAGTAACCGTTACTCCAGCGGGAATACTAATGGGTAATTTTCCTATTCTTGACATTGCTTATTCCTCCTATTAATATACATAACACAAAACTTCACCACCGATTTTCAAATCAGCGGCTTCTTTGTTGGTCATTACACCTTTGGAAGTAGATATTATAGCAATACCCAAACCATTAATAACTCGCGGCATATCTTTGTAACCGGTATATTTACGCATACCCGGAGAAGAAATTCTTTCCAGTTTCTTGATAGCGTTAACTTTGTTTACCGGGTCATACTTCAAGGCAACCTTAATAGTACCTTGAGGACCATCTTCTACAAACTTGTAATTAAGGATGTAGCCTTTCTCAAAAAGAATCTTAGTGATTTCTTTTTTCAAGTTTGAAGCGGGAACTTCAACCACTCTGTGCTTTGCTTGAATAGCGTTCCGCAACCTCGTCAAATAATCTGCTATTGGATCAGTCATATAAAAATAAATTAAATTAATCAGGACTGCCCTGACAATATTTAAAAAACAAAAATTACCAGCTTGCTTTCTTTACACCTGGAATAAGACCGTTGGATGCCATCTCACGGAACTGGATTCTGGAGATACCGAATTGACGGATATATCCTTTAGGACGACCTGTCAACTTACAACGATTATGCATACGAATCGGATTAGAATTCTTAGGCAACTCCTGCAATTTCTGTGCAGCTTCAAAAGCTTCGGCAGGGTCGCCTGTTCTAACGATTTGCTTCAATGCAGCTCTTTTCTCGGCATACTTGGCTACTAATTTGGCACGTCTTACTTCACGTGCTTTCATTGATTCCTTTGCCATATTATCAATCTTTTTTAGCGTTCTTAAACGGTAAACCGAATTCTTTCAACAAGGCATAACCTTCCTCATCTGTTTTCGCAGAGGTTACAAAGGTAATATTCATTCCGAGAATTCTGGTAATACTATCGATATTAATTTCAGGGAAAATGATTTGCTCCTGAATACCAAGGGTATAATTTCCTTTACCATCGAATTTACTTTCGATACCTTTGAAGTCGCGAATACGCGGCAGAGCTACACGAACCAACTTTTCAAGGAATTCGTACATTCTCTCGCGGCGTAAAGTTACCATAACACCAATCGGCATTTTCTTACGCAACTTAAAGTTAGCGATATCTTTACGAGAAATGGTTGCAACGGCTTTCTGGCCGGTAATAGCAGTCATCTCATTAATTGCCACTTCGATAATCTTCTTATCAGCAACGGCCATACCTAACCCCTGATTGATAACAATCTTCTTAAGTACGGGTACCTGCATTGAAGAAGAATACTGGAACTGTGATTTCAATGCAGGCGCAATACGCTCTGCATATTCTTTCTTAAGGCTAGCAGTATTACTCATTACTTAATCTCCTCTCCTGATTTTTTAGAATAACGCACTAAAGTGCCGTCAGCACTTAATTTTCTACCAACACGCGTTGCTTTGCCAGTTTTTGGGTCAACCGGGTTCAAGTTTGAAATGTGGATAGAAGCTTCCTGCTTCACGATACCACCTTGCGGGTTCTTTGCATTCGGTTTTGTGCTCTTAGACACCATGTTGATACCCTCAACGATTGCACGTTTTTTATCAACAAGAACCTTCAATACACGACCAGTCTTACCTTTGTCTTCACCAGAATTTACGTAAACTGTATCGCCTTTTTTAATATGTAATTTACTCATTACTTAAATCTTTTACAAAATTAAAGTACTTCAGGAGCGAGTGACACGACTTTCATGTTAGCAGCACGAAGTTCACGAGCTACCGGACCGAAAATACGACTACCTCTAATTTCACCTGCATTGTTCAGCAACACGCAAGCATTATCATCAAAACGTATATAAGAGCCGTCAGCACGACGGATTTCTTTCTTAGTACGTACAATCAAAGCCTTAGACACTGCACCTTTTTTAATATCACTTGAAGGGATAACGCTCTTTACAGAAACGACAATCACGTCCCCTACTGAAGCATAGCGACGACCTGTACCCCCTAAAACGCGGATACAAAGAGCCTCTTTTGCCCCACTATTATCACATACTGTAAGTCTGGATTCTACTTGTATCATAATTTCTTAGCTCTTTCAATTATTTCTACCAATCTCCATCTCTTAGTCTTGCTCAAAGGACGAGTTTCCATGATGTGTACAGTATCGCCGATATTGCACTCATTCTTTTCATCATGAGCATGGTATTTCTTCGTCTTACTAACGAACTTACCATATATGGGGTGTTTCTCCTTAAATTTAGCTGCAACGGTAATGGTCTTATCCATCTTATTGCTCAGCACAACCCCGGTTCTTTCTTTTCTTAAATTTCTTGCTTCCATCAAGCTCATCATTTATTGTTAAGTTCTCTTTGGCGTAATTCCGTTTTCATACGCGCAATAGTCCTGCGTAATTGTTTGATTTGAGCAGGATTATCCAAAGGAGAAATAGAATGATTTAAAACCATTTGGCTATAATTAGCCATTTCTGCTTCTACTCTCTCTACCAAGTCATTGGTAGTCATTTCTTTAATTTCTGCAATTTTCATACTTCTTACGCATTTTGATTTTGGATATCATAATCACGTCTAACCACAAACTTAGTTGTGATAGGAAGCTTCTGTGCAGCTAAGCGCAAAGCCTCTTTTGCGATTTCATAAGATACTCCTTCTGCTTCGATAATAATTCTACCCGGTGTAACAGGAGCAACGAATCCTTCCGGCGCACCCTTACCTTTACCCATACGTACATCAGCAGGTTTTCTTGTAATAGGTTTATCCGGAAAAATGCGAATCCAAATCTGTCCTTGACGTTGCATATATCTTGTCACTGCAATACGCGCAGCTTCAATCTGACGGCCTGTAATCCACTTCGTCTCCAAGGCCTTAATACCAAAAGAACCGAAAGCCAACTGGTTTCCTCTTTGGGCATTACCTTTTTGACGGCCTTTTTGTTGTCTTCTGAATTTTGTCTTTTTCGGTTGTAACATAATTCCTAAAAATCAAATTCGTTAGCGATTATTTTTCTTTCTTTTGAAGTTCTTTCCGCCATTGTTTCCGCTATTGCTTCCACGACCACTTTCTTTGCTTTGTGTAAAGTTCGGAGCCAACTCTCTCTTACCATAAACTTCACCTCTACAAATCCAAACTTTAATACCGAGAAGACCGACTTTAGTCAATGCTTCCGCATGACAATAGTCAATGTCTGCCCTGAAAGTGTGCAACGGAGTTCTTCCTTCCTTATACATTTCAGAACGGGCCATTTCCGCACCATTCAAACGTCCTGAAATTTGAATCTTAATTCCTTCCGCACCCATACGCATAGTATTGGCGATAGCCATTTTGATAGCGCGGCGGTAGGCGATTTTACCTTCTACCTGGCGAGCGATGTTATTAGCCACGATAACAGCATCCAACTCAGGTCTTTTCACTTCGAAGATATTAATCTGGATATCTTTATCGGTAACCTTCTTCAACTCTTCCTTCAACTTATCAACTTCCTGGCCACCCTTACCGATAATAATACCCGGACGTGCTGTACAAACGGTAATAGTCACGAGTTTCAGTGTACGTTCGATTACAATTCTTGAAACACTTGCTTTAGCAAGACGAGCGTTCAGATATTTACGAATCTTGCTATCTTCCAGCAAAGAGTCGCCGTAATTCTTTCCACCATACCAATTGGAATCCCATCCTCTGATAATTCCTAAACGGTTGCTTATTGGATTAACTTTTTGTCCCATTTACCTTAATTTTGATCTTCGTTATTACTTTTAGAACCAACGAACAACGTTACGTGGTTTGAACGTTTGCGGATTCTGTAACCTCTACCCTGCGGAGCCGGTCTCATTCTCTTGAGCGTAGCACCCCCATCAACAAAAATCTTGGTTACGAATAACTCGCCGCTTTCAGCTTTACGTTCGTTTTTCTGTTCCCAGTTAGCAATTGCAGAGCGCAGCAATTTTTCCACTCTGGCGGCAGCCTCCTTTGAGGAGAACTTCAAAACACCGAGTGCTCTGTTCACCTCCATCCCACGAATCATGTCAGCCACGAGACGCATTTTACGGGGGGAAGTAGGAACATTTTGCAATTTCGCAAAATACATGGTCTTAAGGGCTTCTTTTCTTTTTTCAGCCGATATTTTTTTTCTTGCTCCCATTATATTATTACTTTATTATTTCAGATAAATCCTGTTTTATTTCTTCTTGTTACCAGCGTGTCCTCTGAATGTACGAGTTGGGGCGAATTCGCCCAACTTGTGTCCTACCATATTTTCGGTAACATAAACAGGAATAAATTTATTTCCATTGTGAACTGCAACAGTATGGCCTACGAAATCAGGCGAAATCATTGAAGCTCTGGCCCAAGTCTTAACTACCACTTTCTTGCCCGATTCATTCATGGCAAGCACTTTT
Organism: Bacteroides gallinarum DSM 18171 = JCM 13658; assembly: GCF_000374365.1. Classification (GTDB taxonomy): domain Bacteria; phylum Bacteroidota; class Bacteroidia; order Bacteroidales; family Bacteroidaceae; genus Bacteroides; species Bacteroides gallinarum. Next base: position 41,850 of record NZ_KB894134.1, read on the forward strand.
TTCTCAAGCTTAACGTTAATATACGGACCTTTTTTTAATGAACGACTCATAATTTACTCAATTAATCAGATTACTTCTTTCTTCTCTCAATAATATACTTAGACGATTGTTTCTTCGGAGCTCTTGTCTTAAGACCCTTAGCATACAATCCCTTACGAGATCTCGGGTGTCCTCCTGAAGCACGTCCTTCACCACCACCCATCGGATGGTCAACCGGGTTCATAACAACACCACGGTTACGCGGACGACGTCCTAACCAACGAGAACGTCCAGCCTTACCTGAACTTTCCAATCCATGATCTGAGTTACCAACGCTACCGATAGTAGCCTTACATGTACTGAGAATCTGACGAACCTCACCAGAAGGCAACTTGATAACGCAGTATTTACCTTCTCTTGAAGTCAACTGAGCGAAATTACCGGCCGAACGAACCAAAGCAGCACCCTGGCCCGGACGTAATTCGATATTATGAATTACAGTACCGACCGGAATATTCTGAAGCGGAAGTGCATTACCGATTTCCGGAGCAGCATTTTCACCAGACATTAAAGTCGCACCAACTTGCAATCCATTGGGAGCAATAATATATCTTTTTTCACCATCTGCATAAAACAACAGAGCGATACGTGCCGAACGGTTCGGGTCGTATTCAATTGTTTTAACCACTGCAGGTACACCGTCTTTATTTCTCTTGAAGTCTACGATACGAATAACCTTCTTACTACCGCCACCGATGTAGCGCATGGTCATTTTACCGGTATTGTTACGACCACCGGTAGATTTCTTACCAAATACAAGAGACTTTTCTGGTACTCGTGCAGTAATCTCTTCGAAAGTACCAATAATTTTATGTCTTTGCCCCGGTGTTGTGGGCTTAAATTTACGTACTGCCATTTCTTTTAAATATTACTATAAAAATCAATAGTATCTCCTTCTTTCAACGTAACAACAGCTTTCTTATATGCATTTGTACGTCCATTGATGATACCTGCACGTGTATAACGGCTTTTGTTCTTGCCGGCATAACGAATTGTGTTCACATCAACTACGGTAACGTTGTAAAGGGCTTCAACTTCGTTCTTAATTTCCAGTTTATTAGCTTCAGGACGCACGATAAAGCCGAAACGATTGTTCGCCTTATCAGTAATTGCAGTCATTTTCTCTGTCACTAACGGTTTAATAATAATTCCCATTATTTAAGCCTCCTTTTTACATTAAGATATTGTCGATAGCAGGAAGTGCGCTTTCAGTAAACACAACAACTCCGGCGTCCAATACTCTGTAAGTATTTAACCCTGAGATAGTCTGCACATTAGCACCTTTCACGTTACGAGCCGACAAATATACGTTTTTATTTGCTTCCGGTAAAATCATAAGCAGCTTTTTATCAGAAACTTTAAGATTTTTTGTCATAGCAACAAAATCTTTCGTCTTAGGAGCTTCAAAATTGAAGTCCTCCACTACAACGATAGCATTATTCTGAGCCTTATATGCCAAAGCCGACTTACGTGCCAAAGCCTTTACTTTCTTATTCAGCTTGAAGTAATAATCTCTCGGTTTCGGACCGAATACGCGTCCACCACCTACAAGTACCGGTGAGTTCATGTCACCACGACGTGCACCGCCGCCGCCTTTCTGACGACCGATTTTACGAGTAGAACCGCTGATTTCACTTCTTTCCTTTGATTTATGTGTACCCTGACGCTGGTTAGCCATAAACTGTTTAACGTCCAAGTAGATAGCGTGGTCGTTGGGCTCAATTCCGAAGATAGACTCGTTTAACGTAATCTTTCTCCCAGTGTCTTCACCTTTAATGTTATATACGTTAACTTCCATTATTTCTCAATTATTACGATTGAACCTTTGCAACCAGGAACAGAACCTTTAATTAAAAGAAGATTGTGCTCCGCGATTACTTTTAATACTTGCAGGTTTTGAACAGTTACCCTGTCTCCGCCAAGCTGTCCACCCATACGCATACCTTTAAATACCTTTGCAGGGTAAGAACAAGCACCGATAGAACCCGGCTTACGAGCACGGTTGTGCTGACCGTGAGTAGTCTGACCTACACCACCGAAACCATGGCGTTTCACAACACCCTGGAAACCCTTACCTTTAGAAGTACCTACAACGTCGACAAAATCAACGCCTTCGAACAACTCTACGGTAACAGTATCACCCAGATTCAACTCTTTCTCAAATTCTTTGAACTCAGCCAAGTGTTTCTTGGGAGTTACTCCAGCTTTCTTGAAGTGCCCCATGAGAGGCTTTGTAGTGTGTTTTTCCTTTTTGTCCTGGAAACCCAACTGAACAGCTTCATAGCCGTCCTTTTCTACAGTTTTCACTTGAGTAACAACACAAGGACCTGCTTCGATAACAGTGCATGGTACATTCTTACCCTCGGCACTGAAAACGGATGTCATTCCGATTTTTTTTCCTAATAATCCTGGCATTTCACTTAATTTTTAATACTTACACTTTGATTTCTACTTCCACACCACTCGGTAACTCCAACTTCATCAGAGCGTCTACAGTCTTAGCTGTTGAGCTATAGATGTCAATCAGTCTCTTATAAGAAGAGAGCTCGAATTGTTCACGCGACTTCTTGTTAACGAAAGTCGAACGGTTTACGGTAAAGATACGCTTATGCGTAGGAAGAGGAATCGGACCGCTAACGATAGCGCCCGTTGTCTTCACCGTTCTTACAATCTTCTCAGCCGATTTGTCAACCAAGTTGTGGTCGTAAGATTTCAGTTTGATTCTAATTTTTTGACTCATTACTGTCTTAATTATTAATAGTGTTATTATATAAGATAAAGTTCCGTAGGTTAAGAGTCATTCGCTAACCTACGGACTTCAGTTATTTTATCAGATTAAGTCTGTACGACCTTTCACTTCTTCCAATACTGCCTTAGCAATAGAATTGGAAACCTGGGCATGGTGAGAGTACACCATTGAAGAAGTTGCACGACCGGAAGTGATAGTACGCAACGCCGTTACGTAGCCGAACATTTCTGCCAGCGGAACCATTGCCTTCACGATACGGGCACCGGAGCGGCTCGATTCCATACCTTCCACCTGACCGCGACGCTTATTCAAGTCACCGATAACATCACCCATGTTTTCCTCCGGAGTAACAACCTCCAGCTTCATGATAGGCTCCATAAGTACCGGACCTGCCTTAGCACAAGCATTCTTATATGCCTGGATAGCACAGATTTCGAATGACAACTGGTCAGAGTCAACCGGGTGGAAAGAACCGTCAATCAGAGTCACTTTCAGTGAATCCAGCGGATATCCTGCCAATACACCGTTCTTCATTGCAGTCGTAAAGCCTTTCTGCACAGACGGGATGAATTCCTTAGGGATGTTACCACCCTTCACTTCATCGACAAACTGCAAGCCGCCCTGAGTAAAGTCCTCATCGACCGGACCGATGTTCACGATAATATCTGCAAACTTACCACGACCACCAGACTGTTTCTTGTAAACTTCGCGCAAGTTAACAGTCTTCGTAATAGCCTCCTTATAGTTAACCTGCGGCTTACCCTGGTTACATTCAACCTTGAACTCACGTTTCAGACGGTCGATGATGATATCCAAATGAAGCTCACCCATACCGGAGATAACCGTCTGACCTGTCTGTTCGTCAGTCTTAACCGTAAACGTCGGGTCTTCTTCAGCCAATTTAGCCAAACCGTTGGACAGCTTATCCATATCCTTCTGAGTCTTAGGCTCAACTGCGATACCGATTACCGGTTCGGGGAAGTCCATAGATTCCAATACAATCGGTGCAGTCTCGTCACACAGCGTATCGCCCGTATGGATATCTTTGAAACCTACCCCTGCACCAATATCACCGGCTCCAATCACCTCAACAGGATTCTGCTTGTTCGAGTGCATCTGGAACAGACGGGAAACACGCTCTTTCTTACCGGAACGAGAGTTGTAAATATAAGAACCTGCTTCAATCTTACCGGAATAAACGCGGAAGAAAGTCAAACGGCCTACATACGGGTCGGTTGCAATCTTGAACGCCAAGGCAGCAGTTTTCTCATCATCATCCGGTCTGCGGTCCTCTTCAGCACCCGTCTCAGGATTAGTACCTATGATATTCGGAGTATCCAGCGGAGAAGGCAAGAATGCACAAACATAGTCGAGCAATGTCTGTACACCCTTATTCTTGAATGAAGAACCGCACAGCATCGGAACGACTGCCATTTGCACGGTAGCATTACGGAGAGCTCTCAAGATTTCCTCCTCTGTGATAGTAGAAGGGTCTTCGAAATATTTCTCCATTAAAGCGTCGTCGAACTCAGCAACTTTTTCGAGCATCTTATCTCTCCATTCATTTGCTTCGTCTACCAGATTAGCCGGGATTTCTTCCACAGAATAATCAGCACCCATAGTCTCATCATGCCAGTAGATAGCTTTCATTTTGATAAGGTCAACCAAACCCTTGAAAGTTTCTTCTGCGCCGATAGGTATAACGATAGGGCACGGATTAGCTCCCAAAACATCCTTCATCTGACGAACAACCTCGAAGAAGTCAGCACCCGAACGGTCCATTTTATTCACGTAACCGATACGCGGCACATTATATTTGTCAGCCTGACGCCAAACAGTTTCAGATTGCGGTTCAACACCACCTACTGCACAGTAGGTAGCCACAGCTCCGTCGAGGATACGCAGAGAACGTTCCACCTCGGCAGTAAAGTCAACGTGTCCCGGAGTGTCAATCAAGTTGATTTTATAAGTATTACCGGCATATTGCCAACGAGTGGTAGTAGCAGCAGAAGTAATAGTAATACCACGCTCCTGTTCCTGCTCCATCCAGTCCATTGTAGCGGCACCGTCGTGAACTTCACCGATTTTGTGGGTCAAACCCGTATAAAACAAAATACGTTCAGAGGTTGTCGTTTTTCCGGCATCGATATGAGCCATGATACCGATATTACGTGTTAAATGTAAATCATGCTTTGCCATTTTCTAATTCCTTTTACTTTAAGTTTTTAATCTTTGATTAGTCAGTCTCTTATAGTATTAGAATCTGAAATGAGCAAATGCGCGGTTGGCCTCTGCCATTCTGTGCATATCTTCTTTACGTTTGAAAGCACCGCCTTGTTCATTGAAAGCATCCATGATTTCAGCAGCCAGCTTATCAGCCATTGACTTACCACCACGTTTACGGGCAAAGATAATCAAGTTCTTCATAGAAATTGATTCCTTGCGGTCAGGACGGATTTCAGTAGGAACTTGGAAAGTAGCACCACCTACACGGCGAGACTTTACTTCCACTTGAGGAGTCACATTGTCCAAAGCTTTTTTCCAGATTTCAAGAGCTGATTTCTCTTCATTCTGCATTTTGTTCTTCACTGTTTCCAAAGCAGCATAGAAGATTTCATAAGAGGTATTCTTCTTTCCGTCGTACATCAAGTGGTTCACGAACTTGGAAACTTTCACATCGTTAAAAACGGGATCCGGAAGGATAATACGTTTTTTAGGTTTTGCTTTTCTCATTTGTCTGAAAGAATAATGTTTTTCGTTTTTGGCTGTTTACTTCTGTTTTCTTCAACTCCCCCTCCGGAGAATTTACTCAACCTTTAGCATTTCCAACAAACTAAAACGTAAGTTATTACTTTTAATTTTACAGTTTTCAGTTTAGCCGCTTAATTATTTCTTCTTAGCGGGAGCAGCTTGTCCCGGTTTCGGACGCTTAGCACCGTATTTAGAACGTCTTTGAGTACGGTTAGCAACACCGGCGGTATCCAAAGTACCACGAACGATGTGATAACGTACACCCGGAAGGTCTTTCACACGACCGCCGCGTACCAATACGATTGAGTGCTCCTGCAAGTTATGGCCTTCCCCCGGTATATAAGAGTTCACCTCTTTACCGTTAGTCAAACGTACACGAGCTACTTTACGCATAGCTGAATTCGGTTTGTTCGGAGTGGTAGTGTACACTCTCACGCAAACGCCACGTCTTTGAGGACAAGAATCCAAGGCGGGAGACTTACTTTTCTCTACCAAAACCTCGCGTCCTTTTCTTACTAATTGCTGAATTGTAGGCATTTTAATTGTTTTTAATTATATATTATTGTTTATATTAATTCAAAACTATACACTTTTGGGCTGCAAAGATACTAATAAGTTTTGAATAATCAATGCACTACAAGTTTTTTTTTGATTTTATGCTTCACCCTTAATGTTGGGCAACGGCGGAAGCGGTTGTTCGTCCGGCATGCGGATGGGCCCGAAAGCACGCTCATATTTAACGATATTCTCTTCGAGTGCACGCAGCAGACGTTTGGCATGTTCGGGCGCCAATACAATGCGCGACTGTACTCCGGCTTTGGGCATACCCGGCATTACCCTTACAAAATCCACGATAAACTCCGCACTGGAATGAGTGATAATGGCAAGATTGGCATACGTACCCTGCGCCACTTCTTCTTTCAGTTCTATTTGCAACTGTCCGTTATTATTTTCCTGATTTTCCATATATGCATCATATTATAATGTAGGAAGCAAATATACGCCTTTCATGCAGAACACGCAAAATACTCCCGGACAAAAACAAACGCATAAGACGAAGAAAAAGAACCGGAGCCTGCAAAACAAACCTCTGCATCGAATTGCAACATCCAAATCCCATACCTTCACCCTAATGAAACTTAGATATACAAGAAACAAAAAAAAGAAGAGAACCTTTAACAAAGTCCTCTTCTTCCATTATAAAATTCACTGATTGTATTAACGCAGCATAATATTATTCCTCTACTTTATCATCAACAGCATAGTCGAGCACCGTTTTCTTGTTGGCTAGCATACGGTCGTACTCCTCTTTCGAACCGACAATAATCTTATCAAATTCACGCTGTCCCGTACCGGCAGGAATCAGGTGACCGCAAATAACGTTCTCCTTCATACCTTCCAGACGGTCTACCTTACCGTTGATAGCAGCCTCGTTAAGCACCTTCGTCGTTTCCTGGAAGGAAGCGGCAGACATGAAGCTCGAAGTCTGCAAAGCAGCACGGGTAATACCCTGAAGAATCTGTGTAGAAGTAGCAGGAACCGCATCGCGTACCGTAACAGGCTTCAAGTCGCGGCGCTTCAACATAGAATTCTCGTCGCGCAACTTACGGGCGGTAACAATCTGCCCCGGTTGCAGGTTCTGAGAATCTCCGGCATCCACTACCACCTTCTTGCCCCAGATACGGTCATTCTCTTCCATGAACTCGAGCTTGTCCACTACCTGTTGTTCCAGGAAGCGGGTATCGCCCGGCTCGTCGATTTCGACCTTACGCATCATCTGGCGGACGATGATTTCGAAATGCTTATCGTTAATCTTCACACCCTGCAAGCGGTAAACATCCTGTACTTCGTTCACGATATATTCCTGTACGGCAGTAGGACCTTTAATGGCAAGGATGTCGGCAGGCGTAATAGCACCGTCGGACAAAGGCGTACCGGCGCGTACATAATCGTTCTCCTGTACCAGAATCTGCTTGGACAGCGGTACGAGATATTTCTTAACCTCACCGCCCTTGGAAGTTACGATGATTTCACGGTTACCGCGTTTCACCTTACCCATTGTAACCTCACCGTCGATTTCGGAAACCACAGCAGGGTTAGACGGATTACGTGCCTCGAACAACTCAGTAACACGAGGAAGACCACCCGTGATATCACCCGCCTTACCGACGGCACGCGGAATCTTCACGATTACTTCACCGGCTTTTACTTTCTGCCCGTCCTCTACCACCACGTGGCCACCCACAGGGAGGTTATAAGTACGGATAAGCTCGCCGTCTTCGGTCATAATGTGTGCGGTAGGCACTTTCGTCTTGTCCTTGGACTCGATGATGATAATTTCACGCAAACCAGTAGACTCATCGGACTCTACCTTATAAGTAACGTTCTCGATAACACCCTCAAACTCAATCTTACCGGTAGCTTCGGTAATGATAACCGCGTTGAACGGGTCCCAACGGGCAATGAGCTTGCCTTTCTCTACCACTTCGCCGTCGGCCGCATAAAGCGTAGAACCGTAAGGAACATTGTGCGTAGAAAGTACGATACCCGTATTGACGTCTACGAAACGTACTTCAGCCAAACGGCCTACCACTACTTTTGCAGGTTCGCCTGCTTCGTCGATAACATCTACCGTACGGAGTTCTTCGAATTCCAGGCGGGAAGGATTCTTGGCAACGATACTTGCATTGGCAGCGATGTTGGCTGCCGTACCACCGGCGTGGAATGTACGCAACGTCAACTGCGTACCCGGCTCACCGATAGACTGTGCAGCGATTACGCCGACAGCTTCGCCCTTCTGAACCATGCGGCTGGTAGCCAGGTTACGTCCGTAACACTTGGCACAGACACCTTTCTTGGATTCGCAAGTCAATACAGAACGGATTTCGACGCTCTCAATCGGAGAGTCTTCAATCTTCTGTGCAATGGCCTCGGTGATTTCCTCACCACCTGCAACAAGTAACTCGCCGGTTGTAGGATGAACTATATCATGCACGGACACACGTCCCAGAATACGTTCGTACAGGGTGGCGATTGTCTCATCGTTATTCTTCAAAGCCGTACAAACCAATCCGCGAAGCGTACCGCAGTCTTCTTCATTAATAATCACATCGTGGGAAACATCGACCAGACGACGGGTCAGGTATCCGGCATCGGCCGTCTTCAAAGCCGTATCGGCAAGACCCTTACGAGCACCGTGGGTAGAGATAAAGTACTCCAACACGGAAAGACCTTCCTTAAAGTTAGAAAGAATCGGGTTCTCGATAATCTGGCCGCCTTCGGCACCTGCTTTCTGAGGCTTCGCCATCAAACCGCGCATACCGGAAAGCTGACGAATCTGCTCCTTAGAACCACGGGCTCCGGAATCCAACATCATGTATACGGAATTGAATCCCTGGTCATCGCTCGAAATGGTCTTCATCAGGATGTTCGACAACTCCGAGTTTACATGTGTCCAAATATCGATTACCTGGTTGTAACGCTCATTGTTGGTGATGAAACCCATGTTATAATTGTTGATTACCTGCTCTACCTCCTCGTAACCTTTCTGTACAAGCGCCTCTTTCTCCTCGGGGATGATAATATCGCCCAAGTTGAACGAAAGACCGCCCTTGAAAGCCATGTAGTAACCGAGGTTCTTGATTCCGTCGAGGAATTCGGCAGCCTCTGCCACACCACAAACTTTGATTACGTGGCTGATAATGTCACGGAGCGACTTCTTGGAGATAATCGTATTGATATAACCAGCCTTGGCAGGAACGATTTCGTTTACGATAACACGGCCTACCGAAGTATCGTGCATCATCTTGTCTACCACATTGCCGTTTTCATCGACATCTTTCACGATTACGCTGATAGGTGCATGGATGTCGCATTTGCCTTCGTTATAAGCAATCAGTGCTTCTTCGGGACCGTAGAAAGTAAGCCCTTCGCCCTTAGCTCCCTTACGCAACTTGGTGATGTAGTACAAGCCGAGTACCATATCCTGTGCAGGCACTGTAATAGGCGCACCGTTGGCAGGATTCAAGATGTTATGAGACTGGAGCATCAACATTTGCGCTTCCAAAATAGCTTCGTTGCTCAAAGGCAAGTGAACAGCCATCTGGTCACCGTCGAAGTCGGCATTGAATGCCGTACATGCCAACGGGTGCAACTGGATTGCCTTACCTTCAATCATCTTCGGCTGGAATGCCTGGATACCCAGACGGTGAAGCGTCGGAGCACGGTTCAACAACACCGGATGTCCTTTCATTACATGCTCCAGGATGTCCCAGATAACAGGTTCCTTGCGGTCCACAATCTTCTTGGCACTTTTCACCGTCTTTACGATACCGCGCTCGATGAGCTTACGGATAATAAACGGTTTGTAAAGCTCTGCCGCCATAAGTTTAGGAATACCGCACTCACCCATTTTCAGTTCCGGACCGACAACGATTACCGAACGCGCAGAATAATCGACGCGCTTACCCAGCAAGTTCTGGCGGAAACGTCCCTGCTTACCCTTCAAACTGTCGGAAAGCGACTTCAAAGGACGGTTGGCATCGGTCTTTACCGCACTCGACTTACGGGAGTTGTCGAACAATGAATCGACAGCTTCCTGCAACATACGCTTTTCATTACGCAAAATCACTTCGGGAGCCTTGATTTCAATCAATCTCTTCAAGCGGTTGTTGCGGATGATAACGCGACGGTAAAGGTCGTTCAAGTCGGAAGTAGCGAAACGCCCTCCGTCCAACGGAACCAACGGGCGCAGTTCGGGCGGGATAACCGGCACGATACGTACAATCATCCACTCGGGCTTGTTGCGTCCGCGCGATGCACGGAAAGATTCGACTACCTGAAGACGCTTCAAAGCCTCGCTCTTGCGTTGTTGCGAAGCATCGCTGCCTGCACGGTTACGCAGTTCGTAAGACAAAGAATCGAGGTCAATGCGCGACAGCAAATCGTAAATGGCCTCGGCGCCCATTTTAGCAATGAACTTATTGGGGTCTGAATCTTCGAGGTACTGATTGTCGTTCGGCAACTTTTCCAACAAATCCAGGTATTCTCCTTCTTCGAGCAAGTCGAACTGTGCCACCTCGTCGGACAACACGCCCGGCTGGATAACCACATAACGCTCGTAATAGATAATGGCATCGAGTTTCTTGGTAGGCAACCCCAGCAAGTAACCGATTTTATTGGGAAGCGAACGGAAATACCAGATGTGAGCTACCGGCACAACCAGTTGGATATGCCCCATACGCTCACGGCGTACCTTCTTTTCTGTCACTTCCACACCGCAACGGTCGCAGACAATACCTTTGTAACGGATGCGCTTGTACTTACCGCAATGGCACTCATAATCCTTGATAGGGCCGAAGATGCGCTCGCAGAACAAACCGTCACGTTCTGGCTTATACGTACGATAGTTGATGGTTTCAGGCTTTAAAACTTCACCACTCGAATTCTCAAGGATTTCTTCGGGAGAAGCCAAACCGATAGAGATTTTCGAGAAATTACTCTTTATCTTGTTATCTTTTCTAAAAGCCATACTTTTATATATATTGATAATTGAGAATTAAAAATTGAAAAATAAATGTTGATAAGTCGAGAACCGGGAGCCGAGAAACAATATGTTCCGACCCCGATTCTCAAATTTCAATTTATTCTAAGTTGATGCTCAAGCCCAAACCTCTCAACTCATGCAGCAATACGTTCAGCGACTCAGGAATACCCGGAGCAGGCATCGGCTCACCTTTGACAATTGCCTCGTAAGCCTTGGAACGTCCCACAACATCATCAGACTTGATAGTCAGAATCTCCTGCAGAATGTGTGCAGCGCCGAATGCTTCCAGCGCCCAAACCTCCATTTCTCCGAAACGCTGGCCACCGAACTGCGCCTTACCGCCCAACGGCTGCTGCGTAATAAGCGAGTACGGGCCGATAGAACGTGCGTGCATCTTATCCTCAACCATGTGGCCGAGTTTCAACATATATGTCACACCTACCGTAGCCTGCTGCTCGAACGCCTCGCCAGTACCGCCGTCGTACAAAGTAGTCTTGCCATAACGGGGCAGACCGGCTTTATCAGTCCATTCGTTCAAATCGTCCAGTGTAGCGCCGTCGAAGATAGGAGTGGCGAATTTGACACCCAGTTTCTTTCCGGCACGTCCCAAAACCGCCTCGAATATCTGGCCGATGTTCATACGCGAAGGCACACCCAACGGATTCAATACGATATCTACCGGAGTACCGTCTGCAAGGAACGGCATATCCTCCTGGCGTACCACGCGGGAAACGATACCTTTGTTACCGTGACGGCCGGCCATTTTATCACCGACACCGATTTTACGTTTCTTGGCGATGTAAACCTTAGCCATTTGAATGATACCTGCAGGCAGCTCGTCACCGATAGTGATAGCGAACTTCTTGCGCTTCAACTCCGCATCGAGTTCTTTATATTTCTTGATAAAGTTCATCACCAACGCACGAATCAGCCCGTTGGTATGTTCATCTTTCGTCCAGTTGCTCAACTGAATGGCGGTAAAGTCCATATCGCTAAAATCCGAAGCGGAGAACTTGGCGCCCTTACTGATAACCTCGGCTCCCATATAATCCTTCACACCCTCGGATGTGTAGCTCTCTGTGAGCTTCAAAAGCTTGTTCACCAGTATTTTCTTCAAATCGGCTACCTTACCGTCGAATTCATCATCAATTTTCGGCAGCAATGCTTTGTCTGCCAACTTGGAACTGCGTGTCTTGATAACGCGCGAGAACAAACGCTTGCCGATAATCACACCTTTCAAGGAAGGCGACGCTTTCAAAGAAGCATCCTTCACATCGCCGGCCTTGTCGCCGAAGATAGCACGAAGCAATTTCTCTTCCGGAGAAGGGTCGGACTCCCCTTTCGGAGTAATCTTACCGATTAGGATATCGCCCGGTTCGATACGGGCACCCACACGAACGATACCGTTCTCATCCAAGTCTTTGGTAGCCTCCTCGCTTACGTTAGGAATATCGGAAGTCAACTCCTCCATACCGCGTTTCGTTTCACGGACCTCCAAAGAATATTCTTCCACATGGACGGAAGTCAGAAGGTCTTCGCGAACCACACGTTCATTCAATACGATAGCGTCCTCATAGTTATATCCCTTCCAAGGCATATAAGCCACCAGCAAGTTCTTACCCAAGGCAAGCTCGCCCTGCTCGGTAGAATAACCCTCGGTAAGAATCTGTCCTTTCGTTACACGTTGGCCTTTTTCGCAAATAGGACGAAGGTCGATTGTCATGTTCTGGTTGGTACGACGCCACTTAGGAATAGTATATTCTTTCAGTGCAGGCTCGAAACTTACGAACTCCTCCTCCTCCGTACGGTCGTACAGAATACGGATAGTCGTAGCATCCACGAAATCGACTACACCTTCACCCTCCGCAGTAATCTGCGTACGGGAATCGCGTGCAAGCTGGCGTTCGATACCTGTACCTACAATCGGAGCTTCGCTCTTCAGCAAAGGAACCGCCTGGCGCATCATGTTCGACCCCATCAATGCACGGTTGGCATCATCATGCTCCAGGAACGGAATCAAAGATGCCGCAATAGAAGCAATCTGCTGGGGAGACACGTCCATTAATTCAACCTCGTCGGGAGCTACGACCGGATAGTCAGCATCCTGGCGGGATTTTACCCTGTCGCGGACGAAAGTACCGTCATCGTTCAGAGGCGCATTACCCTGGGCGATAATCTTTCCTTCTTCCTCCTCGGCGGTAAGGTAAACCAGCCCCTCGTCCGAAAGGTCCACCTTGCCGTTAGCCACCTTGCGGTACGGAGTCTCGATGAAACCGAGCTCGTTAATCTTGGCGAATACGCAAAGCGAAGAAATCAAACCGATATTCGGACCTTCCGGAGTCTCGATAGGACAAAGACGGCCGTAGTGAGTATAGTGTACGTCACGCACCTCGAAACCGGCACGTTCACGCGACAGACCGCCGGGACCCAGAGCAGACATACGGCGCTTGTGGGTAATCTCGGCAAGCGGGTTGGTCTGGTCCATGAACTGGGACAAGGCATTCGTTCCGAAGAATGAATTGATTACGGAAGAAATAGTCTTGGCATTAATCAAGTCAATCGGCGTAAACACCTCATTGTCACGGACATTCATACGCTCGCGAATAGTACGCGACATACGAGCCAAACCGATAGCGAACTGATTGGACAACTGCTCGCCTACCGTACGTACGCGGCGGTTGCTCAAGTGGTCGATATCATCGACATCCGCTTTCGAGTTAATCAGCTCAATCAGATATTTGATAATCTCGATAATATCCTCTTTAGTAAGAACCCGGATATCCATGTCCGTCGTCAGGTTCAACTTCTTGTTGATACGGTAACGGCCTACATCGCCCAGGTCATATCTCTTTTCCGAGAAGAACAGATTGTTGATAACCTCGCGTGCACTGGCATCATCGGCCGGGTCTGCATTACGCAACTGACGGTAGATGTAAAGCACCGCTTCTTTTTCCGAGTTACTCGGGTCCTTCTGCAGCGTGTTATATATGATAGAGTAGTCAGACTGGTTCGGTTCTTCCTTGTGTACGAGGATGTTCTGAACGCCCGACTCTAATATGATATCCACATGTTCCGGCTCGATTATGGTTTCGCGGTCGATAACGACTTCGTTACGCTCGATAGAAACCACCTCACCGGTATCTTCGTCTACAAAATCCTCAATCCATGTTTTCAATACACGTGCCGCCAACTTACGTCCCACAATCTTCTTGAGGTTCGTCTTGTTCACCTTCACGTCTTCCGCCAAGTTGAAGATTTCGAGGATGTCCTTGTCATTCTCAAAACCGATAGCCCTCAACAAAGTGGTAACCGGCAATTTCTTCTTACGGTCGATATAAGCGTACATGACATTGTTGATGTCGGTAGCAAACTCAATCCAAGACCCCTTGAACGGGATGATACGGGCAGAGTACAACTTAGTACCGTTGGCATGCACGCTTTGACCGAAGAATACACCCGGTGAACGGTGAAGCTGTGATACGACAACACGTTCCGCACCGTTAATGACGAACGTAGCTTTATCCGTCATATAAGGAATCGGACCCAGGAATACATCCTGGATAACCGTATCAAAATCTTCGTGGTCGGGGTCGGTACAATATAATTTTAATTTTGCCTTTAAGGGAACACTATAAGTAAGCCCTCGCTCTATACATTCGTCTATGGTATAACGCGGCGGATCAATATAGTAGTCCAAAAACTCAAGAACAAAATTATTTCTTGTATCGGCAATGGGGAAGTTTTCAGCAAATACTTTATACAGTCCCTCGTTCTTACGTTTCTCGGGCGGGGTATCCAGTTGTAAAAAGTCTTTGAATGACTTCAATTGTACTTCCAGGAAATCCGGATATTCCAGCGGATTCTTAGTCGAAGCAAAATTAACTCTTTGATTTACAGTATTTGAAGACATCTGTTAATGGATTTGTAGAACTTAATTTTAAATATATACACAAAAAGGTAAAGAACCCTTTTCACGAAGGGTTCCTTACCGAATTACCTGATTTACAGGCTAATGTTATTTAAGTTCAACTTCAGCTCCAGCTTCTTCCAATGTTTTCTTCAATGATTCTGCTTCGTCTTTAGCCAAACCTTCTTTTACTACGCTAGGAGCACCGTCTACCATGTCTTTAGCTTCCTTCAAACCAAGACCGCAAGCTTCCTTAACGGCTTTAACCACTTGAAGTTTAGCTGAGCCAGCGCTCTTCAATACTACATCGAAAGAAGTTTTTTCTTCAGCGGCAGCAGCACCACCAGCTGCGGGACCGGCAGCAACAGCAACAGCTGCAGCAGCAGGTTCAATACCGTATTCTTCTTTCAGGATAGTTGCAAGTTCATTAACTTCTTTTACTGTCAAGTTAACTAATTGTTCTGCAAAAGCTTTCAAATCTGCCATTTTTGTATGAATTTAATTGTTTAATTACTAAATAAATTGATGTTTTTTTGTTTCCGAAGTTACGCTTCGGGACGTTCACCGAGAGTCTTGAGAACTCCGTGAATGGTGTTACCACCTGATTGCAGAGCAGAAATAACGTTCTTGGCCGGCGATTGCAGCAAGGCAACGATTTCAGCAATAACTTCATTTTTACTCTTGATACTTACGAGAGCATCCAACTGGTCAGCACCAACATAGAAGCTTTCTTCCGCATATGCAGCCTTCAATCCGGGAATACCGTTCTTAGCTTTATCTTTCAGCAGTTTAGCAGGTGCGTTCGCCGTGTTGCAAAACATTACAGCCGTCGTACCTTTCAAGCAACCATAAAGCGGAGAATAATCCTCTTCCAGGCTTTCCAATGCCTTATGAAGCAATGTATTCTTAACCACCATCAATTTGATGTCGGCCTTGTAACACAAAGCTCTCAACGCGCTCGTATCGGCAGCGTTCATAGCAGTAGTATCAACCAGGTAGAAGTGACCGTATTCCTTAACTGTAGCAGCAATCTGCTCAATAATCGTACTTTTATCTTCCTTTCTCATTATTACTCCGTTTTATTAGATTTCTTCTACAGATTTCGGGTCAATCTTGATACCCGCACTCATCGTGCTAGAAAGATAAATACTCTTGATATATGTACCCTTGGCTGCGGTCGGTTTCAATTTATTCAAAGTAGAGATGAATTCTTTCGCATTGTCGCGAATTTGGTCAGCACTAAATGAAACTTTACCGATAGAAGTATGAACGATACCGCTCTTATCGACCTTGAAGTCGATTTTACCTTGTTTTACTTCTTTTACAGCTTTAGCAACATCCATAGTTACAGTGCCACTCTTGGGGTTCGGCATCAATCCACGAGGACCGAGTACACGACCGAGTGCACCAATCTTACCCATGATAGACGGCATAGTGATGATTACATCAATATCAGTCCATCCACCTTTGATCTTTTCAATATATTCGTCAAGACCAACATAGTCAGCTCCGGCTTCTTTTGCAGCAGCTTCAGCATCCGGTGTACAAAGCACCAAAACGCGTGTTACCTTACCAGTACCGTGAGGAAGTGATACGACACCTCTCACCATCTGGTTGGCTTTACGCGGGTCAACGCCCAAACGTACGTCAATATCCAGAGAAGCATCGAACTTGGTAAAAGTAATTTCCTTTACCAGCTGAGCAGCTTCTTTGAGAGAGTATGCTTTCCCTGCTTCAATTTTTTCTGCAGCCAACTTTTGATTTTTTGTCAGTTTACTCATTCTAATTGAAGTTTATTAGTTATTAACCGGGAACTCCCCTTTTACAGCGATACCCATACTACGAGCCGTACCGGCAACCATTTTCATGGCAGCTTCCACAGTGAAACAGTTCAAGTCAACCATCTTGTCCTGAGCAATCGTACGAACCTGTTCCCAAGTAATCTCGGCAACTTTCTTACGGTTAGGCTCAGCAGAACCACTCTTTACCTTAGCTATTTCAAGCAATTGAATAGCAACGGGAGGAGTCTTGATTACAAAATCGAAAGACTTATCTGCGTAGTAAGTGATAATCACAGGAAGAATTTTTCCTGCTTTGTCTTGGGTTCTGGCGTTGAATTGCTTGCAAAACTCCATGATGTTGATTCCCTTGGAACCCAAAGCAGGTCCAACGGGAGGTGATGGATTTGCCGCGCCTCCTTTAATCTGTAATTTGATTAGTCCAGCAACTTCTTTAGCCATTTTTTAATTGATTTATATATAAACATTAATAAAGAATACCACAGCGTAACACCTGCACTATTCTTTTTCTACTTGCATAAAGCCCAACTCGAGCGGAGTTTTCCGTCCGAATATCTTTACCATGACCTTCAGTTTCTTCTTCTCGGTGTTCACCTCTTCGATGATTCCACTGAATCCGCTGAACGGACCGTAATTCACTTTCACAGTTTCACCGACTACATACGGGATGTTCAGTTCTTCACCGGCATCCTGCAATTCGTCCACTGTACCAAGTATGCGATTCACTTCCGACTGTCTCAGAGGAACAGGCTTTTCCGACCCACCCAAGAATCCTATCACATTAGGAGTATTTCTCAGATGATGAGCAACCTCACCCACCAGAGCAGCCTCCACCAAAACGTAACCAGGGAGATAACTTCTCTCTTTCACAATCTTTTTACCATTGCGAACCTGATATACCTTTTCGGTAGGAATCAATACCTGAGATACATAATCACCAAGGTCGCTGTTTTTAATATCAGCTTCAAGGTACTCCTTTACCTTAGCTTCTTTTCCGCTAATAGCACGCAGAACGTACCATTTCTTTTCAATCTCAGACATTTCTCCTTCTTTTTAATGTGGATAAACAAATTCCATTAAATGTTGGAAACAGAAGTCCATCGCAAATACTACCAGCGCAATAAGCAGGGAAGCATATAAAACAACTACTGCACTGCTAGTAAGTTCAGAATACGTAGGCCACGACACTTTATGAACAAGTTCGTCGTAAGTTTCTTTAAAATAAGCTACTATCTTCTTCATTTTAAAAATATTAGCACGGGAGGAGAGGCTCGAACTCCCGACACCCGGTTTTGGAGACCGGTGCTCTACCAACTGAGCTACTCCCGTGTGAACATAATCAGTTCCCGGTAATAACTACTGGGAACTGATTAAGATATGGTTATTAGTCGATGATTTCAGTAATCTGACCAGAACCTACTGTACGACCGCCTTCACGGATAGCGAAACGCAGACCTACGTTCAATGCTACCGGGTAAATCAGTTCTACAGTGATTTCTACGTTATCGCCAGGCATTACCATTTCAGTTCCTTCCGGAAGAGTGATTTCACCTGTACAGTCCATAGTACGCAGATAGAACTGAGGACGGTATTTGTTGTGGAACGGAGTGTGACGGCCACCTTCTTCTTTCTTCAAGACATAGATAGAAGCCTTGAATTTAGAGTGAGGCTTAATCTGACCCGGCTTACAAAGAACCATACCGCGTTTGATTTCGTTCTTGTCGATACCGCGGAGCAGCAAACCTACGTTGTCACCAGCTTCGCCCTGGTCTAACAGTTTACGGAACATTTCAACGCCGGTTACAACGGACTTCTTGTCTTCACCCAAACCGAGGATTTCAACTTCGTCGCCTACATGGATAACACCGGCTTCGATACGACCAGTAGCAACAGTACCACGACCAGTGATTGAGAATACGTCTTCAACCGGCATCAGGAACGGTTTGTCGATATCGCGCGGAGGCAACGGAATCCAAGTATCGCAAGCATCCATCAGCTCCATAACCTTATTTTCCCATTTTTCAACACCGTTCAATGCGCCAAGAGCAGAACCTTGAATGAAAGGAGTGTTGTCGCCATCGAATTCGTAAGCTGAAAGCAGTTCACGCATTTCCATTTCAACGAGTTCCAACATTTCAGGGTCGTCTACCATATCGCACTTGTTCATAAATACAACCAGTCTGGGAACGTTTACCTGACGAGCCAGCAGGATGTGCTCGCGAGTCTGAGGCATCGGACCGTCGGTTGCAGCAACTACGATGATAGCACCGTCCATCTGGGCAGCACCCGTTACCATGTTCTTAACGTAGTCGGCGTGACCCGGACAGTCTACGTGAGCGTAGTGACGGTTAGCAGTTTCATACTCAACGTGTGAAGTATTGATAGTAATACCTCTTTCCTTTTCTTCGGGAGCGTTGTCAATCTGGTCGAAAGATTTCATTTCAGAAAGACCCTTCTTTGCCAACACGGTAGTGATAGCAGCTGTCAACGTGGTTTTACCGTGGTCAACGTGACCAATTGTACCAATGTTTACGTGCGGTTTGGTACGTTCGAATTTCTCTTTAGCCATAGCTTTACTTGTTATTTATTTGATTAATAATCAGCTTTTACATCTTTATGAGCTGTTACCGGGACTTGAACCCGGGACCTCTTCCTTACCAAGGAAGTGCTCTACCGCTGAGCTATAACAGCAGGGAAAAATCGGAATGTGGGCAAAGATGGATTCGAACCACCGAAGGCGTAAGCCAGCAGATTTACAGTCTGCCCCATTTGGCCACTCTGGTATTTGCCCGATATAATAAAATTCTTTCCCTCCCTCGTTGAAATTCCTGCGAAAACTTATTTTCCGAGGCATTTCGCTTTCTTTCGAGCCTCTTGTCGGATTCGAACCAACGACCCCGAGATTACAAATCACGTGCTCTGGCCAACTGAGCTAAAGAGGCAAGCTTAAAAAATGCAACCGTAACGTTCTATCGCGAGCGAAACGGCTGCAAATTTAGGCATTTATTTTTTACCCGCAAAATTTTAGCGGAAATTTATTTGCTCCGTTGTTTTTCCTTGTACTTAACCAGCTGTTTTTCCAACGCCTCCAAACAAAGGTCTACCGCCTCTTCAAAGGTATCGCAAACTTTGTTTGCATAAAACTCGTTGTTGGGAACGAGCACCTTCACTCCGGCTTCTTTATTTTCGGCTGTCTCCGGTTTAACTACCTTTAATGACACCTCTACTTTCTCTATATCGTCGTAAAATTTCTCCAACTTGGCAGCTTTTTTCTGAATAAAAGCCTGCAACTGCTCTGACGCATCAAAGTGAATCGATTGAATTCTAACTATCATACTGACCTCCTTTTCTTTAGGCCCGAGGGTGAGCCTGATTATACACTTTTTTAAGCTCCTCAAAAGTAGTATGCGTATAAACTTCCGTAGTCGCCAGGCTTTCGTGTCCGAGCAGCTCTTTTATCGAGCCCAAATCCGCACCGTTATTCAGCATAGCCGTTGCAAAGGTATGCCTCAAGACATGGGGACTCCTTTTTTTTACAGTTACTACCTTCGAAAGGTTTCGTTTCACAATATATGCTACGATACCGCGGTTAAGCCTCTCTCCGTTCTTTCGGATGAAAAATGCATCCGACCGTACCGGAAACGCCTCGTTCCGCACCTTGACATACTCTTGTATGGAACACCTTAACTCCTCGTCGAAAGGTATCAGACGTTGTTTGTTCCGCTTTCCTGTCACTTTAATGAGGGAAGCCGAAAAATCAATATCCTCATCATCCAACCCTATCAATTCCGAAAGCCGCATGCCGGTCGCATAGAACATTTCGATAATCATACGGTCGCGACACCCTTCGAACCCCTCTCCGAAGTCTATATCATCCAGCAGCCTATTCACCTCACCTTCCCTGAGAAAAACCGGAAGCGGTTTCTTTTTCTTCGGTCCCGTTACCTTCTGCAACGGGTCTGTAGCCACCTCTCCTCTCCGTAAAAGGTACTTATAATAAGTCCGGATAGAACTCAACTTTCGATTTATCGTACTGGAGGCACACCCCCTGTCCATTAAGGAAGCTATCCATTCACGGACAAGTTCCGCATCCACATCCGACGGAGTCAAATCTCCCAACAGCTCCTCACCGAATTCCTGCAACTCGAGAATATCCGCCCGGTAGTATTTCACAGTACCTTCGGAATAATTCCGCTCATACAAGAGATAGTCGAGAAAAGAATCTGTCAACAGCATATCGTCGCATCTAAATCATGCAACGAATGTATGAAAAAGAATCCAATAATTCAAAGGAATTTACGAATTATTAATCTTCTACTTGCTGAAGTTGCTGAACGTAAACTGCACGCTCTTTCTTAAGTCTTTTAATCACAGACGGTTTGTCGAACTGCTGTCTGCTTCTCAACTCTTTAACGATACCAGTCTTTTCGAATTTTCTTTTAAATTTCTTCAGCGCTTTCTCAATGTTTTCGCCTTCTTTTACAGGTACTACAATCATTTTTTTGTTTTTAGAATTTTAATGGTTTATAAAATCTCACGTTCAAATTGAGCGGCAAAATTACACATACTTTCTTTATTCACAAAACTTTCGGCAAAAAAATCTATTATTCAGGCACAAAACTCCCGTTCTTCCTGCCGGCAGTTATAGAAACCGTCCGTACGAAGCAAAAGTTTTGCCATACCCGTACGGATAAAACAGCAAAATTTACTCCATAATCGAAGTAAAGTAAGTATCTTTGAAAGCGCTTACCAATACCTTATACAGTATGAACCCTACAATAAACGAACGTATTGCCGCCCTACGGGCGTACATCGCCTCAAAGGACATACAGGCATTCATCATCCCCAGTACCGACCCGCACCTGAGCGAATATGTGGCCTCCCACTGGCAGTCGCGGGAATGGATTTCAGGCTTCACCGGTTCAGCCGGCACGGTAGTCGTTACGGCCGGAGAAGCCGGTTTATGGACAGACTCCCGCTACTTCCTGCAGGCAGCCCGGCAGATAGAAGGTACAGACATCGTATTATACAAGGAAATGTTACCCGGAACGCCGGACATCCCGGCCTTCCTGAACTCGCGTTTGCAGGAAGGCGACACCGTGGGCATAGACGGCAAAATGTTCTCTGCCGCAGCAGTGGAACACCTGCAGAAAGAGCTGGACAAAAGCCGCATTCATGTTAAAAGTATTGCCGACCCCATGCAACTGCTATGGAGCGACCGCCCTGCAATGCCGTCGGAACCGGCATACGTTTACGACACGAAGTATGCCGGCAAGAGTTTCGCAGAAAAGCTGGCTGCCGTCCGGAAAGAAATGAAAGCGGCAGGTGCGGAAGCCCTATTGCTGCCGGCGCTGGACGAGATAGCATGGCTACTCAACATCCGGGGAAACGATGTGCATTGCAACCCGGTTGCGGTGAGCTACCTGCTGGTCGAAAAACAGGGAGTACACTATTTTATCCAACCCCGGAAAGTCACAGCCGGGCTGGCTTCCTACCTCAACGCCAACGACATCTCGGTGCACGCATATGAAGAAATAGAAGATTACCTCCGCAACCTTACCTCCCGAAACATCCTGGTAAATCCTGCAAAAACGAATTACGCCATTTATTCGGCAATCCGTCCCGGATGCCGGATAATAGAAGGCGCCTCGCCGGTAACTCTGCTGAAAGCCGTCCGGAACGAACAGGAGATAGCGGGGCTTCATGCCGCCATGCAGAGAGACGGCGTAGCACTGGTCAAATTCCTGAAATGGCTGGAAGAAGCAGTACCCGCCGGCAGGGAAACGGAAATCAGCATAGACAGGAAACTGCACGCATTCCGTGCCGAACAGCCGCTCTACATGGGAGAAAGTTTCGATACGATTGCCGGCTACAAGGCACACGGAGCCATTGTGCACTACGAGGCTACCCCCGAAACGGATGCGGCATTGAAGCCGGAAGGCTTCCTGCTGCTGGACTCCGGTGCGCAATACCTGGACGGAACGACCGACATAACCCGCACTATCGCCCTCGGTAATCTGACGGAAGAAGAAAAGACGGATTACACGCTCATCCTGAAAGGACACATCGCCCTGGCAACCGCCGTATTTCCCGAAGGAACCCGCGGAGCGCAACTGGACGTACTGGCACGCATGCCGATATGGAAACGGCACATGAACTACCTGCACGGAACCGGGCACGGAGTAGGGCATTTCCTCAATGTACACGAAGGGCCGCAAAGCATCCGCATGAACGAGAATCCCATTGCCTTGCAGCCGGGCATGGTTACCTCCAACGAACCGGGAGTCTACAAAGCCGGCAGCCACGGTATACGTACCGAAAACCTGATGCTGACCATTGCCGCAGGCGAAGGGATGTTCGGCAATTACCTGAAGTTCGAGACGCTGACCCTTTGCCCTATCTGCCGGAAAGGCATTATCAAAGAGATGCTGACAGCAGAAGAAACCGGGTGGCTGAACGAATACCACCGTACGGTATATGAAAAACTGTCGCCGTACCTGGACAACGACGAGAAAGAATGGCTGAAAGAGGCATGCAAAGCAATTTAGTAATCATTAACCGCAAAACGAAATGGCATTAATAAAATCAGTAAGAGGATTCACTCCTGAAATCGGAGAAAACTGTTTCCTGGCAGACAACGCAGTTGTCATCGGAGATGTAAAAATGGGACGGGACTGTAGTATCTGGTTCAGTACCGTATTACGCGGGGATGTGAACTCTATCCGCATCGGGGACGGAGTAAACATCCAGGACGGGAGCGTGCTGCACACCTTATACGAGAAATCCACAATCGAAATAGGAGACCATGTATCCGTGGGGCATAACGTAACCATTCACGGCGCCACAATCAAGGATTATGCACTCGTAGGAATGGGCTCCACCATTCTGGACCATGCCGTAGTGGGCGAAGGCGCTATCGTTGCCGCCGGTTCGCTGGTACTCAGCAATACGGTGATAGAACCGGGAAGCATCTGGGGCGGCGTACCTGCCAAATTCATCAAGAAGGTAAATCCGGAACAGGCCAAGGAACTGAACCAGAAGATTGCGCACAACTACCTGATGTACTCCGATTGGTATAAGGAATAACGCGGTTCAGCCGTTTACTAAAACTCCGCCGACGATTTAGTAAATCGTCGGCGGAGTTTTAGTAAATCGTCCTCAAAGATTTACTATACTGTTCCGAAGCATGAAAAAGGGAGTAAAGGCAGGAGTCAAAAATTTATCATCCCCAACACCTTATCCGTTGCCCCCGCATGGCTGGTAACATAAAAACCGGCATTCGCTCCCGCCTCGTGCAAGAAGGCCTCATCTTCCAGCATACAGTCGAGCAATGCTTTCAGCTCCTCGTAGCTTTTGATAGAGAAACCGCCTTTCGCCTCCAAGAGCTGGATAGCCTCCTGGAATTTTTGGTATTTCGGACCGAAGATTACGGGAATGCCATATACGGCAGCTTCCAGCGTATTATGAATTCCTACCCCGAATCCACCGCCTACATAGGCAATCTCCCCATAGCGGTAGATAGAGGAAAGCAGACCGAAACAGTCTATAATCAGGCAATCCGCCTTGCGGACATTCTTTTCGTCGGCACGGGTGTAGCGCACATACGGGCGCTTCAACTTGCGGATAATCTCCACCAAATGGTTTTCGTCGATTACGTGCGGGGCAATTATCAGCTTTACCTCGGGATGCCGGTTGAAGTATTCGATAAACAAATCTTCGTCGGGTTGCCAGGAGCTTCCGGCAACAAAGGTCGTAGTGCCGTTCTTGAACAGTTCCACCAAAGGCAGGTCTTTCGCCTCTTCCCTGATTTGGAGCACACGGTCGAAGCGCGTATCGCCCACCACGGTTACCCGGTTGATGCCGATTTTCGACAGATACCGCTTGGAACGCTCATTCTGCACAAATATATGGTCGAAGTTGCGCAGCACGTTCCTGTACGTACCGCCGTACCATTTAAAGAAAACCTGCCCGCGGCGGAAAATGGAAGATACGCTATAAACGGGGATACGGCGTTTGTGCAGCTCGTCCAGGTAATTCTTCCAAAATTCGTACTTGATGAAGAACGCCATGCAGGGATTTACCAAATCGAGGAATTTCTTCACGTTGCGCGGCTTGTCGAAAGGCAGGTAGCACACGATATCCGCCCCCCGGTAATTCTTACGCACCTCGTAGCCCGACGGCGAAAAGAATGTAAGCAAAATACGATAATCGGGATATTTGGCACGGATTTTCTCTATCAGCGGCCGTCCCTGCTCAAACTCGCCCAAAGACGCCGCATGAAACCAGATATAGCGTACATCCTTCTCCAACTGTTGCCGGAGCAGCTCGTACACTACCCAGTGTCCTTTCATCATCTTACGCGGTTTACGGCTGAAGGGGGCAGCCAGATGCACCACAATATCGTAAATTATTATCGCTAAATTATAAAGCATACTTTTCTCCGGCTCAACTTATTTCAGGACATCTATGGCGCGCTGTATGCGGGCCAGCGTTTCTTCCTTGCCCAGCAATGCGGTAATATCGAACATATGCGGGCCTTTGCACTCGCCCACCACCGCCAGGCGGAAAGCATTCATCACATTGCCCATATGGTATCCTTTCTCCGCAATCCAGCCGATTACTATATCCTCGGACGGTTTCGACGAGAAATCTTCTATGCCGCGGAGTACCTCTATCAGCTCTGTCATGATGCGCGGGGTATCTTCCGACCAGCGCTTCTTCACGTCTTTCTCGGCATACCGGAGGGGGGCGACGAAGAAGAAACGTGCCTGCTCCCACAGCTCCTTTACGAAATTGACGCGTCCCTTCACCAACGAAACCGCCGCAGTAAGGAATGCGTCGCTATATGCGTCCGGGTCGATGCCATTCTCCCTCAACACGGGTTTGAAAAGCTTTGCAAGCTCCCCGTCCGATTTTTGCAGGATATATTCGTGATTGAACCATACACCTTTCTTATAGTCGAACTTAGCACCCGACTTACTGCAATGGCTCAGGTTGAACAGTTTTATAAGCTCGTCCATGGACATCAGCTCCTGGTCGTTGCCCGGATTCCAGCCCAGCAAGGCAAGGAAGTTGATAACGGCTTCGGGCAGATACCCCGATTCGCGATAACCGGAAGAAACCTCGCCCGTCTTGGGGTCGTGCCATTCCAGCGGAAACACCGGGAAACCGAGACGGTCGCCGTCGCGCTTACTGAGCTTGCCGTTGCCTTCGGGTTTCAGCAACAACGGCAGGTGTGCGAAGGCCGGCATCGTATCTTCCCAACCGAAAGCGCGGTACAGCAGTACATGCAACGGAGCGGAAGGCAACCATTCCTCGCCGCGGATAACGTGGGAAACTTCCATTAAATGGTCGTCCACGATATTTGCCAGGTGGTAGGTGGGCAGTTCGTCCGCCGATTTATAAAGTACCTTATCGTCGAGAATAGACGAGTTTATCACTACTTCGCCACGAATCAGGTCGTTTACATGCACATCTTCGTCCGGCTCTATCTTGAAGCGGACTACATACTGCCTGCCCTCGGCAATCAACGCATCCACCTCTTCTTTGGGAAGGGTCAGCGAGTTACGCATCTGCATACGCGTAGAGGCATCGTACTGGAAATTGGCAATCTCCGCACGCTTGGCGTCCAGCTCTTCCGGGGTATCGAAAGCGATATAGGCTTTACCGGCATCCAGCAGCACCTGCACATACTTCTTGTATATTTCACGGCGTTCGGACTGGCGGTACGGGCCATGCTCTCCGCCGAAACTCACCCCTTCGTCGAAAGGAATGCCCAGCCACTTGAAAGATTCCAGTATGTATTCTTCCGCTCCCGGCACAAACCGGTTAGAATCAGTATCTTCAATGCGGAAAATCAAATCCCCCCCATGTTGGCGGGCAAAGAGATAATTATATAATGCAGTACGCACACCGCCGATGTGCAACGCCCCCGTAGGACTCGGGGCAAAACGGACTCTGACTTTTCTTTCTGTCATAATCTATCTTACTTATGAATAAATTAGACGGCAAAATTAAACCTTTTTTTCCATACTATTGTTTTTTTTTGTACTTTTCGCAAAAATTTCAACCGATATGAGCTATTTCAAGGAGAAAAACAAAAAGTTCTCGTTCAGGGATTTGATATATAAGGCACTCATTTTCATAGGAACCGTCGGCATCATCGTTTACTTCCTGCCGAGGGACGGTAAGTTCAACTACCAGTTCGACATCGACAAACCCTGGAAGTACGGGCAGCTAATGGCGACTTTCGACTTTCCTATCTACAAAGACGACCGGGTCGTAAAAAAAGAGCAGGATAGTATCCTCGCCTCTTTCCAACCCTATTTCCAACTGGACAAGAGTGCGGAGAAGCAGGCTATCAAGAAGCTGAAAGATGATTACCAGGCGCATCTGCGGGGTGTCTTGCCTTCTACCGACTACGTCCGCCACATTGAAAAAATACTCTCCGAGGTATACCGGGCGGGTATCCTCTCTACCGAGGCGCTTGCCCGGCTGCGCAAGGACAGCACGGCCGCTATCATGGTGATAAACGACAAACTCGCCAACCAGCAGAGCGTCGGCAAGCTCTATTCCGTAAAGCAGGCATACGCCTATCTGCTTACGGCCGACACCGCACACTACCAGCCGAACATACTCCGGCAGTGCTCCCTCAACGAATATCTCTCTCCCAACCTTACCTACGACGCCCAGCGGACGGAAACTGCCATGAAAGAGGCTCTCGACAACTACTCGTGGGCAAACGGTATCGTGCTGAGCGGGCAGAAAATCATCGACCGCGGCGAGATAGTAGACCAGGAGACATACAATATCCTCGAGAGCCTGCGCAAAGAGTCTATCCAGCGCAGCGAGTCTATCGGGCAGAAACGGCTGATGCTGGCAGGGCAGGTATTGTACGTCAGTATCTTCATGCTCTGCTTCATGCTCTACCTCGACCTTTTCCGCAAGGAGTACTATAACCGCAAGGGCAGCCTTTCGCTGCTTTTCGCCCTTATCATGTTTTACTGTGTGGTAACGGCGGTCATGGTGGCAAACAACATATTCAACGTTTACATCATCCCTTATGCCATGCTGCCCGTCATTATCCGCGTGTTCCTGGACTCGCGGACGGCTTTCCTCACCCAAGTCGTCACGATACTTATTTGCTCTATCTGCCTGCGCTACCCGCACGAGTTCATCCTGTTGCAACTCACGGCGGGGCTGGCTGCAATATTCAGCTTGCGCGAACTGTCGCAGCGCTCGCAACTGTTCCGTACCGCCATTTTAGTAATCCTGACTTATGCGGCCGTGTACTTCGCTTTCGAGCTGATTACGGAGAACGACCTGTCGAAGCTGAACGGCAGCATGTACACCTACTTCGTGATAAACGGCGTGCTGCTGCTCTTTACCTACCCGCTGCTTTTCCTGGTAGAAAAGACTTTCGGCTTTACGTCGAACGTTACACTGGTAGAATTGTCCAACATCAACAATAACTTGCTGCGACGCATGTCGGAAACCGTACCGGGTACGTTCCAGCACTCCATGCAGGTAGCCAACCTTGCCGCCGAAGCCGCCAACCGCATCGGCGCAAAGAGCCAGTTGGTGCGTACGGGGGCTTTATACCATGACATCGGTAAAATGGAGAACCCGGTATTCTTTACCGAGAACCAGTCGGGCGGCGTCAATCCGCACAAGAACCTCAACTACGAGCAGAGTGCACAGGTCGTTATCAGCCACGTAACGGACGGCCTGAAACTGGCGGAGAAGAATAACCTGCCTAAAGTAATCAAAGATTTCATCACCACCCACCACGGGCGCGGAAAGACGAAATATTTCTATATATCATGGAAGAACGAGCACCCCGGTGAGGAGCCCGACGACGAGCTATTTACATATCCCGGTCCCAATCCGTTTACCAAAGAGCAGGCTATCCTGATGATGGCGGACTCCGTAGAAGCGGCATCGCGCAGCCTGCCCGAATATACGGAGGAGAGTATCAGCAACCTGGTAGACAAGATTATCGACTCGCAGGTAGAAGAGGGCTATTTCAAAGAATGCCCCATTACCTTCAAGGATATAGCAACGGTAAAAGCCGTATTCAAAGAAAAGCTGAAAACGATTTACCATACCCGCATCAGTTATCCGGAACTTAAAAAATAAACCTATGGAAGTAAGCGCCAAAGAACGACAAAGAGCAGAAAACCTGTTGCAAAGCCAACGGGTTCAGTTGCACCGGATTGAAAGTTTCAGTTTCATGGAACGGTATCGCCGTACATCGCACAAAGACACCCCGGCAGAAAAAGGCGAATACGGCCCGGGGATATTCGTCTTTCATCTGAAAGAGAAACAGGACAAAGTGCTGTATTTGCCTCCTTTCAGGCATCCGTCGTCGCTCGTCCGCTTCCTGGTATCCCAGGGTATATCTTTCGCCAACTATGTACCGCGGGAACGAAGTGCGGACACCCTGCCGGCAGAAACCTACCGGCGTCCCTCGCTGTATATGTTCTGGTTCTTCATACTGTTCTTCATGTTCCTGATACTGGGGTACTATGCTATCAGCAGCGATGTATGGTGGGGATTTATCCCGGCTATCCTGTCGTTCGGCCTGAGTCTTTTCTTTATCTGCATGCTCATGACACGGTTCTGTTACCTGGAGCTGGACAACGAGGCGCTCACCGTACACAGCGTAGGCAGGACAATCCGCTATCCTTATGCGGATTTGCGGAAAGTGAACTTCGACTTCGCCCGTGAGCAGGCATTCACGCATGTCATGGAACTGCTCGACAAGGACTACCGTTACCGTCTTTTCTACATCGGCAGGGTTTCAAGGAAAAAGCTGAACGAAATCGCCGGGCGGCTGCAACAGGCCGGAGTAGACGCAATGTGCAGCCTCAACGACAACAAGCGTTTTTACCAGGACGGGAAATATTAGGGGAGAACGGTTGTTAGCCAACTGCTTCAAGCAACCCGGCGCAGGCATCCTCCAATATATCGAGTACATATTCAAACCCTTCGGAACCGCCATAATAAGGGTCGGGAACATGGTCGGCATGGGTGAACTTCGTGCAGTATTCCGTCATACGGTGTATCTTTTTCCATTCTGCGACAGAAGGGGCACGGTCTTTCAAATCGTCGATATTACGGTCGTCCATTCCGATAATCATGTCGAATTTATAGAAGTCGTCCGTGCATACCGGGCGCGAACGGTGCGTCAGGTCGTAACCGCGGCGGGCGGCATGGGCGCGCATCCTGCTGTCGGGCAGTTCTCCCTGGTGATAGGACAGAATACCTGCCGAATCGATGACGAACTCATCCTCGCGTCCGGCCTGTTCTACCAAATGCCTCATCACTCCTTCCGCCGAAGAAGAGCGGCAGATATTACCGAGGCAGACAAACAAAATTTTTTTCTTATCTTTCATGCTGAATACGGGTTAAGCGGTTTTCAATCTTTAAATCCCGACGTATCACATCGGGTCTACATCATAATACACTATCAGCGACTTGAAGCGGTCTTCCATAACCATTTCCTTCTGTATCTGCAACAACAGTTCACGGACACGCGCCATAGGGGCTTTCGTCTCAATCTTCACCACGATTTTACGGATGAATAAAGTCTGCACACGCGCCACTGGCGGTTTGTCCGGCCCCAGTACCCGGTTGCCGAAGACGGCACGCAACTTGCCCGCCATAGCCTGCGCCATTAAATCGAGCAAGGATTCGTTACGGTTCTTCAGGTACACGTACACCAGGCGATAATAGGGAGGATAGTGGAACATCTGCCGCTCGGCAAGCTGCCCGTCCACCATGCCTTCATAGTCGTTGGCAATTACCTGGGGGATAATAGGGTGGTCGATGCTCTTGGTTTGCAGCACTACCCTGCCCCGGCGGTTCTTCCGGCCTGCACGTCCCGCCACTTGTGCCATAAGTTGGAAGGCACGCTCATAGGCGCGGAAATCCGGATAATTCAGCATCGTATCGGCATTGAGAATTCCCACCACACTCACATGGTCGAAATCCAGTCCCTTGGAAACCATTTGCGTGCCGATAAGAATATCCGTCTTTCCCCGCTCAAAGTCTGCAATGATACGTTCATAGGCAGCACGTGTGCGGGTAGTGTCCAAATCCATACGGGCAACAGCCGCCTCGGGAAACAGGAGTTTGATATCGTCCTCTATCTTTTCCGTGCCGAAACCGCGATTGCGCAAGTCCGTCCCTTCGCAAGCCGGGCAACTCCGGGGCAGTTGATAAGTGTATCCGCAATAGTGGCACGTCAACTGGTTAAGCCCTTTGTGGTATGTCAGGCTGACGTCGCAGTTCTTGCACTTGGGAACCCACCCGCACGTATGACACTCTATCATCGGAGCGAACCCCCGGCGGTTCTGGAACAAGATAACCTGCTCTTTCTGCTCCAACGCTTCGCGGATATACTGCAACAGCAAGGGAGAGAACGTGCCGTTCATCCGCTTCTTGCGCTGCAACTCCTTGATGTCTACCGGAATAATCTCCGGCAACTGTATCTCTTTGTATCTTTCTTTCAGTTCCACCAGCCCGTACTTGCCCGAAGTGGCGTTGTACCAGGTTTCTATGGACGGCGTCGCCGTGCCCAGCAGGGTCTTGGCACCATACAACGCAGCCAGGACAATGGCGGCATTACGTGCATGATAGCGGGGAGCAGGCTCCTGTTGTTTATAGGTATTTTCATGTTCCTCGTCTACGATAATCAGCCCCAGGTTACGGAAAGGCAGGAATACAGAAGAGCGTACCCCCAGGATGATGTCATATCCGCTGTCCGAAAGTTGCTTCTGCCAGATTTCCACCCGCTCGGCATCTGGAAACTTGGAATGATAAATACCGAGGCGCGAACCGAATACCCGTTGCAGGCGTTCGGTGATTTGCGTAGTCAGAGCTATCTCCGGCAGCAGGTACAACACCTGCTTTCCCTGCCGTACTGCTTCTTCTATCAGATGAATATAAATCTCCGTCTTTCCGCTGGAGGTGACCCCATGCAGCAAACAGACGTTTTTATCACGGAAACTTTCTACAATTCCGTCGTATGCCCGCTGCTGATGTTCGTTCAAGGGATTCAAAGGGAGCGTTTCTCCGGCAGAAGCGGTATTCAGCCTGCCGATTTCCTGCTGGTAAACCTCAAAGACGCCCCGTTCCACCAGCCTGTTGAACACGGCAGGGGTAGCGGACGCCCGCTGCAACAGTTCTTTCTTCACGACCTCCTTCGGCGTCTTTCCCAGGCAGCCGGAAAGTTCTATGTACTTCATCAACAAGTCCAGTTGCTTGGGAGCACGGCGTTGCAGTTCATCGAAGAAGAAGTGCAGGCGGCGTTCATTGCCTGCCGCCTCCGTAAGCCGCACACGGGTTTCCGTCTTGGGCTTATAAGTGCGTTTCAATTCTTCTTTTACGAAAATAGCCTCTTTGTCGAGCAGGGATTTTATCACGGACAAGATATTCTTGACTCCGCTCTCTTTCTCCAGTTTCGTCACGCATTGTTCCGGCTCTGCAGAGAGCAAGTCCAGTATTTTCCGTTCCCTTTCTGGCAGTTGCACCGCCGATTCGAAGTCGGGATTGTACTCCACGATTGTTTCGCTCTCCAGTTTCAGGCCGGAAGGAAGGGCTGCCTTATAGACATCGCCCTGCGTACAGAGATAATAGTCCGCCAGCCATTCCCAGAATTTAAACTGCCCGGGCAGCAGGATAGGATGCGCATCCAGCAAGGCGCTCACCTCCTTCACCTCATATTCGGTCGGCGCAGAATAGTGTATGTTCCGCACAATGGCCGTATAGTACTTCTTCCGCCCGAAAGGCACTACCACCCGGCAGCCAATCTGTACATCCCCGGCTATGTCTTCCGGCAACGAGTACGTAAAGCTGCTATGTAGAGGGAGGGGCAATATGACATCGACAAACTTTTCCATTACGGCGGCAAAGATAACGTAAAAAAATGGCGTTGCCAATCAAAATCGGCAACGCCATGCAACGTATGGTATCGGTTATCTTTTTTAGAAAAGGTAAGCGGCAGAAATCTGCCAAGTCTTATTCTTTGTGCCGATAGCCTCACCGGCACTCTTCAAAGTGAAGGAGTCGCCGCAGGGAATGGTATAATTGAAACCGATTTGCAAATGTTTAACCAGCTTCACACCGGCGCCTACATTGATGCCTACCTGCGTTTTCTTACTTTCCAGCGTTTCTCCACCGCCAAAATTCTTATCTCCTTTAAAATTGAAGAAGAAATCCGGACCGGCAGCTATATAAACACCCAGCATGCTGCCCAAACCGATAGAATATTTCAGATTGATAGGAATATCCAAACCGGATTGTTTCATATCGATATCCTCTATTTTATCGCCTCTTTGAGAATACAGCAAAGCGCCGTCTATTCCCAATCCTACAACGGGAATCGTAATTTCAGCCATAGGACCGAAAAAGAATCCGGTAGAATTATCTTTCATTCCTTCGAGTTTAAGCTTCGACAAATTCACACCACCTTTAACACCAAACTTAAGCAATTGAGCCTGAGCAGGCATAGCCACTGCCAAACAGCATATAGCTACCATAAAAACACTAAAGATTTTTTTCATAATTCAATATGTTTAAATTTTCGGGACAAATATATGTAAAATATCCCTAAAAAGAACAATGAATATTCCAAATTGTTCATAGTAACGATAACAATGAAACGCCAAATGTATTACCTTTGCAACAGCTAACGAAGGAAAGGTGCCGGAGTGGTCGATCGGGCCGCACTCGAAATGCGGTGAACGGGTAACTGTTCCCAGAGTTCGAATCTCTGTCTTTCCGCACAAGTTTATTAATAATCAGTTAGCTATAGAGATTAATCAGAAAATGGTTAATCTCTTTTTTTTGCTCAAAACACGCTATTTGTAAGGATGTTCTACGGAACTGTTTAGAAAGTGTTTGGAGAATTTATGCAAATGTTCAGAGAAAAACATGGCAATCTTTAAAGCATGCGTACAGAAACCTTTTACAACCGCTACCGACCAAAAAATATCGAATAAACAACTATCTTTGCATTCGGAAGGCATCCTCTTATCCGGATTCAGCCGATACAGCACTATGATAGAAATTAGAAAAACAGACATCGCAGAACTCGGTATCCTTATGGACATCTTCGAACAGGGTAAACGCATTATGCGCAAAGACGGAAACATGAAGCAGTGGACCGGCGGCTATCCTACCGAGGAGATTGTGAAACAAGATATTGAGAATGGAAACAGTTATGTATGCCTCGATGAAGCGCGGAACCTAATAGGGACTTTCGCCTTTATACAAGGAAAAGACCCTACTTATACGCACATCTATAACGGCGCATGGATAGACGATACGCGTCCCTACGGCGTTATCCACCGCCTGGCAAGTACGGAAGGTAGTAAAGGTGTAGCATCCGCCTGCCTGCAATGGTGCTACCGCCGGATACCCAATTTGCGTGCGGACACACACCGCGACAACCGCATCCTGCAACATATCCTCAAAAAACACGGTTTCCAGGATTGCGGCATCATCTACCTGCCGAATGGGGACGAACGGCTGGCTTTTCAGAAGTTATAAAAGCAGGATAAGTAAAATCAAATAATCATAATCTTTCAAACATTCCGCAGAGAATATTTGTAATAATATAAAAACCTTCCGCAACGGAAGATAAAAACTGTATTTTGTATGAAAGATTATAGAACAATGACAGTCGGCGATATCGTTGCCGACAATTTCGGTAACGCCGGAGTATTCGATAAGTACGGCATCGATTTTTGTTGTCACGGTTTCGTCCTCCTGCCCGAAGCCTGTCAAAAAGCGGGCGCAGATACGGACAAGGTTATCAAAGACATCGAAAACCTTGCCCTGCCAGCTTCCGAAAACATAGACTTCAAGAGCTGGCCGCTGGATTTACTCGTAGACTATATTTTGAAGATACACCACCGCAATATCCGCAGGGACGGGCCGAAGATACAGGAACTGCTCGACAAGGTATGCCGGGTACATGGCGAGGACTACCCTACGCTATACAATGTACAAGTATTATTCGGGCAATCGCTCTCCGACCTCAACCAGCATCTCGACAAGGAGGAACTGGTACTGTTTCCGTACATCTACGAAATGGTGAAAGCCGGACTCGACAATACTGCATTACCCGAATTCCACTGCGGCAGCATCCAAGCTCCCATATCCGTAATGATGTCCGAGCATGATGCCGAAGGCGAACGTTACCGCCACATCGAGAAACTGACAAACGGATATTCCAGCCCCAAAACCGCCTGCAACAGTTACCGCCTGGTGTTGCAACAGCTCAAGCAGTTCGAAGCGGCCTTGCATCAGCACATCCACCTGGAGAACAATATCGTGTTTCCACGTGCCATACAATTGGAAGCCGAACTGAAAGGACAGCCGTAGCGTAACATGGAACCGTACGGGTAAAGAAATACCGAAGATACTCTACGGAATACTGCAATGGGGAGATAGTTGCAACTATACGCGCATTTTGCAACATCTCCCTTTATCATATACGGGCTAACAGTTAATATATTTCTTTTTATTCATTCTGCTGTCAATCTTATAAAATCATCTTTTTTGAAATTCAACAGCTATCCTATATATAAGGTGTAAGTACTATTAATAAAGAGAATAACAGACCTGCCAAATCGCATCCACATAGGCTACAAGTTGATTTTTATTATTTAATTAAATTATATCTTTGTATATTAAGTTTGAATATATACTTTTGCAGAAAACTATATTTAAACTTAACATAAAATGAAGAAAACATGGAAACTTATCATGGCTTGCATGGCGATAGCATGTGCAAGTCTTGTAGTGGGATGCAGTGACGACGATGCCACCGACAACGGCGACGATACTGAAATCAACAACCCGGTAGAACCTAATCCGGAAGAACCGGACGGCAGCCTGCAAGAACCCGAAAAAGCCAAAGAAAAGCTGAACACGGTAGGTAAAGACCTGGTAGCCCTGGTAAATGCCGACGACTTCAAAGACTTGGCAACCGTGGCAGAAGCCTTATCGAGTTTGCTGGAAGAAGAAGATTACGACTACGGAAACGAGACACCGGATTACGGTCCTTATGCACAGAATATACTGGCAGCCGCACGCGGAAATATGGGGTCGCTCTATACAATGACCCGCGCCACACATCAAGCCTCCGAGTACTACGGCACTTATGAATATACCAACGGCGAGTGGGTATGGACAGAGAATCCGTCATCGGGTAAATTTATCGCCAGATTCCCCGTAGAAGGACAGAATGCCGAACTTACAGCAGCATGCAGTGGCGGTGAAACTGATTTCACCTACGACGGTGAAACCTTTAAAATTCCTGCCAAAGTAGAAGCGAATATCACTTGGAAGAACAATACACTGGCTAAAGTGGAAGTAACAACCGCCAACCTGAAAACCACCAGCCCCTACGAAGCCGAGGTCAATGCTACGGTAACAGTGGGAAGCAAGTACATTATCACTTCTTACGTTAAAGCCAACGCTACAACGGTGAATGCCAACAGCAAAGTCACGATAGACGGTAAAGAAGCTGTCGTAGGCAAGGCTGTAGTGGGCGGACAGAACATTACGGAAGACTCGGAAAAAGGATTCGAAGAAAGAGTGAATACCGCCGAAGGCCAGGTAATTCTTCTGGACGATGCGTACATTACACTGAAATGCGATGATGTGAAAGGTTTCTCTGCCATACTCGACGAGGAAGATGAGAGTTCAGAAATATTCCGTCCCGTTACCAAAGACGAGCAGATAGCTAAAGTAAAAAAGCACAACCAAGAAGAAATGGACGAAGCAGCCCAAACGGCTACCGACTATGCCAAATACCTGAAAGGGGATTTACGGTTCAAGAGCCAGACGGAGGCATCCGCCACTTTAGGTTTCCAGTCTTACAAAGACTATTCGTATGAGGCTTACTGGGAGCAATACAGAACCGATGCAAACGGAAATTTCATTCCTGGCTATGAGGGTTTCATTGAGTCCCACCCCCTCGGCATAGACTGGGA
The DNA here is from genome assembly GCF_000374365.1 of Bacteroides gallinarum DSM 18171 = JCM 13658. Lineage (GTDB taxonomy): Bacteria > Bacteroidota > Bacteroidia > Bacteroidales > Bacteroidaceae > Bacteroides > Bacteroides gallinarum. The sequence continues at coordinate 78,649 of NZ_KB894134.1, forward strand.
ATACTGGGATGTAGAAACCATCGTTGTATTCAGCGACGGTTCGAAAATGAGCTTCGACGAGTTCGACGGCAACAGCAGCCCGCTCAAAGGCTTCATCGACAGCCTGGAAGACTTAATCGACTCATTCGGCAAACTGCTGGACTAAACAGATACTCCCCGCAAGAGTAAAGCAAATACCCGGGCACGGATTTCATGGAACCCGGCGTTCACTCCAAGAAAGAGCGCCGTATCGTCCGTGAAACCCGTGCCCTGATAGTAACCCTAAGCCCGCACAAAAGCGTGAGACACATCACCTGTATCCTTACAGCCATATTCCTTTTACAAACCGCCATTACAGTAGCACAGAACGACTCGCTACGGCAGAAAAACGCCCTGACCGATTCTATCTGGCAGATAGGCGAGATAGAGATAACAGCCCGGAAGAAAGTTCCCCTGCTGCAAGCCACCGCTATCGGACAATGGAACATCAGCCCCGAGGCCATGAAGCAGATACCCCACCTGCTGGGCGATACCGACCCGATGAAGGTTATACAACTGCTGCCCGGCATCGTCAATGGAGGCGAGCTGAACGGAGGCATATACATACGTGGCAGCGAACCGGGGCATAACCTCGTTACACTGGACGGAGCAACGATTTATAACCCCTCTCACCTGCTAGGGCTGTTCTCCGTATTCAACAACGACCATTTCTCGTCTTTCTCCTTGCAAAAATCCTATATTCCCTCTTCGCACGGAGGAAGGCTTGCCGGCTACCTGGAGATGCAGCCGCGGGATTCTATCCTGCCCGAAGCCGAAATTGCCGGAAGTGTGGGTATCCTTGCCTCGAGAGCAACCGCCGGCATCCCTCTGACACGTAAGAGCACGCTATACCTTTCCGCACGCGCCACATACATCAACCCTATTATACGGTTAATGGAACAAGGAATGGAGGAAAACACTTTCCTGCGCTACGACTTTCAGGACTATAACCTGACCTATGCATACCACCCCACAGAGCGCGACCGGATTGTGGTGAACGGTTACATCGGGAGAGACCTTATGACCCTAAAAGAACACCAGTACCAGGCTACCGGCCGGTTGCAATGGATGAATGCCGTCGGCTCCGCCCGTTGGCAGCACCGTTTTCGCCGTAATGGCAGCATGACGCACCGCCTGTATGCCAGTTACTACCACACGACATTGGATGCCAGGCAAAATAGCCTGTCTATCGCCTTGCCCTCACACATCACCGAAGGGGGATATAAAGGAGAAGCCGTATTTTATATCGGGAACACCCGCCTGCAAGCAGGCGGCGAAGCAAGTATCTACCGGTTGCTTCCCCAATATCCGGAAACCCGGAATGTGTTCGAAGGTATCAACCGGAACCGCCCGCAGACATTCAGGACAACGACTTTCGGTATATTCGCCGAGGCGGAACACCGTTTCGGAAACCTGTCGCTGAATGCCGGCCTGCGGTATAGCGGCAGCTACCAGCCTTCTTACCGTACCGGTAACTTCGACCCGCGCCTGCAAGCTACCTATAACTTGAAGCGCAAAGGAAAAATCTATACTTCATTCGTCACAGCACATCAATATATAAACCAGATTAATGTATCTACCGTAGGTTTTCCCCTCGACTTCTGGATGCCGGCTACCCAAGCATTGCCCGAACAGCGGGCTTACACTTGGAATATCGGGTATAGCCAGTCTTTGTGTAACGGGGATTATGAGTTCTCTGCCGAAGCCTATTACCGTACGCTGAGTAACCAGACTATCTTCAACGGGGGATTATACGATATGGTGACTCAGAATTACCGCATAGAAGATTACGTACTGACAGGCAAAGGAAGGAACTACGGCCTGGAACTATTCGTCAAGAAAAACCGGGGACGGTGGAACGGCTGGATAAGTTATACCCTGGCATGGGCCGACCGGAAATTCCCTACCTTGCGTAACAACGAATGGTTTCCTGCCAAGTACGACCGGAGGCACAACCTGAGTACTACGCTGTGCTTTACGCTAAACAACCACTGGGACTTCTCGGCAGTATATATCTATGCTTCGGGCAACGCCGTCACCCTGCCCGTAGCCCTTTACATGGCGGGCGAAAATGCGGTATGTATCTATGAGCCTTACAACAGCAGCCGTATGCCCTCTTACCAGCGTATGGACTTGTCCGCCAACTTCCACTTCGGAGCCAAACGCAACCAAAGCCTGAACGCATCTTTATACAATGTACTGAAACGGCATAACCCCATTTTCATACAAGTGGGCGTAAAACCGTCCAAAGACGGCACAAGCTTGCAAATCAAAAAACGGAACATGGCATTATACAGCCTTCTCCCTTCACTTAGTTACACTTTCAAATTCTAAGATAAATGAAACGAACCGCTTTTCTACTCTGCTTTTTCTTGTCCTGCCTCTCTTTCGCCTGCTGCGACCCCGAATGGGACTTTACCACCGACTATACTCCCCAGGTCGTGGTGGAAGGAAGCATCGAATCGAACGGATTTGCACGGGTGTACCTATCATACAGCAAAGCGTTGGGAAGCACGTGGGACAGTCTCAGCGTATCCGAAATACCGCTGACTACCGCCAAAGTAACCGTATCCGACGGCGAACAGACCGAAATCCTTACGGGACGGAGCGACAAGTACCGCCTGCCCTACTTCGTTTATACCGGCAATGTGCTGCGGGGAGTGCCCGGCAAGCGCTATACACTCTGCATTACCCACCGGGGAAAAAATATCACTGCCGAAACCAGTATACCCGCTCCTGTCAGCGTAGACAGTTTTTCCATATGTAAAAGCGAGAACAGCGATACGCTCTATCAGGTGACAGCTTATTTCCACGACCCTGAAAAAGAGAGCAATTATTACAAGATATTTACCCGTGTATATGGAAGGGACAGCAGTTACTACAATGCATTCATGGGTACTTTCTCCGACGAAATACTGTCGTCGCCCGTTGCAAAGGCTTCCGTGTACCGGCCTTTCCGACATACGGAGCTGAAAAAGTACACTCCTTTTTTCACGCCGGGAGAGCAAGTGGGCATCAAGTTCACCCAGATTACGGAAGAGGTATTCCAATACTGGAACAAGTACGAGAATGAAGTGGTGAACAACAGCAATCCCTTCTTTCCCAACACAAGCAACCTGCCGGGGAACATACAGGGAGGCATAGGAATATGGGCGGGATACGGCGTGAGCAATTACCGAATCCGCATCGGAGAGTGATGCGATATGCCTCCGGTATTCACTTGCCGATATATTTCTTTTTCAGCTCCTCTACGCTTGTCCCGGTAAAATACTCCTCTACAAAATCCCAGCGCTGCCCGTCCGTCAGGGTATCAGTACCGAAGAAAGAGGAAAACAGTTCTATCTGTTCCTCGAAGATGCGTTCGTTCGTATCCAGAATGAGGTTGCGGTACTCGCCAGAGTCTGCCAACTGTTGCAAAAGTTCCGGATCATTGAACCGTACATGTACGCAGGGTGTACCGCCACCCTCTACGCTGAACGAAAGGCAGTCGAGCATGGAAAGAAGATTGAGCAGCATATTCAGGTCGGAAAACGGAGTGCAGTAGAATTGTAAACGTTCGCCCTTATTGCCTGCGATGCGCTGGGCGAACAGCTTTTGATAACGCGACAAGAGCAGGTCGAACCCTTTCGTAACCGTAAACGAAAGCTCGTTCGACTCTTTCTTCTTGACACTGCTGATGTAGCTCACGCTGCGCCCCTCCTCGGTGCGGCTTTCCAGCAACGAACCGATAAATCGCTTGGCAGACGGTACATCCATGCCATGCTCGGCGAACACCGCACGCAGCTCTTCTTCATCGAAACGTCCTTTCGACTTAAATAAGGCTGTTTTCAGCATCGACACCAGGCTTTTGAACAAAGCATCCATACGCTGGCGGATAACCGCCGCATCTTCTTTCAACAACACTTCGTGCTTACCTACGGACACGGCGCGCGAGCCTTCCCAAAGCATGCCGCTATTCAGTTTTTGCTTGAATTCCCGATATCCCATTTCCGGGAACCGTTCTTCCCAAAGGGCATCCAGGCGCACCCGGTAAACTCCTTCCACACCTTCCACATCTGTAAGGTAGGCACGGAACTCGCGTGCAAAAGTATCGCCCGTCTTGTCCTGTACGTAACCCTCCGTCAGCAGATTTTGCGGGCTGACTTCCAGCAGATGCGTTCCGTAGCGCTGCGATAAATCATCTTCCAGCCACAATAGGGCGGTCTTGATGAGCTGTCCCAACTCGGACTCGTATTCCAGCTTGTTCTTCGTACGCGGCAGTTTTACCACAAACTCGAAGTCGGACAGCGATACAAGAATTTCTTCCTTCGCTCCTTTCATCCGGTACACCTCCATGAGCTTTTTCAGGATAAGCTCCAACTGCTCCTGCGCAATGCTGCCGGTCTGGTGCAGGCGCTTCATATAATAGAAGTCGCGTTCATGATAATCGGTGGCGGCAATACCCCGGACATCCGCATCGCGGGCGGCACGGCCTATCTCCTGAATGTAATCGACGAATGTGCTGGAAGGCGCCACATGGTACACGCGGTCGATATCGCTGATGTCCACTCCCATACCGAAAGCTTTCGTGGCGACAATCAGTCGTTTCGTTCCCTCCTTGAAGTCTTGTACGATAGCTGCTTTCTGCTCTTTGTCTTTCTTGCCGTAATAGGAGGCTACCAGATGCCAGCCGGCAGGGTGTACCCACGTCTTTATGCGCATGTCTATACTACCGGCAAAAGGGTAGTAAAGCAATGTCTTATGTCCGTCGAGGAATTCTTCCACGCGTCCGGATATGACGCGCTGCTTACCTTTGTCATAGGTCTCTCCTTCCTCCAGCGTAAGCCGGCGGATATCGAAACCGATATTCTTGCGCTTTACCGTACCTACATAGAGTACACAAGGCTCCATTTGAAGCGAACAGATAGTTTCGAATACCATATCGTTGCCTCCCCTGGGATTCCACACAGCAGTGGCGGTCAGTGCAAACAACGGGAACGTATAGCCGAGGTTCTGTTTCAAGGCGGTCAAGTAACGTCCCAGAAACCAATAGTCCACACGGAATTCCTTGCCCCAGGTAGTTACCGTATGCGCCTCATCGACGACCACCATACCTATACGGCGGTTACCGATAAAATGCCTGATGTCGTAAGACAGCAACAGCTCCGGCGAGAGGTAGAACAAATCTACTTCCCCCTCGCGTACCGCCCGGTAGACTTCCATTTTCTGTTCCGGAGAAAGGTCGGAGGATGCATACGTCACCCGCTCGTAACCCAAATCCTGCAAGCTTTCCACCTGGTCGACTATCAAGGCCTTCAAAGGCGAGACAACGATAGTAAGCAGTTTGTATTCCCTGCCCAAATAAATAGCTGGAAGCTGGAACAGCAATGACTTTCCCGAACCGGTAGGGGCGGTAAGCAGAATATTATCCGGCTGTAACTCTCCTTCTTGTGCCTTCTCCGCTTCACGGATTACATTTTCAATCAGCAGCCCTTGAGAAACACAGAGTGTCTGCCTGCCCTTAAACAGGTCGTCGTAAATTTCAAGGTCGCGGAACCGGTCGTAACCGTATATCTCTTTCAAAAGTCCCGTTACATCTTGCCGGCAGTTTTCAGGCAGACAGCGTGCTTTCAATCCGGGCAAACGGCGTGTTTCATCTGTTTGTGTCATCATCGATACAATGGGGGTTAAAAAGAAAAGAGATAGTCTTCCAACCATAGTAAGGGCCTTCGTACTACCTCTTTCTATAATTTTTGCCTTATCCGTAATAAATAAGCGGGTAAGTTCTCAATCAAAGCGTATTAATACTCCTCTTCGTTGAAGAAATTGTTTCATCCTTATTTTCAAGCTATTGTCTAAATTATATTGTTGTTTAGACAAACAAACCACGCTATCTAAAGCGGTCAAAGGCAAAGATAATGATTTTGAGACAAACAAATAATATTCACGATCTTTTATTTATTAACGACTATTTTCTCTTTATATCCAATAAATCCAAAATATCCTTTGTTAATTTAGAAAGAGGCCTATCTTCATACTCAGCATCCATCAAATGTCTACCCCATATAAAATCATACACTTGGCGAGGGTGATATCCAGCACCTTGAAAACTTTCCACCAAAGCTTTTCTCGCATAAGCATCATAAGCCATAGATTTATCAATTAGTTCCTTTACATAATCAGTATGCTTGTTGTATACATCTTTTAGCCCTAATACTTTTTCATTTATTTCTTCTGCAATGTCATTCCCTGAAAAATCTAATTTGATTTCTTTTTCCGTCAACTTATATATTTGAGATTTCGTAAGTTGACCTCCTCTTTTATCTGTTATAACAAACTTCCTTCCAAAAGCCCTAGAATAAGGATTTAAACCGATATTCTCTTCAGATTTCACATGGTTACAAGAATGACAAGCAGGAATAAGATTATAAAATGATAAACAAAAAAGCGGATAGATAGTTTTCGAATAAAAATGATCTAATTCCGGTCTCTCTGCTGCTCGTCCTTTAAAAGTATATATAAACTGTCTATTACAATATGGACATGTTTTTATATTTAATTTGTTCACCAAATCGTGCCCATATTTATTAGATAAAGTCTCGTAATATCTCACTAAGATATTAGATAATGCTCTCAATAATATAATGTCTCCTATTTTTTTCGTTTCCCATTTTTCTATTTGTGAATCCATAGAAGCAGGGCTAATCAATATGATATCATTAAGGTGTTGCCACCAATAATATAGTTTTCTCACACAAGCTTTTCTATGTTTTCTATTTTTGGCATATACAGAAATCTGACATAAACATTCGTATCTCAATTTGTGAGCATACGAAGCAAAATACAGTTTTTTACTAGATGACAATTTTATATATGGACGACAAGGATCATTAAAGAATTTCATTACCATGCCAAGCCATTCATCAGCAATCAGATTTACATATCTACCTCTCCTAATATCTATCATTGTACGTAAACTGAATAATGCATATTATATAATTTCATTAATTGTTCTCTTAGGTATGGTTCACCAACTCTCATAATATTTGAATAGAACCAATCCCGAAGTTCTCGATTGTTAGGATCCAATTTATATCCATTAAGTCTTTCAAATAGTTCGTTGATCTTATCGTAGGCAAACTCTCCCATTGGTAAGGATGGCAGGAAGAATCCATTCTTTAATAATCCATGAATATTAGATCCAAATGTATTCTCTTGAATCTTTCTAATTGCGGGTTTACCATCCTTTAAAAACAGAACATTACAAATTGGAATATCTGACAAGATAAATGGAGAATGAGTAACAAATATAACATTAACTCTTTTTATGTGATTAAAATCTATCTTTTGCAATTTTTCCACCAACATTTTTACTACTAGCCGTTGATATTCTGGATGAAAATACAATTCTATTTCTTCAAAAATCACATTTACGTTTTCGTATGATCTTTTTTTGTCTATTACAGAATCTATATTTCTCAAATGATAAATCAATGCCCCCAAATTATTTAATAACTGCTTTTCTCCTGAACTTAAATACTTATATGGAATATATGTATTCTCATCTTGTATAGAGTGAAAGAGAATTTCTGACTTATAAATAGGAGGAGGCAATAATTCTAACGGGAAAAGGTCTTTCTTATAATAAGATTTTAAATCATCAAAATTTACGACAAAGCCATATTCATATTCTTTTTTAAATTTCTGTTGCAGATTCACATTAGAAAGAATCTCAAAAACATTATTTTTACTCTTATTCAGTTGATCAATAAAATTCAAACACTGACGCAACTTTAAAGTAACATGTGTTTTATCTGCTTTAATTTGCTTTACAACATCATCAATAACAAAATTATCAAAAACGAACCCAATATTATTCCAACCTGAATCTTTACCATTAATAAAATCTCGATATTCCGGATAGATTGCACATATACTTATAGTCTTATAAACAATATAATGCTGACAACGCTCAATATCATCAAGTATCTCATATTCTTTAGTAAGAATGTCAATAGAGAAACCCCAGCTTCGTATTACCTCATATATGAACCTAACTCTTTTCAATTGTTGAATATTCATCTTGTCATATTTTTTATATTTGGTTGCAAACTGCTTATACGAAGCACCTTTATCAACAATATTACTTAATTTTTTCAAAGCATTCAAAAGTAGCCTCAAATCACTATTGCTTGAATACACCTGATGTTTATTACGCATCCATTCATAAAATATCTGCAAGAAATCTTTATATGATAAGTCCGTATTCATATAGGAATATTGATCTTTCTCTCCGATTAATAAATCAAGACACCCTTTTATGGGGGACCCAATATATTACTTAAAGCACCTTTAATCATCATATCATCAGCGTTTTTCCTCAATTCTTCTATATGGTTAATCTGCTTTGATAATAATGAACAAGATTTATTATCCTTAAAATATTGAACAACAGTTATTTCTTGAAGTTTTGAATATCCCAAATCGGTCAATTGTAGAAATTCAGCCTCCTTATTACCTATTCTTCTAAATGAACCGTCATTTTCTCTAGGATTAGGCTCCTGAATATACAAAGCCATCAGTCTCTGCATAGTTAATTCAACTTCCTTATTAATATCAATATTTCCCTCATATCTATATGGATGAATTGTTATTGGGGTTCTATAACCATCATTCTTATGAAATAAGTAATGTAGCCAACATTTCTTACAATCTTCCTCTGATTGTACTTTATCAGACCATTCTTCTCTAAAATCTCTTGTATTATATGCATAATGAGAATAGTTAGACACAATAGTATAAAACAACTCATTCATTCTACTGACGCTTTTAACTGGAGTCATTATTTTATTCCATTGCCGTACATCAGAGTCACTCATATCAGCACATTTCCACAGACTTGCATAGTTATCTTCTTTTGTCTCTTTTATACAATATACCACATTATCAAGTAAATAATACAACTCGGCTTTCACTCCATCTATTTGCAATAAGTTATCTTTATCTGCCAGTCTATAGTGTTTTGCGCAGTTATTAATCAAGCGCATTACCAACTCCATCAATGTACTCTTGCCATCACCATTCATACCAACCACAGCAGAAATATTTATCTGCAAAGTTGAAGTAGCGTCTAATGAGAAAAAATCATCTGGCAATAGTCTTATATATTCATCGCGAAGACATATACTATCATCAGTAATGTAGTAGTCATTATTAAAGTAATACATTTTACCGACACTCAAACATTTACATACCGACTTACGACATCCTTCCAATACCTTAACAGCTATTAATTTAAACATTTTGCAATAATTTAATTACCTATATTCTCCTTCTTATTATATATAACAAAAACAACCTTTAGAAAGTATAATTTCTTTTTTACCATCAAATTTAGAGATATCTGCTTCTTCTTCACATTTATAAAAAGATCGCACTTCAAACCCCATATTTTTTGACAGTTCATCCATTCTTTTATATTTTATCCAAAGGATATATGGATCATTCATAAATTTGAACAACATATATTCTGTTGCTATATTCAAGCTATCATCTTCATTAAAATACAATACTATTAGCCCCTTCAGAGTTTCAACAAAATTATTTACGTCAATATAGGGAATCTTACTATTCATAGAGACAGACAAACCTTTATTTAAGCTAGGAACATAATGTCTAGTAAATATATGACAAAAAGTATATATATTAATAACAAAATCAAACTCTTTAATTTTAAAGATTAAACATCGCTTATTATTCTCTTCAAATAACAATTTAGACTTATAATATATATAAAAAAATATGCCATAACAGTACCTTTCACGTGAATTATATTCATCTTCTGATGAACAAACACTTTTTAATTCTTTCAACTTCTGATAAAGCATGGGAGCAATGATTGATAAATATGGCCCATTACGTTCTTCTATTTGCTTTTTCCATATTGATAAATATTTATCAAAAAAAGCATGATCCTTACGTATTTCCTCATCCATCAATTTACCATGCGGTCCCATTATTGGCCCTTCAAATTTATCAATATCTTCTCCATATGTCAGGACTATATTAAAAAATATATACTCTTGTGCCTCAGTCTCCTCATATAAATCAAAAGCATGCTTACCTTGTTCATTATAAGATACACGCATCCAACCAAACAAATAATCTTTTTCATGTGGTTTAAGGCGTTTAAATTCTTTCTTTTGATTCAAATATTTATAGAGATATCTTTTTACTGCAATTCTATGATCAAAGCCTTTAGATACTAATTGTTTATTTGTGTATAACATAATATTAATATTTAAAAGTAACTAAAAAAGGATATATCTAAATTATTATAGAAAACAAAATAATAGCATCATTCTATACATTATATTCAATTTCCGAATCAGCAGCTATTGTGGGAGTTTCATATTTTTCTTTGTAATAGCTCACCCTTCTATCTTCCAAGAAAATATAAGAAAGTGTATATACTAATGATTCCAAAGTCTGCTGACGAACTCTAGGTTTCAACTGACATTCCCAAATGGTAATACAATGCCATCCCATAGATGCCAATTGGCGTTGTTCTTCCACATCTCGTTTTCGATTCCTTTCGATTTTAGCACTCCAAAACTCCACATTCGTTTTAGGAAGGACAAAATACTTGCATTCTTGATGCCCATGCCAAAAACATCCATTCACAAAAATCACGGTTCTATATTTGTGCAATACAATATCCGGATGTCCAGGAAGTCGAGGATGATTCAATCTATATCTAAATCCACGACTAAACAAGAACTTTCGCACCAACAATTCCGGCTTTGTATCCTTACATTTTATAGCTGACATACAACGATGTCTCTGTTCTTTGTCTAGTTTATCCATGCCAATATAGAAGACTTACATATCAATTGTCTGTCATATTCGATCAAAGAATCCTTCGTATTCTTCATCAATTATTTTCCATTCTCCCATTTTACGTCCACCTATACGAGTAATCTTCCCTGACTCTTGAAGTCGTTTAAGATATTTCTGAACCTGACGTGCAGATAGTCCCATACTCTCAGCCATCTGCGCAGCACTGATTTGTGGGTTTTGTGAAATTAGCTTATAAATCTGACGACCTGCTTTTACGAACTCTTTTGCGAACTTTGATTCTTCTTTTACGAACTCTTTTACGACCACTTCTCCAGACTCTTTTACGAACTCTTGTATCAAAGGAATGCCATTGGGTGTTATTTCTCCAACAACTTCATTCTCAAAATTCAAGTTCCATAGCGTTACATGAAACTCAGAAGCATTAGAAACAAATTCTGGAGTATGATAATTTAAAAGATGAATATATTTATTATATGCATCAATAATCTTCTTCATTCCACTTCCACGGCGTTCCATTAACCCCAAGCGGTTAAAAAAGTCTGCAAGTAACGGATTCCGTCTTTTGGATGGTACTTTCATAGGATCAAGCTGCTGAATAACTCTTCCATCCATCATTCCTCCTGGAGAATATACTTCCAAACGGTCATCATACATGTCAATATGAATCTCACTTCCCATCTGTAAGTAATCACGATGGATGATAGCGTATGTAAACAATTACATTATGTCAATATCTGCAACTATCCTAAGAGATGTGTCTTGATTATCAAAAGCATAGCCTCAGAACTTGACATAACGACTTTACATAATATATTATAGTGTCGGTCATCTCATTGACCACCTATATTATATGATACAGTCAAAACTGCCAGACATCAGGCTTCGTGTGGAAGCCTATCTGCGTACAATGATGTACAAGGATACATGTATCAAACGATACAACCACACATGGGATCATTTGGCCAGCTTTATGAAAGCCAATGGTTATGAACTATACAGTCGCGAAGTAGGCGATGCCTTTCTTAATGATTGGCATGGGAACAAAGCCTATAAGCAACTGACCCACCGTCAACAGGAGCGGGTCCGCCACATAGACGTGCTTAGCGACATGACGGATTATGGAGAGGTAAGACGAAGCCATATACTTCCCAAGGTTATAACTTACGAAGGAGAGTTGGGCAGTCCGTTCACCAGCTTCATCGAAGAGCAGAGCCACCTAAAGGCTCCGTCGAGCATCCAACGTTACAAGGAGCGTATATATACGCTGTATGCCTACCTTGCAGATACTCAGAAGACAATCAAAGAATTTACTGTCGCTGACGCAATGGCGTTCCTTGACATATTGGACAAGGCAAAGAATCCTATCGACAGAGACAACACGGTGATAACCATCCGTGTATTCTTCCGCTATCTTTGCACCAACGGCCTGTTGCCAGACAACAGGGAGTGCCTTTGGATGGATGTGTACAAACTGAAAGGGAGCATCCGTAAGAAACTTCCCTCTGTTTATACACAGGAGGAAGTCAATGCGGTAATCAATGCCATTGACCGGACCCACCCCCAAGGCAAACGCGATTATGCCATGGTGCTGCTTGCAGCACGATACGGGTTACGCATCTCCGACATCATCGGGTTGCGTTTCTGCAACCTTGAATGGGAAAGCAACCGTATATCCCTGATACAGCAGAAGACGGGGAAGAAGGTTGTGCTACCCTTGTCGGAAGAGGTGGGCAGTGCCATCATCGACTATATCCGTCATGGACGTCCGGACATCAAACTCCCATACTTGTTTATAAAGGCGCAAGCACCGTATGGGCCAATGAAGGCAAGCGGATTGGGTTCAAACCTCGCAGACTGGATGAGGGCTGCCGGCATAGACTCCACAGGAAGAAAGCATGGCCCCCATGCCTTGCGTCACAGCCTTGCCACCAATCTGCTTGGCGTGAACGAGCCGATACCTGTCATCTCAGAGATTTTGGGACACTCCACAGCGGAAAGCACTACTGTTTACACAAGGGTAAATGTGGATATGCTGCGCCAGTGTGCACTTGACGTGCCATTCGTTTCATCTTCATTCTACGACAATCTGTATGGCTAACCGTATTCCAAACCATGGCATTTATGCCGGGCTGATCTCGGAGTATGTCAGCCATAAGAGATCCCTCGGATACAAGATGGAAGAGACTGAAGAGCGTCTCAGGCGTTTTGACCAGCTTACAATCGAACGGGGCGAGACTGAGATAGGCATAAGCAGGGACCTGGCAGAGGCTTGGGCAGAGCCATTCCCGATGGAATCAGACAATGCCAGATATGGCCGCATCAGCATGCTGAGAGGCTTTTCTGCATACTTACAGAAGGTCGGCTATGCGTCATACGTGCCACAACTGCCAAAGTATAAGGGCAACTTCATTCCTCACATCTACACTAAACAGGAGATGGCCGCCATCTTCCGTGAATGTGACAAACTTACTCTGTCGAGACACTACATGTACTCCGTAAAATGCGTGATGCCCAGTCTTATACGAATGCTCTATGGAACAGGCATACGAATCGGAGAGGCATTGAAACTGAATCATGGTGATGTGAACTTTGAGCATGGAGTGCTAAAATTGCAAGGATGCAAGAACGGGCAAGACCGTATAGTCCCAATGTCGCTGTCCCTCAGGGAAGTGTGCAAGGACTGGGTGGCGTATAAGCAGAAACTCAGCCTTCCTGTGGAGGCCGACAATTCTTTCTTCACCTCCGCCGATGGCCGGAAGTTTACCGAATGTTCCGTCTATGAGATATTCAGACAAGTGTTGCAACGCGCCGGTATAGGGCATGGAGGCCGGGGTGTGGGGCCTCGCCTGCACGATTTACGCCACACATTTTGTGTCAATGCACTAGTGAAACTGACAGAAGAAGGCAAGGACCTCTATTGCGCCCTTCCTGTACTGATGACTTACATGGGGCACCAGTCGATTGAGGCGACCAACCGTTATGTACGACTCACGCAAGAGATGTACCCTCATCTGCTACTGAAGATGGACGAGGCTTACAAATGTGTGTTCCCCGATTTGGGGAAATCATTGGAGGATGCCGACTATGAAGACGACTGATTTTGCAAGGCATCTCACCGACTTTCTTGGCAGATACCTTACATCCGAATGCGGCTACTCCGCCAATACAGTGAAGACCTACAGTTACACTTTTACACTATTCATTGGATACATGGAGACTGAGGAACTTGTCCGGCCCGAGAATCTCACTCTTGCCGAGATTACGAAAGAGCGGATTATCCATTTTCTCGCCTGGCTTCAAAAAGAGCGCAAATGCAGCACATCAACACGTAATGCCCGTCTCGGTGCCATACACTCTTTTTTCGCGTACCTTCAATACAGGAATGTCGAAGGGCTCGCAAAATGGCAGGACATACTCTCAATAAAGTGCAAGAAAACATCTTCGCCGGAAATGGCATACCTGCAGATAGAAGCATTGAAACTGCTTTTGCGACAACCGGACTTGAAAACAGCCAAGGGAAGACGGGACTTCGTAATGCTCGGCTTGCTTTATGACAGTGGGTGTCGCGTCCAGGAACTATTAGACCTCACTCCTTCAGACCTACGCTTTGATGAGACATCTTCTGTGAAGCTTCATGGAAAGGGAGGCAAGGCCAGAATCGTGCCACTCTCGGCCACTCAGGTTACAAACCTAAAGCTGTATATGGAAGAAAAGCATCTGTATAGACCGGAAAACCAATGTCACCCATTGTTCCCGAATCCTCAGGGAAGCAAAATGAGCAGAATGGCAGTGCTGAACATCGTCAAAAAATACATCGCAAAGGCGAGGACAGTATATCCGGACTTGTTTCCTGACAACATAGGATGTCACAGCTTCCGGCATTCAAAAGCAATGCACATGCTTGAAGCAGACATTAATCTTGTTTACATCCGTGACTTTCTTGGACACTCCTCTACTACCACTACAGAAGTGTATGCGAGAGCAAGTGAAAGGATGAAACAGAGAGCCTTGTCCAAACTGAATCCGGGAATAGTACAAGAAGGTAAAACGTCTTGGCAAGACAACAAAAACCTTCTTGGCTATCTCAAAAGCTTACAGACCAAATACTAATACGCTCTGATATTATGTAAAGTCTGTCCAAGTTTTTATGTAACTAATTTGCTGAATAACAGCAATAACGTATATATGAACGACGACAGACTTTACATAATGAGGGACTTTACATACTGCATA
>NZ_KB894135.1:0-61446 GCF_000374365.1 Bacteroides gallinarum DSM 18171 = JCM 13658
CACGACTGCCTGCTCGATATGTTCCTCCACACGGTTCTTTATGATAGGCTTACGGCGAGAAATCTCCTGCAAGGCGACTTCGCCTCCTTGTTCATACAACTCTTTGAAACGATAGAAACTGTCACGGCTGTAGCCCATAATCTTACAGGCACGTGACACGTTTCCTAATTGTTGGGAGAGCTCAAGCAATCCCAGTTTGTTCTTGATGACCTTTTCTGATGTTGTCATAACTCAATCTGTTTTCTATTACAAAATTATTCTTTTTATGCGTAACTGTCAGATTAAGTCTTGACTAATTCACTTTACGGAACAAGTGTTATGTTTTACGGAATGAACGTCTTTTCTCCCACAGGATGAACTGTTTTCGTCTTATGGTAGTTGTGTTTTCATATTGTGGTGTTAGTATTTTCATATCATGGTGTCAGCACTTTCACTCATGGTATCAGTACTTTTACCTTCTTGTAGTAGCAATGCTTTCATCTCGTTGTATCAACACTTTCACTCATAATGGCAATGTTTTCATCTCGCGGAACAGACATTATTGTTCCGCAAGACGAACCGTTCTTCCTGCCGAATGTTTGTCCGGCGTTTTTTTATATTTTCTCTCCGTTTTTTTATATTTTCTCTCCGTTTATCTATATTTTCTCCCCGTTTATCAGCGTCTGTACGATACGTTCGGCAGTACGTCCGTCCCAGCGGTCGGGCAGGGTGGTGTGTTTCCATTCGCCGTGCAGCAGCTTGTCCAGGGCTGCGGAGAGGGCGAAGGAATTTTCTCCGACGAGCTCATTGGTTCCGGTGCGCCATGTTTCGGGGTGTTCGGCATAGGTGTTGAGCGTGATGCAAGGCACATCGAGGAAAGTCGCTTCTTCGGCTATGTTGCCGGAGTCGGTCACGATGCCTTTCGTCTGATTGATGAGGAAACCGAAATGCAGGTAGCTCTGAGGCGGGAGGATGTGTAGGCGGGGTATGTCGAGTTCCAGTGATTTTACTGCCTGCCCTGCATACGGATGCAGAGGGGCTACGATAGGCATATCACCTGCTTTCTCTGCCAGTGTCTGCATCAGGGAGCTGAGCACGGCTTTCTTTTCCAGCAGGTTGTGGCGGTTCAGGGTGAGCAGGAGGTAGTTGCCCTTGCGCAGCCCGAGGCTGGAGAACCAGAGCGGCTGCATCAGGCGGTGGCGGTTGTAGCGAATGGTGTCGATAAGTATATTGCCTACGTAGTGGATGTATTCGGGTATCATCCCCTCTTGGTTGAGATTGCGGTTGGCTACCATTCCGGCGGTGAAGAGATAGTCGGAAATGGCGTCTACGATTGTACGGTTGACTTCGCGCGGCATGTTCATGTCGAATGAGCGTGTACCGGCGATGACATGGGCTACTTTCAGCCCGCGTTTCTTGGCTACGATAGCGCAGCTCATGGTGGCGGTCATGTCGTCTACTACGAGCACTACTTGGGCGGGATGTTCGTTGAGTTCTTGTTCGAAAGCCAGCATGATAGCGGCAGCCACCCGGGAGTGGTCGCGTCCGCTGACGCCCAGGTAGGCGTCGGGCTTGCGCATGGCGAGGTCGGAGAACAATGAAGCGTCCAGCGTGGTGTCGTCCTGGGCTCCGGTGTAGACAATACGGTAGGAGATGTTTTTCCCCGCTTCTCTGGCTGCGTCGATAGCACGGCAGAGTGGGGCAATCTTCATAAAGTTGGGACGTGCGCCCGATACAATAGTTATTTTCATTAATAATATAAATTGGTGAGACAAAAATACGCTTTCTATTGGAATTTATTTGTTTCTTTGCATAAGTTTTATGATTTCAGGTTTGTGATTTATGAGTTGCTGTGCTACGATGCCACAGGACGGGGTGTGTAAGTATCATTGTTTGCCGGTCATGACGTGGTGTTGATTTATGAATTACGGCGTATTATTTATGTTTCATCATTTATGCTTGCAATTTGCAATTCATACCTCATAAATCTGAAATCGTATCCCGTAGTCTAAAGTATAAGGTCATAGGTCTAAAGTCATAAGTTTAAAATCTAAAATCATAAATCTCTCCATGCCTACATTTGTTCAGATACTTGATTTCATAGGTACGTTTGCCTTTGCTATCAGCGGCATACGGCTGGCGTCGGCAAAGCGTTTCGACTGGTTCGGCGCGTATGTGGTGGGTTTCGTAACGGCTATCGGAGGGGGTACGATACGCGACCTTCTGCTGGATGTGACTCCCGGCTGGATGACAGACCCTATTTACTTGATATGTACCGGGCTGGCGTTGCTGTGGGTTATTCTTTTCGGGAAACATCTTATCCATTTGCATAATACATTCTTTATATTCGATACTATCGGGCTGGCGTTGTTTACGGTGGTGGGTGTGGGCAAGAGCCTTGCACTGGGATATCCGTTCTGGGTAGCGATTATCATGGGTAGCATTACCGGTGCGGCAGGCGGTGTGATACGTGATGTCTTTATCAATGAAATCCCTCTCATATTCCGTAAGGAGATTTATGCAATGGCGTGTGTAGTGGGAGGTACGGTTTATTGGATTTGCGACCTTGCCGGTATGCATTCTTACGGCTGCCAGGTGATAGGCGGGGTATCTGTGTTCATCATCCGTATTCTGGCTGTGAAGTATAAGATTTGCTTGCCCATACTTTCGGGTAACGAGGAAGAACAGAGAAAAGAGGAGTAAATCTTCGCTTCTTTCTGTTTCTTCCAGTTTCTTTCTGTCTTTCTTTGCAGCTTTCTGCTTTTTCCAGTTTCTTTCTGTCTTTCTTTGTAGCTTTCTGCTTCTTCCTGCTTTTTTCTGTCTTTCTTTGTAGCTTTCTGCTTCTTCCAGTTTCTTTCTGTCTTTCTTTGCAGCTTTCTGTTTCTTCTTGTTTCTTTCGTCTTTCTTTGTAACTTTCAGTTTCTTTGCGTCTTTCTTTGTCTCCCTCCGTTCTCTCCTTACATTTCCCGTGTCCTTTTCTTTTCCCGTACTTTCTGTGAGCCTTGACATGATTTCCTACTTTGCCGTCTGCATCCCTACATTCTCCCCCTCTTTTTCATCGCCATATTTTATTTATCTTATGGTAATATTGTTATAATTTAGAGCCCAAATCGTATTACTTATTGGCTTTCAGCGCCTTTGCTCCACCTAAAAACTATCATAACAGGGGGTGAAAACTGTCAAATGATAGTTTTTACCCTAAAGAATACCCGTATTTCATCCCTCAAGACCTGGAATCTTCCGTATACTTGCAACCACTAAACCGAAACAATTATTAACCATAAAAAAATTAGCAAAGTATGAATACTTACAGTTTTAGAAAAGATTTACTTGCTGTGCAAGAAGAACTGCTTCGCTTTGCATACAAATTGACGGCCGACCGGGAAGAAGCGAATGATTTGTTGCAGGAGACCTCTCTTAAAGCCTTGGATAATGAGGATAAATACGAACCTGATACCAACTTTAAAGGTTGGATGTATACCATTATGCGTAACATCTTTATTAATAACTACCGGAAGATTGTCCGCGAACAGACTTTTGTAGACCAGACCGACAATCTGTATCATTTGAGCATGCCGCAGGATTCCGGATTTGCCAGTACCGAAGGTGCTTACGACCTGAAGGAAATGCACCGTATCGTCAATTCACTGCCACGTGATTATAAAGTACCCTTCTCCATGCATGTCTCCGGCTTCAAGTACCGCGAGATTGCCGAACGCCTCGGATTACCCCTCGGCACAGTAAAAAGCCGCATCTTCTTTACAAGACAGAAATTGCAGGAAGAATTGAAAGATTTCGTCTGATAAATCGGGAATTAAGCATAGATATATAGGCTGCGCGGTGTGGAAACAGATTGTGCGGTATAAGCAAATAGTCCGTATAGTACCAAAATATATAGCTGTGCGGTGCTTGCTTTTGAATTTGCAGGCATTTTATGTTCCATGATAACACCCGCTTTGCAGTCTCTTACCCGATTCTTGGCTTGTGTACTGACATTACAATGTTTGTTTGTTGACATTACAACGTTTGTGTGCTGACATTACAACGTTTGTGTGCTGACATTACAACGTTTGTGTGCTGACATTACAACGTTTGTTTGTTGACATTACAACGTTTGTTTGTTGACATTACAACGTTTGTTTGTTGACATTACAACGTTTGTGTGCTGACATTACAACATTTGTTTGTTGACATTATAACGTTTGTTTGTTGGCATTACAACGTCTGTATGCCGGTATTATAACGTTTGTTTGTTAACATTATAACGTTTGTTTGTTAACATTGTAACGTTTGTTTGTTAACATTATAACATCTGTTTGTTAACATTACAACGTCTGTTTATTGGCATTATAGCATTCGCTTGCTGACATTATGATATAAAACATCTCTTTACAGTAAATTTTAAAAGGATTATTTTGACTATATGTCAGAATAATCCTTTATATTTGTATATGTTAAGTTAACCGAGTGATACAACATCTAATTACCAACTATGATGAAGAAAGAAATCAGATTCAGTCTTGTTTACCGTGATATGTGGCAGTCGTCCGGTAAGTACCAGCCACGGGTAGACCAATTGGTGCGCATCGCGCCGTTGATAGTCGAAATGGGCTGTTTTGCACGTGTCGAAACCAATGGCGGAGCTTTCGAGCAAGTGAACCTTCTCTATGGCGAGAACCCGAACAAGGCAGTCCGTGCCTTTACCGAGCCTTTCAGGAATGCAGGCATACAGACCCACATGCTCGACCGTGGACTGAACGCGCTGCGTATGTACCCCGTGCCTGCCGATGTGCGTCGCCTGATGTACAAGGTGAAGCATGCGCAGGGTGTGGACATTACCCGCATTTTCTGCGGGCTGAACGAAACGCGGAACATCATTCCCTCTATCCGCTATGCACTCGAAGCGGGCATGATTCCGCAGGCAACGCTCTGTATCACTCATTCGCCGGTACATACGGTGGAGTATTACACCCGCATTGCCGACCGGCTTATCGAAGCGGGAGCGCCCGAAATCTGCCTGAAGGACATGGCGGGTATTGGTCGTCCGGGCATGTTGGGAAGGCTGACGAAAGCTATCAAGGAGAAGCATCCCGACGTGCTGATACAGTATCACGGGCATAGCGGGCCGGGGCTTTCCATGGCTTCTATTCTCGAGGTATGCGAAAACGGCGCCGACATCATAGATGTGGCAATGGAGCCTATGTCGTGGGGAAAGGTACATCCGGACGTTATCTCCGTGCAGGCGATGCTGCGCGACAAAGGTTTCCAAGTGCCCGACATCAACATGAAAGCTTATATGAAGGCACGCGCCATGACGCAGGAATTCATCGATGATTTCCTCGGTTACTTCATGGACTCCACCAACAAGCATATGTCGTCCCTGTTGCTGAAATGCGGGTTGCCGGGCGGTATGATGGGCTCCATGATGGCCGACCTGAAGGGCGTGCATTCCGGCATCAATATGATATTGAAAGGCAAGAACCAGCCCCAACTCAGCATCGACGACCTGCTGGTGATGCTTTTCGACGAAGTGGAGTACGTATGGCCTAAGTTGGGCTATCCGCCGCTGGTAACTCCGTTCAGCCAGTACGTTAAGAATGTGGCGCTGATGAACGTAATGCAACTGGTGAAAGGCGAGGAACGCTGGACGATGATAGACAACCACACCTGGGATATGATTTTGGGTAAGAGCGGTCGCTTGCCGGGCGCACTGGCTCCGGAAATCATAGAGCTTGCCAAGTCCAAGGGGTACGAGTTCGTAGACACAGACCCGCAGTCCAACTATCCGGATGCTCTGGACGAGTACCGTAAGGAAATGGACGAGAACGGCTGGGAGTACGGCGAGGACGATGAGGAACTTTTCGAGCTGGCGATGCACGACCGCCAGTACCGCGACTATAAGTCGGGTGTTGCCAAAAAGCGTTTCCAGGACGAGCTGGAGCGTGTAAAAGATGCGTCTATGGCAAAGAGCGGATATTCGGAGGAGGATATAAGGAAGGTGAAGCGTGCCAAGGCCGACCCCGTTATCGCCCCGTCCAAAGGGCAGATACTTTGGGAAGTTTCGGTAGAAGGTCCTTCTTCCGCCCCGTTTATCGGCCGCAAATATCAGCATGACGAGGTGTTCTGCTACTTATCCACGCCGTGGGGTGAGTACGAAAAGATAATGACCGGGTTTACCGGCCGTGTCGTCGAAATATGTGCCCGGCAAGGTTCCAATGTAAACAAGGGAGATGTGATAGCGTACGTTCAGCGTAGCGATATCTTTGCATAGGTTTCATCAGCGGATTGCACACTTCGCTACCGGATTGTACATTTCACCAGCGGATTGCATATTTCGCCACCGGGTTGTACACTTCGCCACGGGGTTATACATTTCACCACAGGATTGCCCATTTCACCACAGGTTCAGCGGAATCTGTGGTGAACATTACAAGTATTTCTCTATCATCCCTTTCAGCACCTCCTGCGTATAAGGCTTTGTCAGGAAATCATTGCATCCCGCATCCAGGGCTGCTTGCTTGTCGTGCTCGTAAGCATAAGCGGTAAGGGCGATGATAGGTATGTCCGGTGAAAGCTCGCGTATGATTCTCGTGGCATCCTGTCCGCTGAGGTTGGGCATTTTCATATCCATTAAAATCAGGGCGGGGTGCAGCTCCTCGAACATGCTTACGGCTTCCATGCCGTCTTTGGCACGTTCCAGGTGATATAGCTTGCCCAATATGGCTTTGACGAGGATATAGTTGCTGTCCGTATCTTCGGCTATCAGTATGGTGGTACGGTTCTCTTGCTCCCGGGCTTCTTCATCGCTTCCACCTGTTGTATTCTTCGGGCTGGTAGCTTTCTCTGTACTGGCAGGATTACCGGAACCTGTTACGGATGCAGGCATCTGTCCGTCCGCCGTTTCCTCCTCCTTTTCGGGCAGGGGCAGGGTGAAGGTGAAAGTCGTTCCTTTGCCTGCTTCCGAGCTGACGGAGATGTTGCCGCCCAACCGTTCGATAATGGTTTTGCAGATAGACAACCCCAGTCCCGTGCCTTGTGCGAAATCATTCACTTTAACGAACCGTTCGAATACCTTGCCCAGCTTGTCGGCTTCGATACCGATGCCGGTGTCGCGTACATAGAATTCTATCCCATTCTCCTTGTGGCGGTATCCGTAGCTTACGCTGCCGCTCGTGGTAAACTTGAAGGCGTTGCCGATAAGGTTGGATACTACCTGGAAAAGCCGGTTTTTGTCTCCTTCGACCACTGTTTCCTCGTCCGAAGGGTCGTACACCAGCTCCACTCCCGGCGGACAACGGAATATCAGTGCATCGTGTATCTCCTTGCATAGCAGATGCAGGCGTACGGGGGTGATAGTGAATTCTGCCATGCCCGCCTCGATTTTGGAGAGGTCTAATATCTCGTTAATCAGTTGCAGCAGCCTTTCGTTGTTGGCTTCCACAATGTCGTAGTACGTCTTTCGCTCGTCGTCGTCGTTGCTCTCGGCAATAATCCGGGAGAAGCCGATAATGGCGTTGAGCGGGGTACGTATCTCGTGGCTCATGTTGGCGAGGAAGGCCGATTTCAACTGGTCGGAAGCCTCTGCCTTCTCTTTGGCTACGAGCAGTTCACGCTTCATCTGCTCCACTTCGGTGATATCCCATTCGATGCTCAGCAGGATAGGAGGGAAGTCCTTGCTGTCAATCCGCATCTTCCGCTTGTCCAAGAAGATAGACTTGCCGTTCTGGTCGTGCTCCTCGGTAATCCAGTGCTTCTCCACGCCGGTACGGGCTATTTCTATGTCTTGCCTTCTCTTGCTTTGGGCAACGTCCAGTGGGTAGAAATCGAAGTCGTCCTTGCCCAAGGCGTCTTTCAGGGGGATGTTGCGGTTGTACGATTCGCGGTTGCGGTATAGGTACTTGAAGCCGTCCCCGATGTCTTTTACTACGATACCTGCCGGGAGGTTCTCGATAGTCTTGTCCAATATCTGGCTGAACCGCTTGATTTGCTGCTCGCTCCTGATACGTTGCGTGATGTCCCTTCCCAGCCCCCATAGAATGTCTTCGCCTTTGTCGCTCGTCACCCAGTAGGCACTCCCCTCCATGGCGAGCACTTCGGGGTGGGAAGGCAGGGGATTGTAGAGGATGAAGCCGCTGCGCTTCTCGTCTTTCCCAAGGGAGGTTATCAGGTCTTTCCAGCAGTTTCCGCCTTGTGCATCCGCGTCTATCCGGTAGATGTTCAGCTTGCTGACATCGTCCGTTATCCCGATGCCGTGATGCTGCCTGAAACTGCGGTTGGCAAAGACGAGCGTGCCGTCTTCGCGGGCGGCGAAGATGTCCTCGGTGGAGTTGTTGATAGCATGCGTCAGCAGGTTGATATCGTTGCGGCGCTGCTGTATGTCTGTGATGTTCTGTATGTAACCTTCGAGGAGGGTGGCTCCGTCGGGACGCACTTCGTGCGAGAAGGTTTTCAGGCGGATGTAGAAAATCCGCTGCCGGAAGTGGATACGGTAGTCTATGCTGTCTTCCATATTGCCTTGCAAGTTCTGTATCAGCCATTTGCAGAACATCTCCCGGTCTTCGGGCAGTATATACGTCATGTAATCTTCCAACCGGATTTCCTGTTCTTCCTCGGTGCACATTATGCCGGTGTGCCCGGTGTAGTAGAAGCAGGCGTTGCCGGAGTCGTACCGCCACCTTCCGATGAGGGCTACTTTCTGTATCTCGTTGAGTTCGTGGTTCTTCTTCTCCATTTCCAGCTTGCGCTGGCTCCGTTCCGTGATGTCGCGGTACTGGCAGAGCACCATATCCTCGTAAGGGTGCATGATACATTTGAAGAAATAGGTTTCGCTACCTACTGCCAGTTGGTAATTCCGTGCAGAGGTTGTCTTGCGGGCAAGCACTTTCTTGAACTCCGGGTACACTCGTCGGTAGGTGGAAGGAGGCAGCAGTTGGAGGATGTTCTCGCCCAGCAGCCTGTCTTCTTTCAAGAACCACAAATCGGCGTTGTGTACGGCGATATCCACGCAGATGCCGTCCTTATCCAGTAAAATCATGGTGTCCGATGTCAGCTCCAGCAGCTTTTTGGCGTTCTCTGCGTTTTTCAGGATGTTTTTCATTTTTCTCTCGGTTTATGCCCTTCGTGCTTTTTCCCATGCGCCGCCGGCTTGTCCCCGACGTTTGCATAGGTAGCCGAAACCACGGATGACGTTGATATTCATAAAGAGGAAATAATAAGGAATGAAGAGTATCTTATTTTTAATGTGCCTGGAGGACAAGTAATACCCCCAGCTCCCCATAAGATAGAACAGCGTTTGCAACAACCAGATAAAGGCATACGGCAGAGGGTGCTCCGTTGTAAAGATAAGAACGGTGTTGAGGGGGAGCAACAGGAATAGTAGAACGGGTGTGAGCGACCACCTCAATACACGGTGGGATATGTACTGGAAACTGAATATGCCGTAGCGAAACGGGTTGAGCAGGGCGCGCAGCCGCCATACGGACTGTAGTCCGCCGGCAGCGATGCGTACTTTCCGTTTTTCTTCTTCGCGCATGTCTGCCGAGCCGCTTTCCGTAGCATAGGCATCGGCGCGATAGGCAATGGTGTATCCGCGCATGACGATGCGCAGGGAGAGGATGAAGTCATCCAGCAGGGTATCGGCAGGCATTTCTTCGAACAGCTCGCGACGAATGGCGAACAGCTCTCCGGCTGCTCCTACCGCCGAATAAAGGCGGGCGTCGAGCTTCTTGAGGGCGGACTCGTATTTCCAGTAGAGGCCTTCGCCACCGGAGGCAGCATTGTCTTTTACCTGTACGGCGATGCGCTTTTCTCCGGCTACGCAACCTACGCGGGGATTGGCGAATGCGTGTACTATTTCGCGCAGCGCTTCCCGGTTGAGGTAGGTATTGGCATCGGTGAACACCACGAGCGGCGTGCTGACGAAACGCATACCCCGGTTCAGTGCGGCCGTCTTTCCCAGCCGTAAGGGTTGGTGGAGCACGGTGGCTTGCGGCCAGTGCGAGAGGCGCTCGCGGGTGCGGTCGTTGCTACCGTCCGTTATCCAGAGTATATGCAGCTTGTCTGCGGGATAATCCAGGGCAAGGCAGTTGCGCATCTTCTCGTCTACCACGTCTTCTTCGTTGTAGGCGGCGATAAAGAGGGTCAGCTCGGGGAACCGGTTGTCTGCCGGCAGGGGAGGGGCGGGCGTTTTACGGAAACATTCCTTTATCTTGACCAGGACGTAAAGGAGTATTCCGTAGCCTATATAGGTATAGAATACAATGGATAAACTTATCCAGAAGATAATCTCAAAAGCCCTCATCAGTATCGGATTCTTATATTTCTGTTAGGAAATCAGGATTAACGCCCAAAAATATGGATAATCTTCCGGCGGTGCAAGAAAAAAGGGAGAATATATCGGTGAGTATCAGCAATTCACCGGTTGCTTAGAAAGCTTCCGTCATGTTGAAGTAGAACAGCATTTGGTCGTTCACCGTGTTCTTACCCAGGTCCAGGCGTACGTTCATACGGGGTTGTACTTCGATGCGCAGCCCTATGCCGTAGTTGGGCAGTACTCCTTCTATTTTGCCCATGGTGGGACCCATGAAGCCGCATCCGGTCCATGCCACAAAGCCGATGTGGTGCAGCATGCGTTTCACCCAGTTGCTGCGGTCGGTGTTTATCATCTGGCGGTATTCTGCCATGATGACGTGCGAGGACTTGTCGCGGTATTGCCCCATGTAGTAGCCGCGCAGGTCGAAGGGAGTGCCGGTGAGTGAGTATTGGGTGAGGGGGACGTTGCCGAATACATTCTTGGTCTGTGCTGTCCAGGCAAACACTTTGCGGTAGCCTACGGACTTGTACTGGCGGTAGTCCAGCTCCAGACGGTAGAAATTGTTGTCGCTGCCGAATGCCTTGCTGTACATCATGCCCCGGAAGTCCAGGTACACGCCTTTGTAGGCATTGGCGGGGATGTCGCGGCTGTCGTACGTCAGCAGGAAGCCCAGTCCGGAATTGAAGTTCTTGTAGCCACTCGCCGTACCGCCGGCTGCCACGTAGTCGGGTTCTTCCACAAGGTGTTTGGCGGGCTCGGTTATCTTGTCGTAGTTGATGTCTACCTGCGGACCGGCGAATACGTTGCTTTCGCCCAGCCGGAACAGGAACCAGGGGTTGATTTGTATGCCGCTGTAACGGTATTTACTGGTGCTGTCGCTGCGCACGTAGTTTTTGTTCGTATTATAGCCGATGCCGTAGAAGTTGTCTTCCGTGTTTTTGTAGACGAACTTCCCGAAGATACGGAAACGGTCGCCCTTGAAGAATAGCTGCGGCTTCACCATCAGGTTGACGCCTCCCTTGAATATGTAGGCTATTGACATGGGCAGCACCGAACGCAACTGGGTGGTGTCGCTGGGGTTCATGCGGAATGTCATTAACGCGCTTCCGCCTACCAGTGCACCGAAGTCGGGGGTATAGCTGGGACCGCCTAATATGTTGTAATGGAAATTCCTGCGAGCTACTCTTTGTTTGCGCAATTCCTTTTTGGTCAGTGCCGGTGTCGTGTCGTTGGTAGCTGCGATTGTCTCTTGTTGTGCTGAAATAGTCGTTACTATCAACATCAGAGTAAATATACTCACTATATATCTTTTCATATCGTCCGAATGTGGCTGCAAAGAAAACTATTTTATTTGAATTGGTTTTGAGAAGAATAGATAATAAATCTAAAGAGGGCACTAAATTTATCAAAAAAGGCATTATATTTGTTCTTTATTCCATAACGAGGCGGGATTTCCATGAAGCAGGATTTCACAGCCGCGATGCGGCGGCTGTTGTTCTGTAAGCCGGAATGTTTTATCTTGTGAGACGGGTGCGGTTCGTTCCGTGAGGCGGAATGTTTCATCTTGTGAGACGAATGCGGCTCGTTCTGTGAGGCGGAATATTTTATCTTGTGAGACGGATGTGGTTCGTTCTGTGAGGCGGAATGTTTCATCTTGTGAGACGAATGTGGCTTGTTCTGTGAGGCGGAATATTTCATCTTGTGAGACGAATGCGGTTCGTTCTGTGAGGCGGAATGTTTCATCTTGTGAAACGGATGTGGCTTGTTCTGTGAGGCGGAATATTTCATCTTGTGAAACGGATGTGGCTTGTTCTGTGAGGCGGAATGTTTCATCTTGTGAAACGGATGTGGCTTGTTCTGTGAGGCGGATATTTTCATCATGCAGGATAACACTTTGTCTTGTGGAATAGATTTTCGGGCTGGTTTCATTGTCGGATAATCGGCATGACAAATATTTAAATGAACAAACTTATAGCTGAAATAAGCAAACATATATTGGTAGTAAGCAAACATATATTGGTAGTAAGCAAACATATATTCATAATAAACAAACATATATCTGAAATGAATAAACGTATTTTATCCGTAATTGTTTTCAGCACCGCGCTGTTATCGGTGCAGGCGCAGGACGGTAAGGGCGGGATAAGCTCTGCCATGCTTAGCCAGATTCAGCAGAGTTATCAAGGTACAGCCTCCGATAAGGCTCTGCGCAATGCTATCGGTAACAATGACATCCGTAAGCTGGCGCTCAACCAGGAGAATATGCAGGACATGGATACCCATTTCTCCATTAAGGTGGAATCTAAGGGTATCACTGACCAGAAGTCCTCCGGTCGTTGCTGGCTTTTCACCGGACTGAACGTGATGCGTGCCAAGACGCTCGCCCGCTACGGTTTTCCGTCTTTCGAGTTCTCGGAGATATATCCTTTCTTTTGGGACCAGTTGGAGAAGTCCAACCTTTTCTTGCAGGGCATCATCGACACTGCCGGGAAACCGCTGGACGATAAGACCGTAGAGTGGCTCTTGAAGCATCCACTGAGCGACGGCGGCACGTTTACCGGAGTGGCGGACATCGTTTCCAAATACGGTCTTGTGCCCAAGAGCGCCATGCCGGAGACGAACAGCAGCGAGAATACCTCCCGCATGGCGAACCTTATTTCCCTGAAACTGAAAGAGTACGCCTTGCAGCTCCGCGAGCTGGCTGCCGGAGGCGCCAAGCCTGCTGCCCTGGAGAAAGAGAAAACCGCCATGCTCGGCACTGTCTACCGTATGTTGGTGTTGAACCTGGGTGTTCCGCCTACGGAGTTCGACTACGTGCGTACCGATGCCAAAGGTAATCCGGTGGAGACGGAACATCATACTCCGATGTCTTTCCTCGAGAAATATGGTGACAAGCAACTGCTTACCGACTACGTAATGCTGATGAACGACCCCAGCCGCGAGTATTACAAATGCTATGAGATAGATTACGACCGCCACCGCTACGACGGCAAGAACTGGACTTATGTCAACCTGCCTGTGGAGGATATCAAGCAAATGGCTATCACCTCGTTGAAGGACAGCACTATGATGTATTTCTCCTGCGATGTCGGCAAGTTCCTGGATTCGGAGCGCGGCTTGCTCGATGTGAAAAATTATGATTACGAGTCGCTCATGGGTACTACCTTCGGAATGGATAAGAAACAGCGCATACAAACCTTCTCCAGTGGTTCTTCGCACGCTATGACCCTTATGGCGGTGGATTTGGATAAGAACGGGAAACCCGTCAAGTGGATGGTTGAAAACAGTTGGGGTGCTGACAGCGGTTACAAAGGTCATCTCATCATGACGGACGAGTGGTTCGACGAGTATATGTTCCGCCTGGTCGTGGAAACCAAGTATGTTCCCGCTAAAATAATGGAGCTGTTCAAACAAAAGCCTGTCCGCTTGCCGGCATGGGACCCGATGTTTGCGGAGGAGGAATAGAAGGGGGGCTTCCTTTTCATCACAGAGGACACAGAGGCTTTTCTAACACAGAGGAGACAGAGTTTCACGGAGGGCACAGAGTTTTTTCTTAACACAGAGGGGACGGAGTTTCACGGAGCTTACAAAGGCTTTTTTCTTAACACAGAGGGGACAGAGTTTCACGGAGCTCACAGAGGCTTTCTTCTTAACACAGAGGGGACAGAGTTTCACGGAGTTCACAGAGGCTTTTTCTTAACACAGAGGGGACGGAGTTTCACGGAGTTCACAGAGGCTTTTTCTTAACACAGAGGGAACGGAGTTTCGCGGAGCTCACAGAGGCTTTTTCTTAACACAGAGGGGACAGAGTTTTACGGAGTTCACAGAGGCTTTTTCTTAACACAGAGGGGACGGAGTTTCACGGAGCTCACAGAGGTTTTCTTCTTAACACAGAGGGGACGGAGTTTCACGGAGCTCACAGAGGCTTTTTCTTAAACACAGAGGGGACAGAGTTTCACGGAGGGCACAGAGGTTTTTTCTTAACACAGAGGGGACGGAGTTTCGTGGAGTTCACAGAGGCTCTTTTCTTAACACAGAGGAGACAGAGTTTCACGGAGTTCACAGAGCTTTTTCTTAATACGGAGGGAACAGGAGTTCACGGAGCTTACAGAGGTTTTTTTCTTAACACAGAGGGGACAGAGTTTCACGGAGTCCACAGAGGCTTTTTCTTAATATAGAGGGGACGGGGCTTCATGAAGTTTACAGTTTTTTCTTGCTGCTTTTTTATATAATAATCAATCTGTGCTAATCTGTGCAATCCGCGGTGAAAAAACTCTGTGCCCTCTGTGAAACTCTGTCTTCTCTGTGTTAGAAAAAACTCTGCACTCCCCGCGGTGAAAAGAGTTTTTATACCCTCATATCCCCAGCGTTTCAGCCCCGGGCATAAGGCGCTTGCTTTCTTCGTGTTCGTTAACGAAAGGAATTACGGAAATTTCTCCGTAATTCCTTTTGTTTTTACTCTTTATTCACATTCTTTTTTGTTACTTTTGCGGGCAAATTAATGAAACCATTATTTTATATAAACGCATGGCAAATGTAATTAAGTTACGCAAAGGCCTTGACATCAACCTGAAAGGTAAAGCTGCCGAGGAGCTCATGTCTGTAAAAGAACCGGGATTTTATTCGTTGGTTCCCGATGATTTTACAGGTGTCACTCCGAAAGTGGTGGTGAAAGAACAGGAGTATGTAATGGCCGGAGGACCCTTGTTTATCGACAAGAATCATCCTGAATTGAAATTTGTTTCGCCCGTGAGCGGTGTGGTGACGAGCGTGGAACGCGGTGCACGCCGTAAGGTGCTGAACATCGTGGTAGAGGCTGCCGCCGAGCAGGACTACGAGGAATTCGGCAAAATGGACCCGTCCAAGATGAGCGCGCAGGAAGTGAAGGACGCCCTGCTGCAAGCCGGTATGTTCGCGTTCATCCGCCAACGCCCGTACGATGTAATCGCCGACCCGACGGTAGAGCCGAAAGCTATCTTCATTTCCGCTTTCGACAGCAACCCGCTGGCTCCCGACTTCGAGTTCGTGCTGAAAGGCGAGGAAGCGAATTTCCAGACAGGACTCGATGCTTTGTCGCGAATGGCAAAGACCTATCTGAATATCAGTGTAAAACAGAAAGCAGCCGCACTTGTGCAGGCAAAGAACGTTACCGTTACTGCATTCGACGGACCCAATCCAGCAGGTAACGTAGGTGTGCAAATCAACCACATCTCTCCCGTGGTGAAGGGTGAGACGGTATGGACTATCGGCGCGGAAGCCGTAATCTTTATCGGCCGCCTGATGAATACCGGTCGCGTAAACCTTACCCGTACCGTAGCCGTGACAGGCAGCGAGGTGCTGAAACCTGCTTACTGCAAGCTGCAAGTGGGCGCACTGCTTACCAACGTCTTTAAGGGCAACGTAACCGCCGACAAAGACCTGCGCTACATCAGTGGTAATGTGTTGACGGGCAAGAAAGTATCCCCAAACGGTTTCCTCGGCGCTTTCGACAGCCAGTTGACCGTGATTCCCGAAGGAGATGAAATCCACGAGATGCTGGGTTGGATTATGCCGCGTTTCGACCAGTTCAGCGTAAGCCGTTCCTACTTCAGTTGGCTAATGGGCAAGAAAGAATATGTAATCGATGCCCGCATCAAGGGAGGCGAACGCCACATGATTATGTCGGGCGAGTACGACCGCGTATTCCCTATGGATATCTTCCCCGAGTATCTGCTGAAGGCTATCATTGCGGGCGACATCGACCGTATGGAGGCGCTGGGCATCTACGAAGTAGCCCCCGAGGACTTCGCCCTCTGCGAATTCGTATGCTCTTCCAAGGTAGAGATACAGCGCATTGTGCGTGCGGGGCTCGATATGCTCCGTGCTGAAATGGCATAAAAATCAAGAAGTAAAAATTAAGAATTAAAAAATGATAGTTGAAACATTGCGATATAATCTGCCCGGTGCATACGGTGCAGCCTATTTCTCGATTTTCAATTCTCAATCATCAATTTAATAAATGAAAGCGTTAAGAAATTATCTCGACAAGATAAAGCCGAACTTCGAAGAGGGCGGCAAATTCCACGCATTTCGTTCGGTGTTCGACGGTTTCGAAACATTCTTGTTCGTACCCAACACCACCGCGAAATCGGGAACGCATATTCACGACTCCATTGACAGCAAACGCATTATGTCGATGGTGGTTATTGCGTTGATACCGGCGCTGTTGTTCGGTATGTATAACGTAGGTTACCAGCATTTCCACGCTACCGGTGCTGCCGGCGGCTTCTGGGAAATGTTCGCTTACGGTTTCCTGGCAGTATTGCCTAAAATCATCGTATCTTATGTAGTAGGTCTGGGCATCGAGTTCGTGGTAGCCCAGTGGAAGAAGGAAGAAATCCAGGAAGGTTTCCTGGTTTCGGGTATCCTGATTCCGATGATTGTGCCAGTAGATTGTCCGTTGTGGATGCTGGCGGTAGCTACTGCATTCTCTGTAATCTTCGCCAAGGAAGTATTCGGCGGTACGGGTATGAACGTGTTCAACGTTGCCCTGATTACCCGCGCCTTTCTGTTCTTCGCCTATCCTACGAAGATGTCGGGCGATACCGTTTGGGTGTCGGGCGACAGCATCTTCGGCCTGGGGCAGACGGTAGACGGTCTTACCGTAGCCACTCCGCTGGGAGCGGCGGCCACCGCGGGCACTTATCCGGAGTTCTCGTGGGACATGGTAACCGGACTCATTCCGGGGTCTATCGGTGAAACCAGCGTAATCGCCATTGCCCTCGGCGCTATCCTGCTGCTGTGGACGGGTATCGCAAGCTGGAAAACGATGTTCTCCGTATTCGTGGGCGGTGCATTCATGGGCTGGGTGTTCAACACTATCGGACCGGATACCGCAATGGCGCATATGCCGTGGTACGAACACCTCGTACTGGGCGGTTTCTGCTTCGGAGCCGTATTCATGGCTACCGACCCCGTAACTTCTGCCCGTACGGAGACTGGCAAGTATATCTTCGGATTCCTTATCGGTGTAATGGCTATCATTATCCGTGTGCTCAACCCCGGTTATCCCGAAGGTATGATGCTTGCTATCCTGCTGATGAATATCTTCGCTCCGCTGATAGACTACTGCGTAGTGCAGGGTAACATCAGCCGCCGCGAGAAACGTGCAACCGCTAAGTCTAACAATTAAATACCGGAAAAAGAAATGAATACCAATAGTAACAGTTATACTATCATTTATGCTTCGGTAATGGTTGTTATCGTTGCATTCCTGCTGGCATTCGTAAGCTCCTCTCTGCGCGCCACCCAGAACAAGAACGTAGAGCTGGACACGAAGAAACAGATTCTTGCCGCCCTTCATATCCAGGGTGTGGAGGATGCCGATGCTGAATATAATAAGTATATCAAGAGCGATATGCTGATGAATGAGGACGGCACGCTGACCGAGAACACCGGCGCATTTGCCACCGGTTACGAAAAAGAGGTTAAAGAGAACGGACGCCTGCATGTGTTCGTTGCCGATGTAAACGGAGAGACTAAGTATGTATTCCCTGTTTACGGAGCCGGTCTTTGGGGCGCTATCTGGGGGTATGTTGCCCTGAACAGCGACAAGGACACTGTTTACGGCGTTTACTTCTCCCATGCCAGCGAAACTCCGGGTCTGGGTGCTGACATAGCAGCCGCCCACTTCCAGGGAGAGTTCAATGGCAAGAAGACACTGGAGAACGGTGAAGTAGCCCTCGGTGTTGTGAAGAACGGAAAAGTGGAGAAGCCCGACTACCAGGTAGACGGTATTTCCGGCGGTACTATCACTTCTGTGGGTGTGGATGCCATGCTGAAGACCTGCCTGAACAACTACAAGAACTTTTTAACTAATAATAATGAGGAGAAATAAGGATATGGGAGCATTGTTTTCAAAGAAAAATAAAGAAGTATTCTCTACTCCGCTCGGATTGAACAACCCGGTAACCGTACAGGTGCTGGGTATCTGCTCTGCCTTGGCCGTTACCGCCAAGCTGGAACCGGCTATCGTAATGGGACTTTCCGTAACGGTAATTACGGCATTCTCCAATGTGGTGATTTCATTGTTGCGCAAGACTATTCCCAACCGTATCCGTATTATCGTTCAGTTGGTGGTGGTCGCTGCGCTGGTAACTATCGTAAGCGAGGTGCTGAAAGCTTTTGCCTATGATGTGAGTGTACAGCTTTCCGTATATGTAGGTTTGATTATTACGAACTGTATCCTTATGGGACGTCTGGAAGCGTTTGCCATGCAGAACGGCCCGTGGGAGTCTTTCCTCGACGGTGTGGGCAACGGCCTGGGATATGCCAAGATTCTGATTATCGTGGCTTTCTTCCGCGAACTGCTGGGGTCGGGCACGTTGTTCGGTATCAATATTCTGAACTATAAGCCTTTGCAGGATATCGGTTATATCAATAACGGTTTGATGCTGATGCCTCCCATGGCATTGATTATCGTGGCTTGTATCATCTGGTATCAACGTGCACGTCATAAAGAATTGCAGGAAAAATAGGATTAATGATGAATTATAAATTATGAATTCTGAATGAGGGTGAGGCTGGAGAGGCATTTGCCGGTTGTCATTGCTGTTTGGAACGGAGTATTTGGTGGAAATGCAATGCAACCCGATGTCCGATGCATAGGGATAAAGGAAATCGCTTTCTTCTATTTCCTTGACCTTCAGGCAGCGAAGATTCACTAATTCATAATTCAAAATTAAAAATTAAACAGATTATGGAACATTTTTTTAGTTTATTCGTCCGCTCCATTTTTGTGGACAATATGATATTCGCATTCTTCCTCGGTATGTGCTCTTATCTTGCCGTATCGAAGAATGTGAAGACTGCCGTAGGACTGGGCATCGCCGTAACCTTCGTGTTGGTGGTGACGCTTCCGGTCAACTATTTGTTGCAAACGAAAGTGCTGGGCCCCAACGCCATTATCGAGGGTGTTGACCTCAGCTTCCTGAGCTTCATTCTTTTCATCGCCGTGATTGCCGCTATCGTACAGTTGGTAGAGATGATTGTGGAACGTTTCAGCCCTTCGCTCTACGCTTCACTGGGTATCTTCCTGCCGCTGATTGCCGTGAACTGTGCCATTATGGGTGCGTCGCTCTTTATGCAGCAGCGTATCAATGTGGGCGAGAGCGACCCGAAGTACATCGGCGATGTATGGGATTCCGTTTCTTACGCATTGGGTTCGGGTATCGGCTGGCTGCTGGCTATTGTGGGCTTGGCTGCTATCCGCGAGAAAATGGCTTACTCTGATGTGCCTGCTCCGCTGAGAGGGTTGGGTATCACCTTTATCACGGTAGGCCTAATGGCAATGGCATTTATGTGTTTCTCTGGTTTGAACATCTAAAAGAAAGGAATAAGACAATGGATATGAATATGATATTAGCAAGCATTGGAGTATTCCTCGTGGTTGTTCTGCTGCTTGTGGTTATTCTGTTGGTTGCCAAGCAATTCTTGGTTCCGTCGGGTAATGTGAAATTGACTATCAACGGCGAAAAGGAGCTGGAAGTCGCTTCCGGTTCTACGCTGCTGAATACGCTGTCTGTAAACGGTGTGTTTCTTTCTTCCGCCTGTGGTGGTAAGGGTTCGTGCGGACAGTGCAAATGCCAGGTTGTGGAAGGCGGCGGCGAAATCCTGCCTTCTGAAGTTCCTCACTTCAGCCGTAAGCAAATCCAGGAGCATTGGCGTCTGGGTTGCCAGGTGAAGGTGAAAGGTGACATGGGTATTAAAATCGACGAGTCCGTACTCGGCGTAAAAGAGTGGGAGTGCGAGGTTATCTCCAACAAGAACGTGGCTACGTTCATCAAGGAGTTCATCGTGGCGTTGCCTAAGGGCGAGCACATGGACTTCGTACCGGGTTCTTATGCGCAGATTAAGATTCCTAAATTCTCTATGGATTATGACAAGGATATAGACAAGTCCCTTATCGGCGAAGAGTATCTGCCTGCATGGGAGAAATTCGGCCTGCTGGGTTTGAAATGCCGCAACGATGAGGAAACCATTCGTGCTTACTCCATGGCGAACTATCCTGCCGAGGGCGACCGCATCATGCTGACGGTACGTATCGCCACTCCTCCTTTCAAGCCGAAAGAGCAGGGTCCGGGCTTCATGGATGTGATGCCGGGTATCGCATCTTCCTATATCTTCACGCTGAAACCGGGCGACAAGGTAATCATGAGCGGTCCTTACGGAGACTTCCACCCGATATTCGACTCCAAGAAGGAGATGATGTGGATTGGCGGTGGTGCGGGTATGGCTCCGCTACGTGCACAGATTATGCACCTTACAAAGACGCTGCACACCACAGACCGTGTGATGAACTACTTCTACGGTGCACGTGCGCTGAACGAGGTGTTCTACCTGGAAGATTTCCTGCAGATAGAAAAGGACTTTCCCAACTTCAAGTTCCACCTTGCACTGGACCGTCCCGACCCGGCAGCCGATGCAGCGGGCGTGAAGTACACTCCGGGCTTCGTTCACAATGTAATCTACGAGACTTACTTGAAAGACCACGAAGCTCCCGAAGATATCGAATACTATATGTGCGGTCCTGGTCCGATGTCCAAAGCTGTCGAGAAGATGCTCGACGACCTCGGTGTTCCGTCCCAGAACCTGATGTTCGACAACTTCGGCGGATAAGGCGCGTTGTCGAGGCATATAATAGTAAAATAACAAGGAAACTCCGGCAGACTTTGGCTCTTGCCGGAGTTTTTTTATAACTATGTAGCGGGGCGCTTCGAAAGAAATGACTATCTTTGCTTTATCGTAATCTAAAAACAGTGGACGGTATGAGCAATAAGATATATCCTATCGGTATTCAGAACTTCGAGAGCCTTCGCCGCGACGGCTATTTCTATGTGGACAAAACGGCCTTGATTTATGAAATCATAAGAACCGGGCGTTATTATTTTCTCAGCCGTCCGCGTCGTTTCGGTAAGAGCCTGCTGATTTCCACTATCGAGGCCTATTTCCAAGGAAAGAAGGAGCTGTTCACCGGTCTGGCTATGGAGAAGCTCGAAAAGGACTGGACTGTGCATCCGGTACTGCACTTAGACCTGAATATCGAGAAATACGACACTCCCGGCAGCCTGGACAGTATCTTGGAAAAGAACCTTTCCGTATGGGAGAAACGTTACGGCACAGATGCTGCCGAGCGTACATTTTCCCTGCGTTTTGCCGGAGTCATCCAGCGCGCTTGCGAGCAGACGGGGCAGCGTGTCGTTATCCTGGTGGATGAATATGACAAGCCTATGCTGCAAGCTATCGGCAACGAGGCTCTGCAAAAGGAATTTCGTAGTACATTGAAACCCTTCTACGGTGTGTTGAAAACAATGGACGGCTGCATCAAGTTTGCCCTGTTGACGGGAGTCACCAAGTTCGGCAAGGTGAGCGTGTTCAGCGACCTCAATAACTTGGACGACATTTCCATGCGCGAGCCCTATGTAAGCCTTTGCGGGCTGACCGAGCAGGAAATTCACGATAACCTGGAAGAGGAGCTGTATGAGCTTGCCGCAGCGCAGCATCTCTCTTATGAGGCTACTTGCGCCAAGTTGAAGGAATATTACGACGGCTATCATTTTGTGGAGCATACCGAGGGCATTTACAATCCTTTCAGCCTGCTGCATACCTTTAAGTATCTGAAATTCGGCAGTTACTGGTTCGAGACGGGTACGCCTACCTATCTGATAGAACTATTGAAGCGCTATCACTATGATTTGGAACATATGGCGCATGCCGAAACATATGCCGATGTGCTAAACAGCATCTACGGCGACGAAGAACCGCTGCCGGTGATTTTCCAGAGCGGTTATCTTACGATTAAGGGGTACGACGAGGAATTCGGTATTTATCGCCTCGGTTTTCCTAACCGTGAGGTGGAAGAAGGATTTGTCAGGTTCCTTATACCTTATTATACGCGTTTCAATAAGATTGAAGCCCCATTTGAAATACAACGGTTTGTGCAAGAGATACGTGCCGGTGAGCCTGACGCCTTTTTCCGCCGCCTGCAAAGTTTCTTTGCCGATACTCCGTACGAGCTGGTGAAGGATTTGGAACTGCATTACCAGAACGTGCTTTTTATCGTTTTCAAGCTGGCGGGTTTCTATGTAAAGGCGGAGTATCATACTTCGCAGGGTAGGGTAGACCTTGTACTGCAAACCGATAAATATGTTTATGTAATGGAGTTCAAGTTAGAGGGTACTGCGGAAGAAGCTCTGCAACAAATCAATGATAAACAGTATGCCCTGCCTTTTGCAGCGGACAGCCGTAAGCTGTTCAAGATTGGGGTGAATTTTAGCAATGCTACACGTAATATCGAACGCTGGCTGGTAGAGTAATCTCGGTGCTCCCTACCTTATTTGCGTGCTTTATTCATATCGGTTTCCGGTAATCCGGTACGGGATTTCTCCCTTTTCTCGCATGAATGGAGTGAGTGGAAGCTAATTTCGGCTCTGCATATCCTATATCGTGCAGGTGGTATCGCGGCCGGTAACAGCCGTTTGAAAGAAACATTATAATTCATCGTCTTTTTTCCGTTAATCTTTTGTTATCTTTGTCCCTCTAAACAAAAGAACTTTATGGAACAATCTGATATTCTCCGCAACTTACGGATAGAACAGCTCACCCCGATGCAGGAGGCCGCACGGGATGCTTATCAGTCGGACAAAGACCTCGTTTTATTATCGCCCACAGGTTCGGGCAAGACCCTGGCATTCCTGTTGCCGCTGGTGCAGTCGCTCAGGGCGGATGTGCAGGGAGTACAGGCGGTGGTGCTCGTTCCCTCGCGCGAACTCGCCTTGCAGATAGAAACCGTGTTCAAGTCGATGAATGTACCTTTCAAGGCAATGAGCTGCTACGGCGGACGTCCGGCAATGGAAGAACACCGTACGATGAAAGGCATCCTTCCCACCGTTATCATCGGCACTCCCGGCCGTATGAACGACCATTTGCGGAAGCAGAACTTCGATGCCCGTTCCGTTGTTACGCTGGTGATAGACGAGTTCGATAAATGCCTCGAATTCGGTTTCCACGACGAAATGGCGGAGATTATCGGACAACTGCCTGCTCTGAGGAAACGCGTATTGCTTTCGGCAACAGATGCCGAGGAAATCCCGCAATTTGCAGGAGTGGGTGGCGGGGTGTCCGGCAATGCCGTATCATCACAGGTCGTAAAGCTGAATTTCCTGCCGGAAGAAACCGTTTCCGGACGCCTGGAATTGCAGAAAGTAATCTCTCCCGGCAAAGACAAACTGGAAACCTTGTTCCGCCTGCTTTGTACGCTGGGCGATAGTTCCACTTTAGTGTTCGTGAACTACCGTGAAAGTGTGGAGCGGATAGCCGCTTACCTGAAGTCCAAGAAGTTCCCTTGCGATGCTTTCCACGGCGGTATGGAGCAGGACGACCGCGAGCGGGCACTCTATAAATTCCGTAACGGCAGTTGCCCCGTCCTGGTATCTACCGACCTTGCCGCACGTGGGCTGGATATTCCCGGTATCGACAATGTGGTTCATTACCATATGCCCGTCAACGAAGAAGCCTTTACGCACCGTAACGGGCGTACGGCACGTTGGGAAGCGTGCGGTTCGTCTTTCCTCCTTCTCCATGCGGAAGAACGTCTTCCTGATTATCTCCCGGAGGAAATTCCCGTCCTCACCCTGCCGGAACAAACGCCGAAACCTGCCAAGCCCCGTTGGACTACCTTATATATAGGTAAGGGCAAGAAAGACAAGCTGAATAAAGTAGATATCGTAGGTTTCTTGTATAAGAAAGGCGGATTGGCACGCGAGGATGTGGGGCAGGTAGACGTGAAAGAGCATTATGCCTTCGTAGCGGTTCGCCGCAGCAAGGCGAAACAACTGCTTACGCTGCTGCGCGGAGAGAAAATCAAAGGCATGAAAACACTGATAGAAGAAGCCAGGTAATCCCATTCATGTTTTCAAGCATGTCCGGTGATGTTTTTAAGCATAAGAGATTTGCTTGATATTGATAATTATGCACTTTTATTTCGAGTTTGCTTGCCGGTAGGAAGTTATTCCGGCTTCTGTCTTTCAGTTTACCTTTTAATACTTCTTTTGGTAACTATACATAACAGAATGGTGCATATATCTTGTATATACCAATAAAAAGTAAGGTAAATGCACGATAAAGAAGGATTTTTATAAGGAAAGATTTGCAATACAGAAATAATTCCGTAATTTCGCCATGTCGAAAGACATGAATGAACGAAATTGTATAACCAAAACAAACTTCAAATGAAAAAGCATAATTTCAATGCAGGACCTTCCATTCTTCCGCGCGAGGTGATAGAGGATACAGCGAAGGCTATTTTAGATTTCAATGGCTCCGGTCTGTCTCTTATGGAGATTAGCCACCGTGCTAAGGACTTCCAGCCCGTAGTGGACGAAGCCGTAGCGCTGTTCAAAGAACTACTCAACATTCCCGAAGGTTATTCGGTACTGTTCCTGGGTGGCGGCGCAAGTCTGGAATTCTGCATGGTTCCTTTCAATTTCCTCGAAAAGAAAGCCGCTTACCTCAATACGGGCGTATGGGCAAAGAAGGCGATGAAAGAAGCCAAAGGTTTTGGCGAGGTTGTGGAAGTTGCCTCTTCTGCTGAAGCCACTTATACTTATATCCCGAAAGATTACACGGTACCGGCCGATGCGGATTATTTCCATATCACTACCAACAATACTATCTACGGTACGGAGCTGAAGAAAGACCTGGATGTGGATGTTCCTATGGTTGCCGATATGTCGTCCGATATTTTCTCCCGTCCTGTCGACGTGTCTAAATATATCTGTATTTATGGTGGTGCACAGAAAAACCTGGCTCCTGCGGGCGTTACTTTCGTTATCGTGAAAAACGATGCGGTAGGCAAGGTATCTCGTTACATCCCGACGATGCTGAACTATCAGACCCACATCGACGGCGGTTCGATGTTCAACACTCCGCCGGTAGTTCCTATTTATGCGGCATTGCAGACCCTGCGCTGGATTAAGGCACAAGGCGGTGTGAAGGAAATGGAACGCCGTGCTATCGAAAAGGCCGATATGCTGTATGCCGAGATAGACCGCAACAAGATGTTCGTGGGTACTGCTGCCAAGGAAGACCGTTCGCGCATGAACATCTGCTTCGTTATGGCTCCCGAATACAAAGACCTCGAAGCCGACTTCCTGAAGTTCGCTACCGAAAGAGGTATGGTGGGTATCAAGGGACACCGTTCCGTAGGCGGTTTCCGTGCATCTTGCTACAACGCTATGCCGAAAGAAAGCGTACAGGCTTTGATAGACTGCATGCAGGAATTTGAGAAACTTCATTAATAATATTGTTCACCACAGAGGGCACAGAGTCCCACAGAGACTGAATGACAAGGAAACTCTGTGAAACTCCGTACGGCTCTGTGGTGATTCTTTTTTTAATACCATTGAATCATGAAAGTATTAGTCGCAACAGACAAACCGTTTGCAAAGGTTGCAGTAGACGGTATCCGTAAAGAAATCGAAGCGGCAGGTTATGAACTTGCCCTGCTGGAAAAATATGGTGATAAGGCAAAGTTGCTGGAAGCCGTGAAAGATGCCAACGCCATTATTATCCGCAGCGACATCATCGATGCCGAGGTCTTGGATGCAGCCAAAGAACTGAAAATCGTGGTACGTGCCGGTGCAGGTTATGACAATGTAGACCTGGATGCCGCCACTGCCCACAACGTATGTGTGATGAACACTCCGGGACAGAACTCCAACGCCGTGGCCGAACTGGCTTTCGGCCTTATGGTAATGGCTGTCCGCAATATGTATAACGGCACTTCCGGTACGGAACTGATGGGCAAGAAGTTGGGTATCCACGCTTACGGTAACGTAGGACGTAACGTAGCCCGTATCGCCAAAGGTTTCGGCATGGATATTTACGCCTTCGACGCTTTCTGTCCGAAAGAGGTTATCGAGAAAGACGGTGTAAAGGCAGTCGCTTCTGCCGACGAACTTTACTCTACCTGCGACGTTGTTTCCCTGCACATTCCTGCAACGGCCGAAACCAAGAACTCTATCGACTATGCCCTGGTGAACAGGATGCCGAAAGGCGGTTTGCTGGTGAATACCGCCCGTAAGGAGGTTATCAACGAAGCCGAGCTGATTCAGCTTATGGAAGAACGTCCCGACCTGAAATACATGACCGACATCATGCCCGCAGCCAACGAGACATTTGCCGCCAAATTCGCCGGTCGCTATTTCTCCACACCGAAGAAAATGGGTGCACAGACTGCCGAAGCCAATATCAATGCCGGTATTGCCGCTGCCAAACAGATTGTAGGTTTCCTGAAAGACGGTTGCGAGAAGTTCCGGGTAAATAAATAATAGGTTTAGGCACGGATTATACGGATTTCACGGAATGGTCTATTCCGCGTAACCTGCGTAGCCCGTGCCTGAATAGTTCATTAAATAATCTAATAACCATGGCTATAATTAAACCTTTTAAAGGCGTTCGCCCCCCCCAGGATTTGGTGGAGCAGGTTGCATCCCGTCCTTACGACGTACTGAACTCCGACGAAGCCCGTGAGGAGGCAGCAGGAAACGAAAAATCCCTGTATCATATCATTAAGCCCGAAATAGATTTTCCTGTCGGTACGGACGAGCATGATGAACGTGTTTACCGGAAAGCTGCCGAGAACTTCCAAATGTTCCAGGATAAAGGCTGGCTGGTGCAGGATGAAAAGGAAAACTACTACGTATATGCTCAGACCATGAACGGCAAGACGCAGTATGGTTTGGTAGTGGGAGCCTATGTACCCGATTATATGAATGGGGTTATCAAAAAACACGAGCTTACCCGCCGCGATAAGGAAGAAGACCGCATGAAGCATGTCCGTGTGAATGATGCCAATATCGAGCCGGTATTCTTCGCCTATCCCGATAATGCTACGC
The DNA here is from genome assembly GCF_000374365.1 of Bacteroides gallinarum DSM 18171 = JCM 13658. Taxonomy (GTDB): domain Bacteria; phylum Bacteroidota; class Bacteroidia; order Bacteroidales; family Bacteroidaceae; genus Bacteroides; species Bacteroides gallinarum. The sequence goes on from NZ_KB894135.1 coordinate 27,226, forward strand.
TCGATGCAGTCATTGCCCGCTATACGGTTCAGAAACCGGTCTATGATTTTATTGCTCCGGGCGACGGATTCGGTCATACCTTCTGGATTATCGACCGGCAGGAAGACATCGATGCCATAACCAGGGAGTTTGCCAAGATGCCTGCACTCTACATTGCAGACGGACATCACCGCAGTGCAGCCGCTGCTCTGGTCGGTGCGGAGAAGGCGAAACAAAATCCCAACCACCGCGGCGACGAGGAGTACAACTATTTCATGGCAGTTTGTTTCCCCGCTAACCAGTTGACTATCATCGACTACAACCGGGTGGTGAAAGACCTCAACGGTATGACACCCGGACAGTTTCTGACCGCTGTAAGCAAGAATTTTGCAGTAGAGGAGAAAGGTACGGAGATATACAAGCCGGCAGGCCTGCACAATTTCTCCCTTTACCTGGACGGCAAGTGGTACAGCCTTACGGCAAAACCGGGTACTTATAATGACGACGACCCTATCGGCGTGCTGGATGTAACCATTTCCTCCAACCTGATACTGGATGAAATACTCGGTATCAAGGATTTGCGCTCCGACAAGCGTATCGACTTCGTGGGTGGTATCCGTGGTTTGGGCGAGTTGAAGAAGCGGGTGGACAGCGGCGAGATGAAGGTAGCCCTGGCACTTTATCCCGTGTCTATGAAACAGTTAATGGACATTGCCGATACGGGCAACATCATGCCCCCAAAAACTACCTGGTTCGAGCCGAAGTTGCGTTCCGGGCTGGTAATTCACAAACTAAGCTAATCAGATATAATTCCTGAAAGACAATAGGAGAACGGAGCATTGCGTATGGCGCGGTGCTCCGTTATTTTTGTCGTCGTATCCTTTCCCGTTATGCGGAAAATACCGACCTTTGCCGGAAAAACGGATTACTTCTATGAAAGTATTGATACTCAATGGCAGTCCCCGCCGGCACGGAAACATATCGAAGATGCTGGAGGCGATGAAGCAGGAAATAGAATGCTGTAATGCCGAGGCGGTCTATGTCAGGGTTGCGGAACTGAAAGTGCGCCCTTGTACCGGTTGTATGAAGTGCCGCAGCTCGTTACGCTGCTGCCTGCCGGAAGACGATGCACAGCGGATACTGCAAAACATCAGGGATGCCGATGCACTGATAATAGGCGCTCCGTGTTATTGGGGGAACATGCCCGGCGAGTTGAAAGTACTGTTCGACCGCATGGTGTACGGCATGATGGGAGAGAATGCGTGGGGAATGCCCCTTGCACTCCACAAAGGTAAAAAAGCAGTCATAGTAAGTACCTGCACTACTCCGTACCCTTTTAATATCCTCTATAACCAGACGCGTGGAGTGGTGAAAGCACTCCGGGAAATATTGAAATGGAGTGGTTTCAAGGTAGTAAAGACGATAGAAAGGGGAGGAACCGGGAAACACCCGGAACTGACTGCTGCGGAGATACTGCGTTGCAAGAAGGCGGTACGTAAATCCCTGCTCGGCTGAGAACCGGTGAAAGCCGTACCACCGCTTCCGGAGTGGTACGGAAAGACGGAAACTGCAAACTCCCGAATGTTCAGCTTTACCGGAGTTCGATGAAAAGTACCGTCCGTTGTGCATATGAACGGTATTTTCTTTTTATCTTTGCAGATAGGGTAAAAAAGATACATTAATCATATTATATGCCGGATATGGATTATATAGAAACGGAACGGCTGATATTGCGGCATTTTACCAGGGAAGATGTAAGTGCCTTGTTCGCTATCCTTAGCGATGAAGAAGTCAATACATTCCTGCCTATGTTCCCGTTGAAAGACATGGAGGAGGCAGAAAAATATCTTTTGTATATCGAAGATTATATCCGTCAAAAGGGAATTTACTATGCGATTTGCCTGAAGGAAGATAATGTGCCGGTCGGTTGTATCCATGTGTGTGCAGACGACAGCCATGATTTGGGTTACTGCATCAGGAAAGAATTCTGGCATAAAGGGATTTGTACCGAGGCGTGCCGGGCGGTAACCGGTATGCTGAAACAGACTGGTATTCCGTATATTACAGCTACGCATGATGTGAATAATCCGAGGAGTGGGAAGGTGATGCAGGCGATAGGCATGAAATACCGGTACTCTTATGAGGAGATGTGGCAACCTAAAAATATACCGGTTACTTTCCGTATGTACCAGCTTAATTTCGACGGAGAAGACGACCGGGTTTACCGGAAATATTGGAACAAATATCCGGTACATTTTATAGAGCGGCAATCTTCCGTTATGGAATAACTATCCCCTGAACCGTAAGACGGATATCGGAAACTTTCATATAATCAATCCGTTCCGAACCCGAAATAGTAATAGAATGATATGGGCAAAAAAGAAGAATACAAACAGAAAAACGAACGGTTCCTGCAAGACCTGCGTGTAGAAGAAGGCATAAAGGAGTTGGGAGGCGGCGTGCTTTACCGCGTGCTGGAAAGCGGGGAGGGTAGCGCCGTTCCTCGCCTGAATAGTGTCGTGTCGGTACATTACAAAGGAACGCTCATCAACGGCAGGGAGTTCGACAATTCCTGGAAACGCAACTGTCCGGAGGCTTTCCGGCTGAACGAGGTAATCAGCGGCTGGCAGATAGCTTTGCAACGGATGCACGTGGGCGACCGCTGGATTATCTATATACCCTATACGGTGGGCTACGGTGCACGCGCCAGTGGTCTTATTCCGGCTTTCTCCACACTGATATTCGAAGTGAAGCTGCTGGGTATTGCCTGAGAAGTGAAGCGTGAACAAACTTTCTTCTTCATACGTTATCTTCCTGTAACTTAAACATTATAATGAGTATGAATCAGGAAAAGAAGAAAGAAGAGTGCGGTGCCCCGCATGCGGCGCCCTCCCCGGAACAAGTCCTGGAAAAAGGGAACGAGGCGGAGACAGTGCCCGGGCAGCAAATCGGGCTATACGGAAAAGCGGATAAGAAAGATGTCCGCCGAATGGTAAAGATACTGAATCCCGACAAGGACAGTATGGAAAGCAGGGGATAATCCTCTGCTTTTATTTTATTCCCTAACCGGGTAGGTTACACCGCCATGTTTCGTATCTTTGTGCCGGAAATACGAAACGGCATACGAAAACATCGAAATACGGTAGCGAATGTTACGGAATGGAAACCTCACCCAGGGCGGCATAACGGGTACACTGCTGCGCTTTACCTTGCCCATGATGGCAGGTTCGCTGCTGCAACAGTGCTACAACATAGCCGATACGCTTATTGTAGGGCGGTGTATCGGTGCGGACGCACTGGCAGCAGTAGGTTCGGCATATACGCTTATGGTTTTCCTGATTTCCGTTCTTTTGGGGTTGTCTATCGGCAGCGGTACGGTATTCTCACTGCACTACGGTGCGGGAAACAGGCATGCTTTGCGACGCAGCATTTTCGTTTCGTTCGTACTGATAGGAGCGGTTACGTTCCTGCTCAATGCGGCGGCTTTCGTATGGCTGGACCCTATTCTCCGGCTGCTGCAAGTACCGCAGGACATTTACGGAATGATGCGCAGTTATCTGTGGATAATCTTTTGCGGTATCGTCTTTACATTTATCTATAATTTCTATGCAGCCTTGTTGCGGGCGGTGGGAGATTCTGTCACCCCTCTTTGGTTTCTGGCTGTTTCCGTCGTATTGAATATCGTTCTCGACCTGTTTTTTATCCTGCAACTGGACTGGGGTATCGAAGGAGCTGCTGCGGCTACCGTCATAGCCCAGGGAGCTGCCGCTGCGGGAATCGTGTTCTATACCTGCAAGAAGCGTCCGGAGTTACGGCTGCACCGTGAGGATATGCACTTTGACCGTTGCAGCCTGAAGGAGATAGTCTCTTTCTCCACGCTGACCTGCGTACAGCAATCGGTAATGAATTTCGGTATTCTGATGATACAAGGGCTGGTCAACAGCTTCGGTACGGCTGTTATGGCAGCTTTTGCCGCTGCGGTAAAGATAGACTCCTTTGCATATATGCCCGTGCAGGAGTTCGGGAATGCCTTCTCCACCTTCATCGCACAGAATTTCGGGGCGAAGCGTTACGAACGCATCCGCCGGGGCGTCCGCAGCGCATTTTTTACTGCGGTTGTCTTTTCGCTGGCAGTCTCCGTACTCGTGTTTGTCTTTGCAGAGCCGCTGATGCTGATTTTTGTCCGTCCGGACGAAACGGAAATCCTTGCTACCGGGGTGGAATACCTGCGCATCGAAGGGGCGTTCTATTGCGGCATCGGCATTCTGTTCTTGCTGTACGGCTATTATCGTGCCGTCCGCAAGCCAGGCATGTCGGTTGTGCTCACGGTGATTTCGCTGGGTACTCGCGTCGTGCTTTCCTATGTGCTTGCCGCCATTCCTTCCGTTGGAGTAACAGGCATCTGGTGGTCTATCCCTATCGGGTGGTTGCTTGCCGATGCGATAGGGATGCTCTACTACAAGTATTGCGCTTTACGGACAACCTGATTTCATGCAAGCAACCTGTTTCCTTGCGGGTAACCTGATTTCCTGCGGGCAACCTGCTTTCCTGAGGACAACCTGATTTCATGCGAACAACCTGTTTCCCGCGAACAACCTGTTTCCCGCGGGTAACCTGATTTTCTACAAGCAACCGATTCCTTCCGGGCAACCGTTTTCATTCCCGTTTTTATTGTTACACCACCGGCATTTACCGGATAATCCTGCATAGCTGTTCCACGGTGCGGCGGATATTCATCCGGGCGAACTCCGGCTGCATGGCTTCTTCCAGGGCAACGGGACCTGGAACAATGGAGAATATCCCATGAAAGCCGGCACGGGCAAGCAGCTCCGTATCTTCTATACTTCCCGCTATCAGGATAACGGGAATACCCTGTTTTCGGGCTTCTGCCAATATGCCGTACGGCACTTTTCCCATAACGGTCTGCCTGTCCGATTTCCCTTCCCCGGTGATAATCAGGTCTGCATCTTTTATCCGCTCAGCAAAATGCTGTGTTTCCAGCAAGAGTTGCACGCCCGGTTTCAGTCCGGCATCGAGGAATGCCGATAGGCTGCCGCCCATACCTCCGGCTGCTCCTGCTCCGGGGCAGGAGGATACGTCTTTCCCGGTGCTCCGGCAGATAACCGCTGCCAGATGCCGCATGGCTGCGTCCAGTGCCTCTGTCATAGCGGTATCCGCTCCTTTCTGCGGGGCGAATACGCGGGCTGCCCCGTCTGTTCCGCAGAAAGGGTTGCGTACATCGCAGGCGGCGACAAAGGTACACTCGCCGAGCAGGGGATGAACGGCAGCGGTATCTACGGTATCGACCTCACCCATAATCCGTCCTCCGTAGCCTAATGTATTCCCCGCTTTATCGAGAAAACGGAAACCCAAAGCCTGCAACATCCCCAGTCCGGCATCGTTCGTGGCGCTTCCGCCCAAGCCGATGATGAAGTCGCGGCATCCCCGCGTCAGGGCGTCCCGTATCAGTTCGCCTGTACCGAAAGTGGTTGTCAGCATCGGGTTACGTTTCTCCGGGGCAACGAGCGGCAGCCCGCTGATAGCTGCCATTTCGATGAAAGCCGTCCGTCCGTCGCCGGAGATGCCGTAACAGGCTTCGCGAAGTTCCATTAACGGGCCATGAGCCTGTACACGGATACTCTTTCCGTGCGTGGCGGCAATCAGGACATCCAGCATGCCTTCGCCGCCGTCGGCCACGGGGATACGGACAACTTCGCATTCCGGCAGTGCGGCATGTATTCCTTCGGCGGCAGCAGCTTCGGCTTCCGCAGATGTGAGGCAGCCTTTGAAGGAATCTATGGCAAGAACCGCTTTTCTTATCGGGGGATAATCTCTTTTCATAGGAGGATACTCTTTTCCGTAGGAAGATAACTTCTTTCTTTGTGCAAAGATAAAGTTTTTTGATAGCCGCCGAAAGGCGGATAGCAAAAAGTGTAGTATATTTGCGGCATGAGCGAAGATACGTATAAAACCATTGCCGCCCCCTCCGAAGGGGTATATACCGAGAAGCGCAGCAAGTTTATCGCCATTGCCCTGCCGGTACGTACGGTCGAAGAAGTAAAGGCGCATCTGGAAACTTATCAGAAGAAATACTACGATGCCCGCCACGTGTGCTATGCCTATATGCTGGGGCACGAGCGCAAGGATTTTCGTGCCAATGATAACGGAGAACCGTCGGGCACGGCAGGAAAACCCATTCTGGGACAAATAAATTCGAACGGGCTGACAGACATTCTCATCGTCGTAGTCCGTTATTTCGGCGGCATCAAGCTGGGTACGAGCGGGCTGATTGTAGCCTATAAAGCCGCTGCCGCCGAAGCTATCGCTGCCGCTTCCGTTATCGAAAAGACCGTGGACGAAACGGTGACCGTGCTTTTTGAATATCCTTTTATGAACGATGTAATGCGCATCGTGAAGGAGGAAGAACCGGAGATGCTGGAACAGTCCTACGACATGGACTGCCGCATGACGCTCCGTATCCGCAAGTCGGTGATGCCCCGGCTGAGGGCGCGCCTGGAGAAAGTGGAGACTTTGCGTTTCGAGGAAGGGTAAAGCCTCCGGCTTTTCAGATTACCCGTTTAATCCTTTTCGCCGAGGAATCGTTGTAATATACTTTGCGATGCGTGCCGTCGCAGAAAGGTTGCTTGTAGGAACGTCCGCAGCGACAGAGGGCGAACCTGCCTTTCTTCATTTCCGCCTTGCCTTCCCTGTCTACCAGTTTGAAATTGCCTTCTACGATAAAAGGCCCGTTGGGTGTAGCCGTAACGGTTACTGTATCTTCATATTTTTCCATGTCCGTTTTTTTATGTTTCACATACCGGATAGAACGCTTCTGCATGGAAATAGTTTGTTAATTCCCCGTCTTTTGTACGGATTTGCGTATCTTTGTACACTTATTTAATAAAAATCGAGTTGATATGGCATTTGAAGCGACTAAGCGCGAGCTGGGCGAGCTCTATACATTTTTCCGCCTGTTGGCGGACGGACACGTTTTCCTGGGTACTCCGCAGGCACAGAGGGATGATACGAAGTGTTGGCCGGTTGCGCTGATACAGAGAGAAGAGCACGACGGTACGCGCCGTTATTATATCGAAAAAGAGGAGGTGCGCATCATTGGCGGCACGGTGGGAAAGGACGGTACATTCATCGCTTCGGCAGAGAAAGAGGCACTCTCTTTTCCCCGCACGGACTTCGGCGATGCGGCGGAAATCATACTTCACCTGCTGAAAAACGGCTCTGGCGAAGAAGTGGAAGTGTCCGGAGGGCTGGAAGCCTTTCTGGATGCCGTGAACATCTACGACTTGGAAGCCAAGACCGACGACCGTACGGACTTCTCCGTAGCATTCTGGAGTGCGGATGCCCCGTTGACGGGGTTCAGTGTCCGCTGCCGTCTCAGCCGGATGAACCCTTTGCTGGACGGAGGACGCACGGCGAACCTGAAGCTGGAACAAAGCGGTGTGAAATTCGCCGTACCTACCGTGAACAAGGTGAATGCCCTGCCCGAGTCGCCTACGGAAGTTGCCGAGCGCATGATGATGATTGAGCGCCTGGGCGGTGTGCTGAAGTATGCCGATGTTGCCGACCGCGTGTTCCGTTGTAACCTGCTGATGATAGACCTGCACTTCCCCCGTATGCTGGCGGAAATGGTGCGTATCATGCACCTGGACGGCATTACCCGCGTCGCCGAGCTAACGGAACGCATCAAAGAGCTGAATCCCTTGAAGATAAAGGACGAGCTGATAAACAAACACGGCTTTTATGAGTTTAAGATGAAGCAGTTCCTGCTGGCGCTTGCGCTGGGCATGCGTCCGGCAAAGATTTACAACGGTACGGACTCCGCCGTGGAAGGGTTGCTGCTGACGAATAGAGACGGCGGGGTGCTCTGCTACCACAAGTCCCTGCGGCAGACGTTTGCCGACTATCTCTACCTGAACAGCCGCTTTGAGAAAGGCCCGGTAGACAAAGACAAGTACGGCTTCCTGGAACGGGAGAACGGCGTATATTACTTTAAATTGAACGTAAAGATAGGGCTGCTGAAACGCTGACCGCTTTCAGAACCTGGCATGACAGAACGGCGGGCTGAGGCATTCGGTACGCCCGATAGGATTATTCTTACATAAAAACATATATAGTACAATGTTGAACGAAGTATTGGAAAACATTAAGTCGCGCCGCAGCGTGCGCGCTTATACCGGGCGGCAGGTTTCCGCCGAGGATTTGAATCTTATACTGGAAGCGGCAGCTTATGCCCCCAGCGGTATGAATTTCCAGACATGGCATTTTACCGCTATTCAGGATGCCGCCGTGCTGACCGAGCTGAATGAAAAGATAAAGGGCGCTTTTGCCAAGAGCGATGACGTTCATTTGCAGGAACGCGGACATAGCCAGACCTACTGCTGTTATTATCATGCTCCTACCTTGATAATCGTTTCCAACGAACCTACCCGCTGGTGGGCATCTATGGACTGTGCATGCGCCTTGCAGAATATCTTCCTTGCCGCCAAGTCTTTAGGCATCGGCTCCTGCTGGATTAATCAGTTGGGGCAGACTTGCGACGACCCCGATGTGCGCGCCTTCCTCACCGAGCTCGGTATTCCCGAAAACCACCGTGTGTACGGCTGTGCCGCTTTGGGCTATGCTCCTGCGGATACTCCCGTGAAAGATAAGAAACTGGCGGAAGGTACGGTAACCATAATCCGCTGACGGTACAGGCATAGGCGGAGAGCGTGCCTATATCATCGCCAGGATGTACCACACGGCAACGAGGTGGCAAGCAGACCCCGCCAGCACGAAGAAGTGGAAAGCCGAGTGCATATAACGTACCTTGCGTATGGAGTACAGCCCCGCTCCGCCGATGTAACATACCCCCTCGGCGATAATCCAGTAACACGAGGCGGGAGCAACGGCAAAGAGCTGCTCGAAAACCGCCAGTACGGATAAGCCCATAAGGATATAGCATACGGTTTCCATATAGCTGTGCTCTTTCATCTTGCGGAAACTGACAACAGTACCCGCAGCAGCGCATAGCCAGACGAAGCAGAACAGCCCCCAGCCCCAAAGCCCCTCATTCCGTAAGGCAATCAGTGTAATGGGGGAGAAGCTTCCGGCGATATGCCAGTAGATAGCCGCGTGGTCCCAATGGCGCAACCGCCGTTTCCACGGATTATGATGTTTCAGGGAGTGGTAAAGGGTGGAGGAAAGATAAGAACCGCCCATGCCGAACAGGTAAAGCCACATACCGAGTATAGCCCACGGGTCATGTGCCCGGTAGCATTTCATCAGGAAGAATCCCCCGATAATAACTGTCATCGAGATACCTATGCCGTGGGATATGCTGTTGACGGTTTCTTCGCCTTTGCTGTAAAAGAGCCCGTTCCTTTTTCTTTTGCGCGTTGTACTCATAAACTTATTTGCGGTATAAAAGAAGAGAGGGCGGCAAGTGTATCTTGCCACCCTCTCCCGATATTCTATTCAAAGCATCCGTAGCACGTAGGCAACAGCTTGCGGTCGCCCAGCGTATTATCCACCCGCGCCACGTTCACCCAGAACTTGTTGTCGCGGACGCTTTCTATCGGATACGCCGCTTTCTGCCGGGTGTAACTGTGTTCCCAGGCATCGGCCACTACTTCGTATTCGGGATGCGGGGCGTTTGCCAGCACGTTGTCCGCTTTGTCCGCCTCTCCGTTTTTCACTTCCTGTATTTCCTGCCAGATAGCGAGCATTACACGTACGAAGTTATCCAGCTCGGCAAGGCTTTCGCTCTCCGTAGGCTCTATCATCAGCGTGCCGTGCACGGGGAAGGAGAGGGTAGGCGCATGATAGCCGTAGTCCATGAGGCGTTTGGCGATGTCGTTCTCGCTGATGCCCGTTTCCTCGTGTACCTTGCGGCATTCCAATATCATTTCGTGCCCTACGAAACCGGTTGCTCCGCGGTAAACGATACCGTAGGTATCCTTAAGGCAGGCAGCCAGGTAATTGGCATTCAGGATAGCAATCTTGGTGGCGCGTGCCAACCCTTCCGCCCCCATCATACGGATGTAGCCGTAGGTGATAGGCAGGATGCCCGCACTGCCGAAGGGAGCCCCCGCTACCTGATTGGCAGCATTGCCGAACAGCCCGTGCCCGGGTAGGAACGGAACCAGATGCCCGGCTACGCAGATAGGTCCTACGCCCGGTCCGCCACCGCCGTGGGGAGAAGCGAAAGTCTTGTGCAGGTTCAAGTGGCAGACGTCCGCACCGATAAAGCCCGGATTGGTGAGCCCTACCTGTGCATTCATATTGGCGCCGTCCATATAGACCTGTGCGCCGCACGCATGGATAATCCGGCAGATTTCCACGATTTCCGTTTCAAAGATACCGTGGGTAGAGGGGTAGGTAATCATCAAGGCGGCAAGGTCGTCCTTGTTTTCCTCGGCTTTGGCACGCAGGTCGTCCATATCGACGTTGCCCTGCCCGTCGCAGGCACAGGTAACGGTGGTGAAACCGGCCTGTACTGCCGAAGCCGGATTGGTTCCGTGCGCCGAGGCGGGTATCAGCACCTTGTTGCGGTGTCCTTGCCCGATGCTTTCCAGGTAGGCGCGGATTACACGCAGCCCCGCATACTCTCCGGCAGCGCCGGAATTGGGTTGCAGGCTTACTCCGGCAAATCCGGTTATCGTTTTCAGCTCCTCGCTGAGATTACGTATCAGCTCGCGATAGCCCTCCGCCTGCTCCTCGGGAACGAGCGGGTGCATACCCGTAAATTCCGGCCGGCTGAGGGGCAGCATTTCGGCGGCAGCGTTCAGCTTCATGGTACATGAGCCGAGAGAAATCATGGAGTGCGCCAGCGAGATGTCCTTGCGGTCTAACCGCTTGATGTAGCGCATCATCTCCGTTTCCGTATGGTATTTGTTGAATACCTCGTGTACCAGGTAGGCGCTTTGGCGGCGGAACGATTCCTGAATAGTGCAGCTTTCGGGGATGTCGGCGGCTTTGGTATAGTCTTTTCCGGCGGCAATTCCGAAAATGGAGAGCAGTACATTTACTGCGGCCGTATCCGTTGTCTCGTCGATACTCATGCCTACATCGCCGTTCTTGAAGTAGCGCAGGTTCACTTCCTTGCTCAAAGCTACGGTACGGACTTGCTGTGCCGATACGTTGTCGGGCAGTGCGAAGCGGAGCGTGTCGAAATATTGCGCATTCACCTGCCTGTAACCCAGCCGGGTGATGCTCCTTTCCAGGTATGCGGCGATGCTGTGGATGCGCTCTGCAATGGTACGGATACCTTCCGGCCCGTGATATACGGCGTAGAACCCTGCCATTGTAGCCAGCAACGCCTGTGCGGTACAAATGTTGGAAGTGGCCTTTTCGCGCTTGATATGTTGCTCGCGGGTTTGCAATGCCATGCGGTAGCACGGTTTTCCGTACTTGTCCTTAGACCAGCCGATGATGCGTCCCGGCATATTGCGCTTGTACTCGTCGCGGGTGGCAAAGTAAGCTGCCGACGGGCCGCCGTAGAACATCGGCGTACCCAGCCGCTGGGTAGTTCCGAATACGATGTCCGCTCCCCATTCTCCCGGAGGGGTAAGCAGGGCGAGGCTCAGGATGTCGGCGGCAACGGCCACTTTGCAGCCTGCGGCATGTGCTTTCTCCACAAAGGCGCGGTAGTCGTTTACATTACCGTCGGCATCCGGATACTGCAATACGCAGGCAAAGGTGTCCGGAGCCGGCTCCATTTCGCTGTATCTGCCCGTCCGTATTTCGATACCCTGCGGAATGGCGCGGGTGGTGATGACCGCCAGTGTCTGCGGAAACACGTTTTCGTCTACGAACACTACGTTGGCTCCCGCCTTCTGCATATCGCGCGGGCGTAGTGCATACATCATCGTTACCGCTTCGGCAGCGGCGGTTGCCTCATCCAGCAGGGAACAGTTGGCAAGGGGCATGCCAGTGAGGTCGCACACGGCAGTCTGGAAATTCATCAGGGCTTCCAGGCGTCCTTGCGACACTTCGGTCTGATAAGGGGTGTAGGATGTGTACCAAACGGGGTTCTCGAATACGTTGCGCTGTATTACGGCAGGCGTAATGGTGTTGTACCAACCCATGCCGATATACGTTGTGTACAGTTTGTTTTTGGCTGCCAGTTCCGCTATATGCCGGCCGAACTCGTATTCGGTCATGGCTTCGGGCAGAGCCAGCGGTTTGTCCAGGCGGATATTTGCCGGAATGGTCTTGTCGATAAGCTCGTCCAGGCTTTCCACTCCGATTTTGCGGAGCATCTGCTCCTCGTCCTTCTCGCTGATACCGATGTGCCGGTTAGCCAACAGGTCGTTTTTCATATATGTATATTATTTAAAGTTATTGTATGAAGAATAGGATAAGGGATAGAAAGCATTACCTGAAAAACGGGTTCTCCGCCTTCTCGATGCCGATAGTCGTGGGTGCTCCGTGCCCCGGATAGACAATCGTTTCATTGGGAAGTATGAACAGGCGGCTGCATATATGGTCTATCAGTTCGTCGAAGTTGCCGCCGGCAAGGTCGGCGCGGCCTATACTGCCCTGGAACAGCACATCGCCGGAGAACATGCAGTGGTCGGCGGCGCAATAGTACACCAGGCTGCCCGGTGAATGTCCCGGCACATGGATAGCCTCCAGACGGGTGTTCCCGAAGGTAATGATGTCTCCGTCGTGCAGGTAAGTGCCCAGCGGTACGGGCGGCTCCTGCAACTGGAAGCCGAACATGCGGCTCTGCTTGGGCGCTTCGTCTATCCAGAATTCATCCGCTTGGTTGGCTTCCGCCTTCAACCCGAATTCTTTCAGCATGAAAGGGTTACCGAAGATGTGGTCTAAGTGCAGGTGCGTATTCAGCAGATGCTTCACGTCCACCCCGTTGTTTACGATAAAGTTTTTTAATGCCTGCTTCTCTTCTTCGTAGAAACAGCCGGGGTCGATAACGGCGGCCTCGTTGGTTTCGTCCCACAGCACGTAACAGTTCTCCGGGAACATATTGAATTCGAATCTCTTTATCTTCATAATAATACTATATCTATATCTTCATAATACTATATCTTCATAATCTGCGTAATACTGTATCTGCCATACCAATTCTCTTTTTGCGCTTTGCTCCGGGCATACGCGTAGGAAGAAACCTAAACCTCTACTCCAGCATTATAAACCTCTACTTTGGGCGGCTAAAGGTCAACTTTACGGCCTCCGATGTCCGGTTCCTTTCAGATTGTTACGTACACCGCTTTCTTTGTCTCGAAGAACTCTTCCTCGAAGAACTCTTTCAGTTCCCATATCATGACTTTGTTTTTAACGGGCATCGTCTCCTTGTCCAGTTCGCCGCCTTTCAAGCAGATGAGGCCGTTGGGCAGGGCGTTCTGCTGCTTGGTGGAGATATTCTTGCGGATGATTTTCAGCAAATCGGCAAGGGGCATTACGGCACGGCTTACTACGAAGTCGAACGTCTGTTTTTCTTCTTCGGCACGCGCGTGGCGGGTCGTTACGTTTTTCAGGCCGATGCTGGCGGCTATTTCGGTGGCTACCCGTACTTTCTTGCCGATGCTGTCTATCAGGTGAAACTGCACTTCGGGGAAAAGTATGGCCAGCGGGATGCCCGGAAAACCGCCTCCCGTGCCTAAATCCATGATTTTCGTACCCGGTTTGAAACGGATTACCTCGGCTATGCCCAGGGAGTGGAGCACATGGTGCTCGTACAGATTTTCGATGTCTTTACGCGAAATGACGTTTATCTTGGAATTCCAGTCCGTGTAGAGGTCGTAGAGTGCGGCGAATTGCCTTTTCTGTTCCTCTGACAGTTCCGGAAAGTATTTCAGGATGAGTTCCATTATTAATTTTGAGTATTGATTATGAATTATAAATGGAGACTGAAAGGAGGCGGGTTATGAGTTGCGCACCTCGTTCAGTACCATTGTGTCGTCGTTCAGCAGATGCTGCATCATCTCGTACGGCAGCGTAATCTCTATCGCACCCATTACATAAGGAGCGATGTCGTACACGTTGTAATGGAATGTGATGCCTTCCTTGCCCAGGTAGAAATTCTCGGTCGGCGTCAGGTCGCCGGTGGTTACGTAACCCATATCTTCCAGCTCCTGGCGGGTGGCTACCTTGTTGTCCGCCATTAGCTGGTTCCACAGCAGGTCGGTAAGCTGTTCCTTGTAGTCGCTTACGAACAGGTCGTCCAGGCGGATAGGAGCCAGTGTGCGCAGGTCGAAGTTGAGGAAAGAGGACATGTAGATGCCGTGCGCGCCGCCGGTATATTCGTTGTAGTCTATACGGTAAACGAGCAGGTGGCCTGTGTACAGTTGCACACGGCTTTCCACTCCTTTATAATAGGAATACCAGGCTCCCAGGTCACCGGCGTTTTCCTTGTCCTGCTCATCTTTGCTGTACATCGGTTCCAGGTCTTTGCGATAGTCGTCCACATACTTTTCCGTGTACTTCCGCACGGCTTCCTCGGGTGTCATATCCATGTATTTCTCGCCGAAACAGGCGGAGAGGAAGTAAGTGTTCAGACTGTCCTTCATCTTCGCGTCGGATGACTGGGAGGCATATGCAAAGCTTACGATGAGGTTGCATGCCGGTTTGGCGGTATCGCCGAAAAGGTGCGCAGTTTCGTTTACCTGTATGCTGTCGAACTCCAACGCACCTGCATTTTTGTTCATGGTGTTACCGCAAGAAAAGAAAAAGCCGCTTGCCGCAAGCAGAAGGACAAGTAGGCTGACAGTTTGCTTTTTCATATTCGAATTTCGTTTATAAATCAACATTTCAATCGGAAATCTTTATCGACAAATATAGAACTTATTAACGAACTCCACGCATAAAAAAGGAAAAATTAATTCCTGCGAACGGTTAAAACTTTCTATCTTTGCCGCCGTATATGATGAGGCTCCGTTACATACTTGCCGTACTGATGTCTTCGCTTATTATTATAAGCGGAGCGGGAGTTTCTATCATTAATTATTGCTGTTCGGGATGCCGGACGGAACAACGTTGCTGCACGTCCGGCTGTGCGGAATGCGGGCAGGCATATCACGGCATCTCGCAGGAAATATGCAAGGACAGCGGCTGCACTGCCGTCCATTACAAAGTGGATGTGGTAAAGCACGTGCAGGAAGCATCTACCGTAATACCCGACTGTACGCTGTATTGCGGGCGGCTGCCGCAGTTCGGTTGCCTGTTGCCTGCAAGAGAGCCGGTAGCGGAAAATATAGTCCATTCACCGCCACGGTATTCCGTTTCCAGGCGTTACCTGGCGCTTTATTCTGTACTGCTTATTTAGAGGTTTCATCACAGTGGACACAGAGTTTCACAGAAGTTTCCCGGGTGAAAGAAGATGATTTTGAGACATAAGGACGAAAGGGCAATCCTTTTCATATGTTTCTTGTGTTCTTTTGTTCTTATGTCTTAAAGAAGTGTTTCTTAATGTCTCAAGGGAGTATATCTCATCTCTCAAAGGGGTATATCTTAATGTTTCAAGGGAATATATCTTATATCTCAAAGGGGTACATCTTAATGTCTCAAGAGAATATATCTTATGTTTCAAAGAAGTATATCCCGTGTTTCAGGAGAATATCTCTTTTGTCCCGCAAGGGGGATTCCTTCATCTTATGAGACAGATAATTTCATCCCGTAGGACAGATATTTTTATCTTGCAAGACGGATATTTTTGTCCCATGAGACGAATAATCGTTTTATTGTAGAATTTCAAAATAAGAAAGAACTGGAATGAAATACATATGGTTAATGTTGCTGCTGCTTCCCTTCGCCGCTTTGCAGGCACAGGTAAAGGGAACGGTAAAAGATAATTCGGGTGAGCCGGTTGCCGGAGCCAACCTTTTCTGGCTGGGCACTACGCAAGGGGTCACCTCTTCCGCCGACGGGACTTTCTCCCTTCCGAAGCCTGCCGGCAAGCACATGCTGGTGGTGAGCTTCATCGGCTTCGAGAACGATACGATACATGTGAACGGGCGCAACGAAGTCCTGGATATCGTTCTTCGCGAGGGGGTGGAGTTGGGCGAGGTCGATATCGTCAGCCGTAAGCTCGGAACGATGAAACTGCGTAACAGCGTGATGAACGAGGATATGATAAGCAGTGCCGAACTTACCCGTGCCGCCTGCTGTAACCTCGGCGAGAGTTTCGTAACCAACCCTTCGGTAGACGTGACCTATTCCGATGCCGCTACGGGAGCCAAGCAAATCAAGCTGTTGGGGCTGTCCGGCACTTACGTGCAGATGATGACGGAAAACATACCCAACTTCCGCGGCGTAGCTGCCCCGTACGGGTTGGGATACGTGCCCGGACCGTGGATGCAGAGCATACAGGTAAGCAAGGGCAGCGCATCCGTTAAGAACGGCTACGAGGCAATCACCGGGCAAATCAACGTGGAGTTCAAGAAACCCCAGTTGCCCGAGGCCGACTGGCTCTCCGTGAACCTTTTTGCCGGCACTACCGGCCGCTACGAGGCCAATGCCGACGCCACCGTGAAGCTCTCCCGGCGCTGGAGCACTTCCCTGTTGGCGCATTATGAAAACGAAACCAAAGCCCACGACGGCAACGACGACGGTTTTGCCGATATTCCGCAGGTGAAGCAGTACAACGTATGGAACCGCTGGGCGTATATGGGCGACAGGTATGTGTTCCAGGCAGGCATCAAAGCCCTGTCCGAAGACCGTAACAGCGGGCAGGTGAACCACGGCGGCAACCATTGGAACGACCCTTACAGGATAGCTATCGAAACCGGCCGCTACGAAGCCTTTACCAAGAACGCCTACATCTTCGACAAGGAGAAAAATACCAACCTGGCACTTATCCTTTCCGGCTCGCTGCACAAGCAGGATGCCATGTACGGGCGCAAGTTGTACGATGTAGACCAGTATAATGCCTATGCGTCCCTTTTGTTCGAGACGGAGCTGGGCAAGCGCCATAGCCTTTCTACGGGGTTGAGTTTCAACTACGACTCCTACGACCAGCATTACCGTCTGACGAACGATGCAGGACAACCCCTGGCAGGGCAGTTCGTAAAGGAAGCCGTTCCGGGAGCATACGTACAGTACACCTATAACCTGGACGACAAGCTTATCCTAATGGGTGGCATCCGCGGCGACCACAGCAGCGAGCACGGCTATTTCGTCACGCCTCGTTTCCATGTAAAATACAATCCCAACGAGTACGTACACTTCCGCCTCTCCGCCGGAAAAGGGTATCGCACCAACCACGTCCTTGCCGAGAACAACTACCTGCTGGCAAGCAGCCGCCGGATAGACATCGCCCGCAACCTCCACCAGGACGAGGCATGGAACTACGGCGCCAGCGCTTCCGCCTACATCCCGTTGTTCGGCAAGACGCTGAACCTGAATGCCGAGTATTATTATACGGATTTCCTCAAGCAGGTGGTAGTGGACATGGATGCCGACCCGCATGCCGTCCTGTTCTACAATCTCGACGGGCGGTCGTACTCGCAGGTGTTCCAGGTAGAGGCTACCTATCCCTTCTTTCCGGGATTTACCCTTACGGCAGCCTACCGCTGGACGGACGCCAAGACCACCTACGACGGGCAGTTGCGTGAGAAGCCGCTCACGGGCAAGTACAAGGGATTGCTTACCGCTTCGTACCAGACGCCGCTGGGCTTGTGGCAGTTCGACGCTACATTGCAGTTGAACGGCGGCGGCCGCATGCCTGCCCCTTACGAGCGGGGGGACGGTACGTGGTCGTGGGAGCAGCGCTACAATGGCTTTGAACAGTTGAGTGTGCAGGTAACCCGTTACTTCCGCCGCTGGTCTGTCTACGTCGGCGGGGAGAACCTTACGAACTTCAAGCAGAAAAATCCCATAATCGATGCCTCCGACCCCTGGGGCAGTAACTTCGACGCCACAATGGTATGGGGGCCTATGCATGGAGTAAAGGCGTACGTAGGGGTACGTTTCAATATACCGAGAATATGATTTATTATTAACCGCTAAAATAATTATGGATATGAAAACAAGAAAAATCCGGATTGCTTTGACAGCAGTATTGCTGGGTGCAACGACCGTTATGGCAAAGGACATTCGTACGGCAGTGTTCAAGGTTCCGCAGATGACGTGCGAGAATTGTGTGAAAAAGATAAACAACAATATCCGTTTCGAAAAGGGTATGAAGAAGTTCGATACGGACTTAAAGACCAAGACGGTAACCATTACCTACGATGCCGACAAGACCGATATCGAAAAGCTGAAAGAAGGGTTCAGGAAGTTCCATTACGAAGCGGAGTTTGTGGAGGAGAGCAAGCAGGCCGATAAGAAGTAACTGAACAAACGGCTCATTCCGGTTGTTGCTTTATCGAACCAGAGTAACAACTTCCTAAAAAATAAGGTAGAATGAGCGATATATCGAAAAGAGTATGTTCTGCGCAGGGACAGCATTGCGCGGAACGTGCCGGCAGTATGGAAAAAAGCGACAGGGAAAAGCGCAGCAGGCAGTACCGCAGCCTGAAGATGCAGGCTGCGAGTGCATGGCTGTTTTCCGTTCCGCTGTTGCTTCTTTCCATATTTCATACATACGTGTCTTATAGCAGCGAGCTCCGGATGCTGCTGGCCGTCCCCGTGCTGTCGCTGTCGGGGGCTTCTTTCTATGCGGATGCCTGGAAACAGCTCCGTAAGGGGCGCATCACCGTGGATACGCTGATTGCTTCCGGTATCTCCGTCACTTTCCTTTTCAGTCTGTTCAACATGCTTTTCCCCGGCTATTGGTATGCTGCGGGGCTTCGGCCGCATGTCTATTACGAGGTGGCTGTGCTGGCCGTTGCCATAGGACTTACCGGCAAAGTACTCCGTTTACACTCCGGAGAGCTGCACGGCAAAGACCGCATTGCCGGTATCCTTTTGCCGGTTCAGGCGGGGATTGCGGTTTTTGTATTTATTGCCTGGATATTGTTCGGCGGCGCGGAGGCTGTGCCGCATGCTTTCTATGCGGCTGCCTCTGCTTTTATAGTGGCATGCCCGTGTGCGCTCGGCCTGGTTACGCCCGTCGCCCTGATGCGGGCAATGGGTAAGGCTGCCGGCAAAGGCATCCGGATAAAGGATGCCCTTGTCCTGGAACGTCTGGACAAGGCGGATGCGGTGGTTTTCGACAAGGCGGGCACGCTGACCGAGGGACATCCCACCGTCACCGCCTGGCTGTGGGCGCAGTGCCAGGAGAGGCATTTCAAGAAGGTGCTGCTGGCTGCCGAAATGAATTCCGCCAATTCGCTGGCGGTCGCTATCACTGCCGCCCTGCAAGGGGAAAAGATTGTACCCGCCCGCCTGGACGAGAGCGAGACGCTGGACGGAAAGGGGGTAAGGGCTACTTATAAAGGTGCTGAATACTGGGTGGGCAGTCATAAACTGCTGAAAGATTACCGGGTTTACCTGCCGGACATTTTGGGGGATATGCTGGCGGAGTACGAGTCCGAGGGCAACAGTATCGTGTACTTCGGGTGCGGAAACGGGCTGCTTGCCATTATCGCTGTCAAAGACCGGTTGAAGATTACCGCCTCCGGGGTAGTCAGGGAGTTACGCGAACAGGAGCTCGATATCTGCATGCTTACGGGCAACGGCGAGCGTACCGCCTCGACCATAGCGTACGAGCTGGGTATTACCCGCTATGTGTCCGATGCTTCGCCGGAGGACAAGGAGACTTTTATCCGTGAGCTCCGGTTGCAGGGAAAAACCGTGGTGGCGGTGGGCAACGGTATCAACGACATGCGGGCTTTGGCTTGCGCCGATGTGGGTATCGTCATGGAGGGAGAGGACGGCGCTGCGGTGGCGGAGGAGGTTATGGTAACGATGAAGTCTTCCGGCTTGCAGTCGCTTCCCGCCCTGTTCGCCCTGTCGCGCCATACCTTCCGGCTGATACGCCGGAACGAGCTCCGGATGATAATCTGCCACCTGGCAGGCGTGTCGGTAGCTGCCGGCGTCCTTTACCCGGTGTATGGTATATTGCTGACCCCTATGCTGGCTGTGGCGGTCATTGCCCTTTCCTGTACGGTGTTGGCAAGGAGGTAGGTTAACTGTTCCTGTATTCCAGCGGGCTCATTCCCATATGCCTCTTGAAGTACTTGCCGAAGAACGAGGCGCTGGGGAAGTTCAGTGAGTAGGCTATCTCCTGGATAGTCATGTCGGTAGATTTCAGCTTGGCCTTTATGTCGATGATAACGACGTGCGCAATGATATCCAGTACGTTTTTGCCGGTTACCAACTTGATAGTGGTGCTGAGGTGTTGCAGGGATACGCCCAGCTTCTCGGCGTAGAACTGTGCACGGCGTTCGGTGGTGTAGTTCTCGATAACCAGTTGTATGAACTTGCGGCAGATTTCCTCCTTACGGCTTTTAATCCTGTTCTGGGTGTCGGGGCGGTTGCTGTACAGCTCGTTGATACCGTAGAGAAGCGTATCCAGCACATTCTGCGCCATGCGTGTTTTGGGCATGTACGGCCCCGTGGATATGCGTGCCAGCAGCGCGAAGTAATCCCTGAAATAGGAGGCAATGGTTTCGTTGAGGGGTATGACGGGGGCTTCCATAATCTTGGAATACGAACTCATGGTGGATTGGATGATGTTGACCCCGTTGAGACAATGTTCGGAAAATCCGGCAAAGCCGATGCGCACCTTTTCCTTTTGCCCGTAAAACTGGATGATAGTGCCCGGAAGGAGCGTTACGAAGTCGCCTTGCTTAATCTCGGTATCCATTAGGTTGATAGATACCGTGATAGAGCCTTCGGTACATAACGCGAAGATGCACGCCTTCAAACGGCATGATTGCTTGTATATGTTCAGGATGTCCTCTGTAACGTCCGTCCATGCAATCAGGTCTACGGGAAGGTCGACTTGTGGAAATTCCATAGGTGTTGTCGTTTTTGGTTTGCGCAAAGTTACGCTTTTTTGCGAAAATGAACCGAAAAACTTGCTGTTGCGCAGGGATTTTTTTAATTTTAATTGTTATTAAAGGTAGAGTGTTAATCTTACTGACAGATAAAGCTATGAAACAATACCGCAAATTACTTTCCGCCGGATTTCTGTGTGCCGCGTTGCCGGCATTCTACATACAGGCGCAGGATATGCCGGCAGGCGTTCCCGATTCGTTGCTTACCATAGGATATACGGTGGGGCATCCCCGGAATATATCTTCCCTGGTGGAGAAGTTCACGGGCAAGCAGTTGAAGGCAGACCAGATAACCAATCCGCTGGAGGCGATTTACGGCAAAGTGCCCGGCCTTACCATACAGCGGGCTGCCAATGGAACCGCCGCACTGGATGCCGTACGCCTGCGCGGTACTACTTCGCTGGCCAGCGGCAACGACCCGCTGATTATCATCGACGGCGTATTCGGCGACATCTCGATGCTTACCTCCGTTTATCCCGCTGACATAGAGAGTTTCACGATTCTGAAAGATGCTTCCGAAACGGCGCAGTACGGTTCGCGGGGTGCGTCCGGCGTTATCGAGATAACGACCAAGAAAGGGGTGAAGGGCAAAACACGTGTAAGCTACAACGGCAGCTTCGGTGTGGCATCTGTCTATAAGAGCCTGAAGATGCTGTCGGCGGATGAGTTCCGCAGCGTGGCGGAGAGGACGGGAGTTTCCATAATCGACAAGGGGAACGATACCGACTTCCAGAAAGAGATACAGCAGACGGGGTTCCAGCAAGACCACCACGTAGCCTTTTACGGCGGAAGGGACGAGTCGAGCTATCGTGTGTCGTTGGGGTATATGAGCAGGGAAGGGGTGATTGTCAATGAGAATGCGCGGAACTTCACCTCGAACATGAATATGACGCAGAGCCTGTTCGACGGTTTCGTCCGGTGCGATGTCGGCATGTTCGGCTCGGTGCAGGATAACCGCAATCTGGTGGACGAGCAAAAAACATTCTACTCGGCGGCTGCCTTTAATCCCACCTTCCCTAACCGTAAAAACGAAAGCGGTTCCTGGGACGGCGTAACGAATGCCAGCCAGATAACCAATCCGCTGGCATGGATGGAAGTGAAGGATAAGGAGTCTGTTTCGCGCATCAGCACGCATGCCAAGCTGTTGCTGGATTTCACGCCCGATTTGAAAATGCAGCTATTCGGCTCGTATTCTTATAATATGACGGAGAATTCCCAGTACCTGCCTACCAGCGTATGGGCGCACGGGCAGGCATACAGGGGTGTGCGTAAGTCGGAATCGCTGGTGGGCAATGCCATGCTGACCTACCGGAAACATTTGAAGCGGCACTTCATCGACGCGTTGGCGCTGGCGGAAGTGCAGGAGGAGAAGTTCTCCGGCTTCTATACGACGGTAACCAATTTCAGCTCCGATTTATTCGGCTTCGATAACTTGCAGGCGGGGGCGCTGCGCCCGTGGGAAGGGACTAATTCGTATTACGAACGTACCCGCCTGCTCTCTTTCATGGGACGCGCCAACTACACGTATGCCGACCGTTATGTGTTGACGGTGAATGCCCGTGCGGATGCTTCCTCCAAGTTCGGCATCAATCATAAGTGGGGCTTTTTCCCCTCGGTATCGGCGGCGTGGAATGTGACGCAAGAGGAGTTCATGAAACGCTTTCCGCAGGTGGATAACCTGAAAATCCGCGTGGGCTACGGCCTGGCGGGTAACCAGAGCGGGATAAACTCGTACACGACATTGCGGCTGGCGCAGCCCAATGGGGTAGTGCCGGTGGGCAGCGCTCCGGTAGTGTCATTGAGCGAGTTGCGGAATACGAACCCCGACTTGAAGTGGGAGGTGAAGCATAACTTCAATGCCGGTTTCGACTTGGCGCTGTTTGCCGGCCGGCTGCTGTTTTCGACGAACTATTACCTTTCCAAGACTACCGATATGCTCTATATGTATAATGTGAGCGTGCCGCCGTTTACGTACAACACGCTGGTGGCAAATATTGGCTCGATGCGTAACAGCGGCGTGGAGATTGCAGTGGGGGTTACACCCCTGAAAACGGAGGATATGGAGCTCAACATCAACGCCAACGTCTCTTTCCAGCAGAATAAGCTGCTTTCGTTGAGCGGCGTTTATAACGGCGAGCACATCGAAGCCGCCGAGTATAAGAGCATATCCAGCCTGGACGGGGCGGGGTTCCACGGCGGATACAACCATATAGCCTACCAGATTGTGGGGCAGCCGCTCGGCGTGTTCTACCTTCCCCATAGCACGGGGCTGGTGTCGGACGGCAACGGCGGGTACAGGTACGGCGTAGCCGATTTGAACGGCAACGGCGTCAGCCTGGAAGACGGTGAAGACCGCTACATCGCCGGGCAAGCCGTGCCCAAGGCGGTGGTCGGTTCCAATATCAGTTTCCGTTATAAGGATTTCGACCTGTCGGTACAGATAAACGGGGCTTTCGGGCATAAGATATACAACGGCACTTCGCTTACCTATATGAATATGGGCATTTTCCCCGACTATAACGTGATGAAGGGTGCTCCGCAAGCCAATATCAAAGACCAGACGGCAACCGATTACTGGCTGGAAAGGGGCGATTACGTAAACTTCGACTATGTAACGGCAGGCTGGAATGTACCCTTGCGGGGGATGAGGAAGTATATCTGGAGTTTGCGGCTGACCCTTACCGTGAACAACCTCGCCACCATTACCGGCTATTCGGGGCTTTCGCCGATGATAAACAGCGCCACGGTGAACGGTACGTTGGGACTGGACGACAAACGGAACTACCCGCTTGCCCGGACTTATACGTTGGGATTGAATATTAACTTCTAAAGGAATAAGGATATGAAGAAGTATCGTATATCATACTGGCTGGCGGCGGTTTGCTGTCTCCCTTTGTTTGCCGCCTGCGACGGCTTTTTGCGTGAAGACCCTCGCGACGGAATAGACCATACGGATGCGTACCGTACACTCTCCGACGTGTACCTCAATGCGGTGGCGTCCTTGTATAATTATGTAGGCGGCTACGCCGACAGCCAGGGGTTGCAGGGCACGGGACGCGGCGTCTACGACCTGAACACATTCACCACCGATGAGGCTATCATGCCCACCCGGGGCGGAGACTGGTACGACGGCGGTTTCTGGCAGGGGTTGTATCTGCATAAATGGGGAGTGAACAATGATGCTGTTCAGGCTACATGGGAGTATCTGTACAAAGTGGTGATGCTTAGCAATAAGTCGGTAGAGCAAATCCAAAAATTCCAGGCAACCCACGACGACCCCGAGCTGCCGGCATACCTGGCGGAGGTGCGTGCCGTGCGTGCCATGTACTACTATTACTTGCTGGACTTGTTCGGCAGAGTGCCGTTGGTGCTCTCGTCTTCCGCATCCATGAGCGATATCGTGCAGAGCGAGCGGAAGGAGGTGTTCGATTTCGTAGTAAAGGAATTACAGGAGGCGGCGCCTTTGCTGGCGGAACAACGCAGCAACCGGTCGGGCGATTATTACGGGCGCCTTACCCGTCCGGTAGCTTATTTCCTGCTTGCCAAGCTGGCGCTGAATGCGGAGGTTTATACGGACAACGACTGGACGGACGGCGTGCGTCCCGACGGCAGGGATATCTGTTTTACCATAGACGGACAGCAGCGGAATGCCTGGCAAGCGGTAGTGGATTACTGCGACCGTATTGCCGCAATGGGTTATGAGCTGGAACCTTTGTACGAGACGAATTTTGCCGTTTATAACGAGCCTTCGGTAGAGAATATCTTCACTATTCCGATGAACAAGACTTTATATACCAACCAGATGCAATATCTGTTCCGCTCGCGCCATTACAACCATGCCAAGGCTTACGGATTGAGCGGCGAGAACGGGTCGAGCGCCACAAAGGATGCCTTGCGTGTGTTCGGTTATGGCACGGACGAGGTAGACCCCCGTTTCGACAAATGTTATTTTGCCGGTGTGATGTACGATTTGAAGGGCGACTTAATCAGGCTGGACGACGGTACTGTACTGGAATACCACCCGTGGGAAGTGGCGGTCGATATATCGGATACGCCTTATGAAAAGACGGCAGGCGCGCGTATGAAAAAGTATGCCATTGATACGGATGCGACCAAAGACGGCAAATTAATGGAGAACGACATCGTTTTGTTCCGTTATGCGGATGTGCTGCTGATGAAAAGCGAGGCCAAAGTACGCAACGGCGGGAACGGGGATGCGGAGTTGGCGCAGGTGCGCAGCCGCGTAGGAGCCGTAGCACGTCCGGCAACGCTGGATAACCTGTTGGATGAAAGACTGCTCGAGTTTGCATGGGAAGGGTGGCGGCGCCAAGACCTTATCCGTTTCGGGCGGTTTACCCGTGCATATAGCGACCGTCCGCAACTGGCAGGCGAGGAAAGCGGTTATACCACTGTGTTTCCTATTCCCGGCAATGTGCTGAAAATGAATGGAAGGCTGCGGCAGAACAAGGGGTATGAGGCAACGGGGAACTGATGTATCTCACCCCGGTATCCTTTCTATTCGATACTGTTCGCATTGTCATCGTGTATGTTGGAGTACTCGCAGCCGATTACTACTTCTTCCGATTATTCTTTACCGTGACTTCTGCCGCCTGTCTGCTGCAATCAGTACCAGCTTCGACTTGCGGGGGATGAACGGAAAAGTACGGGATTTTGCATACCGACCGGATGCGGTATCTGTTCCGTTCGTGCTATTATCCGTTCCGTTCGTGCCATTACAATCCTGCCGAGGTTTGCTCTAATCGTTTTCTAATTCCGTCTAAGTGTATTATAATCATCTTTAGCGCGTCCTTCCGGCAGGAGAGCCTTACTTTTGCGCCAAAAACAGAAGTAAGCATGAAGAAACCATTTTTTATCCTGTCTTTTTTTATCGTGTGCGGACTTTTGCATGCGCAGGAAACGGTTTTGCAGTTATCCCTGAAAGATGCGGAGGACGTTTTTATTGAACGCAATCTTTCGCTGATTGCCGAACGCTACAACATAGATATGGCGCAGGCGCAGGTAACCCAGGCAAAGCTGTTCGACAATCCCGTGATTTCTTTGGAACAGAATATCTACAACCGGCTGAACGGCAAGTATTTCGATTTCGGGAAAGAGGGGGAAGCGGCAATCGAGATAGAGCAGGTTATCAATATAGCCGGGCAGCGTAACAAGCGTGTTCGGCTGGAAAAGGTGAATAAAGAGATTGCAGGCTACCAGTTTGAGGAGGTATTGCGTACGCTGCGCAGCGAGTTGAACCGTACTTTTGTCGAAGTTTATTTCCTGTCCCGTGCAGTGGCGGTGTATGACAGGGAGATAGAATCGCTTGTACAGCTTTTGCAGGCTACCAAGGAGCAACAGGACAAGGGCAATATCTCGCTAATGGAGAGTTCCCGAATGGAAGCGTTGTTGCTGTCGCTGCGAAAGGAGAAAAACGATGCGGCGAATGAGCTGGCTGATTTGGAGGGCGAACTGCATCTTTTATTAAACCTCCCTGCTTCCCGGAAAGTGGAGCTGCTGCTGGACGACGGCATACTGGAACGGATTGACCTTTCGGCCGTGTCGTTCGCCGATATGAGTGCCATGCTTGCCGTGCGTCCCGATTTGAAAGCCGCCCGTGCGGAAGTAATGGCGGCGAAAGCCAATCTGAAGTTACAGCGCGCTATGGCAGCTCCCGAGTTCTCGATAAAAGGTATGTACGACCGTGCGGGAAACTTTATCGATGATTATTTTGCAGTGGGGGTCAGCCTGTCACTACCCGTCTTTAACCGTAACCAGGGAAATATCAAATCGGCAAAGCTGGATATATTGCAAAATGGCAAGCAAGAGGAGTATGCCGTAGAGAAGGCACGCATGGAGCTTTATACGGCTAATTGCAGGCTGCAAAAGTCTGTGGAGCTTTACCGGACATCCGATAACGGGCTGGAGCGTAACTTCGACCTGCTCATAGAGGGGGTTAACGAGAACTTCCGCAAACGCAATATAAGCATGCTGGAGTTTATCGATTATTATCAGAGTTATAAAGAAACCTGCTTGCAGTTGTACGAATTGAGGAAGAACGTATTCCTCGCTATGGAGAACCTGAACATGATTGTAGGACAAACCGTATTTAATTATTAAGGATATATGAATCGGATTTTATTTCCACTTTGTTTGTGTGCCGCCTTGTCGGGGGCTTGTACCGGCCTTTCCGAAACTTCCCCGGTAGTTTCGCAGGAACTTTACCTGACCGATAGCCTGAAGAATGTGGTATCGGTCGATACCGTCGCTGTCCGTGAAGTGACCGATGAGCTGACTTTGAACGGCAGGATTACTTTCAACCAGGAACAGGTAGCCCGCGTATTTCCCATTTTCGGCGGAACGGTGACGGATGTGTCTGTCGAAATAGGTGATTATGTACGTAAAGGCGATGTACTTGCCACAATCCGGAGCGGTGAGGTGGCTGATTATGAGAAGCAGAGCAAGGAAGCGGAGCAGCAGTTGATTATAGCCCGCCGTAATATGCAGTCGGTACGGGATATGTTCGATTCGGGCATGGCATCGGAGCGCGATGTGTTGCAGGCGGAACAGGAGCTGAGTAATGCCGGGGCCGAGGCCGAGAGGATTTCTGAAATCTTCTCCATTTACCATATCTCGGGGAAGTCGCTTTACCAGGTCAAGGCGCCGGTGTCGGGCTTTATCGTGGAGAAAAATATCAATAGGGAGATGCAGTTGCGTTCCGACCAGAACGAGGAGGTTTTTATTATCTCCGGGCTGGAAAACGTGTGGGTAATGGCGGATGTGTACGAGAGCGATATCAGCAAGGTGCGCGAAGGGGCTCCGGTGCGTATTACCACCCTTGCCTATGCCGGGAAGGAGTTTACCGGGGCGATAGATAAGGTGTATAATATGCTGGACAGCGAGAGTAAAACCATGAGTGTGCGGGTGAAACTGGCTAACGGCGGTTATCTGCTGAAACCGGGAATGTTTGCCAATGTATATGTCCGGAGCAAAGTTGCCGATAAAGAGCTGCCTTGTATCGACCCGCATGCGCTTGTCTTTGAAAATGGCAGGAATTATGTCGTGACGGTGGCTGCCGACGGACGGCTTGCGGTCAGGGAGGTCGAGGTGTATAAACAGTCAGACCGGGTGTGCTACCTTGCTTCCGGCGTATCTGCGGGAGAGCGGGTGCTGAACGAGAATGTGTTGTTGGTTTATAATGCGTTGCACAAAGACTGATTGGAGGAATGGACGATGCATAAATTTATAGATAATATCGTAGCCTTTTCGCTGAGGAACAAGTTCTTTGTTTTCTTCTGTACGGCAGTCGCTGTTATTGCAGGTGTGGTGTCTTTCAGGCATACAGCAATCGACGCTTTTCCGGATGTAACCAATACGAAGGTTACGATAATCACCCAGTGGCCGGGACGGAGCGCCGAGGAAGTGGAAAAATTCATCACGATTCCTGTCGAGATAGCGATGAATCCGGTACAGAAGAAAACGGATATACGTTCTACCACTCTTTTCGGGCTTTCGGTCGTCAATGTGATGTTCGAAGACCGGGTGGACGACTTTACCGCCCGCCAGCAGGTTTATAACCTGTTGAACGATGCAGACCTTCCGGAGGGGGTTACCCCGGAGGTGCAGCCGCTTTACGGGCCTACGGGCGAGATTTACCGTTATACTCTGCGTAGTAACGAACGGAGCGTGCGCGAACTGAAAACATTGCAGGACTGGGTGATTGAGCGTAACCTGCGTGCCGTGCCGGGGGTAGCGGATATCGTGAGTTTCGGCGGCGAGGTAAAGACTTTCGAGGTAAGCGTTAATCCGCACCGGCTGATTAATTACGGTATCACTCCGTTGGAATTGTATAATGCCATTGCCAACAGCAATATCAATGTGGGCGGAGATGTGATAACGAAGAGTTCGCAGGCGTATGTGGTACGCGGTATCGGGCTCATAAACGATATGGAGGAGCTGAGGAATATCGTTGTGAAGAATATCGACGGCACTCCGGTACTTGTCCGTCATCTGGCCGAGGTGCATGAGTCTTGCCTGCCGCGTTTGGGGCAGGTAGGGCGTATGGACGAGGATGATGTAGTGCAGGGAATTGTCGTGATGCGGAAAGGTGAAAATCCGGGTGAGGTTATCGACGCCCTGAAAACTAAAATCGCCTATATCAACGAGAATATATTGCCCGGGGATGTGCAAATTGTTCCGTTCTATGACCGGGAAAGGCTGGTAAACCTGGCGGTGGATACCGTGACCCGTAATCTGGTCGAAGGTATTCTGCTGGTGACGTTCATCGTGCTGATATTTATGGCGGACTGGCGCACTACGGTAGTGGTGGCGGTTGTGATACCGCTGGCATTGTTGTTCGCCTTTATTTGCCTGCGTATCATGGGGATGTCGGCCAACCTCCTTTCTATGGGGGCTATCGACTTCGGTATCATAATAGACGGTGCGGTGGTAATGGTGGAAGGGGTATTCGTTGCACTCGATAAGAAAGCCAGGGAGGTAGGGATGCCTGCCTTTAACCTGATGTCGAAAATGGGGCTTATCCGCCATACGGCGAAAGATAAGGCGAAAGCGGTATTCTTCTCCAAGCTGATTATCATTACAGCCCTTATTCCTATCTTCTCATTCCAGAAGGTGGAGGGGAAGATGTTTTCCCCGCTTGCCTATACATTGGGTTTTGCGCTGTTGGGGGCATTGCTGTTTACGCTGACGCTGGTTCCGGTGATGTCGTCCATGTTGCTGAAAAAGGATGTACGCGAGAGGAATAATTTCTTTGTCCGTTTCATCAATGAGAAGGCTGCGGCGTTTTTTGATAAATGCCATGCCCGCCGCAAATGGGCTGTCGGCGTGGCGAGCGTTGTCGCTGTTGCCGGTTTGTGGCTGTTTACAATGTTGGGCACGGAATTCCTGCCCCAACTGAACGAAGGTTCTATTTATATCCGTGCTACTTTGCCCCAAAGCGTTTCATTGGACGAATCCGTACAGTTGGCCAATAAGATGAGGCGCCGGCTTGCCGCCTATCCTGAGGTGAAACAGGTTCTTTCGCAAACGGGGCGCCCTAACGACGGAACGGATGCGACGGGATTTTACAATATTGAGTTCCATGTGGATATCTACCCGGAAAAGGAGTGGGAGAGCAAGCTTACCAAGTTGCAGTTGATAGATAAGATGCAGGAGGAGCTTTCGCTTTATCCGGGCATCGACTTCAACTTCTCGCAACCTATTACGGATAATGTGGAGGAAGCGGCTTCCGGAGTGAAAGGTTCTATTGCGGTAAAAGTGTTTGGTAAAGATTTGTACCGTTCGGAAAAGATAGCTGTGGAGATTCGCAAAATCTTAAGTACGGTACAGGGTATCGAGGATTTGGGCGTTATCCGTAACATCGGTCAGCCGGAATTGCGCATCGAGCTGAACGAGAAAAGCCTGGCGCGTTATGGCGTAGCCAAAGAAGATGTGCAGTCTATCATCGAAATGGCTATCGGCGGCAAGTCTGCTTCATTGCTTTATGAGGACGAGCGTAAGTTCAATATCATGGTACGCTACAAACCGGAGTTCCGCCAGAACGAGGAGGAGATAGGGAAGATACTGGTTCCTACGATGAACGGAACGATGATTCCTGTCAGAGAGCTGGCGGAGATAAAGACCATTACCGGGCCGTTACTGGTTTTCCGGGATAACCATACCCGTTTCTGTGCCGTGAAGTTTTCCGTTCGTGGTAGGGATATGGGAACTGCTGTGGCCGAAGCGCAAAGTAAAGTAGATGCTGCTATACATCTGCCGGAGGGGTACAGCCTGAAATGGACGGGAGATTTTGAGAACCAGCAACGGGCTACCAAACGTTTGTCGCAGGTCGTTCCCGTCAGTATTGCAATTATCTTTGTAATTCTGTTTGTCCTGTTTTCCAATGCAAGAGATGCCGGACTGGTGTTGCTGAATGTGCCTTTTGCGGCAGTGGGCGGTATTATCGCCTTGTTAGTAACGAATTTCAATTTCTCTATTTCGGCGGGTATCGGTTTTATCGCTTTGTTCGGCATTTGCATTCAAAACGGAGTGATTATGATTTCGGATATCAAGCATAATATACAATCCCGGATGCCTTTGCCGGATGCTGTTAAAGAGAGTGTACGTTCCCGTGTGCGTCCGGTGGTGATGACGGCGGCTATGGCTGCTATCGGCTTGATGCCGGCGGCCATGAGTCACGGCATCGGTTCGGAATCGCAGCGTCCGCTTGCTATCGTCATTATCGGCGGACTCATAGGGGCTACTTTCTTCGCATTGTTCATATTTCCGCTTATCGTAGAGGCTGTTTATGCGAAAATGCTGTATGACAGGGAAGGAAACCTGAAACAAAGAAAATTATAAACCGTAAATCGTTTATCTTTGCAAAACGCTTTTTTAAAGTATATTGTAGTATGGCAAAAATATTATTGGCAGAAGATGAGGAGAATATCGCCTCGTTCATCGAACGCGGCTTGCAGGAATTCGGGCATACGGTCACGGTAGTGCATGACGGTGCTTCGGCATGGGAGATACTCCGGAATGAGGCTTTCGACTTACTGGTGTTCGATATCATCATGCCGCGTATGAACGGGCTGGATTTATGCCGCCTTTTCCGTTCCAAAGAAGGGTATCGTACACCGGTTATCATGCTTACCGCACTGGGTACTACGGAAGATATAGTGAAAGGGCTGGATGCCGGGGCGGATGATTATCTGGTAAAACCTTTCAGTTTCCAGGAGTTGGAGGCGCGTATCAAGGCCTTGCTGCGCCGGAGAAGGGATGTGTCCGTACAGCAGCTTGTCTGTAACGACCTTTTATTGGATTGCAATACCAGGCGTGCCCGGAGAGCTAATCTGACGATTGACCTTACGGTAAAGGAATATCGCCTTTTGGAATACTTTATGACGCATCAGGGTATGGTGCTTTCCCGCCTTACGCTGCTGAAGGATGTATGGGATAAGAATTTCGATACCAATACGAATGTGGTCGATGTGTATGTGAATTATCTCAGGAATAAGATTGATAAGGATTTCGATGTCAAGCTCATTCATACGGTAATAGGAATGGGGTATATCATGGGTGTGGAATAACCGGCCGGGAGGAGACAGCATGAAAATCGGTTCTAAGATAGCAATGTTTTATACGGTGGTTACGGTAGGGGTTATCGCTGTAATTGTTCTTGTGTTTTATATCTTTACGTCGCACTATATCAATAATCTGTATGATTCTTATCTTGCCGAGAAAGCTTTTCTTACTGCCCAGAAGCATTGGGAAAAGGACGAAGTGGATGAGACGAGTTACCGGCAGATACAGCAGAAATATAACGAGCTTCTGCCGCAGGCGCGGGAAGTGTTGCTGAACATGGATAGTGTGCCTGCCGTCAATGATTCATTGAACAAATATCTCGACAGCTACCAGCAAAACAGGCTGTTCAAGAGCGTCCCCGTCGCTTTTGTCTATGGCGAGCTTAGAGGAGCGGCATTGTATTATCCGGATAATGAAGGCAATTTTGTAGTGCTGGTAATGGCGAATAACGATTACGGGCACGATATACAGAATCATATACTTATCCTCGCGGTTTTCCTTTTGTTGGTTAGTTGCGTTTTTATCTATTTTATCGGAAAGTTGTATGCCAATCGTATCTTACGTCCTTTGCAGCATATTTTGAAGGAGCTGGGGCATATTCGCGGGAACAATCTGAATATACGACTGAAAACATTCGATAATAAGGATGAGTTGGATGAGTTGATTCGGACTCTGAATGATATGCTCGATAGGATTGATACGGCTTTCAGGGCGGAGAAGTCGTTTATCAGCAATGCTTCCCACGAGTTGAATAATCCGCTTACAGCCATTCAGGGCGAGTGTGAAATCAGTTTGTTGAAGGAACGTTCTACCGCAGAGTATGTGGAGTCCTTACAACGTATATCTGTGGAGAGTAAACGGGTCGTTCAGTTGATAAAGCACTTGTTATTTTTGTCACGCCAGGATTCTGAACTTTTGAAAGGTAACCGGGAACGGGTGGATTTAGCGGTATTGTTAAATGATTTATGCCTGCAATATCCGCAGGTAGCATTAAAAACGGAAGCGTCAGAGGGGGGCACAGCTTGTATTACAGCCAATTATCATCTTCTTAAAGTCGCTTTTCAAAATATAATCGATAATGCGCGGAAATATTCTAAAGGGCAGGTGGATGTAAATATTATTTGCTCGTGGAAAAAGACTGTGGTTGAAGTAAAAGACTATGGGATAGGTATTCCGGAAGACGAAGCCGGACATATTTTTCATTCTTTTTACCGTGCAAGCAATACGCGTGAATATTCGGGGCAGGGAATAGGATTGAGCTTGTCTCAAAAAATATTGGCTGTGTATGGTGGCAAAATAACGGTAGATTCCCGGTTGAATGAATATACGCGGGTTACTGTGACGTTTTAATCTGTCATTCCATTTTTCGTTTTCACTTTTATTATTACTTTTGTTTCCATGAAACTGGAAATATCGGATTGGAGGACTGTTCCCTATGCCGAGGCATGGGACAGGCAAACGGCATGGTTCGATGCACTTGTGCATGCCAAGCAAACGGGAGGTGAGTATGTAAACCATATCGTGCTCTGTGAGCATCCGCATGTATATACGCTGGGACGTAGCGGTAAGGAGGGCAATATGCTGCTGGGTGAGGAGCAGCTTCGTGCGATAGGGGCTTCGCTTTATCATATAGACCGGGGCGGCGATATCACGTATCACGGGCCGGGGCAGCTCGTTTGTTATCCTATCCTGAACCTGGAGGATTTTTCTTTGGGATTGAAAGCGTATGTGCATCTGTTGGAGGAGGCGGTAATTCATGTCTGTGTCTCTTACGGAATAGTTGCCGGGCGTATGGAAAAGGCCACCGGCGTATGGTTGGACGGGGATTCCCCTCGTGCCCGTAAAATCTGTGCTATCGGTGTGCGCAGCAGCCATTATGTTACGATGCACGGTCTGGCGCTCAATGTCAATACGGATTTGCGCTATTTCAGCTATATCAACCCTTGCGGGTTTATAGATAAAGGGGTGACTTCGCTCCGGAAAGAGTTAGGGCGGGAAGTTCCGATAGAGGAGGTGAAAGAGCGGCTTTGTCATGAGCTGAAGGGGATGCTGCAAGGTATGTAATCAGGGAAAATATTGTGAGTTAATATCGTTGTTGCAATGATGTTAACTGTTTGTAGTGTAGTAAGTTAACTTATTAGCTGTACGAAGTTAACTTACTGCTTCCGATGATGTTAACTTTCTTGTCCGATGCTTGCTGGTATGGAGGAGGGTAGGGGGAAAATCTGTCTGAAGGTGTTTTTTAAACGTTCGTTTAATAAAC
>NZ_KB894135.1:61546-85901 GCF_000374365.1 Bacteroides gallinarum DSM 18171 = JCM 13658
TGCCAAGCTCACTCTCATTAAAACTTTTGCGGTATTTTTCCAGAACATCAAATTCTGTGAAGCCCAAAGTTGGGTGAATTTCGGAAATATTTTGTATCTTAGCCATATCTTAGTCGGGGAATTTCCCCCGTTTTGGCCTTCAAACCTTATTTGCGGGGGAATACCTAAAGATACAAAAAAGCCAGCTAATTCGCAATATTTTGTGTATGAATTAGTTGGCTGATTTTATATTATTTACTGAATGTCCCTATTCAGACTTCTTCCGGAGCACCACCATACAAGGCTAATTTTGCCATGTTCAGAATAGATAAACAATGAAAATGGCATGTGGAATGAGAAACTATACTCATGTACACATGCCATTTTATATTTTTAGGATACTACTGAATATCCCTCACCAATCTGTGTGAGCTCGTGTAATTCTGTGGTGAATTCCAGCATAACCCCGATTGCCGAATTTCGGAACTCGTTAAACAGCCCCTTCAATATAGTGTTTCCTTGAAACAATTACGTTCCTAATCCAGCTTCAGCACTGCCAGGAACGCTTTCTGCGGAACCTCCACATTACCGATTTGCTTCATTCGTTTCTTACCTCTTTTCTGCTTTTCCAGCAACTTGCGTTTACGGCTGACGTCACCGCCGTAGCATTTCGCCGTAACGTCCTTACGGACGGCTTTTATCGTTTCGCGGGAAATAATCTTGGCGCCGATAGCCGCCTGGATAGCAATATCGAACTGCTGTCTCGGAATCAGGTCTTTCAGTTTCTCGCACATGCGGCGCCCCAACTCATAGGCGTTATCGAAATGCGTCAATGTGGAGAGGGCGTCCACCGGCTCGCCATTCAGCAGGATATCCAGTTTCACCAGCTTGGACGGCCGGAAGCCGTTGGCATGATAGTCGAAGGAGGCATAGCCCTTGGATATGCTTTTCAGCTTATCGTAAAAGTCGATAACGATTTCACCTAACGGCATGTCATAATATATCTCCACACGGTTACCGGAGATGTACTCCTGCTTCACCAACTCGCCGCGCTTGCCCAGGCAAAGCGTCATAATGGGACCGATGTAGTCGGTAGTGGTAATCACGGAAGCACGGATATAAGGTTCCTCGATACGGTCTATCAGGGTAGGGTCTGGCATGCTACCGGGATTATGCACCTCAGTCATATGCCCCTGCTTGTCGTATATATTATAAGACACGTTGGGCACAGTGGTAATCACATTCATATCGAACTCACGGTCTAAGCGCTCCTGCACAATCTCCATATGGAGCAGTCCCAGAAATCCGCAGCGGAAGCCGAAGCCCAACGCCAGGGATGATTCCGGCTGGAAAGTCAATGAAGCATCATTCAACTGCAACTTCTCCAACGATGAGCGCAAGTCCTCGAAATCCTCTGCCTCGATAGGATATACGCCGGCAAAAACCATTGGCTTCACTTCCTCGAAACCGGCAATCGCTTCCTTGCACGGACGGGCGATGTGTGTAATCGTATCGCCCACCTTTACCTCCTTGGAAGTCTTGATACCCGAAATAATATAGCCTACATCTCCCGTACGCAACTCCTGACGGGGAACCATATCCATTTTCAATACACCGATTTCGTCCGCATCGTACTCCTTGCCCGTATTGAAGAACTTTACCTTATCTCCCTTACGAATTACTCCGTTTACAATCTTGAAGTAAGCTATGATACCACGAAAAGAATTGAATACGGAATCGAATATCAACGCCTGCAACGGTGCTTCTTCATCGCCTTCGGGATGAGGGATGCGCTCGATAACCGCAGCGAGGATTTCCTCGACTCCCATACCCGTCTTGCCGGAAGCACGGATTATCTCCTCGCGCTTACAGCCGAGCAACTCCACGATTTCATCTTCCACTTCCTCGGGCATGGCACTTGCCATATCGCACTTATTAATGACCGGAATAATCTCCAGGTCGTGCTCGATAGCCATATAAAGATTGGAAATAGTCTGCGCCTGCACGCCCTGCGAGGCATCCACAATCAGCAACGCTCCTTCGCAGGCGGCAATGGAACGGGACACTTCATACGAAAAGTCCACATGTCCCGGAGTATCAATCAGGTTCAGAATATACTTCTCGCCTTTGTACACATACTCCATTTGGATAGCATGGCTCTTAATGGTGATACCCCTCTCCTTTTCCAAATCCATGTCGTCCAGCATCTGTCCTTCGGTTACTTGTATCGTATTGGTAAACTCCAACAGACGGTCGGCCAGGGTGGACTTGCCGTGGTCGATATGGGCAATAATACAGAAGTTGCGTATATTCTTTTTCATTTGTTTCTAAAATTTCGGTGCGCAAAGATACGAAAAGGAGAAGACAAAAAAAAATGCGTTGATAACATATCAAATGTATCAACGCATTTTTTATAACATTCCAATCTCTTTCTTAGTTCAGCTTTACAAACAGTTCGCCTTCAACTTCTTGAGTAGAAATCTTGTCTTCTCTCAATAACCAGCCAAGACCTAAGAACAAATCCTTGTCTACCAATTTCGTAGCTTTCTTGATTTGTTTAGCAGTTAAACCCTCAGTTTCATTCAGTGCATTCCAAATTTTTCCTGCAGTTTCACCAGCTTTTTCTTTTAACATTTTCTTTTTGTTTTTTAGTTAGACATGCATCAAAATCCGTCTCCCCAAAAGAAAGAATCAGATTTTATTTCAGCGGCAAAGATAGTTATTTTTATGTTATATAACACGTTAACTGTATTTTTTTTCGTTTTTCTGTCAGAAAAACGGTTAATATCGTCCTATTTCTGCCGTTTTTCCAAGTATTCAGCCCATATCGCAGCCGCTTCTTCCACCATTTTCGCGCAAGGACGCTTGGCATAATACTGCCCCGTACGCGCTTCGGGAACGGACGAACCCTCCGGCTTCTTCAGCCCCAGCAGTTCGGCGCAAATCATCGACCCGTTACGCCTCTCGAACTCCGCGGCAAGTTCTTGCACCAGGGCATAATTGGCGGCTTTTCCCTCGCGGTCTTTACCGTCGACAGCGCCTTTCTCCAAACCCGCCAACAAAAACATACCGCAGGCAGCGCCGCATGTTTGACGCATCCGCCCGATACCGCCGCCGAAAGATGCCGACATACGCAGCGCCTGTTCTTCCGTAAATCCATACATATCTGCAAAAGCGGCCACTACCGACTGCGAGCAGTTATAGCCGCTTTTAAACAGTTCGACAGCCTTTTCTATTCTATCTTTCATCATCTTATTTCAGTCTGTAATTTCCAACAACATAGGACAATGGTCCGAATGCACCGCATCATTCAGGATACGCGCCTCCTTCAACATCGGACGCACCGGCTCGCTCACCATGCAATAATCTATACGCCAGCCCTTATTCTTTGCCCGCGAATTGAAACGGTAACTCCACCAGGTATATTCCTGCCGGTCGGGATGAAGCAGGCGGAAAGAATCTATGAATCCTTCATTCAGGAAACGGGTCATCCACTCTCTTTCTTCCGGCAGGAAACCGCTGTTCGTAGCATTACGGACAGGGTCGTGGATATCGATTGCCTCGTGGCAGATGTTATAGTCACCGCAAAGAATCAGCTTGGGACGGGTGCGCTGCAACTCCACCACATATTGCTGAAACTTTTCCAGCCACACCATTTTAAAGGCCTGGCGCTCGTCACCGCTTGTTCCCGAAGGATGATAAACGCTTACAATGGACAAATCGCCGTAATCGGCACGGATAAAGCGACCTTCGTTATCGTATTCTTCCATGCCCATGCCATATTCCACATGGTCGGGTTCGCGCCTGGTGAGGATAGCAACCCCGCTATACCCCTTCTTTTGGGCAGAATACAGATAATGCTTGTACCCCAACGCATCCAACGCTTCCGCCGGATACTGTTCCGGCTGCAACTTGGTTTCCTGCAGGCACAACACATCGGGTTGTTCGGCCG
Organism: Bacteroides gallinarum DSM 18171 = JCM 13658; assembly: GCF_000374365.1. Lineage (GTDB taxonomy): Bacteria > Bacteroidota > Bacteroidia > Bacteroidales > Bacteroidaceae > Bacteroides > Bacteroides gallinarum. Next base: position 65,478 of record NZ_KB894135.1, read on the forward strand.
CCAACCATTCGGGCAAACCTTTAGTTACGGCAGCTCGCAAACCGTTTACATTGTAAGTTATAATCTTCATATCCGTGTATCTCTTAGTTTATCATTCTCTCTTTTCCGTTCCCTTTCCCATTCCAGCAGCCGCGTCTTACACTCCAATCCCCAATGATAGCCGCCGAGCGTTCCGTCCGTACGCAGCACCCGGTGGCAGGGAATCAGTACGGACACCGGATTATCGCCGATAGCCGAACCTACCGCCCGGCATGCTTTGGGATTTTGCAGCGCGGCGGCAATCTTGCTGTAAGTGGTCGTTTCGCCGAAAGGTATTTTCAGCAATTCCTTCCATACGCGCATCTGGAAGTCGCTCCCCCGCAGGTGCAAAGGTACTACTTCTATCCTTTCCTTATCCATAGACAAGGCAGCCAATGCCCTGCGCTGGTATTCGTCCGTGCGTTCTTCAAAGGAGGCTCCGGGAAACCGGCTTGTCATTTCAGCCAACGACGCCTCCCTGTCTCCGGTTACGAACGCCAGGTAACACACACCTTCGGATGTCGAGCCTATCAACATCTCTCCCAAAAATGTCTCTGCAAAAGAGTATCCGGCAACCAAGCCTGCAAGCTTGTGCGAATGTCCGCTGCCGGTCAACGGTTCTATTGTTACGAACCTTTCATTCAACAGATTGTAATTCATCAGAAACTGGATATTAATAACATAATGTTCAACACCGTTACGATAGCGGCAATCGTGTAAAGCACGAACGTGCTCCACCTGCTGTTTACGTATTGCCCCATTACCCTGCGGGACGAAGTAAGGCTTACCTGAAGGAATACGGTAAAGGGTAACTGGATGCTCAGCACCATTTGCGAAATCAGCAGCCCCTTGAAAGGGTCGCCGATAAAGAAAATCACCAGCAAGGCAATGCCCAAGGAGAGGATTACTCCCACCTGCGAGTGGCTGTCCTTAATGTGGTACGACTCTCCGAATATTCCGGCAAATATGGAACCCGCCGCCATGCCGCTCGTTATCGTGGAGGATATGCCCGCCATTAATAATGCGAGTGCAAACACTACGCCCGCACTGTTTCCCAACAAAGGTTCCAGCAGCGATTTTGCCTGCTGCAACTCCTCCACCTGGATGCCGCCCTTAAAGAAAGTGGCGGCCGCCAGCAATATCATCGCACTGTTGATAGCCCACCCCACAATCATGGAGAACAGCGTATCGAACAGTTCATATTTCAACACTTTACGGATAGAAGCATCGTCTTTCTTATTATACTCATGGCTCTGTATCACCTCGGAGTGGAGAAACAGGTTATGAGGCATCACCACGGCGCCGAGCACGCTCATGATAATCAGCATGCTCCCTTCCGGAAATGAAGGTGTCGTCCAGCCCTGCACTGCCACCGGCCAGTCTATTTTTACAAGAAAAAGCTCGTAGATGAAAGAAAGGCCTATCACGGAGACGAATGCAATAATGGAGCGTTCAATCTTCTTATAGGAATTGGTAAAAAGCATCACCGAGACGAAAACCGTAGTCAGCACCGAACCCCACACAATCGGAATGTCCAACAGCATTTGCAGTGCAATGGCTCCACCCAATATCTCTGCCAGGGAAGTAGAAATCGAGGCAAGCACAGCCGTTCCCAATATCGGCCGCGACACCCATTTGGGAGTATATTGCGTGGCTGCCTCCGAGAGGCACAAACCGGTTACAATGCCCAGGTGCGCCACATTATGCTGCAAGATAATCAGCATGACGGTGGAAAGGGTTACCACCCATAGCAGCGAATAACCGAACTCCGAGCCTGCTGCAAAATTAGACGCCCAGTTCCCCGGGTCGATAAACCCCACCGTAACCAATAAGCCCGGACCGATATATTTGAACACATCCAAACCACCCAGATAACGTTTGTGGTCTTTCCGCCGTAAGTCTTTAAAGATATTCTTCATTATGTTGTTCTTGTTTTGAGGACGTAAAAGTACTCAAATAAAAAAACAAATGCACTATAACTCGGTTCAAAACAAAAAGGAGCTGTATAAAAACCAAAAAGCACTTACAATTTATTTCTTTTCAGGTACGGATTACACAGATTTTCACGGTTCTTTTTAATCCGTTCCATGCAATCCGCGTAACCCGTACCTGGAAAGAAATCAGCAAGTATGTTTTTACACAACTCCTTTTTAATCAGAGCAGATTTAATATCCTATTTCGTGCAACGCCTTACATAACTGGTCTGGGCAGGAAGTAGGGCGTCCACCGCACCGGATACCTTCCAGGCGGGTAATCACCTCATCCACCGGCATGCCGGCAACCAGACGGGACAGGCCTTGCAGGTTGCCATTGCACCCGCCCCAAAATGCGACGTCCTTTACGATTCCGTTTTCTACTTCAAGCTCGATATTGCTGCTGCACGTACCTTTGGTCTTGTAAGTATAAGTCATTATTCTTCGCTTTCGGGCTTCATGTTAGTGTAAACCGTCTGTACGTCGTCGAACTCTTCCAGGCGTTCTACCATTTTATCAATCGTTTCACGATGTTCCGGCTCTACATCCTTCAAGTCGTTCGCGATGTAGGTAAACTCACCGCCGACATCCTCAAAACCTCCTTCTTCCAGGTGTTTCTGGATAGCGGCATAGCTTTTCGGGTCGCCATAGATAGTAACCGTGCCTTCTTCTTCATCCTCCTCATAGTCTTCATCGACATCGAAGTCAATCATATCGAGAATGAATTCTTCCATATCCATGCCGTCTTTCTTTTTGAAAGTAAACATGCATTTATGGTCGAACAAGAATGCCAGCGACCCCATTGTACCCAGGTTTCCGCCGAATTTATTGAATACGCTACGTACATCCGCTACCGTACGGGTAGGGTTATCGGTCAGGGTATCCACGAATATGGCTACACCATGAGGACCGTATCCCTCATAAGTCATGCTCTTGTAATCGCTCTGGTCTTTACCCATCGCATTCTTGATAGCACGCTCGATGTTGTCCTTCGGCATGTTCTCACGCTTGCAGGTTGCAATAACCGAACGCAACGTAGGGTTATTTTCCGGCTCAGGTCCGCCTGCCTTCACTGCTATTGCAATTTGCTTACCCAGTCTTGTAAAGGTCTTTGCCATATGACCCCATCTCTTCAATTTGGCAGCTTTTCTATATTCAAACGCTCTTCCCATTGGAACTAAATATTTATGATTTATGATTTTAGATTCATGATTTCGGGTTTATGATTTCTATCATATACCTTATATCTCACTCTTTATATTTATACTTCGTATTCTCTATGCTTTGTACTTTATATCCGTACTTTATGTTTTTATACTCTGTACCTTATACTTTTATTTTTTATGCTGTTGCTTTACAGCTTATGTTTCACACTCAGACCTTACGCTTTACATCCGCTTTTCTCAACGGAGTTTTGCGCCCAGTTTCTCCTCCAGGTTCTTCACCAACTTAGACATGATTTTGTCAATCATCTTATCGTTCAAAGTCTGGCTTTCATCCTGCAACAAGAAGCTTACAGCATACGATTTCTTTCCGGCTTCCAGGTTCTTGCCCTCATAAACATCGAAAAGAGTAACTTCTTTCAGCAACTTCTTCTCCGTTTCATAAGCAATCTTCTCGATTTCGGCAAACTGTACCTTCTTGTCGAGCAACAAAGCGAGGTCGCGTTTCACGGCCGGGAACTTAGAGATTTCAGTATAGTTTACTTTTACGTTCTTAATGGCTTTCATCAGTTCCTTCCAGTTCAGGTCGGCAAAATACACTTCATTGTCGATGTCGAACGCCTTTAGGAGTTTCTTCGTAACCACACCGAACGTAGCCAAACGCTTGCCGCCTCTCGTCTGTACGGACAAAGCCGCCGCATAAATATCGTCCGTCAGGTTGCCTACTACCAAATCGTGCATCTGCAATCCTAAACGGGCAAAAATGTTCTCGACATATGCTTTCAACTCGTATACGGAACTGTTCTCGTCCGGATGCGCCCATGAGTTGGAAACCCTCTTGCCGGTAACCCATAAACCCAGATGATAATCTTCCGAATAAGGAGCGAGTGCCTTCTCCGGATTACGTTTCTCCTCGTTGAAGTAATAGCAATTACCGAATTCGAAAAATCTCAAATCGGCATTCTTGCGGTTAGCATTATGAGAGATACTCTCCAGCCCTCCAAAGAGAAGTGTCTGGCGCATGGCGTTCAAGTCTGCGCTAAGCGGATTCATCAGCATTACGAGGTTCTTGGCGGGATAAGCTTCCAGTCCGTCATAATATGCGGCACGTGTCAGTGAGTTATTCAGAATCTCATTGAAACCGCAACCCACCAATTGTTCGGCCACCAGGTTCTGCAACCTGTTAGACTTGTCCCACTCGCCCTTGGTTGTCAGGCTGGACTTCAAGGCTGTAGGAATCTCTACATTATTATAACCGTAAATACGGAGAATATCTTCTATCACATCGCAATCGCGCTGTACGTCCACACGATAAGGCGGAACATCCAGCACCAGGCCTTCTGCCGTTTCTTCGACAATCTTCATCTCCAAGCTTGTTACGATGCTCTTTATCGTCTCTACCGGAATTACCTTGCCCACCAGGGAATGAACTTTTTCATAGGCAAGCTCTACCCGGAAATCCTGGGCAGGAGCTGCGCACACATCTTTTATATCGGAAGAAATTGTACCGCCGGCAAGCTCTTTCACCATTATCGCAGCCAGTTTCAGGCAGTAAAGGGTGATGTTCGGGTCGATACCTCTTTCAAAACGGAAAGAAGCATCCGTATTCAATCCATGACGACGGGCAGTCTTACGCACCCAGGTAGGATGAAAATAGGCACTTTCAAGGAACACGTCTTTCGTAGCTTCTGTGGAACCGGAATCCAGTCCGCCGAACACTCCGGCGATACACATTGCTTCTTCCCGGTTGCAAATCATCAGGTCGCGTTCGCTCAATTTGCGTTCCACACCGTCCAGCGTAACGAACGGAGTGCCTTCGGGCATTGTCTTTACAATCACCTCGCCGCCTTTAATCTTGTCTGCATCGAAGCAGTGCAGCGGCTGGCCGAATGCATGGACGATATAGTTCGTAACATCCACTACGTTATTTATCGGACGCAAGCCGATGATGCGGAGCTTGTTTTGCAACCATTCCGGACTTTCCTTTACAGTTACTCCTTTCACAGTTACTCCGGCATAACGCGGACAAGCCTCGCTGTTTTCCACCGTCACCTTGATGTCCAGGTCGTGGTTCTCAACGGCAAAAGCTTCTACAGAGGGTTTCTTCAAAGCGGTCGGCTTGCCATTCTGTACCAGATAGGCGTACAAGTCGCGGGCTACACCGTAATGCGAGCAGGCGTCGGCACGATTCGGCGTAATATCCACTTCCAGCACATAGTCGCTTTTGATGTTATAGTAATCTTTGGCAAGCGTACCCGGAACAGCAGTTTCCGGCAATACGATGATGCCTGCATGGTCTGTACCGATACCGATTTCATCTTCAGCACAAATCATACCATTGGATTCTACACCGCGGAGTTTTGATTTCTTGATTGTAAAGCATTCGTCGCCGTCATAAAGTTTCGTTCCCAAAGTAGCTACCACCACTTTCTGTCCGGCTGCCACGTTAGGTGCACCGCATACTATCTGTACAGGTTCGCCCTGTCCCAAATTTACGGTCGTAATGTGCATGTGGTCTGAATTGGGATGAGCTTCGCATGTCAGCACTTCTCCGATAACCAGGCCTTCCAGCCCGCCTTTAATGGTTTGCACTTCTTCCACACTTCCCGTCTCCAATCCGATAGAAGTCAGTGCAGCGGCAACTTCGTCCGGCGTCAAATCGAAATCGACATACTCTTTCAACCAATTATAAGAGATATTCATATCATTATTTTTTTATTGTTTCCAAAAGTGACCCGCAAAGTTAATAAGATTTTTTGGTTGGCAGGGAATTATCGGAGAAGAAAATAAAACAAAAACAGCCGGAACCGCTAAACTAAGCAATTCCGGCTGCGCCTAAAACAAAGTAACCGCTGTTACCTGTCGTTTATCAAATGTTCTTTTTTGCGAACAACAGAGGGTGTTCCAAGCTCCTCCCTCTCTATCACCTCAATATATCCGTCCTGCTCCAGCTCGAACAATGCGGGATATACCCGCAACTTGTCAGCGCCGGAGTTTTGGATAATGGCTTCCACTGTCGCCGCTGTTCCCGAAGTATCTATATAATCCTTGATTCTCTGGGTGTCAAGTGCTTTATAATTTATATCCATAAGTTCGCTTTTTTATTTTTTACTGCGATTGTACGATTTAAAGTTTATCTACTACTCAGGGCAGTTGTCTCCCCCCCTTTTAAGCATTTTCGAATAATACTATTATTTCCTACATCCATAAGAATAGTAACATGAGTACAATATCAAACCGAATATAAGGTATCGTCCTCAAAACTATCGTAAAACAGTAGCCACTGCATTGGTATGAGTATCCAATTTTAGTTCTCGCATAGGCTGATGAGGATTATCATATTCATCATCATTCACTACTCGGTCACTCCTCAAGATATGAGACTAAATTTTGAAGATTACCACCAAATTTATATCCACCACATAGTTTCAGTAACATTGGCTATCACTCCTATATGGCACACAAATTGAAAACAAATTTTTCCGAAAATGTTAGCAGTAGGATATCATGACTTAAATTCTATGAATAAAACACCTTTACTTTTATGTAAGGACAGAATATGAGGAACTTTGAGAATAGTTCTCTATTTTTATGAAGCTGTTTATTTAGTGAAAAAAACGATTATAAGATTTTGTAAACGACGTGAGTTTTGACGACCGTCCCACATTACTATAATCTCTACTCTTTCAGCTATTATTTAATAATAAATATGATTTTGCTTATAGAAAATATATATTAACCATATGAGGCTAAATAATCTAACCGTTTTCCCAAATACGGAGAAATTCTCAATGAGTCAGCAAAAGATATAATCTTGATAGCAACTCTATCTGCTATTTTCTTTCCGAAAAAGGACTGAATATACTGTAGAATATCCGAAAGCGTTTCTTTATATTTTCAGACACTCGAATACGAATATAATACCTCATATTGATGTGCAATTACTTTCCAACGATAACGTCTATACGCGATTTCCACCATATTTTCAGCATTTGTCTTAAAAGCCGAATATGGTTTCTGTAAAAGAGTTTCCAGCATCTCTGCAGAAGAGAAGTAATCAGCTTTTTGTTCTGTTGTTTCCCTATTATATATCACATCAAAGGCCAATATCGGCTTACCAAAAAACATAGCTTCTACCAACGAAGGATTCGTACCTCCTGCACTATGCCCATGTATGTAGAAGGAGCAATGGCTCCTCAATACATTTAAAGTCTTTACATAATATATAGGAGACAATAAATGGATATTCCCGTACCTGGCATATTTTTCTAACAAAGATTTTCCATACGGGCCCCTGTTCCAATTTCCAACAAAAAACAATTCTTTACCGGAAACTTTAAAAGCTTCTAGTATAACGTGCACATTGTTTTCCGGTTCTATCCGACATAAAGAAAAAGAGTAACTAATATTCTTCAGTCCGTATTTTTCTAATATCTGTTCCTCTACATCCGTAATATCACACAACACATGGTCGCCACCATAGGCTATCAGCTCCGCTTCTGTCCCATATTCCTTTTTCACATAATCCTGAATACCCTTATTATCAGCTATCACCACATCTGCATGCTTCACTGCCATCTTTTCTGAAAACTTCAAGAAAGCTTTGGCATATTTTCCCCATTTTTCACGACGATGTTCCAAACCATCGATATTGATTATTAGACACTTCTTAGAAAATAAACGGTATATTGGAAGAAAGCAACACCCAGAAACACCCAGTATCAAAATCACATCGCTTTTCTTCGTGGCCTTTATCAAAGAGACGATATCATATAGGATACTTTGGCTTCCATTGGCATCTAATGGAATATATTTTAAATCTGCATTTTTATAAACTAATTGTCGGTGAGAGTAGTTTTTAGCACTGCAATAAACCGTATAATGTATATCGTCTAAAGAATTACATCCTATGATATTCTCTACTAAAGATTCAAAACCACCATAGTTGGCGGGTACTCCTACAGTGCCTATAATTGAAATATTTCTCATAATAAAATCAATTTCCTAATAGCTTATCAATTCTATCAATCATGGAAACATAACTATAATTTGCAGATTTTTTTTTGGCATTTTCACAAAGTGACTGATACAAAAGCCTGTCAAATAATATTTTATTTATTTTATTTTCTATTTCTTCTAAATTTTGTACATCTATTCTATAACCATTTACTCCATCCTCAACCATTTCCGCAATACCACCTTCTGTAGGAACAATTACAGGTAACCCCATAGTCATAGCTTCCAAAACTGTTAATCCAAAAGTTTCTAATACTTTTTTTTTATTAGTAAGATTTAATACCAAAGATGCCCGTTCATAAAAAGGAAAAACATCTGATTGCCTATCCCATATTTCTAAATTTTCATGGTGCAAGATATTATACATTGCACAAAATTTATCAATATTCTTTTGAACATCATTTATTACCAGTAAAAAATGATATTGTGGTAACCTTTCAGACAATTGCACAAATTCTAAAATACCTTTATACAGTTTCAAAGAAGACAGCATTAGTACGGTCTTATAATCTCTTTCTACATAACATCCCCTACACCTTTCCTCATAATCAGCTGATAAAGAATTAGGAACAACAGTTGCATGTTCTTTTCTCCTTAAATTACTACGTTGAAAGTTAGAAACGCAAATGATATCATTAGCAAGCCATTGCATCATGAAAGCCAGTATTCTATAAAACAAACCTTTTGCAAAAGCATTTTCATGATAGTGGTAGACTACTTTTTTTCCCATCAATCTTCCTGCCAAAGCCGGCCCAACAGGCAACAATGTATTTATATAGAAAATGGCATCTTTACAAAAGATATAACGAAAGGAAAAGCAAAAAGTATATAGCTGTACATATAAGTATCGCAATATCGTAAATAGAGAATTATTTGAAAATAAATAATGATAACGATACATTTTTATATGCTTGTAAGAATTTAGCTCATCAAGTATTCCCTTATTTCGAGAGGTGACTAAGTCTATTTTATACCCTTTCATACATAGTCCTTTCAAAATTAAATTCAGAATTTTAGGACTCCCACTATAATCATTTAAAAGATGAAAACAAATAATTTTTTTCATAATATAACCAGCCCCACAATCTTCTTTGTTCTAACTCAAAAGAAATGGTAAATCAGACTTTAAACTCTGCTAGAACTTCTTTTCTTTTATCCAATATATTTACTAATATAACTCCAGCCGTCATCGGAACACCATCAAAAAGGATATGCCCAGCCAATGCTGAATGAAGGATAAAAAAAATAATAAGTGAAAATAAAACTAAACCTTTATTATAAGATTTTTTAATACACCACAAAACTATTCCGATATAACAAAAAATACCTATCAAACCATACATAAAAAAAATATCAAAAAAATCCATTTCTAACTGCTTAAATGGCATATCCTCGAAATAACTTGCTCTATAGCTCATAAAAACACCACCACCGATTATCAGCTTCAATATCCACATAGAAGAGTCATAGAATTCTGTAAATGCATCTATAACATAATTATCCCTACTACTTAACATAAAAGCTAAAGGACTGTCACTAATTTCGTAACGAAATACCACCACATCAAATACAGCCATGAATGCATCTTTCAGGTAATTCCAAAAATAAAAGATACTTCCTGCGAATAAACACAACAATAATATTTTATTATAAGATTTTCGAGTCGATATGAAAAAGAATATTGTTACAACAAAAAACAGTAATGCAGTTTTTGTTGCCAAAAGTAATAATGAGAGTAATAATATTAGTGATTTACAGATATCTATAAATGTTTTGTCTTTCTTCAATACACATAGTACACTTGCAATCCCCATAAATATACCTAACGCATTACCTGATGCATACAAACCTTTTTGACCAAAAGTTCCTTCAGTATAAGAACTGACACCTATTCCCAAAATAGCCGGGATAATAATACCTAATGCATACAGAAAGGCTGCAAATAAAAATACGTGCAATATCTTTACTATTGGGATTCCAGAATCTAACACAGTCTTTACAAAAAAATAAAGAAGTAACAAAAATACAATCTTGGTGGCGTAATTAAGTCCTGAAATAAACGGGAGTGGATTATCAATATAAAAAAAGCATGTGGATTCCACGAACAACATCCATAAAAGTAATATAATACATATCCTTACCTGCCTTTTACCAATACGGAAGAAAAGAATAAATAGAAATATTATCCTGTAGATCTGGGAGGGAGAACCTATAAAACCCTCAGGCATATCTAACTTAAAGATACAAATTCCTGTTAATAAATCACATATAGGTGATAAGATAAGAAATAATTTTAATAACAAGAAATTTCTATCTTCTCGTTTAATACTATAATTCATCAGTATAAAATGAAATGAGATAAATATAAAATATTAATCTACTATTTTTTACCTACCACCTTTTTCAGTAAAGCCACAGTCACCTTTTTCTTCTTTTGGTTTATATTGTCTATTAAACTCCAGTCAACAGCATCGTTATATGCAATTTTTATCATAGACAGTTCCTTGACTATATGCTTTTGCAAGCCGTATTGTGATAATAAAGTTTCAATCCTTGTATTATTCCCATTCTTTTTAGGGATTACAGCAAATCTTCTATGATACATGATTGAAAATACAGTACCATGAAAAGAATTGGTAATTACAAAATCAGCATTTTTAATATAGGATAAAAACTGCGGAATAGTTGGATATTTCTTAGCATATTTATCGAATCTTCCTTGACTTGCTACGTATATCATCTTTATCCCTATACCTTTCACGAAAGCAGCAATATCATCCATACTCATTTTAGTTTTTTGTTCCTCTTCCAACATATAAACTAAACAATATTTATCAGTACATGGATTTGAAGATAACAAACGATTATAATTTGACATATCAATCAGCAATGTAGGATCCGGAAATAACATAGCCCCATTGATACCGGCTTTTTTGCAAATTTCCAATGCCTTATATTCTCTCACTGTAACCATATCAAATTTTTTTAGATATGGAGTAATCTTTGAAATATATATATCCTTCAAAAAACTATTTCCATCTCCAAAACTGGCAGCAAATGAGATTCTTTTAGTTTCCTCCGAACCAAACTGAAGAAAAAATATGGGATTGGGATTTAATGCCCCCCATACCTGGTCGCTCCCCGTTATATAACAATCTGCAACTGGTGGATTTTGCATCAACTCTTTAGTAGAATAGATTTGCTCTGTATACAATATGTTTTCAGATAAGAAATCTGTAAATTTACGTTCATGTACTATATTACTTTTGTGTACTTTCCGCTCTGTTATTTTATTTTTTATTGCACATGGAATTCTCCAAGGTAACAAAAAATATTCCTTTAGCAACTTTGAAATCGAATTATCTTTCCAAAATGCGTATCGAATTAAAAAAGATTCATGCCCTAATTCTTTCAAAAATGTTTGTAGGGCAAACAACTGTAATAACTGTCCATAATTATCTTTACTACTCCAAAATGTAACAATACCTATCTTCATATACTAAAATCTTTTTCTATTGATTTACTAAAAGATTTATCTTTCTTCTTATCCTATATATTAATTTTAAAAGGCATCTTCTATATAAAGCATGAGGTATTAATAGAGATAAACTTTTCTTTTCAAGATTAGAGAAAAAATAATTTCTGTTTATGTTTGGATCTGCCGACTTTTCAATAGGTGAGTTATATCGTAATACATCCTCATAACAGATTTTTGTAGTGTCCAATTCTGCGATTAATTTTAATGAAGTATTCATACTGTTCACCATCATCACACTATATCCCCAATCATCATCTTTATTGCATAGCACTTTATTCATTCCCCAAAAATCAGCAATTGTTATATCACTTCCACTACTCAAACATTTTGCCGGACAATGATGACATGCCGGTCTTAAATACAAATTCTCTAAAAATCCTTTCATATATGTATTCTTAGAAAATACCTCTGATGATGAAACCAGCTTCTTCTCTCCATTATTATCAGATATGGAAAACGTAAAAGCACAGCTAAATTTTTTCCAACCTAAACGTTTATCTCTAAAAGAAATACTTGCAATCGAAATTCTTTTTTCAGATGCAGAATCAGAAGATACGGATTTAATAGACTGATTCATCACAAATTCTTTCAAATACATTCGCCAAACTTTTGGGCTTGGTACCCCATGACAGATAAAATCAACCGTCAATAAATTTTCATATGGCCTACGCAAAAAAAGTTTTAAACCTGCCACTTGACAAGGAGTACCTGAAAATAAGACCCTTCTTCCATTATCCAAAAAGTATTTTACTTTACTAAAGTTGTCTCCCATCCAACTTTGGACATACTTGGAGCCACGAAAGTCGGCTATTCCGTCTTTGGTCTCCGTATATCCATGAACGACTTTCCATTCTTCATTAAACTTTGCGCCAAAAACGACTCCACCTGTATTAATCACAGCCTCTGCTAATACAGTAAACACTCCACCAGAAGAACTTTGCAAACGAATTTTTTCATCTCTATTTTTTGCAGCGTATACATTTAGAGGTTTACGAGTTTTTCCCAAATGCAAAACAGGACATACCTTCTCACATAAATGACAATCAATGCAATTGTGTATGTTTACCGATGGATAAGAAAATCCTTCCTCGTCTTCTAACATCGTAATACATTGCTTCGGACATATTTGAATACAAGCTGAACATCCGCAACAATCTTTCTTATCTAAGATAGTTATCATTATAAACTACTAACTTGGTTCTTTACGTTTTTGAATAGAGAAACAAACTTTGTAAGCCAAAATCCTAAAAACATCATCAAAGAATTACTATATACTCTAAAAAAACTTTTAGGTAGTTGAGTTTTATAATCAGCTTCCAGTTTTTCCAATTCAGCTATATACGTCTTCAACATGCCATTAATCACTGCCAAATAGAAGATTTTCCATAAACTATGGTTAAGAATCTTAACTTTATCCAAATCTAATAATTCAGCAATTAATAAACGTTGTCTTAGATATTTAAAGGTAAACTGAATAAGTTCTTCCTTTTTCTCAAAATGAGAAAGTGAGTCCGGTAATATCCTATATGAAACCATAACTTCCGGAATGAAATAAAAATAGCCAGCCATACACATTGAGATATTTAAAATTGTTCCCTCACCGGCACAATAGGGAGTTGAAATTAATGGCTCATACTTATCACAACCATATAAATAGCTATCTTTCCTGAAACATGCTGAACTTCCTAAAGGATAATCAATATCACCTAAAGCAAATGCAAATGCAGCTTCAATTCCCTTTTTATTGAGAGCTACACATTTCCAAGTTTTAACATCGCTTATAGTCTTTTTAGTATCACTTTCAAATTTCCGATAACCAGTATATACAATAGAAATTTCCGAATGCATTTCAAGAATATCCACTTGCCGCTGAAGTTTATCCACAGCGTTCCAATAATCATCACCATCCAGTGTTGCAATATATTTTCCCTTTGCTTCTTGTATTGCATTGACATAATTCCGCGCAACCATTAGATTCTTTTCATTAAAAATCAATTTAAGCAGTTTTGAATATTTCTTTTGCAAATTACACAGTAATTGCCGCTCTCCATCATTACTACCATCGTCTGCAACAATTACTTCAAAAGGATAACTACATTGCTGGGTAAGGACAGACAATATAGTTTCTTCAATATATGCAACCTGATTATAAGTAGCTATTACAACCGATACTATAGGGTTTTGAATAAAGTCTGATGAAACAATTATCATTTTAGGGTTTAAATTGATTTATGGCACTAATTACTGTTCTCACTTCAACTTCCTCCATAACCGAAGACATGGGAATAGATAGGATTTCCTTTTGTATACGTTCAGACAACTCACACGAAGCTGTAGCATACTCTTTATAGCATGATTGCTTATATACCGGCGTAGGGTAATGAATCAAAGTTTCTATACCATTTTGCGTCAAATGATTCTTCAACTGCTCCCGATAAAGTGTACGAATTACAAATAGGTGGAATACATGACTATCAATATCGTCTTCTATTATTTTTGGAAGTATTATATAAGGATTCTGTATCTCAGTCATATAACGTTTAGCTATCATCTTTCGGATATGATTTCTCTCGTCAATACGTTTTAGTTTTACAGATAAAAAAGCCGCCTGTATTTCATCCATTCTGCTGTTCAATCCTTTATAATCATGCACATAACGTATTATAGAACCATAATTGGCTAACGCTTTTACAATATAAGCTAATTTTTCATCATTCGTAGCTACAGCACCGCTATCACCTAATGCTCCCAAATTTTTACCTGGATAAAAGCTAAATCCTGCCGCATCGCCTAAATTTCCTGTATGAATGCCATTCCATTTTGCACCGATACCTTGAGCATTGTCTTCAACGACTTTCAACCCATATTTTTCTTTTAATTCTTTCAACTTACATGACCAACATGCTTGACCGTAGAGATGTACAATGACCACAGCTTTTGTACGTGGTGTAATAAATAACTCTATTTTTTCAATATCAATATTATATGAATCTTCAGAAGGGTCAACAAAAACCGGAACTAAGTTATTGTCTGTAATTGCCAAAACTGTGGCAATATATGTATTAGCCGGAACTATTACTTCATCTCCATCTTCCATAATCCCCATTTCTTTGTATGCACGAAAGATAAGACGCAATGCATCCAACCCATTACCACAAGGGATAGCATATTTACAACCTATATATTCTTTTAAGTCATTAGCAAACTTTTCATTCCATTTTCCGTTTAGAAACCACCCTTCATCTATAATTTGAGCAGTCACGGATTTCAGCTCATCTGCATACAAGGCATTCACTTTTTGTAAATCTAAAAACTTTATCATATCAAACTATTTTTAAAGTTTATATAGTCATCATAATTTCTAATATAATCCTCTGTGTCATAATGTTCTGATGCCAAAACCAAACAAGTAGCTCCAGCCGAGAAATTTACTAAATCACGCCAAATACCAGGCGGTATCAATAAACCATAATAGGGCCTACTCAACGTAAATGTTCTTTTATTAAAACCATCATCTAAAGTAATATCAAAACTACCTCCAACAGAAACGATAAACTGTTGTAATTTTTTATGTGCATGAGCCCCACGAGATTGCCCACCAGGAATATCATAAAGATAATAGGCTCTTTTTATGTCAAAAGGAATGGAATGCCCATTTTCCATAACAGATAAATTTCCAAGTTCACTTGTATGTTTATCCAATTCTAATAAAGTACAATCAAAAACAGATGTTTTATGTGCGTCATATTCTTGAGCTTTTACCATCCTATTGATAATTTCACTATCATTCCAATCTTTACGATAAGTTTTTCTTTGATATACATTATAATTGTCAATATAGTCTGCTACATCAAAATATGTCGATGAAAGTACCAAAGCTAAAGAATTACTAGAAAAATTGCACAATTCTCTCCATATGCCAGCTGGTACATACAGACCATAATAAGAACGATTTAATGAAATTGTCTTATTACCTTCACTTTCATGTAGTATGACATCAAAGCTACCAGACATAGCCACTATAAACTCCTGAGTTTCAATGTAAGCATGTCCTCCTCGAGTTTGCCCACCAGGAACATCATAAATCCAATGTGCTCTTTTTATTTCAAAAGGAATATGTTGCAAACTTTCAATAAAAGATAAATTACCACGTTTATCTAAAATTTTAGGTAAAGCTATAAGCCTACTCTTTTCTTCCATTTAATTTAGATTTTATAGCTGTTAATAAAACTGTCCGTTGTGAGTGGCTCAGACAGATATAAAAAGACAGAAGCAAAGAACTAAAACTACAACAAATAAATATCATAAATAATCTAGCCCAAGTAACATCCATATTCTCCCTAATAATCAATCCTATAGACAAAGAAATAAATGTTACGTAGATTAAACGGACAATTATCTTACTGAAATAGGCCATAGGGGAAAATTTTCTTATATATCTATGAAGCCAAAACAAATTTATAGGAATTGCCAATAAAGGAGTAAGTAGATTATAAACATATGGAGTATACGGTTCCGCTTGACATTTAAATAAGATATACGAAATTGGTATCACAAATAAATATAAACATCCCAATTGTAAACTAGTTTCTTTTATACGTCCTGTTGCATCTATACCTATCATCAAAAAACGCCCAGAATTTGAGAAAAGATCCATTAATAAAGCCAACTGACAGAAGCAGACCGCATAGTCAGGTACTTCCTTTAACCATATATGCAGAATAAAGTCCATCTCAAAAATCAAAGGGGTAACTATTATTAAATAAAGTACATAAGTAATAATACTCCCCAAAGAAATAAGATTAATCATTTCACTATATGATTTCGCTGCATAAGTTTTAACTATTTGAGGACGAAAAGCAGTCATCACATTAGTAGCAAAAGACATTGCGGCTGTTTGTACCTGCATGGCAATTCCTGCAGCTGCATTCATAACAGCTCCAAAAAAAATATTTAATAAGATATTAACACCTTGAGTACGTGCAACCAAACTAGCATTTCCAAATAAATCCCAACCAGAATAAGACAATAAAGGTCTTAGAAATTCCCTATCTAAAGAAAGCTTAAACTTACAATGCTCCCATTTATTTATGCAATATAATCTATACAATAATGTAACACTTATCTGTGTTAACATAACTATTGCCCCATAAAAAATCAATTTATTAGTATCAATGATTAAAAGCAAATAAACAGACAGAAGTTTTAACCCTACGTTCACCAATTCAAAATAGGCATATATATTCATTTTTTCGTGGGCAATGATACTTGCATTATAAGGAACTTGAGTAAAAGAAAATATCATTGTCACGATTGAAAATTGTAAAAGCCATTTAGCCTCGTACATTTTGGTAGCAGGAATTGTTAGTTCGTTTTCCAAGAACCAAACACCAAAAGTCTCTCCTATGAGGAACACGATTAAAGCAATAATTATATGTATAGTTAAAGCTACAGAAAAAACTGTTTGTACTTTTGAAGAATTCTTTCCTAATTCAAATGTAATAAAACGTGAAGTTGCTCCTGACATAGTAGCATTTAGAAATGAAAGCATAGCTACCAGCCCTCCTACAACATTATAAATACCATAATCTTCAATACCCAAAATACTTAATACAACCCTTGTTGTATAAAGATATATTCCCATGCTTAAAAGCATACGGATATATAAAAAAATAGTATTTTTAGCTATCAAATGATTATTAGCCATTATAAGTGAACATTGGAATGCATGCCTAAGAAAGGCACCTTAAGACAACTTTTTATAAATTAAAACAGTTAAACTTTCAGT
Organism: Bacteroides gallinarum DSM 18171 = JCM 13658; assembly: GCF_000374365.1. Taxonomy (GTDB): domain Bacteria; phylum Bacteroidota; class Bacteroidia; order Bacteroidales; family Bacteroidaceae; genus Bacteroides; species Bacteroides gallinarum. Next base: position 82,974 of record NZ_KB894135.1, read on the forward strand.
TATTATTTACTTCCCGATAATTAATTTCGTTTCAATGACCATATTTGAGTATCCCCCTAATAAAGTTACTTATCAAAATCTTCATTTTGTGAACATAGCAGCTACTTCTTCGTCATTAGCAAAGTCAGTTACTTCAGACTTCTTCGTTTAATTCTTTTTCGATAAAGCAACAAGGTATTTCATCCTCATTCGGCAATTCCAAGTACTGCTGTAGTTTATCTTTATTACCAGTAACGCCAATAGAAGTTATAGTTTTGTTATTTAATGATTTATAATTAAGTATTATACACCCAACTCTGAATCCCTTGCTTTCATGACAATATATCTTTGTTTGTTTAGGATTTAATTCCTAACAAACAAATATTTTACTTTTTATCCCTCAAATAATCCCACCACAAATTCAGCCCTACCCAAATCACGATATCAGTTACCAACATCGCTGTATTATTCACATAAGGCATCAGCAAAATATTGGCTGCACTGAAAGCACAAGACATGCAAAGCAAGCTCAGCATTGCCTTTCTCGGTGACAGACCTATCGCCAACAATTTATGGTGGATATGATTTTTATCCGGTTCAAAAGGACTATGCCCCTCACGAATGCGGACTAAGACGACACGAACGACATCGAACGCAGGGATAATCATTGTACTGAAAGCTATGATGAAAGCACCTTCGGTATAAGGCATGACATCCGTATTCAACTGACTGTATTTTATAGCAAGGAAACTGAGGGTATAACCTAAAGTCAGGCTACCCGTATCGCCCATAAAAATCTTACGGGCACGTTCCACGCTACCGAAAACATTGTAATAAAAAAATGGCACAAGTACGCCGAAAGTACCGGCAGAAAGCATGGCATAGCTCCACAACCCCTTACTGATAAACAAAAAGGTAAAAATTAATAATGCCACACTGCTCAAACCGGAAGCAAGGCCGTCGATTCCGTCAATCAGGTTGATAGCATTGGTGATGAAAACTATCGTCAATACAGTAAAGGGCATACCGACATACGCCGACAGTTCGTGTATGCCGAACAAACCGTACAAATCGTTTATCCAAAGCCCTGATAAAGGGAAAAGACAGGCACAGAAGATTTGGATTACAAACTTCTGGCGATAACGGACACCGACAAGGTCGTCGGCGATACCCGTCAGGTAAAGCAAGGTCATTCCGCAGGCAAACAACAATAACTCCGGTAACAGATAACTTGCATAGACCGTCGAAACACTATCGCCACACAGCAACCGGAAAGCGTAGACGAGACAGAAAGAGAACAAAGTGGTTGGGAAGAAAGATACGCCTCCCAAACGGGGTATCGCCTTCTTATGCACCTTGCGGTTATCCGGAATGTCAAAAAGTTTCTTGCGAAGGGATATCAACAAGATACGGGGTATCAGGATACGGGCGATAAATGCCGATATCAAAAAGGTAAGAACGATAAAGAAAAAGTTCACTATGATAATCGATGTTTAGTGATTAGCAATCAATAGCTGAAAACTTAAACGTAGTGACTAAGGGGGGGGTAAAGACTGTCAGACCGGATTAATCTACAATCTCGAAAGGATACTGGTTTTCCTCCATATTCTTCAGTTCACCGATAATTTCTATCTGTTCGGGAGTTAAAGAGGATACATCCCAAGTATCAATAATAGCATGCGCTTCTTTGGCAAGTTCTTCTTCATAAACCTCGCCATAGCAATAAGTCAGAAGACGTACTTTTAAAAGCGAAGCCGGGAGCTTGTCGAGAATATTCCAGCAGCGGTCGAGCAGATGCTGGATATATTGCTGCTTACGCCCATTGTCATAGAAAGTAGCATTCAACGCCACCAGAATGGCAAGGCAGAGTTCGGCCTCTTCTTCCGGAGTACTACCTTCCAAAGTACTATACAACTTAAGTGCCTGTTCATAAACTTCGCGGTTCAAACGGGCGAAGTGGTCGCTGTAAATGGGACTGCCGTCCATGCCCAAATTCAAAAGCTCATGGGCAAGAGTGTACAAAGATGAAACGTGGTCGTTCATTTTATCTAAAAATATAGAAGTTATTGAGTTACAAAATTTTTAGTCAGTATTTATCGGTTCTATAAGTGAAGAGTGGATAAATGTAGTGGCAACCGCCATAACACCTTCTATATTCACAACCACACGACGGTCGTGACGAAGGCGGACAAATTCGCCGACAGCCCCTTCGAAAACTCCGCCGGTGATACGTACCTTAGTACCTTTCACCAGTTTCAGTTCTTCCGGTTCCACATAAATAACGGCTTCATCATACGTGCCTGCAACCAATATGAAACTACGCATCTGTGCATCCGGAATAATAACCGGTTGGCGGGTTTCCCTATTCATAATGTAGCGGACAGGTATATTCAGCGCAAGATTGTTTTTGATTTCATCGATACATGCACGGGTAGAACGGACAAAGACCAAATTGTGTATGGCAGGGACAAGCTTGCGGACACGGCGTTCATTCCTTATTATATACTCGTAATGCATAGGAATGAAATTCTCTATATTTTCCTTATCCAAAAACTCTTTCAGAGCCAACTCACGGCTATAAGTCACGCGGACAGCATACCAGTGTAGCTGGCAATCTTTGTTCGATTGGCAATCGGAAACGCATTGCAGTTCGGATTCGGCCTTTTCTGATGAACAGGACATTACGTAAGAATCGTAAAATTTCGGGTTAAATAGAAGCTTGTGAAAAGGACATTCTTTGGGGACACCGGAGTAACGAAGTACCTCCCGGTCAATTCATGTAATGCAATTATAGTCAATAGTTTAGTCTGCATCCATATTATCCCAAAATTCCCCACTATCACAGAAAGAGAACGTTGAAACAGTTATGTGATATTAATAAGCTCTTAAAAGGCTATAAGCGAACGATTTAAAAACGAATATGTTTTTTTAGACGTTCGTTTAATAAAC
>NZ_KB894136.1 GCF_000374365.1 Bacteroides gallinarum DSM 18171 = JCM 13658
AGGCCTGCGGCTTTTGCCATGCGTTCAAACGGGAACACTGAGTGAAGCCTGCCAAGCTCACTCTCATTAAAACTTTTGCGGTATTTTTCCAGAACATCAAATTCTGTGAAGCCCAAAGTTGGGTGAATTTCGGAAATATTTTGTATCTTAGCCATATCTTAGTCGGGGAATTTCCCCCGTTTTGGCCTTCAAACCTTATTTGCGGGGGAATACCTAAAGATACAAAAAAGCCAGCTAATTCGCAATATTTTGTGTATGAATTAGTTGGCTGATTTTATATTATTTACTGAATGTCCCTAAATAAGGTCAGAGTTCGCCGCGGATTATACGGAACTCTGACCCACTCTCATCTTTCCATTTATGCAATACGTACCACCTTCCTGTTTCATTTACCCGCCACACCGGGGCATTTCTTTAAAACAACTTTAGGCAATACAATCCTGACCTCTCCAGAATTGCTATCCTGCTTTCTCCAGAACACCACAAAGTTCACGGCAGCCTTGTGCAATCCGTATCCCTTTTCCTGCCACACCCTGATTACAGACTGAAACTTCGAGGAAAAGCGCAATACCTCGTTCTTATCGCTATCCGAGCATCCTTTCTCCGTTAGCAGTAACGGACTCCCGCTTCTCAACCTCCCGATTAAATCCTGCCGGAAAGGATACAGAAAGAAATCGAGCCAGACATCCGTGTGCTCCAATGAGAAATACAAATACTCCGGCACAGGATATTCATTGGTATCTACCTGAAAACTCGCATACTCCTTAGGCATGAGGCCGGCATAATAATCATTCAGATGTACCGACAAAAACTGCTTGCTACGGGTAATAGCCACATAAATCTCACGCAACCGGCTGGTGTATTTCTTGCAATCGTCATTCAACAACAGAAAGACGTTCTCGAACTCTTTTCCTTTCGCCTTATGAATAGTAGAAACATTTATCTCCTCACCCCTGAAAGTATAGAAATCCTCCAGCCTGGATTCGAACAGAAAAGCCTCCCAGTCCGAACGGTACTTCCGCTCCTCATAAAGCGATTCGAACTTCCTGATGATATTGCAGCAAACCTCCATGGAAGAAGCATTGAAAAACCTTTCTCTCAATCCCCTTTTCGCCGACTCCCACCGTTCTGCATCTATCAGGCAAGTATTTGCAGACAATCCCAGCAAGCTATTGAAATAATGAATTTCATCCAAATCGGTCAAGCGGAAGCCGTCGTTCGACTGAACGAGCCTGACGGGCATCCCCCTCTCTTTCAAAAGAAAGGCAATCAGCATGGCATCCTCATTCGTCAGCGTGAGCACACAAGTACTACCCGCCAGATTACTTTCGCACACATCCCGCACCAAAGGGAACACCATATTAGCCGATTTATAATGCGTGATGTGGATAATCCCGTCTTGCAAATCCTTGGAAATAACAGGCGAAGACTTCATCCGCCCGGCCAGCCGCGTTATAAACGCCCCCGCAAACTGAACCAGATTATTCTTGCTACGGTAGTTCGTCAGCAACTCGTAAGTATGCGCATCATACTTATCGACAAGACTTTTCATATACCGCGAATCGGAGCCGCGGAAGCCGTAGATATTCTGGTCGTCATCCCCCACGGCAATCACCCTGAGCTCCTCATTCTTCTCGATAAGCGCCTCTACCAAACCGAACTCATGCGACGTCATATCCTGCGCCTCATCCAACACCAATACGGTCTTGGTAATCCGGTTCTTCTCGACCTCGCCGCTCCTGATTCTCCTCACCGCATCCTCCACCACCGACTCAGCCCTTTTCAACGTACCCTGGCATCCTAACAAATCGAAACAATAAGAATGAAAAGTCTTTATCTCGATATATCCGACGGCATTACCGATTAACTTATACAACCTCTCCCTGAACTCACCGGCCGCCGCCCTCGAGAAAGTAAGCATCAGCAGTTGTTCGTGCTTCACATCCTCCATGAGCAACAGCGATGCCAGCTTATGGACAAGTACCCTCGTCTTACCGCTTCCCGGGCCGGCCAATACCACGATATGCTTCGACGAATTATCCTTGACTACCGCCAACTGCTTCTCGGACAACTCACCGAATACCTGCATATATTTAGAGCGCGTCATCTTCATCCCTATCTCATGGCGCCTGTTACCTGGGAAATACTTCTGTAAAAACGAAGCGTTATTAAGATTGAAATAATCATCCACAAACTGCAAGGCCGCCTGATAATCCTCCACCATTTTCTGCGCATACTCACCCACAATATGAATCTGCTGAATCTTGTTTTCATAAAACAGCTCCAACTTCCGGTAATCCTCCTGCTTATACTTTATCAGGTTATTAAGGATTATCCTATTGATGTAAAGCTTGTTATAAACCACCAGAAAACCGCCTTCAATCTGCAAAGCGCCGATACGCGAAAGATAGAAAAGCGCATCCTCCACATCCTCTGTCGAAACCGCCTGCCGAAACAAGCTTCCCCGCCGCCTTTCCTCCTTCTCGAATTCCTCTTTCAGTTCCAGCACGGAGAACTCTACCAGCACCTCCTCCCGGGATATTTCATCTTTATCACCCGTACCGGCCTTACCGAACAAGGCATTGATTATGAAATCCGACAATATATACCTGCGTTCCGCCTTTTCCCTGAATCGACTCCGGTTCTGTTCCGTCAGCACGATAGCGACATGGTTTTTCGCCGCATCCTGGTATTCGCGCTTCAACCAATCCTTTTCCGCCCAGAAGTTGATAAGCACCTTCAACTTATCGGGACTGACACTCCTCTCCATAGCCTGCTCCGCCTCCTCCCTCAACTCCTTCAGATTGTAGAGCCCTTCCCTTTCGGTGAAAGAACCGAGCAGGAACTTATCCAGCCGGTTGAAGAAACGGACTATCTCGAGCGAACGGTTGCACGACTCCGTCCGCTTTATATAAGCAGTCAAGTCCTGGGCATCGGCCAGTATTTTTTCCTCGCGCAACAATGTCACTACCTGTATCACATCCTCCCGGGTGATACCCAAATGGTCCGATATATAGTCTATTCGCGCTTCCGGTATTTCATTATTCAGATGCTTCCGGCTTTTGGTAGCTATCAGCTTCTTGATGATACGGATAGCCTGTTCCTCCTGCTTCCCGGAAAACCTTCCGGAAGCATTAATCCTGTCAATAGCTTCCTGGGCAGTCCTCGCCATAATGCTATTGGCAAATACACGCGGCATATTCTGGCCGCGATGTATATACCCCGCCTCCTCCAAGGCAGCGATAGCCGTGGTTACACGCGTTTCTATGTCGGCTATGTTGTCGTCCCACCCGGCCCTGCGCGCTATCTCGAGTGCAGACTGCGAAACGGTAGAACGAAAGCGGGTAAGCTCTTTTATCGCTTTCCACACCTGCTGTATCTCCTTCATATGCAGCTTCGTCTGGTTCAGCAAGATGAAGTGCTTGTTCAAATCCTCCTCATCGAAAAGAATAAAACAATCTGCCGTGATATGCTCGTCTCTACCAGCCCTTCCCGCCTCTTGCACATAATTCTCCAAAGAATCGGAAATCTCGTAATGCACCACAAGCCCCACATCCTTTTTATCCACTCCCATACCAAAGGCAGAGGTCGCCACCATAACCTGCACATCCCCGGCAATAAACGCATTCTGGTTATCCGTCTTTTCGCGCACATCCATTTTGCCATGATACGCCCTCGCTTCGATTCCGTCCTTCACCAACTGGGCGGCCAGCCCCGAAGCGGTGCGGGTACGCGAAACGTAAACGATGACCGGACAGGAATGCGCCTCTATAATCTCCCTTAAACTATTGTACTTCTCGCGCTTGTCACCGCGTTTGAATACCTTGTACCTCAAATTGGTACGGCTGGAACCGGCACGGAATAACTCGAAGTCGATATTCAACTTCACCTTGAAGTACTCCTTGATATCTTCTATCACCTTCTGTTTGGCCGTAGCCGTAAAACAAGACACGGGAATAGGCTCCACAAGCTTCTTTTTCTGTTGCAACTGCTTCAGAAAATCACCGATATAGAGATAATCCACCCTGAAATCCTGCCCCCATGCCGAGAAACAATGCGCCTCATCTATCACGAAACGGACTATTTTCCGTCCCAGTAACAACCTCTCGATGCTTCTCGAACGCAAAGACTCCGGAGAGATGTACAACATGGAGGCCGAACCGTCCTCTACCCTCTCGAACGAGTTTGCCCGCTCCACCGGGTCCAGCAGTCCGTTTATCGTCACAGCCTCCGTAATGTTATGTTTGCGCAGGTTGTCCACCTGGTCTTTCATGAGAGACTGCAAAGGCGAAATAACCACAGTGAGCCCCTTTACCGTTTCCCCGCACATAAGCGCCGGAACCTGAAACGTAATGGACTTGCCGCCTCCCGTAGGAAAGACGGCCAGTATAGACTTCCCTTTCACCGCCGCATCCACTGCCCCTGCCTGCAACGGCTCATTATTATAAAGCCGGTAAGAGCTGAATCCGAAATACTTTTTCAGCCCTGAATAAATATCGAAAGCCTTATTGCAATAAGGGCATCCCGCGGCACAATGCGTATTCCTTAACCGGGTCATCAGCCTGTCTACATCGGGAAATGCATGAAGCACCCACGGAGGGGTAATGGAATAGCGGTCTTCGCAATCTATCAAAGCCAATGTATAAGCCAGTTCCAGCGGATAACGCGCAGCCATTCCGGCCAGCGGAGCCGACTCGCAAATCTTCCCGCGAAACCTGCAACGCACTATATCCGGTAAACTGCCCGCCCTATCCGGATGATAATTTATAAAATGAAAAAAAGCGCCGAATTCAACCGTATCTCCCAGCAAGGAGTAATAAATGAACTGCAGGTCGTCGTCCAGCTTTTCAAACGCATCGACCTCTTCCCTAAACAATTCAAAAGCCTTTACCGAATCATTAAAAGGGTTATTGATACTATCCGTAAGCAATTTATCGTCTTTCAGGAGGCGGTGGTAAGGGCGTTCCGGAAATAACAGCGGAGACAGATAAAGGGTATCTATTACCTTAGGCAAACGAAGTGCTGCCTTCTCATACAAAGGAGCGAGATAAGTCAAATCGTGTTTCAATATATTATGCCCTCCCATGTACTCCACATTGCCCAGGAAATCGAGCAACTTTCCGAACGAATTCTCGTGAAAGCCCGCCCCGTCGCTGCGAACGGCTCCTATATCCTCTATCTGCAAGCAACCGGGAACGGTTTCTAAGTCGACAAATGCTATGTTCTTCATAAAAAGAGTCTATTTTACAAAGAAACAAAAGAAAAAAGATAATAGCAAATACTTCCGCTGAAAATACGTCGGCGCCGGGTTCCCATGGGACTGCTTCCGTTCCCACAAGGAGAAACGCCCGTTTCCATAGGGAGAAACTCCCGTTCCCATAAGGGGAAACCGGAGTTCCTATGCAGGGAAACGGGAGTTATTGTTAGTGGGAACGGAAGTTTCCATGCCTGGGAACGGGAGTTCCCTACCGGTAGGAAACTGCAACATACTGCCGTACAGAGTTATACCGTACGTAAAGGCACGGCAGATATGCGGTATCCGAAGGGTTAAAGGAGAGGGGACGGAGAAAACGGTCAATATCCCCAATCGTATCCGTCTACATATTCGTCGAAATAGTCGTCGAGCTGCAAGCCGAGGGACTTTGCCTGGCGAATGATATACTGCTGCGCGGCGGGATTGATGAGGTATTCGCCCTTACGGGCAAGATAGTAATTCTTGCGTCCGAAGTAAGAGATAAGACGCAGGCGGAACGTACCCGCCACATTGACCGTCAGCAACCCTGCCGTACGGGTAAAGCCGCGGGCATAGCGCACCGTCGTATCCGGGCAGTAATATTCGCACTTTCCCTTCATCGACGCCAGCTTTTGCGGAGTGAGCGTAGGCAGGAACGCATATTGCAGGGAGGCATGCTGCAAGGCTATGTGGCGCAGGCAGGTAGCGCTTTTCGGGCAATCGGCAGATGCACATACACCGAAGTTATAAGGAATCTGCATGGTTTCCGGGTTATTCATTTCGTTACGGATTAGTTTGTTTCAGCGCTTCATAAACAGCCGGATGCAGGAAGTAGCGCACATCCCTGCCCTCCTCCATAGCCCGGCGGATAAAGGTAGAACTGATTTCGAACAAGGGCGAGGAGGCCAATTTAGCGTTGCGGGGCAACGAATCCCCGTTTACCGCATAACCCGGACGGGGATAGATAAGGATAGGGTTTTCTGCAAGAATACGTTCCGACTGATACCAGCGGAGAAAGAGCGCCCAGTTGTCGGAGCCGATGATAAGGTGGAAAGTATCCTGCGGATAAGCCCGCTTCAACGCGTCGAGCGTACGGACGGTATAGGACGGGCGCGGCAAGTGGAATTCGAAGTCGGAAGCCCGGAACTTCGGATAGCCCGCAATAGCAAGACGCACCAGCCCGAGCCGGAATTCGTCGTCCATGAGCGATGCCTCCTCTTTCAACGGGTTGTGCGGGGTTACCATGAACCACACCTCATCCAGCCCTTCGTATTCGCAAAGGTAGTTGGCGAGTGCCAGATGCCCGATATGTACCGGGTTGAACGAGCCGCTGAAAATTCCTATCTCCATTCGATAAACTAAAGTTGAGGGTTGACAATCAAAACAAGAGGGGGCGTCAGCGCTTCCCTTTCAGGCGTTTCCAGCAGCCGTAGACGTTGGCTCCGCTTATGCCCATGACGATGAGCATCGCCACGGCAGGAGTATACTCCTTCAGGTTTACGTTCAGTACCGCCAGGACAATGGCGCCCAGAAACAAAACGATGTTCAGCACTAACAGCACCTTGTTGGCGCCCGGCGACAATTTTACGCTTCTTCTCTGTTTCATCGGTTCAAGAGTTCAGGAATCGGGTGATTACTTTCAATGCTTCCGCCTTGGCAGTTTCCAAATCGTCGTTCACAATCACCGTATCGAACTTGGGGGCGAAGCCAAGCTCGTATTCGGCTTTCGCCACACGGCTCTCTATCACGTCGGGCGCATCCGTACCGCGACCTATCAGGCGCTTGCGCAACTCTTCCACCGAGGGCGGCTGGATGAAAACGGACAAGGCGCGCTCGCCGTAGAACTTCTTGATGTTGCAGCCGCCCACCACATCCACGTCGAACACTACGTTCTGTCCGGCAGCCAGTTGCTTTTCCACCTGCGCCTTCAACGTTCCGTAGAAACGGTCTTGATACACCTCCTCGTATTCCAGGAACTCGCCGTTGGCTATGCGGCTCCGGAACTCATCGGGGGTGAGGAAGAAGTATTCCACGCCATTCCGTTCCGTACCGCGCGGCGGACGGCTGGTTGCGGAGATAGAGAAAGCCAGGTTCAGGTTCTGCGTCAGCAGGTAGTTGATGATTGTGGACTTGCCCGAACCGGAGGGAGCGGAGAATATGATAAGTTTGCCCATTGTATATTTACATTACATTCAGTACTTGTTCTTTAATCTGCTCCAGCTCGTCCTTCATCTGCACCACGATTTTCTGCATCTCGGCATGGTTGGACTTGCTGCCCAGCGTATTGATTTCGCGCCCCATTTCCTGTGCGATGAAGCCCAGCTTCTTGCCCTGCCCTCCCTCGCCGCTCTCGAGCGTGCTGATAAAGTATCTCAGGTGGTTGGAGAGGCGCTGTTTCTCCTCGTTGATATCCAGTTTCTCGATGTAGTAGATAAGTTCCTGCTCCAGGCGGTTCTTGTCGTAATCTATGCTCAACGTCTTTTCGAGGGCATCGGTGATGCGGTCTTTGATTTTGCCTACCCGCTCCTGCTCATACGGAGCGACCGTTTCGAGCAGACGGGCGATATTCGCAATTTTCTCCCGGAACTTCTGTTCCAAGGCAGCTCCTTCCTGCTTGCGGAAGTCGGTAAGATGCCTCACCGCTTCTTCCACCGCCCGATGAGCCACCACCCATTCTTCGTCGCTCAGCTCCTGGACTTCGTTCTTCGTCATCACGTCCGGCATGCGCAACAGGGTGGCGAACCAGTCGGCGGGCTCGGGAATGCCAGCCGCCGCCGAAATCTCTTTAATCCGTTTATAGTAAGCCTCTATCAGTTCCTGGTTGATAGGGGTAGCCAGTTGCTCCGCATCTTTCTTTTCAATCCAAAGGCTGAAATCCACCTTGCCGCGTTCCAGCATCTTGGATATCTCGTTACGGATTTCCATTTCCTTCTCCCTGTAAAGCGGGGCGATACGGGTGGACAAGTCCATTGCCTTACTATTGAGCGATTTAATCTCGACATTGATTTTCTTATCGGACAACTCGGCAGTCGCCTTGCCGTAGCCCGTCATAGATTGTATCATAATGTTATAGTTTTGCGCAAAATTACACGATTATTTTAATTAGTGAAAATAATCACGTAAATTTGCCACAATAAAATTCAGAAGAACAGAAGCTATGTCATATATCTTGCATATCGAAACGTCCACGTCGGCCTGCTCCGTAGCCGTGAGCGAGGACGGGCAGAACGTTTTCAGGAAGGAAGACCTGAACGGGCCTTCACACGCTGTATCGCTGGGAGTATTCGTGGACGAGGCGCTGTCGTTCACCGACAGCCATGCCATGCCGCTGGATGCGGTTGCCGTAAGCTGCGGTCCCGGCTCGTACACGGGGTTGCGTATCGGCGTGTCCATGGCGAAAGGTATCTGCTACGGCCGCAACCTGCCCCTTATCGGGTTGCCTACCTTGAAGGTGCAGTGCGTACCGGTGCTGCTCTACCACGACGAATTGCCGGACGATGCGCTGCTGTGTCCTATGATAGACGCCCGGCGCATGGAGGTGTATGCCGCCGTGTACGACCGTGCGCTGAAGCCGGTGCGCGACATTGCGGCGGATATCGTGGACGAGAACTCATACAAGGAGTTCCTGGACAGGCAGCCCGTTTACTTCTTCGGCGACGGTGCAGCCAAGTGCAAGGGGAAAATCGTACATCCCAACGCGCATTTCATCGACGGCATCCGTCCGCTGGCAAGCATGATGTTTCCGCTGGCAGAGAAGGCTATCGCTGAAAAGGATTTCAAGGATGTGGCTTACTTCGAACCGTTCTACCTGAAGGAGTTCGTGGCGAGCCAGCCCAAGAAGCTCCTGTAACGGCCGGTAAGCGCCAATCATTACTCACTGAATCATTAACCGTTAAGAAAATGCAATATAACACTCAACAAAAACGGATGCCCTTGCCCGAGTACGGCCGCAGCATCCAGAATATGGTAGACCATGCACTGACTATCGAAGACCGCTCCGAGCGCCAACGTTGCGCCAACACCATTATCAACATCATGGGGAGCATGTTTCCGCACCTGCGCGATGTGCCCGACTTCAAGCATAAGCTTTGGGACCACCTCGCTATCATGGCCGACTTCAAGCTGGATATCGACTATCCCTACGAGATTATCCGCAAAGACAACCTGAACACCAAGCCGGAGGCAGTTCCCTACCCCAGCACCAAAATCCGTTACCGCCACTACGGCCGTACCCTGGAAGTGCTGATTCAGAAGGCTTGCGAATTTCCCGAAGGCGATGAGAAGCAGAACCTGGTAGCGCTGATTTGCAACCACATGAAGAAGGATTATATGGCGTGGAACAAAGATACTATCGACGACCGCAAAATAGCCGACGACCTCGAAGAGCTCTCCGGCGGCAAACTGCAAATGACCGATAGCCTGCTACGCCTGATGTCCGAGCGGATTGAGCAGAACTACCGTCCGAAAACGAATAACCAAAACAACAGGAACAACAATAGGAATAATAAAAGAAAATACTGAATTTAAAGCGATTAGCGGTTAACAATTAGTGATTAGCGTTTATGCCATACGACATCACCACGCTGCCACTAATTATTAACAGCTAATCACTAACCGCTAATCATTAACCACTACTTTCATGGCCTCATTTGTAATAGAAGGTGGACATAGTCTTTCAGGAGATATCTATCCGCAGGGAGCGAAGAACGAGGTTTTGCAGATTATCTGCGCCACGCTGCTTACCGCGGAAGAGGTGACGGTGCACAACGTACCGGACATACTGGACGTCAACAACCTTATCCAACTGATGCGGGATATGGGTGTCGCGGTATCGAAGAAGGGTATCGACACGTACAGTTTCCGGGCAGCCGATGTGGATTTCGCCTATCTGGAAAGCGACGAGTTCCTGAAAAGGTGTTCCAGCCTGCGCGGTTCGGTTATGCTGGTAGGCCCTATGGTGGCACGCTTCGGCAAGGCTATGATTTCCAAGCCGGGAGGAGACAAGATAGGACGCCGCCGGCTGGATACGCATTTCATCGGCATACAGAACTTGGGGGCGGAATTCGCCTACAACGAGAAACGGGAGGTTTACGAAATATCCGCACAGCGGTTGCAGGGCAGCTATATGCTGCTGGACGAGGCATCCGTAACGGGAACGGCGAACATCGTCATGGCGGCGGTGCTGGCAAAAGGCAAGACGACCATTTACAATGCCGCATGCGAGCCTTACGTACAGCAGTTATGCCGTATGCTGAACCGCATGGGTGCCAAGATAGAGGGTATCGCCTCCAACCTGCTCACTGTGGAGGGGGTGGACGAGCTGCACGGAACGGAACATACGATTCTTCCGGACATGATTGAAGTGGGGAGCTTCATCGGCATGGCCGCCATGACGAGGAGCGAGCTTACTATCAAGAATGTATCGCACGCCAACTTGGGCATCATCCCCGACAGTTTCCGACGGTTGGGTATCAAAATGGAGCAACGCGGCGATGATATTTATGTGCCGGCGCAGGAAACCTACCAGATAGAGTCCTTTATCGACGGTTCTATCATGACGATTGCCGATGCGCCCTGGCCGGGTCTTACCCCGGACTTGCTGAGCGTATTGCTGGTGGTTGCCACGCAGGCGAAGGGTAGCGTGCTGATTCATCAGAAGATGTTCGAAAGTCGCCTGTTCTTCGTAGACAAACTGATAGATATGGGTGCGCAAATTATTCTGTGCGACCCGCACCGCGCCGTAGTAATAGGGCACGACCACGGTTTCAAGCTGCGCGGCGGCAATATGACTTCGCCGGACATCCGTGCCGGCATCGCCCTGCTGATAGCTGCCATGAGCGCCGACGGCATCAGCCGTATCCACAACATCGAGCAGATAGACCGGGGATACCAGGATATTGAAAGGCGGCTGAATGCGTTGGGTGCGAGAATAACGAGGATATGAAGATAGAGGCGGTAGAGCGGCAAAGCCGGTGAAACGGCAGGATGTGCGATAAGCGATAAGGCGGTAAAACGATATGATACGAAAAGAAGAAGTATATAAGATAGGTATATTCAACAAGCCTCACGGCATTCACGGAGAGTTGTCATTCACCTTTACGGATGATATTTTCGACCGCACGGAGGCGGAATACCTTATTTGCCTGCTGGACGGGATATTCGTGCCGTTCTTCATGGAGGAGTACCGTTTCCGCTCGGACACCACGGCTCTCGTCAAGCTCGAAGGAGTAGATACGGCAGAACGTGCACGCATGTTTACCAATGTCGAGGTGTACTTTCCCGTGAAGCATGCCGAGGAAGCCGGGGCAGGAGAACTCAGTTGGGATTTCTTCGTGGGTTTCTGCGTGGAAGAAGTGCATCACGGCAAACTGGGCGAGATTACGGAGGTGGATACCTCTACCATTAATACCTTGTTCGTAGTGGATTACAAGGGGGAGGAATTGCTGATTCCGGCGCAGGAGGTTTTTATCGCAGGCATCGACCGGAAGCATAAAGTTATCACGGTAGACCTGCCGGAAGGGTTGCTGGCTTTGGACGAAACGGAAGAAGTGTAAAACGGCAACCGGGAACGGACAACCGGACGGCAGGACGGCGGACGGACGCCACCCGGAGGTGGTGAGTATTGATTGAATGAACGATAAACAGTTAAACAAGAGTTTATAAGTGACGGCAAATAAGAAGAAAAAAAGAAGAAAAGCTTTCTGGAGTAATATCAAGTTCAAGTACAGGCTTACCATTACGAATGAGAATACCCTCGAGGATATTATCACGCTACGTGTATCCAAGCTGAACGGTTTCTCCGTATTGCTTTCCGTGCTGACGGTACTCTTCCTGATTGCTTCCCTGATTGTCGCTTTCACCCCGTTGCGCAATTACCTGCCCGGATATATGAACAGTGAAATTCGTGCCCAGGTGGTAGAGAATGCCTTGCGGGTGGATTCGCTCCAGCAACTGGTAGCCAGGCAGAACCTATACATCATGAATATCCAGGATATTTTCCAGGGCAGGATAAAGACCGACACGGTACATTCTATCGACTCCCTTACCACCGTGCGGGAGGATTCGCTCATGGAGCGCACGCAGCGCGAGGCGGAATTCCGCAAGCAATACGAGGAAACGGAGAAGTACAACCTGACAAGCATCACCTCGCGCCCCGAAGTAGACGGACTGATATTCTACCGTCCTACCCGCGGCATGATTTCGTCTCCTTTCAATGCAGAGAAGAAACACTTCGGAACGGACATAGCCGCCAACCCGGGAGAAAGCGTACTGGCTACCCTGGACGGAACGGTTATCCTAAGTACTTATACCGCTGAAACCGGTTATCTAATCGAGGTGCAGCACAACCAGGACTTCGTATCCGTTTACAAGCATTGCGGTTCCCTGCTGAAACGGGAGGGCGATAGCGTAAAAGGCGGCGAAGCCATTGCTTTAGTAGGCAATACCGGACAACTGACTACCGGTCCTCACCTGCACTTTGAGCTATGGCACAAAGGAAGAGCTGTCAATCCGGAACTTTACATCGTGTTTTAGCAGAAAGGCGGGAGGAAGTATCAGATTATAGAAGGTATAAGAAAGAAAACATAAAACATAAGATAGAAAGTATAAAGCATTAAGATATAAAGTATAAAGTATAAAGCATTAAGAAATAAAACATTAAGAAATAAAACATTAAGAAATAAAGCATAAAATAAAAATCATAAATCTAAAATCATAAAATCCCCAATCTTATCCAATGAAGAAACAAATTGCCATACTCGGCTCTACCGGTTCAATCGGTACGCAGGCGTTGCAGGTTATCGAGGAGCACCCCGACCGGTACGAAGCCTATGTGCTGACTGCCAATAACCGGGTGGACGACCTGATTGCCCAGGCACGCAAGTTCAAGCCTGAAGCGGTGGTAATAGCAAACGAAACGAAATACCGGCAACTGAAAGATGCCCTTGCCGACCTGCCTATCAAAGTGTATGCCGGCGAGGATGCCTTATGCCAGATTGTAACGGATGCCTCTATCGATATGGTGCTGACCGCTATGGTAGGCTATGCCGGACTGAAACCTACCATGAATGCCATTCGTGCACGCAAGATAATAGCCCTTGCCAACAAAGAAACCCTGGTTGTGGCGGGCGAGCTTATCAACGACCTGGCACGTTTCAGCGGCACTCCTATCCTACCGGTAGATTCCGAACATTCCGCCGTATTCCAGTGTTTGGCAGGAGAAGCGGGCAATACCATTGAGAAAGTCATACTGACGGCTTCCGGCGGCCCGTTCCGTACCTGTACAATGGAGCAGCTCGCCACCGTGACTAAGGCGCAGGCCTTGAAACATCCCAACTGGGACATGGGAGCCAAAATCACGATAGACTCCGCCTCTATGATGAACAAGGGTTTCGAGGTAATCGAGGCGAAGTGGCTGTTCGGCGTACGTCCCGACCAGATAGAAGTGGTGGTGCATCCGCAATCCGTCATTCACTCAATGGTACAGTTCGAAGACGGGGCGGTGAAGGCGCAACTGGGCATGCCGGACATGCGCCTGCCTATCCAGTACGCATTTTCCTACCCGGAACGTCCCAAAGCGTCTTTTCCGCGGCTGGACTTCCGGCAGTGTACGGAGCTGACCTTCGAGCAGCCCGATACGGCACGCTTCCGCAACCTGGCGCTGGCATACGAGGCGCTGCACCGTGCAGGAAACATGCCGTGCATCGTCAACGCCGCCAACGAAGTGGTGGTGGCCGCTTTCCTGCGGGACGGAATATCGTTCCTCGGCATGAGCGATGTCATTGAAAAGACAATGGAGAAGGTGTCTTTCATACAGAAACCTACTTACGAGGATTATGTGGCTACCGATGCGGAAGCCAGGCGGATAGCGGAAGAACTGACCGCATCCGGCAGTTTCCGGTAACCGCGACAGGTGAATAATAAATTGTAAATCATAAAACAGTAAAAACAGTAAATTAGTAAATTAATGGAAACATTCTTGATTCGTACCCTACAACTCATAATGAGCCTTTCGCTGCTCGTCATTGTCCATGAAGGAGGGCACTTTCTTTTTGCCCGCTTATTCAAGACACGAGTAGAGAAGTTCTGCCTTTTCTTCGACCCGTGGTTCACATTGTTCAAGTTCAAACCGAAAAACAGCGAGACGGAATACGGCATCGGCTGGTTGCCTTTAGGCGGGTATGTGAAAATTGCAGGTATGATAGACGAGTCCATGGATACCGAGCAGATGAAACAGCCCGTGCAGTCGTGGGAGTTCCGTGCCAAACCGGCATGGCAACGACTGTTGATTATGGTGGGCGGTGTTCTGTTCAACTTCCTGCTGGCATTATTCATCTATTCTATGATACTTTTCACCTGGGGAGATGAGTATGTACCTTTACAGAAAGCCCCGCTGGGTATGGACTTCAACGAAACAGCCAAAGCAATAGGCTTTCGTGACGGCGATATACTGGTATCTGCCGACGGTGTGCCTTTGGAGCGCTACGGTGGCGACATGCTGACAAGCATCGTCGATGCACGCCAGGTTACCGTACTGCGCAACGGGCAGGAAGCCTCCGTGTATATCCCCGAAGATATGATGGAACGCCTGCTTGCCGACAGCATCCGCTTCGCATCGTTCCGCTATCCGTTCGTAATCGACAGCATCGCACCGGGACGCCCCGCCGCACTTGCCGGCTTGCAACCGGGCGACAGCGTTACGCAACTGGACGGGCGCAACATCGCCTACTTCGACTTTAAGGAAGAGATGCTGAACCGCCAGAAGGCCGCAACTCCCGACAACCGTCTTATCTCCCTGACTTATGTAAGAGCCGGAGTGACGGATACGGTGACGCTGGCAACGGATTCTTTGTACCAGATAGGTATCGTGGCGTCCATGCAGACGGACAGGCTGCTGCCCGTTGTGAAGAAGGAGTACGGTTTCTTCGCATCTATCCCCGCCGGAGTAACTCTGGGAGTGAATACCCTGAAAGGATATGTGGGGCAGATGAAGTACCTCTTTTCCAAGGAGGGCGCCAAGCAGCTCGGCGGTTTCGGAACAATCGGCAGCATTTTCCCCGCAACATGGGACTGGTATCAGTTCTGGTACATGACGGCATTCCTCTCCATTATCCTCGCTTTCATGAATATACTGCCTATTCCGGCATTGGACGGCGGGCATGTCTTATTCCTGATTTACGAGATTGTAGCGCGCCGCAAGCCCAGCGACAAGTTTATGGAACGTGCGCAAATGGTGGGTATGTTCCTGCTGTTCGGCCTGATAATCTGGGCAAACTTCAATGATATACTCCGGTTCCTATTCTAAAACGGCAAGACATAAAAAGACGGGGATGTGTCAAAACTCCCCCTTTACCGAAATCACCCTCGCTACAACTGACTGTGGCGAGGGTGATTTTTAGTTTGTGAGAGTTTCGACACACCCTCGTTTTTATTGAGGGGGGGTGCCGAAGCCACCCGCTTCTTTTATAGCCTTATACCAAGTGTGCAATCCACTCCTCGCGGTCGCCCGGCAGAAGGTCGATAACCGGAATTTCGACCATTGTGTAGCAGCCCGGCTGCTGGCGCATGGCGGCACGCGCTACGCATACCAACACCTGTGCGGTGAGGGCGGGGTTATTGATACGCATGTTGAACTCGAACAGTTGGTTCTGCGTCTTTCCCGAAACGCCTTTACGGGTAAGGTTCACACCGTGCCCCATATCGAGCAGCGCGTCCACGCTCGGAACGAGTTTCACGTGGGTTTCGTCGTTTACGAAATATGGGTCTGCCTTGATAGCGGCGGCTACCTTGTCGAATTCGTATCCCTCTTTCAGTTCGATATAAACCATGCGGCGGTGTATTCCCGTACCGGTAGGAATGGTCATCGAGAGGGCTGCTTTCACGCCTTCAACGGCTTTTACCGCTACCGTATGCCCCATGCTCATGCCCGGTCCGAAGTTGGTATAGGTAATGCCTTTCGGTGCAATGGCTTCCAGCAAGGTGCGCACAACGGAATCGCTCCCCGGGTCCCAGCCGGCAGAAATGACGGACACGGTGTTATGTGCCTTTGCCTCCGCATCCAACGTGCGGCGCAATGCCGGGATACCGGTATGGATGTCGAAGCTGTCTACCGTATGGATACCTAATGCCAGTATCTCCTTGGCATATTTTTCGACACTGCGGGTAGGGGTACAAAGGATAGCGACGTCTACGTCCTTCAATTCCCTGATATCTTTCACTACGGAATATTCACTCAACTCTGCCGGGCGGTTCTCTGCTCCTGCACGGCGCACTACTCCGGCGATTTCAAAATCGGGAGCTGCTTGCAGCGCCTCAAGTACATAATGTCCGATATTGCCATATCCAACAATGGCTGCTCTTACTTTTTTCATTCTTTTATCGGTTTTAGTTATCAACTTTCTATTTTATCGGCACAAAAGTAAGCATTTTCATTTATATCTTAGTATAGAAGCCTGCAAGTTTCACAGAGTTTTTTCTTTTTTTAAAGACTAAAAGTCGATAATAATTCCTACATTCGCAGGCAAAGAGTAACAAGACGGTAAAGCGACAAGGGTTTACCGCGCCATATTCGTAAACATATGATAGAATACATTAAAGGTGAAATTGCCGAGCTCGGTCCGGCAAACGTAGTCATAGACTGCAACGGCCTGGGATATGCCGCAAACATTTCCCTGAATACGTATGCTGCCATACAGGGGAAAAAGAATTGCAAATTATACATTTACGAGGCTATCCGCGAAGATGCCTACGTTCTTTATGGCTTTGCGGACAAACAGGAGCGTGAATTATTCCTGCTGCTGATTTCCGTATCGGGTATCGGCGGCAATACGGCACGCATGATTCTCTCGGCCTTATCGCCGGCAGAACTAATCAATGTCATCAGCACGGAGAATGCCGGCCTGCTGAAAACGGTAAAGGGTATCGGCCTGAAAACAGCCCAGCGTATCATAGTCGATTTGAAGGATAAGATAAAAGCCGGAGGAACCGCTGCCGGAACAGCCGGCATGACCGGGATTTCCTTTACCGCCGCCAATGCGCAGGTACAGGAAGAAGCCGTAGCCGCCCTTACAATGCTGGGGTTTGCGCAGGCTCCCTCGCAAAAAGTGGTAACGGCCATTCTAAAAGAGGATGCCGATGCTCCGGTAGAGCAGGTTATCAAACTGGCGCTGAAAAGACTGTAACTCTTACATACATAGTATTCACATTAAAGCAAACAAACAATGAATCCAGCTCCCATTCTCATGAAACAATGGCTAGGCGCCAATGAACGTACACGCATTCTACCCGGCGACCAATGGTATCTTAATTTTGCCGTAAAGCTTCTTCCGGCAGTGAAACAGTCCGTTTTGTTCAAAGGAAACGACTACGAACAGAAGGACGCTGCGATTTCGCTCTGCATGTATTTTCAGGACGCCATAGCGCAGTCGGGAGGCTGGAAGACATTCTCCGGGCTATATCACTCGCTGTATGGCACGTACCTGCCTTTTTACCGGTTGTCCGGCGACTATGTTCCCGATGAAATCAACCGGGAAGATGTGGCATTCGTACTGTGGACGTTGAAATCGCAGTTCGCCCTGTACGAGGAAGGGTCGTACACGCTGCAAGACCCGCACGATAAGGATTTACTGGCTTTAGCCCAGGAGGCGTACGAACTCATGGACGAGGCTTTCGAGGACGCTCCTATCAATGAGAAACCGTCCTCGTCCTTGTGGGTAATGGGTCCCGACTTGTTGGATATGCCCGTAACTCCCCTGCCGGAAGTCGTACCCGGAACAAAATTAAGCAAGGATGCGGAACGTTGCCTGGAATACAGCGGAGGAAAACCGTTGCTGTACTTCGCCACTTACAAAGAGTTGTGCCGGTTCTTCGTCGAAGTATTGAAGTGGGAGAATTCTCCCTCTGCCCTGCTGCCCGACCTGCAATATAAAAAGGAATTCGTGATATACGCCAATGCCAAAGGTATGCTGGTAGCCCATAACGTAGCCGCCTATTTTTGCGAGGAGCACAATCCGATGTACGATGCCGGGCGTGCCGCTGCCGAAGGCTACAAACTATTTTGCCGTCCGGGAGCCTGCCCGTTCGACCTGGTAAAGTATGGAATGCTCAAGGGTATATTGCCCGATGTACAGTTTCCTTTCCCCAACGGCAAAGAAGTGCTGCACGGGAACTGGGACTTTATCGCCCGCTATTATCTATGCGAGTATTACGAGGGAGAGTAGAAAAAAAGGTGGTAAGGCGATGCTTGTCATCGCTTTCTTACCACCTTTTCCGTTTTATCAAAGCTCTATGATTTCTTCTTTGCAGAGTGTCAGCTTTTCCAGCCCTTCCGCCGTTACAGCCCAGGAGTTTTCGATTCCCACAGGGCCTATGCCGGGCAAAACGATTTTGGGCTCCAGCGCAAACACCATACCGGGCTCCAGTTCCTGCTTCATACGGGGAGCCAGTACAGGCATTTCATTTATCTCCAGCCCGATGCCGTGTCCGATGAATTTCGCTTTCTGGCCGACTCCCATAAAGTAGTCTGCAAAACCTGCCTTGGTTATTATCTCGACTGCTTTGTCGTACATATCCTCGCATACAGTACCCGGCTTAGCCATTGCAACGACGGCTTCCTGTACTTCTATGCACGCCTGATGTGCGGCATATGCCTGTTCCGGCAACTTGCCGACAGAGAATACGCGGCTCATATCTCCCATATAACCGTAGAAGTTTCCGCCCATATCCACCATGAAGCATTGCCCTGCCTGCAAGAGCGTACCGCTTACGCCACCGGGCAACGACGGGTCGAGTCCCTTGCCACCCAAAGCAAAATCGTACGGAGAGGGAACGGCAGCATTGTCGCCTGCCAAAAGGCTGCCCATAAAGATTTCCATACTCTGCCCGAATACCCGGAAAATACCCAGGCAACCTTCCAGGCGCATCAGCCGTTCTATCTCGATAGACAACTGGCGGTCTGTCATTCCCGGCCGGTAAACGGAGGGTATCTGCTCGTACGCCTTCGCATGAGCAGCGCCGGAACGGCGGAACATTTCTATCTCTATCGGTGTCTTTACGCTCCGTGCCCGGCGAATCAGTGCCGTACCGCAAGGCACGACCTCCGCTTCGGGAAAACAGGCGGCCAAGCGGTTGTACTCCGTAAAAGGCAGCTCGTCGCCTTCCAGCATCAATTTTGCCGGCAGGGGCAAGCCGCATTCTTTCAACAAGCCGGGCAGTTGTTCCGGCTTGCGGAGGGGATGTACATGCTCGCCCTCTATATCGTTGGGGCGTTTTATGAACAAACGTGCAGGGGCATCCAACGGCAGATATAGATAGCCGCTGACAACGCGTCCGTACGTATAGATTAAATTTACATTACAAGTGATAAGAGCGGCATCGATTCCCTGTTGAGCCATGAGGGCACGTATCTTATCACGTCTCAGTTTCAATTCCGGTTGTAACATTTCTTGGTTATTTATGATTTTCGAGCAGCAAAGGTACTAATTTTAGATGCAACGAAACCATTATTCGGGCACATAAATAATCTCGCCGTTATCCAGCTCGTAAGCAATCCCCACCTTTTTACCTTTTTTGCCGCTTTTGGCATCCTGGTTCTCCGACGGAGTGTACTTATTGATTTTCTGGCCTTCTTTCGTAATAATCTCCATGTTCTCTTTTCCGGGATTCTTTACCATGGTGAAATCTTCCTGGCTGAACATTTCGGTCATATTGTAACGGCTCACCAATGCCACCATCAGCGCTACGGCAAATACCATTGCAACGTCGAAAAGGTTGCTTACCACGCTCATCGGGTCGCTGTCCTCTTCTTTTCTCAGCAAACGTCTTTTCATTGTTCTTTCCGGTTTTGGTTCAACAATTCAGAGAGGAATTCGAGATTAGTCATGTCCTGCAAATACCAGCGCTGCTTGACTTGCTGTGTTATAAACCCGATAGCACTGGAGAACAGCCCGACAACCGTAGTGGCGAATGCCACCTGCATATTGTATGCCATTGAAGCGATGTCGCCGGTAGAAAGTCCTACAAGTGCCGGACCCATTGGTATCAGCGTTCCCATTAGTCCCAGCATCGGTCCCATTTTGGTTAAAGTCTTGGATATTGCCAAGTCTTTGTCCGCTGCTATTTCAAAATCGGCCAGCAGACGTTGCACGTGCGCCGGGCTGTCTTTCATCTCGAGAATACGGTGAATATAAGTAACCACTAAAGAGCTGTTCTTCTTGGGGAGGTGTTCGCCTAGCCCTGAAACGGTTTCAGGGGTCAGCGCATCCAGCTCCTTGCGCAGCAGGGCATCGGTCTTACGGATAGCCAGGTATTGCCCGAAGAAGTTTCCGATGAGCAAGACCGAACGTCCGAAAAGAATAATCAACAATACGATAACAGGAACCAGGAGGCCTGTAGATATCCAGTAGAGAATGTCTGAAATGTAATTCATAATTTTTATTTAATTAGTTAGTTTGTCTTTTCAATTTCACTTTTCTTAAAATCATTCCAACGAATGCACCGGCAACAAGCAGGATTACCAAACCTGCCAATGCTCCCCAGTCTACCTCGTCTATTCCTTTCACTGCCGTACGGCCGTTGACAGTAGCGATAATTCCCAAAATGGCAATCAGGGCATTAGCGAGGAAAAGCAATTCCAGCCGAAGTTCTTTTTCGGGCAGTAGCCAGCGCAAAAGGAAGCTCCCGGCAGGTATCAATACGAATACCGCCGCTGCCATGCTCCAGGCAATCAGGGAAAAGGATGCGCCGGGAAAGGAGAATATCAATGCGACCAAGCCGCAGAACAGTACCGGAAATACTAAAATACCCGGAAACCAGCGCAGTGCCTTGTAAGCCCATAGCACGCGTTTCTTCACAGGTCCGGCACTTTGGATATGTGCAGCCAGCATACAGAAGGTCATCTGTAGAACCACTTCCACGCTCAGTACAACGGAGGTATCGAGCATCAGGGCAGGATTAGCCAGCCAGTCGGCAATCTGGGTTTTGGACTGCTCGATAGCATAAGGCCACATCAGCCCTACGAACAAGGCGCAGATGACGGATATTACCAGTACCGACCTTAATTTACGATAAGTTTGCTTCAACATGAAGTTGAAGCAAACCAATATCATAAGTACAAAAACAACTGTCTCCATTATTCCTGTAGTTTTTTACGACGATGACGGACGAGCAACAGCAGTACGACGATAGCAAGCACTACTACCAAACCTACTATCGTATTGCTCAGTACATTGGTCTGTTCTTCTGCGGTAGAAGATACCTCCTCTTTTTTCATCACCATTCCTTTCTTGTCGTCGGATGCGACAGCTTCGCGTATCTGGGTGATGTTTTTCTTATATTCCGCCGCTGCCTGCGCATCGGTTTTCGAGGCGATGAACTGACGCAACTTGGCATTGTCGCAAACAAAGCCGGAACAGGAGGGTTTGTACTTATTGACCAAATCGGTATGCAGCTTGGCTATATCGGCTACTTGCTGCTCGCTGGCTTTCCACATTCCCTTGCGCACAGTTTCCAGCATGACGGCGGTCATTTCTTCCAAAGCTGCCGGATTCTGTTTCTCGAAATATTCCTGCAAGCCCAAACCGAACTTATCCTTTACGTACACATTATATATCTCATCCCACATTTCCTTATCGATAGCTTTGGGCTTCATCACATTCCAGCCATATGTGTTTTGTACAATCTCGGCAAATGTATTCGCAGCACCTGCTTCTCCTTTCATTTTCTCCTTGATATAGGTAGGATTGAAGATAGTCGTACGGCTCTCCACTCCGATAGCTTCCTTGACCTCCTGCATGCGGAAGTTGTTGCGGTTGCGGTAATCGCTCAGGTAAGCATCCGGGTCTTTTCCCGTCACATTACGGACAGCCAGGTTGAGCCCGCCCATAAACTCGTACACATGGTCGAGGCTCAATGCTCCCCACGTATTGCTCTGGCGGGGCTGTATCACTGCATCCGTACGTGTCAGCGCAGCTTCGAAAGCGAATTGACGGAAGGCTTCCCAGTTCTTTTCACTGCCGTAGTAAGCTCCCATATTGTTCAAATAGGTATCTGCTATTTCTTTCTCGCTTTCCCAACGGTCACCGCTCATTACCATACCTTGAATACCGGTTCCATAACCGCCGTTAGCTCCTCCGAACACGCGGAATGTCGAAATCTCCCTGGCATCTTTAGGAGTCAGGCCTTTTTCTATCAACACCCGTTCTGCCTCGACCACTCCGGCGGCTACCTGGTTTTCGTACTGGTCGTCTTTTGCATGGGCAGCCATTTCTACCGCGCGGTTAATAAGGAACAGGCGGGAAGCTGCAATGTCCCTCAACTGCCCGCTCGTCTGTACTACCACATCGATACGTGGGCGTCCCAGCTCTTTCGAGGGGATGAGCTTCAAATCCGTAACACGGCCGAAAGCATCTCTCAGAGGTTCCACACCCAACATATAAAGTATCTGGGCGATAGTGGCTCCTTCCGTCTCGATGAACTCGCCGCTCCACAACGTATAGCTTACTTTACGGGGAATGCTATCGTTGTGCCGGCGTTTATACATCTCGATTGTATTATTTGCCAACTGTATGCCTTTCTCCCATGCCGCCTCGCTCGGGGTAGCCTCTGCATTGATTCCGTAGAGGTTGCGTCCGGTAGGCAAGGTATTGGGATTTACTATCGGGTCACCTCCCGGTGAAGGCTGGGTATATCCGCCGTTCAACGCATTCGTCATGCTGAGTAGTTCTTTTTTCGGACTTTCTATAAGCTCCTTTTTATATTCTCCGACATTTTTAATCGTGCGCTCGACTTCCATTACTGCCAAAGCAAAAGTGATTTCTTCTTTGGTATATTCTACGGCAGAAGGCATTTTCTTCATTGGGGCTTTCTCTCCACCTTCGGCTTTCTTCCCTTTTGCCATGCTTTCTTCCATTTTCTTCAAAGCTTCCGGACTCGTCCCCATTTTCTTTGCAAGTGCCATTACCTTTTCAGGGTCCATGCCTTTAGCCATTTCCTTCATCTTTTCTTTCATAGCAGCCGATATCGGAGCTTGGGAGGTTTTCGCACCTTGTGTACCGGCCGTTTTCTTGTCTCCTGCCGAAGCTCCGTCTCCCATAGCCATCATCATTGCCATCATGCCCTGCGGCGCATTACGCGATTTTTCTATCTTCCGGGCTTTGGCAAGTTCGTCGGGCGTGATATCCGCCACACGACAGATGAGTTCGTCCGTTCCCAAAGCCGGGTTAGCCAGCAACCGGGTTACTAAAGCACGGGCGGGATTCAAATAATGCTGCGTGAACAAAGCGCGGTGTTTCACCGTTTTTTCGTCGGCGCGTTTGCGGAGTTTGTCCAGGGCAAGCAGGCTGTATGCAATCGGTTCGGTAGCCATGGCGTACACGCTGCTCTTGATACGCGCATCTTCATAAGGAACGCCCATTGTATAAAGCTGTCCCGTTATTTTCTCCGTAGCCAGTTCCTCGGCAAAGTTCTCGATACGCAAAATCTCGTCTTCCGTATAAGGAACGGTGAGTACGCTGTCCAGTTCCAGTTCGCGGTGGATACCCAGTTTCACCGCCGCTGCTTTCACCGCCAAGGAGGCACGGCGCAAATCGGCTTCACTGCGCGTATCTTTCCGGGCTTCGTCTTCGTGCTCGCCGCAAGAACAAGCGCCGGTGGTATTATTGTATATCTTGATTTTTTCCATTAGCTCGCGATAGATGCCACGGACGCTGCTTTCAAGAAACGGAGGGGTAAGGTAGGACTGCAAGCCTGCATATGCCCTGCGTTTGGCTATCATGCCTTCGCCCACATTTCCTATCGAATAGATATAGAAATGAGGCAAAGCGCCTACCAACCGGTCAGGCCAGTCGTTACTGCTCAAAGCAACCTGTTTCTTCGGTGTAAATTCCAGACTGCCATGAGTACCGAAATGAATCAGTGCATCGGCCTTGAAACCGAACTGCGTCCACAAATAAGATGCAATGTAAGTGTGAGGAGGTGCGGCATCCGTGCCATGGGCAATCTTAAACGCATTGTCTCCCTTTCCGGCGGCATTTTGCGGTAACAGCACCACATTCCCGAACTGTAAGCGGGCGACTCCCAGGCGTCCGTCGTCGGTAGCCATGTACTCACCGGGAAATTCTCCGAAGGAAGATACTACCTCTGCATATTTTTCCGGTCTGATTACTTTCTTTACCCAGCTTTCATATTGTTCTTTGGTAATCAGTTCGGGACGCCCGTTCTTCATGAAGTTGTCGAAAGCTCCTTCCGCATACGTTCCGAACACAGCTCCCTGTGCCTGTATCATACGTTCCAGTTCTTTGGAAGAGGCTGGCAAGCCGTCTACCTTATATCCTTCTTTCTTCAAGTGAACCAGCAGGTTGTAAAGCGAGGGGGCGACTTCCATGCCGGCGGCAGCCATTGCATTCTGTCCCGGGCCTTTATAATAATAAATCGCTACGCGCTTTTCATTATTGGGCTTGTTCTGCAACCCGATATAGTTATTGACCGTCTCTACAAAAGTCTCCAAACGCTCGGGAATGGCAAAAGCATGTTGCAACCCTTCTTCATCCTTATAATGTCCGAACAGGGCAAAAGGACGGATAGCCCCGTCTATTTCGGGGGTTACGACACTCTGCGAGAGAAATCCGCCGCTCATTCCCATTTTGTCATTCTCCCATTCTTCTACGAGCCGGTTTACATTCAGCGGAGTGAACAACGGGATATTCTGTTGTGTCAGGTAGTCTACGATATAGTCTCCCATGCGTCCGTGTGCCATATTGATAACTGCCGAAGGGGATACCGAATCGATATGGTGCTTGCTAATGAAGCTTTTCATACTCCGCACCGGATAAACGACATTGCCCGTCTCTTCCAATTTCCGGATAAGGTCCGCCGGTTCTCCCATCATACCTGTGATTATGATACGGGGAGCTCCCTCTTTCAACAGCCCGTTTTCCTGCAGGAAAGCATTGTACTCGGCTACCGTATTGAAACCGAGTTCTTCATCATCCGGCTTCTTCGGGTCGGCATGATATATCATATCATTGGAACGTTCTATCACAGCTTCGGGTTCGTCTACCGACATAATCTTGCCGTCGATATGTTTACGCACATAGTTCAGCATGCTGCGATAGTTGCGGCGTCCGCCATTCCCCAGGTAACTCCTCAATGTGTCGGCTTGAATGGAGTCCAGCGAGATTATTTTATTGGCAGGATTGGTTGCGGAAGTGGTCAGAATGGGCAAGCCGCCGTCGGCAGCCTTCTGTATCTGTGCACGCTGTTCTTCCGTTATCCTCATTCCCATGGCATTGATAAATACCATGTCGTAGGAAGTCAGTTTATCCAGTTCGTCGGTACTGACTTCTGCTATCTTTATAAACGAATTATCATTAGCCTTGGATATTTGTCCGAGACTAATGACTTGATAATTGACAAATGCTACTCTTGTGGAACTGAACCACAAGTTCCAGACACCTATAAGCAGCAACACGAGGACGACTGCACAGCCGCCCCCCAGTAGTTGTTTTTTCTTCATATCAATATTTTAATATTTATAACCCGAACATATCAGCAATATTAAGATTTACGGTTCCTATTACACTGATTCCTTTTTGCGGAACTTGCAGGGAACTATCGGCAGCCTTGTCTTTATAATTGAACAGGTTGTCGATACCCAGATTGAGGGATATGCCTTTCGGAAGGGTAACCCCGGTATTCAACGAGCACATCGTACGTGCATCGTAAGTGGTTATTTCATAGGCATAAGTACCGTCGTCATTCTGGTTTCTGGTATAAGTATCGAACTTTGCCCCCCACTGCCCGTTCAGCGAACAGTTAAAACCTATCTTTCCGAACTTATGCGAATACATGGCATTGAAAGTTGCCGTATGCGGACGTACCAAAGAAGCATTCCGCCCGTCGACCTCTTCGTAATCGTTCGTATAGGCATAGGAACCGGTCAATATCAGCCCGAAACCGAAACGGTAGCGCAAAATAGTCTCTAAAGCCGTGGTTTTGGCGTTATCGGCATTTACATATTGCATGTCGCTCGAACCGTCGCCCAATGACATATAGGCTATCTTGTTCTTGAAACGGTTGTGGGCAAAAGAAACCGACATGTTCAGCCCTCCCTTGGTAAACTCGCCGGACAGAGAGACTTGATTGCTGGTTTCCGGTTTCAAATCCGGATTACCGTACAGCATGAACCAACCCATACCGCCCATATCGTATGCCTGGTAGAGTTCTTTCAGAGAAGGCGAACGGAACCCTTGTGCATAACCGGCACGGAAAGAGACATGGTCGCAAAAATGCCACAGTAAAGAAACCTTCGGAGTGACATGCCAATGATATTTCTCATGATAATCGGCACGTACTCCCGCCACGATATTCAGCTCATCGAGGATATCCCAGTCTTCCTGCGCATAGAAAGCATACAACTGGTTGTTGACATGGGAGCTGTCTTCCAGCATATAATGTTTCAAGTATTCGAAGTTACCTTCGAACCCGACACTGATAGTATGCTTACCGAATGTTCCGGTATAATCGATACGCGGCGTCTGCTTGATATTACGGTAGTCCGTGGTTTTCTTTCCGGATAAGAAATAATCCTGGCTTTTCTGATAATTGTCATAAACATACCCTATTACAAGCTGCTGTTTTTCTCCGGGAAGATACTTTACCTTACCGCTCAGAGCATAATCAAGGAATATGTCCTGGTACATCTTACCCTCACGCTTGTCGCGTTTGTTATGGTAAAACGAACCTTTCAAATCCGCACTTAATTTCTCGTTGCAGGTATAGCCTATTTTTTGTGAGAAATCCCAGATATTGTATCCGTAGACCGTAGTGGAACTGGCCTCAGCCTGTTCCGCTGCCGTGGAGCCGTCGCTTCCTTCCGTTACAGTGGTCTTACCTACCTCGTCGCCTATCTCATAGGTATCTTTTGTGCGGTAGGTAAGGCTGGTATAGGAAGTAAGGCGGTCTTTCTTAACACCGGCAGAAGCTGTATATTTCTGCCCGTTGGAACCGGCATAACGCGCATTCAAATTTCCACTAAAGGGGCGATTGGCTGTCTTTGTAATGATATTGATAACCCCTCCCAAAGCATTGGAACCGTAGATTGTAGACTGGGCTCCCTTAATGACTTCTATACGTTCAATGTCGTCTACATTGAAACGGGTGAAATCGACATTATGGTCGGCTCCCTCGCCACTTACACGTTCGCCGTCTATCAAAAACAACATGTACTCTCCGTCCATACCTTGATAAGATATCTCAGGCATCTGGCTCATGGAGTTATACCCAATCTGCAAACCCGGCAGCTCGTATTGCAGCAAAGTTTCGACATTCATCGGATTGAGCGCCTGAATTTCCTTTTGAGAAATTACACGCGTCAGCACAGGCACTTCCTTCAACGGTTTTTCAATAAACGAACCGGTTACTACCACATCATTCAATTGATTGGAAGAGGGCACTAATCGGATATGCAGCCGGGACGGACGTACAGCCGAAACTGCCTTTACCTCCTGAGGCTCGTATCCTACGAATGAAACCAACAGCGTATATTCCTTTGCACTTTCCAGACGGATAACGAATTCGCCGTCGCTATTCGTACCAGCTCCGAAAGTAGTTCCCTGTACCCTGACCGTAGCTCCAGGCATCGGTTGCCCGTTTTCATCTACGACATCTCCCAATATGGAATAGCGATAACGGTCGCTATCCCTTTCATTCACTTCCTCTGCAAAGACAGTGGACGCTGCCACTGTCAATAAAGAGAGCAAGAAACAAAGAACTCGTTTCATTCTTATTTAATCGGGATGAATTCGTAATTGAATGTAACAAAACCGCTCTTATTCGTTTCAGAGTTTCCTGCAACCGTAAATTGAAGTTTCGCCCAACTTCCGTCCTTGCATTTTAAGACCATTACATGCTTTGTCGGCTCATAAATAGTAGGAGGCATACTACCTGTTTCCGTCTTTTTCACCCAACCGCACAGCACTTTGTTCACAGTTGCAGTTTTAGCGTAACCGACGTTGCCTTGCATCATTTTGCTCATATCGGTAATAATGGCATATTCTTCATCCTCGTTTGTTATGCTTTCATCTGCTTTATAGTCTCCTTCGGGCAACTCCGTAATTTCATCCATATTTGTTTTCTCCGTTTCGAGAACCATGCCGCCGTTTGTTTTTATCTCATAACGGTGTATGGCGATATGCCATTCGATGCCGATAGTTTCCTCCGCTTTTGGCTCGCTTACAGAACCATCCGTATAAATCCACTCGCTCGTATCCAAATGCGTTTCCGTTTCTCCCGTCTCCAGGTTTATATAAGTCCATTTATCATAGGCGGATACATCCAAATTCGTTTTCGTATTCTTAATTCCGTCTCCCCATTGATTACCCTTATCGTCATCATCGCTACATGCTGCTCCCAGCAAACCGATGGTCATCATGACCAATACATTTTTAATCTTCATTTTACCTTATTTCTTTTTAGCGTTAATAAATTAATTTTCACGCTGCAAAATTAGATAGTATAGATAGGTGGCGCAATACCAACAAATAACTATATTAATAAGATAAAAAAAACAATAATACCCACAAATAGTAAAAAAGTGCTGCCTGCACCTTCACAGGCGCAGGCAGCACAAACCACAAATACAAATACAACTAAACAAAGTTTTTCCTTAGATGATACCCTGCCCCATCATGGCGTGGGCTACTTTCATGAAACCGGCAATATTAGCACCCTTCACATAGTTGATATAACCGTCGGGCTCTGTTCCGTATTTCACGCACTGGGTATGGATGCCGTGCATAATGGCATGCAGTTTCTCATCCACTTCGGCAGCGCTCCAGCTAAGGTGCATGGCGTTCTGTGACATTTCCAGCCCGCTGGTAGCCACACCGCCGGCATTCACAGCCTTACCCGGCGCATACATAATCTTATTTTCAATAAAGAGGTCGATAGCTTCGGGGGTACATCCCATATTGGAGATTTCGCCTACACAAGTTACCTTATTATCAATCAAATGCCGTGCATCTTCGCCGTTCAGCTCATTCTGCGTTGCACAAGGCAAGGCTATATCGGCCTTCACTTCCCACGGACGTTTGCCGGGAACGAATGTAGAGCCGGGGAATTCGTCGGCATACGGAGCTACGATATCATTGCCCGATGCACGAAGTTCCAGCATATAATCTATCTTTTCGCCGCTGATGCCGTTGGGGTCGTAAATATAACCGTCCGGACCTGAAATCGTAATGACTTTAGCTCCCAGTTGGGTAGCTTTGGTAGCAGCACCCCAGGCTACATTGCCGAAACCGGAAATGGCGACCGTCTTACCCTTAATGTCGATGCCTTTGGTTTCCAGCATCTGGTGTACGAAGTACAACCCGCCGAAACCCGTTGCTTCGGGACGTATCAACGAACCGCCGAACTCCAGTCCCTTGCCGGTGAAGGTTCCGGTAAACTCGCGCGTCAGCTTCTTATACATACCGAACATATAGCCCACTTCACGACCACCTACGCCGATATCACCGGCAGGCACATCCATATCCGGTCCGAGATGACGCCACAACTCCAGTATGAAAGCCTGGCAGAAACGCATAATCTCGGCATCACTCTTACCGCGCGGAGAGAAGTCGGAACCGCCTTTGCCGCCACCCATAGGCAGGGTAGTCAAAGCATTCTTGAAAGTCTGTTCGAAGCCCAAGAACTTCAAAATGGACAGGTTTACGGAAGCATGGAAACGGATACCGCCCTTGTACGGGCCGATAGCGTTGTTGAACTGTACACGATAACCGAGATTAGTCTGTACCTCGCCCTTATCGTCTACCCATGTAACGCGGAAAGTAAAAATACGGTCGGGCTCAACCAACCGTTCTATAATCTTCGCTTTCTCGAACTCTGGATGCTGATTGTAGATATCTTCGATAGAAAGAAGTACTTCCTTTACGGCTTGAAGATATTCAGACTCGCCGGGATGCTTTGCCTCCAAAGAGGACATGATACGTTCGATATTCATAATATTACGTTTTAAAGGTTTTTACCTCGTCAGCTAATTGTCTTCCGGACAAAATGTCAACGAATTACACTGCAAATATAGGAAAACTTTTCAAACCACCTAAACTTTATGATAATATTTTGATTAAATAATAATAAAACGTCAGATTAGAGAAAAAAGAGAAATCGGAGGATAACGAATCGCCCTGCGGGATACACCCGCGCGTACAGCCTAATTCTTCATCCTTCCTTCCGCTTTCTTCATTTTAATTGTTACTTTTGTCCTCCGAACGAATAAACCATGAGAGAACATGCTTAGCAAGTTTAAATTAAACCAGTTATATTTCAAGGATACGCAATTTGCCAACCTCATGACGCGGCGTATCTTCAACGTGCTCTTAATCGCCAATCCTTACGATGCTTTCATGCTGGAGGACGACGGACGCATCGACGAAAAAATCTTCAACGAATATACGTCTCTTTCCCTGCGTTACCCGCCGCGTTTCACACAGGTATCCACCTACGAGGAAGCATTGGCGCAACTGTCGTCCATGCCGTACGACCTTATCATATGCATGCCGGGTACGGGAGACAACGAAGGGTTCGACGTGGCACGGAATATCAAAGGGCAATACGGGCATATTCCTATGGTAATATTGACGCCGTTCAGCCACGGTATCACCAAGCGCATCGCCAACGAAGACCTCAGTCCGTTCGACTACATCTTCTGCTGGCTGGGAAATACCGACTTGCTGGTATCTATCATCAAGCTAATCGAGGATAAGATGAACCTGGAACACGATGTAAGCGAAGTCGGCGTACAGGTCATTCTCCTGGTGGAAGACGGCATCCGTTTCTATTCCTCTATCCTGCCCAACCTCTACAAATTCGTATTGAAGCAGAGCCAGGAATTCTCTACCGAGGCATTGAATGCCCACCAGCGCACACTACGCATGAGGGGGCGTCCTAAAATAGTCCTCGCACGTACCTACAACGAGGCAATCAGCATATACGAAAAATACAAGAACAATATACTGGGAGTTATTACAGACGTCCGTTTTCCCCGCGTGGAACGGGGCGAGAAAGATGCACTTGCAGGCATAAAGCTATGTGCAGCCATACGTAAGGAAGACCCGTTCGTTCCATTGATTATCCAATCTTCCGAGTCGGAGAATGTCTCATACGCAGCCAAATACGATGCGGCATTTATTGACAAGAACTCCAAGAAAATGGACGTAGACTTACGCCGCATCGTTTCGGACAACTTCGGTTTCGGCGACTTCATCTTCCGTAATCCCGATACTATGGAAGAGATTGCCCGTGTCAAGAACCTGAAAGAACTCCAGAACATCCTTTTCGCCGTACCGGCGGAATCGTTCCTTTACCATATCAGCCGCAACCACGTCAGCCGCTGGCTTTATTCGCGCGCCATGTTCCCCATAGGCGAGTTCCTGAAACCGATTACATGGAACAGCCTGCAGGACGTAGATGCACACCGTAAAATCATCTTCGAAGCAATCGTGAAATACCGCAAGATGAAAAACCAGGGTGTGGTGGCAGTCTTTAAGCGCGACCGTTTCGACCGTTATTCGAATTTCGCCCGCATCGGCGACGGTTCATTAGGCGGCAAAGGGCGCGGCCTGGCATTCATCGACAATATGGTGAAGCATCACCCGGAGTTCGATGAATTCGAAAATGCCCGCATCGCCATACCCAAGACCGTAGTACTCTGTACGGACGTATTCGACGAATTCATGGATACCAACAACTTGTACCAGGTAGCCTTGTCCGATGCAGACGACGACTTGATTTTGCGCTATTTCCTGAAGGCCAAGCTACCCGACCGGCTGGTCGAGGACTTCTTTACTTTCTTCGACGTAGTAAAGTCGCCTATCGCAATCCGTTCGTCCTCCTTGCTGGAAGATTCCCATTACCAGCCATTCGCCGGCATATACAATACTTATATGATTCCTTACCTGGACGACAAGTATGAAATGCTCCGTATGCTCAGCGACGCTATCAAGGGAGTATATGCCTCTGTATATTTCCGTGATTCCAAAGCCTACATGCAAGCCACGAGCAACGTCATCGACCAGGAAAAAATGGCCGTTATCCTGCAGGAAGTGGTCGGCAACCAATATGGCGACCGCTATTATCCCTCCATGTCGGGGGTAGCGCGCTCGCTCAACTACTACCCTATCGGAGACGAAAAGGCAGAAGAAGGCATCGTAAACCTGGCACTCGGCCTGGGCAAATATATCGTAGACGGTGGCATGACCCTCCGTTTCTCTCCCTACCACCCCAACCAGGTACTGCAAACCAGCGAAATGGAGATTGCGCTCAAAGAAACCCAGACCCGTTTCTATGCGCTCGACCTGCGCAATGCCGGTCATGCCTTCTCTATCGACGACGGTTTCAACCTGTTGAAGCTGCACGTAAAAGAAGCCGAAAAAGACGGTTCGCTCAACTACATCGCTTCCACTTACGACCCATACGACCAGATAATCCGCGACGGCTTATATCCGGGCGGCCGCAAGGTCATCACCTTCGCCAATATCCTCCAGCACGACGTATTCCCGCTTCCCCGCATCCTGCAACTGGCGCTGAAATACGGGCAGCAGGAAATGCGCCGTCCCGTAGAAATCGAATTCGCAGCCACCATGAGCCGTGAAAAAGATAAAACCGGTACATTCTACCTGCTTCAAATCCGTCCGATTGTCGACAGCAAGGAAATGCTCGATGAAGACCTCACGGCTATCCCCGACGAAAAGGTACTGCTCCGTTCCAACAATTCACTGGGACACGGAATAATGAACGAACTGCAAGACGTAATCTACGTAAAGACCGACAATTACAGCGCCTCCCACAACCAAGAAATAGCCTGGGAGATAGAGAAGCTGAACCAGCAATTCCTCGACGAAGGAAAGAACTACATCCTGATAGGCCCGGGACGTTGGGGCAGCAGCGATTCATGGCTCGGCATCCCCGTGAAATGGCCTCATATCAGCGCAGCACGTATCATCGTAGAAGCCGGGCTGACAAATTACCGTGTCGACCCCAGCCAGGGAACGCACTTTTTTCAGAACCTGACCTCTTTCGGAGTAGGTTACTTCACTATCAATGCATTCATGAACGACGGTGTATACAATCAGGACTTCCTGAACGCACAACCCGCCGTGCATGAAACCGATTACCTGCGCCACGTACATTTCGGACATCCGGTAACAGCCAAAATGGACGGAAAGAAAAAACAAGGAGTAGTATTGCTGCCCGAACCTTGACATCCGATTATTAAAAATAAGCTAAAAAATACATTTATCAACTCTTCTTTTTTTGTAGGAAATGGGACAAATGATGTCCCATTTTTCATTTATCGCTGTAAAAGAGAGCCTTACACCGTTACTTTATCGTCAGGATTTTATATCTTTGCAAACAGGTTTCGAGTTTTAACAGGTAAAAAAAATAATTAAGTAGTGTCAATGGGCAAAATATACACCACCATTCTGACCCTGTTTACAGTAATAAGCATCACATTATCGGGATGCGAACGGGATGACGGACAAATATCGAACCGAGGCAAGATTAATCTGAAACTGACCGCCGATGCAAGTGTGGAAAGAACGGTCACACGCGTTGCTGCAGGCGAAGCAGCGCTACCCGATACCGACGACTTCTCTGTTGCAGTTCTCCAAAATAACAATGTACAGCTCTCATGGGATAAATATGCCGACTTTACAGACGGCACAGAGCTGCCTGCCGGTAACTACACACTAAAAGCCGCTTACGGGAACATAGAGACGCAAGGTTTCGATGCGCCGTATTACGAAGGCACGGAAGATTTCTCTATCAAAAAGAATGAAAGCACGGATGTATCGGTTACCTGCTATCTTGCCAATGTGAAGATTACAACGGAATATACCGACCTCTTCAAAGAGTATTTCACAGACTATACTGTAAACATACGTCCTGCCGGTAGCCCGGATATATCATTCGATAAGGACGAAACACGGGCTGCGTATGTAAAACCGGGTAAAATCACTGTCTACCTGTCCGGAAGCAAGCAGCAAGGAAGCAAGGTTACATTCGAAGCCGCCACCATAGATAACGCCAAGGCACGCCAGCACTACCGCTTGAAATTCGATGTGAAAGCAGGCGGAACGGAACTGCACATATCCTTCACGGACGAAACGGAAAGAGTGCCGGTAACTATCGACATATCGGACGAGGCTTTAAATACCCGTGCCCCGTTCTTTACCCCGACGGGGTTCGAACCGGGAGTAACCCGGGAATTGATAGAATGGACGGAACCCGAATCCACCCTGTCAGCCCTCTTGACAGCCCGCGGCGGAATATCCAAATGCGTGTTGATAACTCACTCCCCTTCTTTACTGAACAAAGGGTGGCCTGCCGAAATCGATTTGGCCGAACCGGACCCGAGTATCCTTGCCACCTTACAAAATTTAGGACTGGCATTAAAAGGATTAAGCGCCAATATCGATAAAATGGCGGTAGTAGACTTCACCAAAGCATTAGCCAACCTGTCTTACTCGGAAACGGAGGCAGAAAATACATTCACTCTGATTGCAACGGACAAACTCGGCAAAGTAAACGAAGAACCCTTAATACTCAGAATAAAGTCCCTATCCAACGGATTCGACGTGGCGCAGCCCATGAATGCAGGGCGCGGCAGCACATCCGTACTATTGACCGTTACCCTGAAAGGAGACATCTCCCGGGTCGAATACCGATACCAGGCATACGGCTACTGGCAATCCCTAACCCCTACGAACGTGAAAAGCGATGAATACACACATCAGGTAACGCTTGCATTCAAGGACGGCCTGCAAGAACCACAACAACTGAAAGTAATTGCGGGTGACAAGGAAAAGACCGTAACGGTAGAAATCGGCGAATCTTCGTGCTCGTTATCCGCACCCGAAGGAAACGTCTGGGCAAAGTCGGCCACAATCTACCTGACCGGAGACACGGACGGAACAACGGAATTCCTGAAAACAGTCAAAGACATCACCGTACAATGCAGGAAAGAAACAGGGGACTGGTTCTCTCCGGTACAGGAGAAGGTAAAGAACACAATCGAGATTACCGGATTAGAACCCGACACCCGCTACACCTTTAAAGCAACCATAGGCGGAACCAACACGATTACCGTCAACAACGAAGTAACCTTAGAAACGGAAGAAGCTTTGCAGATACCCAACTCCGGCTTCGAAGAATGGTACACGGACTCCGACACGCGGTGGTCTGCCGGGACGTTCGGTAATTTCACCCATTACTTCTACTACCCTTACAGTAAGGATGCCACCGACATATGGTGGAATACGAACAACAAATACTCCCAGGCATGGACCGTAGCCCCCGTACAAACGACAACCTGCCCCGCTGTAATCTATGTGAAAGATGCCAAAAGCGGTAACAAAGCGGCTGAAATTCATACAGCCGGCTCCGGCGGGGAATATTCGAGCACCCCCAGCTCCATGTACCCCCAAAGCGCAAGAGCCGGACGTTTATTTATAGGAACCTATAACTGGAACGATAAAAAAGAAACCGTAACCACGGGACACGCTTTCGCCTCCCGGCCTCGTGAAATGAAATTCTGGTATAAATACACCCCCTACCAGGCAGATAATTTCAAGGTCGAGATAGAGATACGCAGCAACGGTAAAGTCATTGCAAGCGGCTCGTACATACCGGATGCCACAAGCACCGCAGACACCGAATACCGGGAAGGAAGCATCACCCTCGACTATAACGGCCATATGGAAAAAGCCACCGGCATATACGTCGATATCCTGTCGACTACCAAGACCTCCTTTACCAGCGACGACTTGCAGAAAGCCGGAACTATCGACCTGACGGACTGTGCAACAGGCTGGACTACACACTTAGGCAGCCGCCTCAAAATAGACGATTTAGAACTTATATACGAATAACGGAATATGAAGAAGCCAATCACCTTATTTACCCTCGTCCTTTTTGCTATCCTTGCGCTCCCGTCCTGCAACCGCGAGCAATGGGGAAGTGACCCGGAAGTTTCCGGTAACACAGACAACCGTGCCGAAGGACAAATAGGGCTGTCCACCCTCAAAGTTTCGGTAAACGAACATGCTTCCGCCACTGTTACCCGTGCAGAAGTCGGCACGGACGATTTCATTATCCGCATTTACGATATAGATAAGGAAGGGAAAATGGTGCAGGAATGGAAATACAACGAGATACCCGAAATATTCACTTTAAAAGTCAGCCATTACAGCATCACGGCAATGTCTCACGAAGTACAGCCGGCAGAGTTCGAGAAGCCCTACTACTTTTCCAAGCAAGACTTCGAGATAAAAGAAAATACAGTAACCGATTTGAAAGAGTTGGTTTGTTCCCTGAACAACATCAAAGTAAGGATATCCTATGAAAACGACCTCAAAAACTTGTTGGGCGACGACTCCAAAGTCAACGTTTCCATAGGTGAAGGACGTCTGGAATACGCGAAAGACGAAACACGCGCCGGCTATTTCAAGTCTATCGGTGAAACCAACATACTCATTGCCGACCTGAATGCAACCGTCCAGGGAGAGAAAGTAACCATGTCCAAAGCATTCATCGACGTGCTGCCCGGTGAAGAACGCATCATAAAATATTCGCTGAAACAAGACAGCGACGGCGACGGCGACAACGGAGAGATTGGAAAAATCGACATACAGATAGATGCCACGTGCGAAGTTGTAGAGAAAGACATTACCATAGACCCGGGCAACGAGGAGCCCCTCCCCGACCCCGACCCTAATCCGGAACCGGAACCCGGTCCCGCAACCCAACCGACTATCACCGGCAAAGGCTTCGACATCACCAAGAGCATAACCATACCGCCCGGCACTTCCATGGACAACCCCTATCCCGTAATCGTAAAAATCGCAGTGCCGGAAGGCATCCGGAACCTGGAAATAGGGATTACCTCCGGCAGTACCGACTTTGCAGGTGCCATTGCCGACCTGGGACTTACGAATTTCGATTTGGCAAATCCGGGGTCGTTAACCGATACGCTTAAGAACTTAGGCCTGCCCTACGGAGACGCAGTAACCGGCCAGACCGACATCGATTTCGATATCAGCGGATTCACCGGACTGCTGACAGGCTTCCCCGGCACTCACCGGTTTACCCTGAAAGTTACGGACAACAAAGGAAATACGGCATCCGCTATCCTGGCGCTTATCGTAAATTGAGCAAAGTACGATGACAAAGAGGCGCTTATCGTAAATTAAGCAAAACACGATGACAAAGAAATACTTTAAATACCACCTGCTATCCATAGCGCTGATTTCATTCATCGCCTGTACGGAGAGGGATACCCTGGGCGGGGAAGGGACACTTCATCTGAAAGTCGGCGTTACCGACCGGGTGAAAGTCACTACCCGCACCATGACCGACGAGCTGCAAGACTCCCTGCAACGCCATTGTACAATCGGCATCCTCAACGGAAAGGGAACCGTCCGCCGCTATGAGGGAACGGACGAACTTCCGGAAGCCCTTTACCTCGCTGCCGGAAGCTACACGGCGCAGGTAACGGCAGGAGATTCGGTTCCCGCATCCTTCGAAACCATATACTATAAGGAAGAACGCCCCTTCGATATCAACAGCGGAGAAACCACGAACCTGGAACTGACCTGCGGTATAGCCAATACAGTAGTGGCAGTACGGTACGATGAAACATTGAGTTCCGTTTTCCAGACTTATAAAGTTACGGTTTCCACAACGGGCGGAAGCTTGGACTACCTTCCCGAAAGCAAAGACTCTATCGGCTATTACATGCTGCCGGCAGACGACAACAAGCTGCTATGGCATCTGGAAGCCACTATGCCCGACGGCACGGGCTACACAAGGAAAGAGAGCATTCTGGACGTAAAACCCGCCTACCGTTACGACCTGTTCTTCAACTTCGTGCCGACCGACTACAAGGACGGCGGCGGCACGGTAGAAATCAGCGTCAATGCCAACCCGATAAGGGAGATTACCGACGAAGTGCAAATCTACCAACGCCCGGTTTTCCGCGGCGAGGACTTCGACATAACATCGTCCGCATTCTATGAAGTAGGTATGGGCAAAGAGCTGTCGTACACAGTAACCGCCACATCCGTGCTCAACGAACTGTCCATGCACTGCGAACAATTCACGCAATGCGGGCTTCCCGCCCGGATGAACCTTATGAAACTGACGGAAATGGAAAGAGGACGCCTGGAAACCGCCGGGCTATCATTCAAATCCGAATACAACGCCGGCAACAGCGTGGGCATTACACGCGTAACCTTCTCCGACGACCTGATGAAGAAAATCACCGGAAAAGAAGGAACTTACAACATAACACTGCATGCAACCGACGCCCGCGGCCGTACCAACGAAAGAGTGCTCGCCATATCCGCCTCCGATGCGGTGGTGCTGACTAAAGATGCCGCAGAGGGCGATATATGGACTTCGAAAGCCGTCCTGCGGGGTGGTCTGATGAAAGACACTTCCGACCCGCTGATATTCCGTTACCGGACAGCCGGCTCATCTGCATGGAAAGAAGCGCCCGCTACGCTAAACGGTAAGGAAATGACAGCCTCAATCACCGGATTAAAAGTAGCCACCACCTACGAATACGTAGCGGTAGCCGGCCCAAAAGCCTCCTCCGTAGTTTGCAGGTTCACGACCGAAAAGGCAGCCCAGCTTCCGAATGCCGGGTTCGAGAACTGGCACGGTTCCAAACCCACCTACGTCTATGAATCCGGCGGAACGATGTTCTGGGATACCGGCAACCACGGTTCGCAAAAGGCCGGTACGGACATCACTACCGCAGACGGTTCCGTAGCGCATAGCGGCAACTACTCAGCCAAGTTGGAATCCAAGTTCGCCAGCATGTTGGGCATCGGGCAATTCGCTGCCGGCAACATATTCTCCGGCAAATACCTGGCTACCAACATGGACGGTGTCGTCGGGAACGGCGTACTGGGCTGGGGAC
This sequence comes from Bacteroides gallinarum DSM 18171 = JCM 13658, assembly GCF_000374365.1. Classification (GTDB taxonomy): domain Bacteria; phylum Bacteroidota; class Bacteroidia; order Bacteroidales; family Bacteroidaceae; genus Bacteroides; species Bacteroides gallinarum. The sequence continues at coordinate 39,213 of NZ_KB894136.1, forward strand.
GTCCGTTCGCCTCCCGCCCCACAGCGCTGCGCGGATATATACGCTACCTATCCAATACGGTAAACTACAACAATAAATGCGAATTCATCAACCAGGGTGACCCGGACATAGGAAGCATCTTTATCGTGCTGGGCAACTGGCCGGGCGAGACTTACGGCGGAGAAACATGGCCGGTAGTAGTCAAGACCAACTACAAAAACCTGTCCCAAGCCCAGTTGTTCGATGTAAACAGCGAATACATCATAGGTTACGGTGAAAAGAACTTCACTGCCTCGACGGAAGGAGAAGGAATGATTGAATTCGACATCCCGGTCGACTACCGTTATACCAACCGGAAACCGACAGCTATCATCATCGTAGCCTCATCCAGCAAATACGGCGACTATTTCAGCGGCGGAACAGGAAGTACGATGTGGCTCGACGACCTTGAATTAGTTTACGAATAAAATCATCCGTGAAGTGAAACAAAAAGCAATCATCATAGCATTAGCCCTGGCAGCTATCGTATGCGGCAAAGTGCGGGCGCAGGAGTTCAAGCGCCAAATAGAACAAAGCACATTCGTGCCTAAGGGACAGTGGATAGCGGGAAGCTCGATATCCTACTCCGAACATACCGAGGACAACTACCAGTTCCTGATTATCGACGGCTTCAAGTCCGACGGCTATACATTCAAGGTCAGCCCCCTGGTATGCTATGCATTTAAGGACAACATGGCAGCCGGCGGCCGGTTCGCATACAGCCGTTCATTGATAAAATTAGACGGCTTGACGCTGAACATCGACGACGACAACCAGTTCGACATCAACGATTTGTATCAGTTGAAACATACATATTCCGGCATGCTGATTCTGCGCAACTACATCAGCCTGGGCAAAAGCAGGCGGTTCGCACTATTCAATGAAACCCAATTGGAATGGTCGGGCAGCCAGTCCAGGGTGATAAACGGAAAAGACGAATCCGTTACCGGCACTTTTGCCACTACCACCGGAATGAGCATCGGAGCAGCTCCAGGCATCGTTGCATTCATCAACAACTATACTGCCGTAGAAGTCAGTATCGGTGTGCTCGGGCTGAATTTCAGCAAAACCAAACAGGTTACGAACCAGGTGTACCAAGGCGAACACTCGTCGAACAGCGCCAACTTCAAGATAAACTTATTTTCCATAGGGCTGGGACTGGCCTTTTATCTGTAAACGAGGATGAAGAAGCTACTTATATATATGGTGTACATCATGGCGGGCACGGGAGCGGCCGGCGCACAAGAAATGCGGCAGGCAATGCCCCAAGCGCAAGACTCGATACGGGTACACACGGTTTACGTACACGACACGATATACATCGGGCGGCCGGCAGCAGAAGCAACCCGACCGGACAGCTCGGAGATTATCTATACCAAACCAGTCGGACGCTTCGACCGGGGAATTATCAACTACCGCTTTATCCCCAAAAAGAAATGGGTGGGCGGGCTGACATTCTCCTATATAAACTACGATGGCGAAGACAGCCGGATGCTCTTTTCATTGATAAAAGACTTCGATTGCAACTTCCGCACACTGTCCGTCAAACCGTTTATAGGCTACGCCTTTAAAGACAACATCGTAATCGGGCTGAAAACCGGCTATAACCACACCGTAGCCGACCTGGGCAACATATCGCTGAGCATCGACGACGATTTGAGCTTCGACCTCAAAGACATACGCTACTCGGAAGACTCGTACAGCATCGCCCTGTTCCACCGCTCGTACGTAGGGTTGGATAAAGGCAAACGCTTCGGCTTCTTCAACGAAAGCTCGCTCTCCTACACCAACGGAAGCAGCACCTTCACCCGCGGAAGGGACGAAACATTGAAACGCACGGAAACCACCATACACGAGATACACCTGGGGCTGAACCCCGGCGTTGCCGTATTCATAATGGAGAATGTATGTGCCGAGATGTCGTTCGGCGTCGTCGGATTCAAGTACAGGATAGAGAAACAAAAGAACAATGAAGGCGAAGTAGGAAAGCGCAATACCAGCGGTGCAGACTTCAAAATCAACCTGTTCAACATCAATATAGGAATTACACTTTGCTTGTAAAATCAATGAAGAAAATACGTACATATACAACCGGACTGTCCCTGGCACTGGCAAGCCTGCTGGCCTCGTGCATCGAGAACAATGTGCCCTACCCCACTATAAAGCTCGACATCACCGCGCTCGAAGTAGAGGGGCAGACCGCCGGCGCGGTTATCAGCACGGAGAACCGCACGGTGACGGTAACCCTGGCCGACACCGTAAACATGAAAAAAGTATATATCAAGAAAGTGGAAATGACGGAAGGCGCAAGGAGCATCCTGCGCCCGGATACCACTTTCGACCTGACAAATCCCCAAACGGTTATCCTATCCCTCTACCAGAACTATCCGTGGGAAATCATAGCCAAGCAACCTATCGACCGTCGTTTCGTGGTGGAAGGGCAAATCGGCGAAGCCGTTTTCTACGTAAGCGAGAAAGAGCGGAGAGCTATCGCCTACGTAAGCAAAGAACACGATTTGTCCGAAATCAGAATCAAGGAATTAAAGTTAGGGCCTACCGGCTCCACCATACACGGCTACGACGGCAGCTCTGCGGTAATGAACTTCACGGGCGGGCAGCCGCAAATCGTAATCGTCACCTACCGGGATATACTGGAAGAGTGGACGCTCAACGTATTCGAGACGGATGCCGTTAAGCTGACGGCGGCAGACGGCTGGGTCAATGTAGCCTGGCTGTACGGAGAAGGGCTCGAAGGCGAAGACAACGGTTTCGAAATACGCGAGGAAGCCACCGGAGAATGGCAGAAAGTCGATGCCTCCTATATGATGACTACCGGCGGAACCTTCTCCGCCCGTATCCCCCACCTCAAAGCCTCTACGACCTATGCCTGCCGCGCCTATTCGGGAACCTCCGTAAGTACGGAAAAGACCTTTACCACTACAACCGCCGTAGAACTGCCCAACGCCTCCTTCGACTACTGGAGCATGGACGGCAAAGTGGCTAACCCGTGGGAGGAGAACAGCACGCCGTTCTGGGACACCGGCAATACAGGCGTAACAACCGCCAGCCAAAGCAACTCCACCTCTACCGACGACACGGCCACAGGAAGCGGCAAGGCAGCCAGACTGGAATCGAAGAACGTAATCGTGAAATTTGCCGCCGGCAACTTGTTTACAGGTAAATTCGTCAAGGTAGACGGCACGAACGGCATCTTAGACTTCGGCCAGCCGTTTACGGGACGCCCCACGAAGCTAAGGGGATACTACAAATACACCACCGCGCCTATCACCGATTTGCCCAAGGAAGGCAGCCAGGACTATACGCGTTTCCAGGCCTACAAAGGGGTGCCCGACACATGCGCCATTTACATCGCCCTGGGCGACTGGAACGAGCCGATAGAAATACGTACCCGCCCGGAAAACCGGAAGCTGTTCGACAAGAACGACGAACATGTCATTGCCTATGCCGAACTGTACAACGGAACTACGACTACGGAATACAAGAAGTTCGAATTGAATTTGGAGTACCGTGCCACCGACCGCGTACCCACCTACATCGTCATCGTATGCTCCGCAAGCAAATACGGCGACTACTTCGTAGGCGGCAGAGGGAGTACGCTCTGCGTAGACGAGTTCGCCCTGGATTATGATTACTGACAATAAGAGAATATGAGAAACGGAATGCGATACATATTGATACTGTGCCTGTTCTTCGGGAGCATAAGCTGCCAGAAAGACAGCTTGCAGCCTCCGGGCAAAGGCAAAGGACGGCTCGTGCTGAAAGATGTAGAGATTTCGGTAGAAGCCTCTACGGAAGTAATCACCCGTACCCCAAGCACCTTTACAGCACCGGCAGCCTCCGAATTGACATACCGGGTAACCGACACGCAGACGGGAGAAACCGTATATGACCGGACGGGAGAGTTTACGTCATTAGTATTGGACGAAGGTTCCTACCGGTTAGAAGCATCGTACGGAACGGAAACTATGGGAACAGCCCCTTACCTATATGCCGCAACCGAGGAATTCCAAATTGTAAAGACTACGGAGATAGTCCGAAGCCTTTCTGTAAAACTATCGTGCGCAATCGTACATCCGGCAATAACGGACAAGCTGCTCGAGCAGTACAGTATATACAAGATAGAGGTTTCCGACGGAACAACGACGCAGGAAATAACCAACAATACCGACTTCTTCGTACCGGCAGGCAAGGATTATACACTGACGCTATCAGGGACAAATGCCTTGAACGAAGCCCAATCGAACTCCTGGGAACTGAAGGGAGTACTTGCAGCCAACCGCTATACACTGAACTGCAATCCGGACTTGCCCTCGTTCACCCTGCCGGAACAGGCGGAAGGAGACGTATGGAGCACATTCATATACATTACCCCCATGACGGCAGCCGATATGAGCTCCAAACCGGAAATGACGGAAAAGGTATTGGCTAATATCGTGTACGAAGCTTCGTCGGACGGGACAAACTGGATACAAGCCGTCCACGACAATGGAAAAACCGTTATAAAAGAGCTTATCCCCGGCAGCCGATACACTATCCGTTCGCGTTTCGGGGCTGTTACCTGTTCCAATGCGCAGATTGTAACGACAGAACAAGCCCGGCAATTGGAGAATGGAGATATGGAGACATGGGAAAAAGTAGAATTTGCAAAAGCATATGATGATTACTTCTACGACTATTTTTTAGGAAGCCAATCCAATCATATATGGGAAACCAACAATACCGAAGGTCTAAATGGTGCAACAACCCATGCAACCAGTAATATAGGAACTTATTGGAGGTGGTGTGCAGGAACCCAAAGCACCTCCGATGTATCAGCCATAGATACCGATATCCAATCGGCAAGTGCAGCGGAAATATCCACTTTGGCATTCTATAACGATAAAATCACAGGCTGGTACGTAGGGACTATAAGTTCCAACAAGATTATCAGCAACTGGTTATCATCCAGTCATCGGGAATGTATAGGATTGCTTTATACAGATATGACTCCCATAACCTCAAGACCTCTTTCCATATCGTTCGATTGCAAATACGCCCCTATAACAGGAGACTATGCCCCTATAACCATATCCATTTACGACAATGACAAAAATAAGATAGCTACGGACATATCGCACAATATTACAACGGAAATCAGTGAATATACAAAAGTCACATTAAAAATAAACTATACCGACTTACAACGGAAGATTGCCTATATAAGCATACGGTTCCAGTCGGGTGTAAATACAAATTACACGCTTATGCATGTTTCGCAAGGAAGCTATAATTCAAGCCCCAGAGTAAGAGACCGCGTTGTGGGCAGTGTCCTCAAAATAGACAATGTTGTCCTGAACTATAATTACGAATAATAAAACTCGAATATAACAATGAAAAAACTTTTAACTTTAGCAGGAATCGCCCTGATAGCAGCAGCCTGCACCGGCAATGACGAACCCGCACAAGAATGCGGACAGATTAACCTTACTTTGGAGAACTCCACCGCTCCGGAGATAGAAGTGAACACCCGTACAATAACAGACCTTACGGAAACAGACGCAAAGGATTACAACATACAAGTACTCCAGGACGGCAGTGTCAAGCTGGAATCGACCAATTACCTGACTTTCAAGAATACAACCTTCATCTTTCCCATAGGAAGCGGCTACACAGTGACGGCAGAAAGCTGCACGGAAGAAAATGCCAAAACGGCCAATGACGGAACGGGGCAAATACGCTATTTCGGAACAAGCGACCCCTTCGTTATCCAAACCAACGAGGTAAGCAACGTCAAAGTTACCTGTACCATGGCCAATGCCAAAGTAAGTATAGACTACGATGAAGTATTCGCACAGGTTTTCAGCGGTTACACCGTTACAGTCTGCACGGAAGCAGACCCCTCACGGGAAATGATATTCGACAGCGACGGTAAATGCAAGGACACGCACGATGCCGCATTCTTCAATATAGACACCCAGAACCCCAACCTGAAATGCACGGTTTCCGGCTCGTACAAAGGCAACACACGCACAGCCACGCAAACCATTCCACTCGAAGCGGCAAAATGGTATAAGCTGAATATCAAGACCAGTGCCAGCGGCCGAATCGATATGGGCATTTCCGTTGACGATACCGTGGAAGAAACGACACAAGATGTAGAAGTCAACCCCTATTTATAGTCGAAATTCTTTTTCACCGCAGATTACGGTTACACTGATTAACACAGATTATTTTTCGGATTACCCGATAACGAAAATAAAAATATACAAATCTGTATTAACCGGTGTAATCTGTGGTGAATTATGTAATCAGCGGTGAACCTCGCCCGTTACGCGCTCATTCCAGCCGCCGCAGCGTAATCACCGCCACCTCGCTCGGTGCAAACAGACGGATGTTCTTGCTGGAAGTGCCTATGCCATTGGTTATAATCACCGGAGTGCCGTTAGAGTTATACCTCAACCCGGTAAGGAAGCGCTGCCCGTAATGGGACGGAACGACAGGGGCATACAGGCCGAACAAAGTAACCTGCCCGCCATGCGTATGCCCGGCAAGTACCAAATCGGCATTGGTCACGGGGACATCCTCCGCATAGTCGGGAGTATGCGTCAGAAGCACGACAAAGTCATCGGAAGACAAGGAGAGCGTGGGCGACTGCCCGTTCTCTCCCAGATTGAAAGGGTTACGTACCCCCGCTATCAAAATCCGCTCACCGCCCCGTTCCAGGGTATCGACCTTATGCTCCAGCAAACGGATGCCCTGGCGCTCCATTTCCTCCAGAATATCATCATAACAAGCCTCGTAATCGTTATTTCCGAGAACGGCATAAGTACCCAAAGGCGTTTTTACCGCCCCCAGCGCCGCTACAACAGCCGGAACATATTCGCAACCCTCGTGCAAGTCGCCCCCTATCAGCAGGGCATCGGCATGTAAATTGTCCAGCAGGCGGGTAACATCCCTCAGCCCTTTTTCCTTAAGCAAACTCCGGTAATGCAAGTCGGATACAAAAGCCAGCCGGCAACCGTCGAACGCGGCAGGGACATCACGGTGTGCAAACTCATACTGCCTGACCCGCTTCACATTCTTATACCCGGATGCGGAAACCTTAGACACCCGGACGGAATATTCGCCGGGTAGAGGCGAACTGAAATGCTGCACAGAGCGGCAGGAAGCGAAAAGCCACAACGCCAAAACGGAAAGATACAGCAGGCTCCCGAACTCTTTACAAGGCGATATCCGATACATAGACCAATCTTTATTCGATGAAACAAACAATTTTACCCGGAGAGAAGCACAAAGATAACAAATCCTTTGCTTATCTTTGTCCTATAACTTGCTAAAAACGGAACATGAAAGCAATCTAAAAACAGGATATGAAAGCAATAACCGCCAACTCACTCCGCGCATGGATACTCGCCGCCCGCCCCAAGACGCTAACGGGAGCCCTTATCCCCGTACTGATAGGTTCTTCCCTGGCATTTGCCGACGGCAGTTTCGATATGATACCGGCATTGCTGTGCGCATTGTTTGCCGGAGGCATGCAGATTGCCGCCAACTTCATTAACGACCTTTACGACTACCTGAAAGGCAGCGACCGCACAGACCGCCTGGGCCCGGAGCGCGCCTGCGCACAAGGCTGGATAACTCCCATAGCCATGAAACGGGGAATAGCCGGCATGCTCGTATTCTCCTGCCTCATGGGGTGCGCACTGCTGCAACAATGCTGGGGACGGTTGCCCCACGGCGGTTGGGAATTGATTCTGCTGGGATTGCTCTGCGTAATATTCGCATTCTTATATACCACTATCCTCTCCTACCGGGGGTGGGGAGACTTGCTGGTGTTGGTTTTCTTCGGCTTCATCCCCGTAGGCGGAACTTACTATGTACAGGCACACACCATTACGGCCGACGTATGGGTGGCCTCGCTCATCTGCGGGCTGGTAATAGATACCTTGTTAGTCGTCAATAATTATCGCGACCGCGAGCAGGATGCCCTCAGCGGCAAGCGCACGCTGGTTGTACGTTTTGGAGAACCTTTCGGACGGTATCTGTACCTCGGACTGGGTGCGGCGGCCGTCCTGCTCAGCATGTGGTTCGTATATGCCGGTAAGATAGAACCGCTCGCCTTTATCTGGGCTCCTTGCGCCTATCTGTGCCTGCATGTCCTGACCTGGCGCAGAATGGCGGCTATACGAAGCGGAAAGAAGCTGAACGGCATATTAGGCGAGACTTCGCGCAATATGCTGTTCTTCGGACTACTGCTAAGCCTTGCGTTGGCTCTATGAACAAGGTGGCAGGGCTGTCCGCATCCCCGGACGGGGCGGGATGCACCTACGGTCGAGGTATTATTAAAAGCCTTCTAATATAACATTAAAAGCCTTTTAATCTGCAATTAAAAGGCTTTTAATTATTCATCACCTCAGGAAAGAGGGTTTATCGCTTCCCGTACATCTTCTCGTAATAGTTCTGGTAATCGCCGCTGGTAACTTCTTCCACCCAGTCCTGGTTATTCAGATACCATTCGATAGTCTTTACGATACCGGTTTCGAACTTCGTTTCGGGATACCAGCCCAGCGCATCCGTTATCTTGGTGGGGTCGATAGCATACCGCTGGTCGTGGCCGAGGCGGTCTTTCACGAACGTTATCAAGTCCTCGTTTATCCAACTGATGTCTATCTGGCCGTCGACGCCCTTGCTTTGCTTCTTCAAGACGGAACGGTACTTCGGCTCTTCTTCCATGAGACGGCGGATAGTGGCGATAGTGAGCTTCACAATCTCCAGGTTGGTCTTTTCGTTGTGGCCGCCTACATTGTAAACTTCGCCCTCCGCTCCTTCGCGCACCACAAGGTCAATAGCCTTGCAATGGTCTTCTACATACAGCCAGTCGCGTACATTGCTGCCGTCGCCATATACCGGAAGGCTCTTTCCTTCGAGGATGTTCTTTATAATGAGCGGTATCAGCTTCTCCGGGAAGTGATACGGGCCATAGTTATTGGAGCAGCGGGTAATGGTAACAGGCATCTTGTAAGTATCATGGTATGCCATTACCACCATATCGGCACTGGTTTTGGAGGCACTGTACGGACTGTGCGGGCAAAGCGGCGTTTTTTCCGTAAAGAAGCCTTCCGCTCCCAGCGAACCGTATACCTCGTCGGTAGACACCTGGTGGTAGCGCACTCCCTTGCGCCAGGTAGGATAGCCGGATTCGTCCTTACCCGTTACCCATGCACGGCGGGCGGCGTCGAGCAGGTTTTGAGTGCCCAGGATGTTCGTTATCAGGAAAAGCTGGGGATTCTCGATACTGCGGTCTACGTGGCTTTCGGCGGCGAAGTTCACCACATAGTCGAATTTGTACCGGGCAAACAGCTCGTCGGCAAGGACACGGTCGCAAATGTCGCCCTTGACGAAGAAACAACGCTCGTCATCGATGTCTTTGGCAATCGTACCCAGGTTTCCGGCATAAGTCAGGGCATCCAATATCACCACGATTATGTCATCGTGCTTTGCCAGGATATATTTAATATAATTGGCTCCGATAAATCCGGCAGCACCGGTTACAAGATAAGTCTTCATTGATTTATAATTTATGGGTTATTTCATTATATAAGCTACTGGCTCTCGAGCGCCGTACTTACTGGAATTTCAGCTTACTGGCGGTAAGAGGCGGCAAGTTCCATCAGGTATTTGCCGTATTCCGTCTTGCCCTGTTGTTCGCCGAGGCGATAGAGCCGGTCGACGTCTATCCAGCCTTTGCGCCAGGCAATCTCCTCGATGCAGCTCACGCGAAATCCCTGACGGTTCTGTATGGTGGCAACGAAATTGCTTGCTTCGAGCAGGCTGTCGCAATTGCCCGTATCGAGCCAGGCGAAACCACGGCCGAAAAGCTCCACTTTCAGCGTGCCTTCTTCCAGGTAAAGACGGTTGAGGTCGGTAATTTCGTACTCGCCACGGGCGGACGGTTTCAGAGCGGCGGCTTTTGCCGTCACCGTAGCGTCGTAGAAGTATAAGCCGGGAACTGCATAATTGCTTTTCGGATGTGCGGGCTTCTCTTCAAGGGAAACGGCCTTGCCGTCGGCGTCGAACTCCACCACTCCGTAAGCGCGGGGGTCTTTTACGTAGTAGCCGAAGATGCACGCGCCTTTTTCAATGGAGGCGGCACGCTTTAGCATCGCCGAGAAGCCTTGTCCGTAGAACATATTGTCGCCCAGGATAAGGCAGCCCGCCCCGCCGTCCAAGAATTCCGCTCCGAGCACAAATGCCTGCGCCAGTCCGTTGGGCTTCTCTTGTATCTTATAGGAGAAAGACATTCCGAGCTCCTCGCCCGTCCCCAACAATTCGCGGAACATAGGTAGGTCGCGCGGAGTGGAGATAATAAGCACTTCACGTATTCCGGCCAGCATCAATGTAGAGAGGGGGTAGTAAATCATGGGCTTGTCGTAGACCGGCATAATCTGCTTGGAGATAGCCTTGGACAATGGATAGAGACGAGTGGCGCTGCCACCTGCAAGAATAATTCCTTTCATATTTCAGTTCTTTATTGGATTGACTTCAAATGTAGAATAAAATAAGAAGGAGGACTATGCCCCACGGCTCTCGTTGCTATTCAAGGGTGCAAAGTTCAGAAAAAGTTCTGACATAGCAAAATTATAGGGACATAAATCAGCCTGCGAGCTCTATGACTTCAAGGTCTTTGAACACGCCGCCGTCTATGACGAAGCGTACCATGGTACGCACTTTATGGAAGCCGTAAATGCCTGCCGCACCGGGGTTTATATGGAGCATGCCCAATGTCTTGTCGAACTTTACCTTCAGGATATGGGAATGTCCGCTGACGAACAGCTTGGGCGGACGCACCATGATGCTGCCTTGTATGGAGGGGTCGTACTTGCCGGGATAACCGCCGATGTGCTTCATCAGCACTTCCGCACCGTCTACCGTAAAACGGAGCACCTGCGGGTAAAGCCGGCGCAGGTCTTGCCCGTCTATGTTGCCGTACACCGCACGGAACGGGCGGAAAGCCGCCAGCTTCTGTGCAACTTCCAATGTACCGATGTCTCCCGCATGCCATATCTCGTCGCACGGCTCGAAGTATTGCAGGTACTTCTCATCCCAATATCCATGCGTATCCGAGAGTAAACCAACTTTTGTCATCTTTCCTTTGTTTATATGTGCAAAGGTAACTATATTTGGAAAATAAACCTAATCTTATATGGAAAGCAGATATTTCAAACGCGACATCAGTTGGCTGTCATTCAACTACCGGGTATTGTTGGAAGCAGAAGACGATACGCTGCCGCTGTATGAACGCATCAACTTCATATCCATATATTCGTCCAACCTGGAGGAGTTCTACAAGATACGCGTAGCAGACCATAAGGCCATAGCGACCGGCGCTGCGCACAGCGATGAAGAAAGCGTACAGTCTGCCGTACAGTTGGTAGCCGAAATAAACGAGGAGGTAAACCGCCAACTGGAAGAGCGTATCCGCATTTACGAACGGAAGATATTGCCCGCACTGCGGCAGCATCACATCATTTTTTACCAGAGTCGCAATGTAGAGCCTTTCCATAAAGATTTCCTGCGGAGCTTCTTCCGGGAAGAGATATTTCCGTATCTCTCTCCCGTGCCCGTCAGCAAGGATAGGGTTATCTCATTCTTGCGCGACAACCGCCTTTACCTCGCCGTGCGTCTGTATTTGAAGGGGGTTCCCCAGAACGCCCCCAACCGTACGCAATATTTCGTAATGAAGTTGCCTTACAGCAAGGTTCCCCGTTTCATCGAACTCCCCAAGCATGGAAAGAATTATTACCTGATGTTCATCGAGGATATCATCAAGGCCAACCTCGACACGATTTTCCCCGGTTATGAGGTAGACAGCAGCTATTGTATCAAGATTTCGCGGGATGCGGACATCCTGATAGACGAGTGTGCCAACACGTCCGAGATTATAGAACAGGTAAAGACGAAAGTAAAGAAGCGCAAGATAGGGGCTGTATGCCGCTTCGTGTACGACCGCGCCATGCCGGACGATTTCCTGGATTTCCTGGTGGATGCTTTCCGCATCAACCGCCAGGAGCTGGTTCCGGGCGACAAGCATCTTAATATGGAAGACCTGCGGCATCTGCCCAACCCGAATCGCGCCGTACGCCCTATCCGCAAGCCCCAGCCTATGAAGCTGACTTGCCTGGACGAACGGGAGTCTATCTTCAAGTACGTGGAAAAGAAGGATTTGCTGTTGCATTATCCGTATCACTCTTTCGAGCATTTCATCCACTTTCTGTACGAGGCGGTGCACGAACCGACCGTGCGGGAAATCATGGTAACCCAATACCGCGTTGCAGAGAATTCCGCGGTTATCAACACCCTGATAGCCGCCGCGCAAAACGGTAAGAAGGTAACCGTTTTCGTAGAGCTCAAGGCGCGTTTCGATGAGGAGAACAACCTGGCAACCGCCGAGATGATGAAGGCTGCCGGTATCAACATCCTGTTCAGCCTGCCCGGACTGAAGGTGCATGCCAAAGTAGCCCTTGTGCTGCGCCGCGACAGGCAAGGGCACAAGCTGCCCAGCTATGCCTATATAAGTACGGGCAATTTCAATGAAAAGACTGCCACGCTTTATGCCGACTGCGGGCTGTTTACCTGCAACCCGGTACTTGTAAACGACCTGCACAATCTGTTCCGTACTTTCCAGGGCAAGGAGAATCCGGTGTTCCACCGTTTGCTGGTGGCGCGTTTCAACCTGATACCGGAGCTTAACCGCCTCATCGACTATGAAATAGAGCTGGCAAAAAAGGGCAGGCAAGGGAGGATTATCCTCAAAATGAATGCCCTGCAAGACCCCGCCATGATAGAGCGGCTGTACGAGGCTTCGCAGGCCGGCGTAAAGATAGACCTTATCGTGCGCGGCATCTGCTGCCTGATTCCCGGACGGAAATACAGCCGTAACATCCGTGTAACACGTATCGTGGATACTTTCCTCGAGCATGCCCGCGTATGGTACTTCGGAAACGGCGGGAAACCGAAGCTGTTCCTCGGCTCGCCGGACTGGATGCGCCGCAACCTGTACCGCCGCATCGAAGCCGTAACTCCTATCTTAGACCCGGACTTGAAGCGGGAGCTGTCTGATATGCTCTCCATTCAGCTATCGGACAAGCGCAAGGCTTGTTTCGTAGACGACTGCCTGCGCAACCGTTGGAAATCAGCCCGTCCGCAAAAGGAGAAGATACGGTCGCAATATACGTTCTATGAATATTTGAAGAAGTGAAAACCGGAGGGGGGGAAGCCTGGCTGTGCGTTAACATAATGTACTGCCAACCTTCGACTTCGAGCTTTCTTGTAACATTTCTGTAACATGTATGACATTTCCCTGCAATACGAAAATCGTTTCTTTGCGGCCAGAAACAAAATACATATTATGGAAACTATCTACTTATGCATTGTCATTTTCCTGTTCGTCCTCGCGGTTTTCGACCTCGTGGTAGGTGTCAGCAATGACGCAGTCAACTTTCTACAGTCCGCTGTCGGAGCAAAGGCGGCATCGTTCAAGACCATACTGTTCATTGCTGGTGTGGGTGTATTTATCGGTGCTGCCCTGTCCAACGGAATGATGGACATCGCCCGCCACGGTATTTACCAACCGGAGCATTTCTACTTTGCGGAAATCATGTGTATCCTGCTGGCCGTCATGCTTACGGACGTAGTGTTGCTGGACGTATTCAACACTATGGGAATGCCTACATCCACCACCGTATCCATGGTTTTCGAGCTGCTGGGCGGTACATTCGCTCTGTCGCTCATCAAGGTTTACCAGAACGACGGCTTAGGATTGGGCGACCTCATCAACACAGACAAAGCACTGTCCGTTATCATGGCGATTTTCGTGTCCGTAGCCATTGCGTTCTTCTTCGGTATGCTGGTACAATGGCTGGCGCGTGTGATATTCACCTTCAACTATACCAAGAAGATGAAGTACAGCATCGGTATCTTCGGCGGTATCGCAGCTACTTCAATCGTTTACTTCATGCTGATAAAAGGGTTGAAGGACAGCTCTTTCATGACACCGGAGAACAAGCATTGGGTACAGGAAAACACGACCATGCTTATCGGCTGTTTCTTCGTGTTCTTCACCGTATTGATGCAGGTGCTGCACTGGTGCAAGGTAAATGTATTCAAGGTCGTGGTACTGCTGGGTACTTTCGCCCTTGCCCTCGCCTTTGCCGGCAACGACTTGGTTAACTTTATCGGTGTACCCCTCGCCGGCTACTCTTCTTTCGTTGATTATACCGCAAACGGCAGTGCCGCAGGCCCGGACGGTTTCCTGATGACCTCTCTGCTCGGTCCCGCCAAAACTCCGTGGTATTTCCTTTTCGGTGCGGGCGTTATCATGGTTTATGCGTTGTGCACTTCCAAAAAAGCTCATAACGTAATTAAAACTTCCGTAGACCTTTCACGCCAGGACGAAGGCGAGGAAAGCTTCGGAAGCACTCCCATAGCGCGTACGCTGGTGCGTTTCAGTATGACGATAGCCAACGGGATTTCCAGGGTTATGCCCGAGAGCGGCAAGCGCTGGGTTGAAACCCGTTTCCAGAAGGACGAAGCCATTATCGCCGACGGCGCCGCATTCGACCTGGTGCGCGCTTCCGTGAACCTGGTACTCGCCGGTCTGCTGATTGCTCTGGGTACTTCATTAAAGCTGCCTCTTTCTACTACCTATGTTACGTTCATGGTAGCCATGGGTACTTCCCTTGCCGACCGTGCGTGGGGACGCGACTCCGCCGTATTCCGCATTACCGGCGTACTGAGCGTTATCGGCGGTTGGTTCATCACTGCCGGAGCAGCGTTCACTATCTGTTTCTTCGTTACCATAATTATCCACTTCGGCGGAACTGTTGCCATTATCGCTCTTATCGCCCTGGCGGTATTCATGCTGATTCGCAGCCAGGTAATGTACAAGAAGCGTAAAGAGAAAGAGAAAGGCAACGCCACTATCAAGCAACTGATGCAGAGTACGGACAATATGGAAATCCTGGAACTGCTGCGTAAGCATACCCGCGAGGAGCTCGGCAGAATCCTGGAATTTACGGAAGATAATTTCGAACGCACCGTTACTGCCTTCCTGCATGAGAACCTGCGCGGATTACGCCGGGCAATGGGTTCCGTGAAATTCGAGAAGCAGTTGGTGAAGCAGATGAAACGTACCGGTACTCTTGCCATGTGCCGCCTGGATAATAATACGGTACTGGAGAAAGGACTTTACTATTACCAGGGCAACGACTTTGCCAGCGAGCTGGTTTACAGTGTAGGCCGCCTTTGCGAACCGTGCCTGGAGCATATCGACAATAACTTCAAACCGTTGGATACAATCCAGAAAGGCGAATTTGCGGATGTAACGGAGGACATCGTTTACCTGCTTCAAGTATGCCGCCACAAGCTGGAGGTGAACGATTATACCAATATCGAAGAGGAAATACGCAAGGCCAACGACCTGAACGGCCAGCTCTCCCACCTGAAACGCGAAGAGTTGCAGCGTATTCAAAGTCAGTCCGGCAGCATCAAGGTGAGCATGGTGTACCTGACGATGATACAGGAAGCACAGAATATAGTGACTTACTCTATCAACCTGATGAAAGTAAGCAAGAAGTTCCAGGCGGAGGAATAAAAGAGGGTGTAAAAGCTCTCTTTTACCGCAGGATTACATGGCTTGACATGGATTTCTTGGGGACATTTACTGAATATCCCTTTTTAATTACTTAGCGAAATGATGTAGATTTCACTGGTTTTATTTTGGACAGAAGAACAAAAGAGCTGGTTTCTCTCTTTTTGTTCTTCTGTTTTTCTTTTCGTTCTTCTGTCTGAAAAATAAAATCCGTGTCAATCAATCTGCAATGAGTGTGTCACCCCTCCCGCTTTACCGTTGTTTAAGCCCCATTTTTTCTGCCCGTTGCAACATAAATGCGCGGGCAGCTTCGTATTCGTTAGGGATGACGCCGTCCAATATGGCATCTTTGATAGCGCTTTTCAATGCGCCTACTTGCTGGCAGGGGGGCAAACCGAATATCTTCATAATCTCCTCACCGCTGACAGGGGGCTGGAAGTTACGGATGCGGTCGCGCTCTTCCAGGTCTTTCAGTTTCTGGCGTACCAACTGGAAGTTGTTCAGGAAACGCTGCTTGCGCTCCATGTTTTTGGAGGTAATATCGGCTTCGCACAGTGTCATAAGGTCGTCTATGTCATCGCCTGCCTCGAACAGCAAACGGCGGACAGCCGAGTCGGTCACCACATCATCCGCTATCACGATAGGACGCATATGCAGCCCTACCAGTTTCTGCACATATTTCATCTTCTCATTCATCGGGAGCTTCATTTTCCGGAAAATATCGGGTATCATCTTCTCGCCGATGAAATTATGGTTATGGAATGTCCAGCCGGCACGGGGTTCCCAGCGTTTGGTAACCGGCTTGGCTATATCGTGCAGGAGGGCACTCCAACGCAGCCAGAGGTTATCGGTCTTTTTGCTGATATTGTCGAGCACTTCGAGCGTGTGGTAGAAATTGTCCTTATGCGCCCTTCCGTTACGGGTTTCAACGCCTTGCAGGGCAACCAGTTCCGGAAAGATAAGTTGCAGCAATCCGGAACGGTCTAAGTCTATAAATCCTTTGGACGGAACGGGAGACAGCAGTATCTTGTTCAGTTCGTCCGCAATGCGCTCTTTGGATATGATAGAGATGCGCTCTTTGTTACGGCACAAGGATTCGAAAGTATCGTCATCGATGTAGAAATTCAGTTGGGTGGCAAAACGGATGCAACGCATCATGCGCAACGGGTCGTCGCTGAAAGTGATGTCCGGGTCGAGCGGTGTGCGAATGGTTCGCTCTTTCATATCTTCCATACCGCCGAAAGGGTCTACCAACTCTCCGTAACGTTGCCGGTTCAGGCAGACAGCCAGCGCATTGATAGTGAAATCCCGCCGGTTCTGGTCATCTTCCAGCGAGCCGTCCTCTACGACAGGTTTGCGCGAATCGTGTGTGTAGGATTCCTTGCGCGCACCCACGAATTCCACTTCCGTTCCACGGTATTTTAACTGCGCCGTACCGAAATTCCTGAAAACAGAAAGATGCGCACCGCGCCCCAAGCGTTTGGCAAGAGCCTCGGCCATTACAATGCCGCTGCCTACTACCACCACATCGATATCTTTGGAAGGGCGTTGCAGGAATATGTCACGCACGTAGCCGCCGACTACGTAACATTCCAGTCCCAATTCGTCCGCCGTTTCGGAAATCCGTTTAAATATGTCGTCGCTGAAACGTTGCTTCAGTTCTTCTGTCGTCAATTCAATCATTTGCCAATAAATCATTTTGAGGGTGCAAAGATACGGATATTATTTTTTATTTTTGTCCCCGCTAACATCAAGAATCAAAAATATGAAGAAAGCAGCATTCTTTGCGTGCCTCTGCTGCACGCTCTTCTCTTGCAGCAATGTAGAGAAAAAAGCAAGCGAGAAACTTCAGGTAGCCCGCGAGGCCTTCGAACGCGGAGATTACAGCGAAGCGAAGATACAAATCGACAGTATCAAGATACTCTACCCGAAAGCTTTCGAAACACGGCGCGAGGGTATAGGGCTAATGCGGCAAGTGGCACTGGGAGAGCAGGAAAAAACGCTTCTCTACCTGGACAGCATGCTCCAAGAGAAACAGAAAGCGGTAGATGCAATCAAGGAGAATTATGTTTTCGAGAAGGATGCCGAATACCAGAAAACAGGCAATTACCTGCATCCTTCACAAGTAATAGAAAAGAACCTGCACCGCTCTTACCTGCGTTTTCAAGTGGACGAAAACGGGGTTATGAGTATGACTTCTATCTATTGCGGTCCGTATAACATTCATCATACGGCGGTAAAAGTAACCGCCCCCGACGGCAGTTTCGCCGAGACTCCTGCCGCTAAGGACAGCTATGAGACGACCGATTTGGGAGAAAAGATAGAAAAGGCCGATTATAAGTTGGGAGAAGACGGCAATGTAATCTCTTTCCTCAACCTGAACAAAGACAAAAACATCCGTGTAAAGTATCTCGGCGAACGCCCTTATTCCACTACCCTATCCCCGAACGACCGCAAAGCGGTAGCCGCCGTTTACGAACTGGCGCAACTGTTGTCTTCTATCACAGAGATTAAGAAGAATATGGAAGAGGCTAACCTGAAGATTGAATTCATAAAACGTAAGATAGCGGAGGAAGAGAAGAAAGAGGCGGAATAGTAAGGGGCGGAGTTCGGTTCACCGCAGATAATACGGGTTAGCACAAATTACCGGTTTTGATAGTCAATTACTTGGTTTCAATTTGTGCTAACCCGTATTATCTGCGGTAAAAGAGAGTTTTGATACCCTCCATTGCTTTAGAAATCCAATGCCTTATCCGTAAAACGCGGATGTGCGAACGGCCTGCCCGGAGCGGTGGCGGCTCTCGTAACAGTACGGGACTGTACATTGCTCTGCAAGTCGAAAGCTACAAAATTTTCATAAGTCGGTGTTACCCCACGACCCTCTTTCATTATCCGGTCGTGGATAGCCTTACGCGAAGGTGCATTGAAACCTACCGTATTACTGTTCATCATACTGTCTTCCGAAGGACGGTAAACGTCAAATTCAAAGGTACAAGCGCCTTCGAATACTCCCAAACCTTCGGCTGCATAGCGGCTATCGTTCAAGAATTGCGCCCAAAGTACCGCATCCGGCTCATCGGTAAGGTCGACATTCTGCGCCCAGCCCAACTCCTGTAACTCCTTTACCTGGCTGGCTTTTTCCAGCGATATAGCCCCCGAATAGGAATATTCGTCTTCCAGTTTGGCAAAACCATGTCCTATCGCCTCATGCGTCAATACCTGCCTGAAATATTCGCTGTCCAGGCTTTCTATGACCGGACAATAGGCAATGGCAAACTCTATCCTGTTGCCTGCGGCATCGGTATATCCGAAGAAAGTCGTACCTGCATACGCCGTCGAATTGAGTACGACAACTACCAGCGTCTTTGTATAGTCTATATCCGGCACACACCGCATGTATGCCTGGATAACTTCATCGTTTCCCTCGACATAAGTGCTGCTTCCTCCTTCCAGTTCACAGCTAAAAGCCGTTTTATATCCGGAACCGAAGATGTTATTCTCCGACACGGCCGTTACCGCATATACATCGAAATAAGCACGGAGTGATTTGACAGGTTCTTCCGAGAAAAGATTTTCCAAGGCCTTGTCCATTACCTTGTCGTACGTACCGTCGGCTATTTCCGTATCGATAAACCCGTCTCCCATGATAACGATTGGAATGCCGTTTCCCTCGGTGGCAGTCTGCATGACACGCACGGATTTGTCCTGGGAATAATCCGTAGACGAAGATGCGGATACGCCCTGCTGTACTATGGTGACAGTATTCAACACGATTTCTTCCGAACCGTTGTCCTTGACGAATACAATCTCGGCAGTCCGCGGTTTTGCATCCGTATTTTCAGAAACGACCAAACGGACACACCAGGCAGTAACGGAACGAGTTTCGACAGGTTGTGTCAGCCAGTCGTTTTCCGTGCTGTAAATCTTCAGTTCATCTTCCGGAACATTGGTAAGGAACTCGATTTCCAGCTTACCGCCCTCTTTCGCCACATCGTAATCGGACTGCTCTACCAGCACATAGTCCGTAGGGACCTGCCGCAGAACAATCTCCCGGCTCAGTGTTCCCGAAGTCAGCGTAAGGACAGCCGTACGGACATTTCCCGTAGTATTTTCGCTCCGGGCGGTAACGGTAACCTCTGCCGCCCCGGCACTTCCCGATGACGGAGATACGGACAGCCAGTCGGCATCTGTCTTTGCCGTCCACTCGCGCATACTCGTGAAAGTGATTATGGCCTGCGAATTCGATTCTGAAGCAATAACGATATCTTCGGCGGTATCGATAGAAAAGCCAGGTTCCGTTTCGTCCTCCGTACAAGACACGGCAAGAAAGAAACTCAGGAAAAGCAAAAGATATAGTTTTGTCTTCATAGCAACCGGGAATTATTATTTCCGTAAAAATAGAACAAAAAGATATTTAGTTCAAAAAGGAATCGACAAATATAAATAAAAATAAGGCAAAAACTGTATTTATTTCTCCAAATAACCGGGGCTGTCACGAAAATCGGACAGCCCCGCCATATATCCCAATTTATAGATTAGGATTTGCATTCGTTTCCTTTTCGGGGATAGCGTATAAATAATACACGCTGTTGGGTACGAACTTCGTTCCGTCGGGGAACGAAGTAAACCAGTGGCCTTCGGGATTATACTCCTTATAAGTACCGTCCTGCTGCCAGCAATCATATTTCTGCTCCGCCTCTTCCTTTGTCAACGGTACACGCTCCACGGAACGTTGGGTACGCAAGATATCGGTAATGCCGAATCCTTCTCCCCACAACTCGCGGCGGCGTTCCAGCAGAATATCATCTATAAGCCGGTCTTGTGTCTTGCCTGTCAGGTCGTAGTCGGCAAGCCCGCGGGCATTGCGCAATGTGTTCAGAGGTTTCACCGCTTCTCCCGGCCGGCCGTCACGCGCCAATGCTTCCGCCGCTATCAAATACATCTCGGCAGAACGCATCACAACGATGTCTCCGGTCTGGTCGGCACGGATGCGGAACTTGCGATAACCCAAATATCCCTCACGCATCCACTGGAACAGTTCCAAGCGGATATCGCCTGTCTCGAAGGTATCTTTAAAATGCGGGTCTGCCATAAAGCTGTTATAAGCATCGGGGGTCACTACATCGATATAATAGAAATTGTAGCTGGCATCGGACTGGCTTACGGACTGGGGATGTCCCCACATCCATTCGGTATTAGACACATCGTTAAAGCCCATGTAAGTCTTGGCATCCGTCATCAAGGTATATCCCTTTGCCGCTTCGAGCGCAGCCTCGGCAGCTTTGCTCCACTGCCCGGTAAGTAAATACGCACGTGCCAACAACCCGTCGACGACACTCGAATCGGGCTTGAACTTAGCCTTGTCATCCGGGCGGACATAACCCGCGAGCAGCTCCTTAGCCTTATTCAAGTCTTTAAATATCTGTGTGTACAGTTCGTCCAAAGTAGCCTTGCTTCCGGGTTTCGTTGTAGAAGAGGCGGGTTCCGTATAGAGCGGGACAGCCGTTGCAGCAGGGTCTTTTAAATAAGTGAACTGATAATGCTGTACCAGATGAAGATAACAGAAAGCCCGCAGAGCATAAGCCTGCCCCTGGGAATAACGGAAATCGGCTGTATCATCATCGCCGGTAGCAGTAATGGAAATGGCTGTGTTACAGTTATCAATGGTCTTATACATCAGATACCAGGCAAATGCTGTACGGTTATTGGCGGGCATCACCACATCATTGAACTGATAAGAAGAATTGAAACCGTACATAGGGCGCGACACGACATCGTTCGCCATCATATCGTCCTGCAACATCAGGGCGCGATAGCCGATATTGGCATACGTGCTGCTGTACTCGAACAGATTATACCATGCACCATTGAATATACGCCCTGCATTGGAAGGTACGGGAACGATACCCGAATCTACGGAATCCGTAGGTTTATGGTCGAGGAAGTCTCCACTGCATGAAGCCATGAACAATAATAATCCGGCAGTGAAGAACGCTATATTTTTAATTGAAGTATTCATATGGATAGCAATTGATAATTGACGATTTAAAATGAAACATTAATTCCGCCGGAAATGGAGCGCATGGCAGGATAGCGATAGTAAGTCAATCCTGTAATCCCCTGCTCCGGGTCCATTCCCTGGTTTTTCGAGAAGGTCAGCAGGTTATCCGCCTGTACAAAGAGTTGCAGGCTATTCAGGCTGATTTTCTTTATCAACGGTTGCGGGAAGTTATAGGCCAGTGTGATATTCTTCATCCGGAGGTAAGAGTTGTTGAACAAGTTACGGGTGGAATTGGAGTTCCAGCTATTGGACACCGTTTTCAAGGCAGGCACGTCTGTATCACGATTCTCCGGCGTCCACCGCTTCAACATCTCGGTAGACCAGGCACGTCCGGGATTGCTGCCATTGCTCCATAACATCGTTATATCGCGGTCTACGATATAACCGCCGATACTGTATGCGAAGATTGCCGACAACTCGAAACCTTTGTAGGAAAACGCGGTGTTGAATCCGCCGTAGACTTTAGGCAGGGAGGATTTATTTACGTAATAATAATCCGCCTGGGCATAATCATTGGTAACGGTACGCCCGGTGATATTACCTTGCGCATCCCTTACATTCTTATACCACAGCGGGTCGCCGTTATCAGGGTTTACTCCAGCCCACTCACGCAGGTAGAAATCATATACCGACCGCCCCACTTTCAGGCGGGTAACTCCTGTTACGGGCATATCGTCCAACGGAAGGTCGGTCACGACATTTTTATAGTGCGTAAGGTTGACCCCCATACGCCACACAAAATCGCGGGTATGGATAAGCGTGCCTTTAAGGTCTATCTCAAAACCCGTATTTTTCAACGCGCCTATGTTTTCGTCCACTGAAGCATACCCCAGGGAAGTTGCCAAAGGACGGGAATACAGCAGGTCTTTGGAGCGGCGCTGGAAGAAGTCGAACGAACCGGAGAAACGGTTGTCGAACAATGAGAAGTCAATGCCGACATTGAGGTTAAGGTTAGTTTCCCATTTTAAGTCGGGCGTTGCAAGACGGTCGGATACCAGGGCATTCTCGCCTGCCTGCGAAACAATAGAATACAGTCCGCTGCTGGCATAGTAAGTACCCAGGTTATCATTGCCCTGCGCTCCATAACTGGCTTTCAAAGTCAAGGCGGAAAGCCAATCAGCAGTACCCTGCATAAACTCCTCGCGGTCTATGCGCCACGAGGCTCCCAGCGACCAGAAATTGCCCCAACGCGTACCCGATGCGAAACGTGAGGAACCGTCGCGGCGATAGGAAGCGGAGAAGAAGTACCTGTTCCGGTAGTCGTACTGGGCATTGATAAAATATCCCAGCAATGAATAATCGATACGATAGCCCGTACCCGCAGTAACGAGCGAACCGACAGCCAGTTCGGGCATATCGGGAACCGCCATATTGCTACGGGATGCCTGCAATACATCATAACGGTAAGAGTAAGCCTCTTGTCCGGCAAGAATATTGAAATGGTGCTCGCCCATAGTCTTATCGTAAGTTACGATATTATTCCACGTCCAGGAGAAAGTACGGGTATAATCGCGGCTCGCCCCGCCGCCCGTATTGACGGCAGGCCCTATCTTGGGGTTGGTATAATCCAATGTATTGTAATCTATCAGGTCGAAGTTGAAACTGGTCTTGAACTTGAGCCCTTCCATTAAAGTGGCCTCGAGAAAGGTACGCCCCGAAAATTCATCCCGCATACGTTCGGATTTATCATTGGGCAAGGTTGCAGGTAAGTTCCAGTTAGCCATAGAGCCCGACGGACGGTACGAACCGAAATCGTAAATCCGCCGACCTTCCGAATCGAGCTTGTATGTACCGTCGGCGTTCATCTCATATATAGGATAAAAATCAGCCATTAAACGTCCGGCATTAATCACGTTACTTGTCTTGGTATCGGACGAAACGGGATAGTTCTGTATAGAGTGGGCGTAGCTCATATTCACACCGCCACGCAACCAGCGGTTTATCTCGCTCGAGATATTAGACCGCAGGTTGAAACGTTGATAGCCGGATTCGAGGGCGATACCCTTGTCATTCAGATAACCTGCCGAGAAATAGTATTGGTTTGTCTTCCCTCCGCCGGAAACATTCAGCCCGATTTCCGTACGAAGCGCCTGCTGCTCCATTTCCTTCTGCCAATCTACATTCCAAAGCGGAGTGGCTCCGGCAACCAGCTTACCGTCCGTACCTACCGGTTGCGGATAATCGGGACCATAAGGATTAGGCCCGCCGCCCATTAACTTACCGACCAAATCCTTCGAAGCTTGTGCGGCGGCGGTCTGCGGGGTATATTTATCCGTATTCAAAGCATACTGATTGCGCAATGCTTCCCAATAAAGCTCGAAATACTGGTCTGTACCGATACGGTCGTAATCACGGACAGCCCGGTTGGAACCGCCGAAGCTGGCATTGATACTGACCGTTGTCCTCGAATCCGTTTGCCCTTGCTTAGTGGTTATGATAATTACGCCGTTGGCTCCGCGAGAGCCGTAAAGAGCAGCCGAAGCAGCATCTTTCAGGACTGTCAGCGAAGCGATATCTTCGGGATTGATAGAATTGATACTGCCGTCGAAAGGCACACCGTCCACCACATAAAGCGGGGCGCTCGACGCATTGATAGACCCGATGCCACGGATACGTATCTCGGCATCCGTTCCCGGCTGCCCGCTGGGAGCGCTTGCCTGAAGCCCGGACACCGTACCTTCAAGCGCCCGCGACACATTGGATACTTGCATCTTTGCAATTTCACTCCCTTTCACGGTAGAAGCCGCTCCGGTAAAACTATACTTCTTTGCAGTAGCGTAAGCCACTACCATTACTTCGTCCAGTTGCTCGCTATCCGGAACCAGCTCGGCATGGACGACCGGGCGTCCGTCCACCTTCTGCTCGAGGGTTTTCAACCCGATAAAGCTAAAGACCAGCGTAGCATCTGCCGGTACGGTAAGTGTATATTTACCGTCGACGTCGGTCACTGTTCCGTTATGGGTTCCTTTTACCAATACCGATGCTCCCGGCAAAGGTTCTCCTTCCGAAGTTACGACCCCCGACACACGGATATCACCACTCGCAGCGGCATATAGCATTACCACGAAGAACAAAAACGATGAGGTTAAGAAAAAACGCAGTTTACTATTCATCCTGTTAAAATTTGGTTAGACTTCATTAACGGAAGAAAAGAAACTTTGTTCAGATATGCCTGTTCTTTTTTAAAAACCGTATCCACCTCCTATCGCCTATATTACAATAAAATACGGACGGTGCGGATAACCGGAGTATTTTCCTCCCGTTATCCGCACCGCAGACATGTTTACCCGATTAATACGAAACCTTACGCATTCATCACCGGCATTCTCACCACTTCAACTCGGGCAGATAAGTACTCAGGCAATTGCGCAATGCACTCAGCGTAATCGGTTTTACCAGTACTTCCGAGGCTCCGCTCTTTATGGCATTTTCGCGGTCGGTAGAGAACGCATAGGCCGTCTGCATGATAATAGGCAGCGTACCACCCTCCTCACGAATCAGCCGGGTGGCCTCCAACCCATTCATGACAGGCATTTTTATATCCATTAGTATCGCATCCGTCTTATCGCGGTTCTCACGGAACAAGGCAACAATCTCCTCACCGTTCCTCGCCCACATAATCTCACACTTCTTTCCGATAATAGCCTTTATCAACTTGAAGTTGCTATCATCATCTTCCGCAACCAAAATAAGCGGACGGTAATCTATTGACTGGTTTCCGATTTCCATAGCTCATACTATTTTGTCCGAGGCAAAGATATAAAAAATAATATAAATCCGTTATCTTTAAATCATATAAGCGACGTATCCGATATATTTTTCATGCCGGCATGAAAGTTCTACTCTCAAATTACATTATCTTTGCCCGCTCATATTAAAAAAATAATATAATGATTTCTATCGACGGACTCGCCGTGGAATTTGGCGGCACAACCTTATTTAGCGATATATCTTTCGTTATCAACGAAAAAGACCGTATTGCCCTAATGGGAAAAAACGGAGCAGGTAAAAGTACTTTATTGAAAATACTTGCCGGGGTGCGACAGCCCACCCGCGGCAAGATTTCCGCCCCCAAAGACTGTGTCATAGCCTACCTTCCCCAACACCTGATGACAGAAGACGGACGTACCGTCTTTCAGGAAACAGCACAGGCATTTGCGCACCTGCACGAAATGGAGGCAGAAATAGACCGTATCAACAAGGAGCTGGAAACCCGTACCGATTATGAAAGCGACAGTTATATGCAACTTATCGAACAGGTATCCGCATTAAGTGAAAAGTTCTATGCTATCGATGCTACCAATTACGAAGAAGATGTCGAAAAGGCATTACTCGGCCTGGGATTTGCACGGGAAGATTTCAACCGCCAGACAAGCGATTTCAGCGGCGGCTGGCGTATGCGTATCGAACTTGCCAAACTGTTGCTGCAGAAACCGGACGTACTTTTACTGGACGAACCGACCAACCACCTCGATATCGAATCCATTCAATGGCTGGAGGATTTCCTCATCAATAACGGAAAAGCGGTTATCGTCATCAGCCACGACCGCAAATTCGTGGATAACATCACTACCCGCACCATTGAAGTGACAATGGGACGTATCTACGATTACAAAGTAAACTACTCCAAATACCTGGAACTCCGCAAGGAGCGTCGCGAACAGCAGCAAAAAGCATACGACGAACAGCAAAAATTCATTGCCGAAACCAAAGAATTCATCGAACGCTTCAAAGGTACATATTCCAAAACACTGCAAGTACAAAGCCGCGTCAAGATGTTGGAAAAGCTGGTGCTGCTGGAAGTAGACGAGGAAGATACCTCGGCTTTGCGATTGAAATTTCCGCCCTCGCCACGTTCCGGCAACTACCCCGTTATCATGGAAAATGTGGGAAAAGCATATGGCGAACATGTAGTTTTCCAAAATGCCAACCTAACTATAGAGAGAGGCGATAAAGTAGCGTTTGTCGGTAAAAACGGCGAAGGTAAATCCACACTGGTAAAGTGCATCATGGGAGAGATAGAGCACGAAGGCACTCTTGCTATCGGCCATAATGTACAGATAGGTTATTTCGCCCAAAACCAGGCATCATTGCTGGATGAAAACCTGACAGTATTCCAGACCATAGACGATGTAGCCAAAGGAGAAATACGCAATAAGATACGCGACCTGCTGGGAGCTTTCATGTTCGGAGGCCCGGAAGAGTCTATGAAAAAGGTCAAAGTTCTGTCCGGTGGCGAGCGTACCCGGCTGGCTATGATTAAACTGCTGCTGGAACCTGTAAATCTGCTGATTCTGGACGAGCCCACCAATCACCTGGATATGAAAACCAAAGATATTTTAAAGCAGGCGCTTATGGATTTCGACGGGACTCTGATAGTCGTAAGCCACGACCGCGATTTTCTGGACGGCCTGGTCAGCAAAGTTTATGAGTTCGGTAACAAGCGGGTAACCGAACACCTGAGCGGTATCTATGAATTCCTTGAAAAGAAGAAAATGGATTCGCTTCGCGAGCTGGAACGGTAAACTTTCATTAACAAATTTTCCGCAACAAATCATAGTTCCTATTGTTTCATTGCCATAACCCCTTAACTACAAATTGAATGAAACAATATGACGCTATCATTATAGGGTTCGGCAAAGGTGGAAAACTGCTGGCAGCCGAACTCGCCAACCGCAGTTGGAAGGTGGCAATCATCGAACGTTCCCCGCAGATGTATGGCGGGACATGTGTCAATACGGGATGCATTCCCACCAAAATGCTGATTCACGAATCGGAACAAGCCGAACTGCTCTACTGGGAAGATTACGGCAACCAGGCCAAATACTATGCACTTGCCGTCGAGCGGAAAAACAGGCTCGTATCGTTCCTCCGGGACAAGAATTACGAATGTATAAAAGCCATTCCCAACATTACGTTATACGACGGTACAGCATCTTTCGTATCCGAAGATACCGTAAGGGTCGTTTCCCATGACGGTAAAGACATTTTGCTTAAAGGGAAAGAAATCTTCATCAATACGGGCTCTACCCCTATCCTGCCGGATGTAGAAGGTATAAACAAAAACAAGCATGTATTCACCAGCGAAACCTTGCTCCGACAAACCGACCTCCCCCGCCACCTGCTCATTCTCGGCGCCGGAGCTATCGGAATGGAGTTTGCCACCATGTACGCAGGTTTCGGAAGCAAAGTCACTTTATTAGAAACCGGCAACCGCTTTATGCCCAAATCAGACCGGGACATTGCAGAATCCATGCAGGAATCCCTAAAAAGAAAAGGCATCGAAATACGCCTGAACGCTTATGCCCTATCCATATACGACACAGCCAACAGCGTAACACTGACCTATACGGACAATTCCGACGGCACTCCCTACTTCCTGGAAGGAGATGCCCTGCTGCTTGCCACCGGACGCAGACCGATGACCGACGGCCTCAACCTCCATGCAGCCGGCGTACAGACCGATGCACAAGGAGCTATCGTCGTCAATAAGTACCTTCAGACTACCTCTCCGCATATATGGGCGATAGGAGATGTCAGGGGCGGTGCTTTATACGACTATTTATCGATAGACGACTTCCGCATTATCACTAATCAACTGTTCGGCAACAAGCAACGGCATACCGATGACAGGAACCCGGTTCCCTACGTCATTTTTACAGACCCGCCATTGGCACATATCGGCATGACCGAAGAAGAAGCCGTAAAACGAGGTTACTCTATCCAGGTTTCCCGACTACCGGCCGCAGCCGTATCCCGTGCCCGTACTTTACAGCACATAGACGGCATGCTGAAAGCTATTGTCAATGCACATACGGGGCGTATAATAGGCTGCACCCTCTTCTGCGCCGATGCACCCGAAGTCGTCAACCTGGTATCGCTGGCTATGAAAACCGGTCAGCATTACAGTATCCTGCGGGATTTTATATTCACACATCCCAGTATGAGCGAAGGATTAAACGATTTATTCAAGGCTTTTTAGCATCTCCGGTTTGGCAGTTAAACGATTAACCTCTATCTTTGCAACCAACCAGAAAAGAGGGATGAAAACAAAAAGGTACATTGCATACTTCCTGTTCTTTATCAGCATGATTATGCTGATAGTACCCGTTATTCCT
Organism: Bacteroides gallinarum DSM 18171 = JCM 13658; assembly: GCF_000374365.1. Taxonomy (GTDB): domain Bacteria; phylum Bacteroidota; class Bacteroidia; order Bacteroidales; family Bacteroidaceae; genus Bacteroides; species Bacteroides gallinarum. The sequence continues at coordinate 68,062 of NZ_KB894136.1, forward strand.
CATCACCACCACGAAAACGGCATAATCTGTATGAAAAACGACTTGCCGTCCGAAGGATGTTGTCATCATCAGGGGCCTTGCAACGAACATTGCTGCTGCGATACCGGTTGTATGACCACCCATTTCTACCAGCAGACGCCCAACTCGGACAATAGCGACATACAGCCTTGCTTCGTATGGGTAACGACTTTATTCTCCGAACCCCTTCTCAGGCTCCTGGCTTTACCCGAAGAAACAGGTATAAGACAAGAGTTCGTCTACCAGGAATCTCTTCACGGCACGTTTATCACACGTGCCACGGGACTGCGCGCCCCTCCTTCGGTTCTTGCTTAACCTAACCGCAGCCGGAAACCACCAATCTGCCGGCACAGGAATGTATGCAACCCGGTTGCACATTCCATTCCCTAATTTTGCAATCCGAAATAAGTAAGAACAAAAACATTTATCATGAAGAAATTCATATTCCTGGGAGTCATAGGACTATCCCTGTTAGGCTCCTGCAACAGCAAGTCCGGTGAAGGACATAACCATGAAACAGAAGAACATGTACATGCAGAGCATGACCACGAAGGGCATGACCATGCAAGCGAAGCGCCCGGCCATAAGCATGACGATGCCCACAATCACGATGCGGAAGCCGTTACCGCACATAGCGACGAAATCATACTGCCGCCGGCAAAGGCACAAGCTGCCGGAGTGAAAGTAAGCATCATCGAACCGGGCACATTCAATCAGGTTATTAAAACCAGCGGCCAGGTTATGGCTGCGCAAGGCGACGAAAGCGTTGCCGTAGCTACCGTAGCAGGCGTCGTCTCTTTCCACGGAAAAGTGATAGAAGGTATGAGTGTAGGCAAAGGCACACCGCTCGTAGTACTTTCATCCAAAAACATGGCAGACGGCGACCCCGTACAGAGAGCACGCATCGCCTACGAAACGGCTAAGAAAGAATACGAACGGATGAAAGAACTTCTCCCCAATAAGATTGTTTCGGAAAAAGACTTTGCCCAAGCCCGGCAAGCATATGAAGATACCCGTATCAGCTATGAGGCCGTTGCCAAGAACCATTCGGCACAGGGGCAAATCATACCTTCCCCTATCAATGGATACGTAAAAAACCTATTGGTAAAGGAAGGTGATTATGTGACCGTAGGCCAACCATTGGTGAGCGTAACGCAGAACCGCAAATTATTCCTGCGTGCCGATGTTTCAGAAAAATACTACCCATACCTCCATACAATCGGCTCCGCCAACTTCTGCACCCCCTACAATAATAAGGTATACGCATTGAAGGAGTTGAACGGACGCCTGCTCTCCTACGGAAAGGCATCGGGCGGAAACGGCTATTATGTCCCCGTTACTTTCGAATTCGACAATAAAGGAGATGTTATCCCAGGCTCTTTTGTCGAAATATACCTGCTCTCCTCTCCCATGGAAAATGTTATCTCACTCCCCCGTACGGCACTGACCGAAGAACAAGGCAGTTTCTTCGTATACCTGCAAATGGACGAGGAAGGATACAAAAAACAACTTGTCGCCCTCGGAGCCGATAACGGCGAGAAAGTACAAATCCTTTCCGGTGTCGAGGCCGGTGACAAAGTCGTAACACAAGGCGCTTACCAAGTAAAACTTGCAGGCGCTTCCAATGCAATCCCGGCACACAGCCACGAACACTAAGTCTATTCGCTGACCGTTTACGGTTTACTATTTAGCTGCGCAATGCAAGCTAATGGACGAAATCGCAGACAAGTCAAGCAGTAAACAGGCAGAGTATCGAATAACAAATCACAAGTAGTCAAATAGTAAATATATCATCGTGTTAAACAAGATTATACATTTCTCTCTTCAGAACCGCATACTGGTGCTGGTGGCATCGGTACTGCTGTTGATTGGCGGCACATACACCGCAATGCATACGGAAGTGGATGTATTTCCCGACCTGAATGCGCCTACCGTAGTTATCATGACCGAGGCCAACGGTATGGCAGCCGAAGAGGTGGAACAACTGGTTACCTTTCCCGTAGAGACTGCCGTAAACGGTGCGACCGGAGTCCGCCGCGTACGTTCCTCCTCCACAAACGGATTTTCCGTCGTATGGGTTGAGTTCGACTGGGAAACGGACGTCTACCTGGCACGTCAAATCGTCAGCGAGAAACTGGCGGTTGTGAGCGAATCCCTTCCCTCCAACGTAGGTAAGCCGACACTCGGCCCACAATCATCCATTCTGGGTGAGATGCTGATTGTAGGACTTACCGCAGACTCGACGTCCATGCTCGACCTGCGTACCATAGCCGACTGGACTATCCGCCCGCGCCTGCTTTCTACCGGCGGTGTGGCACAAGTTGCCGTATTGGGCGGCGATATCAAAGAATACCAGATACAGCTCGACCCGGAACGGATGCGCCATTACGGTGTATCCCTTACCGAAGTAATGAATGTTACGCGCGAAATGAATCTGAACGCCAACGGCGGAGTACTCTATGAATACGGAAACGAATACATCGTACGCGGCGTACTATCCACCGACCGGGTGGAGCAACTGGCAAAGGCCGTAGTCAAACCGCAAGACGGCAGCTCCCAGCTTTCCAGTTCCCAAGCCTCGTCTCCCAGCGCCCCCGTCTTGCTGGAAGATATCGCAGACGTACGTATCGGGGCTAAACTCCCGAAACTGGGCACAGCTTCCGAACGCGGCAAACCGGCTGTATTGCTGACCGTAACCAAACAACCTGCCACAAGTACTCTCGAATTGACCGACAAGCTGGAAGCATCCTTAAAGGATTTACAGAAGAACCTGCCCCCCGATGTAAAAGTCAGTACGGATATCTTCAGGCAAAGCCGCTTCATAGAAAGCTCTATCGGCAATGTACAGAAATCGCTGTTCGAAGGGGGAATTTTCGTCGTTATCGTCCTGTTCCTGTTCCTTGCCAACGTACGTACTACAATCATCTCGCTGGTTACGCTTCCCTTGTCGCTGATAACCTCGCTGTTGGCATTGCACTATATGGGATTTACGATTAACACAATGAGCCTCGGCGGTATGGCTATCGCTATCGGTTCGTTGGTAGACGACGCCATTGTCGATGTGGAGAACGTGTACAAACGACTGCGGGAAAACCGGTTGAAACCGGAAGCAGAGCGCCTGTCGATACTGGAAGTCGTATTCAATGCTTCTAAAGAAGTGCGTATGCCTATCCTGAATTCTACACTTATCATCGTGGTAAGTTTCGTTCCGCTGTTCTTCCTGAGCGGTATGGAAGGCAGGATGCTGGTTCCTCTGGGTATTGCATTCATCGTGGCATTGGCAGCTTCCACAATCGTGGCGCTGACGGTGACACCCGTACTGTGCTCCTACCTGTTGGGCAGAGAAAAAATAAAAGACGGAAAACGCTCCACCGGCGATTCGCCGGTAGCACGTAAAATGAAAGAGTGGTACGGCACGGCGCTCACTTTCGTATTAGGACATAAAAAGTCCGTATTGGGCGGAACTATCGGTCTGTTTGCAGTAGCGCTCGCCTGCTTCTTTACACTGGGACGTTCTTTCCTGCCGCCCTTTAATGAAGGCTCGTTCACTATCAATATATCTTCCTTGCCGGGTATCTCATTGGAAGAAAGCGACAAAATGGGACACCGTGCCGAAGAGCTGTTACTTTCTATCCCCGAAATACAAACCGTAGCCCGTAAGACAGGACGCGCCGAGTTGGACGAACACGCCTTAGGCGTAAATGTCTCGGAAATCGAAGCTCCCTTCGAACTGAAAGACCGTTCGCGCAGCGAGCTGGTAGCCGATGTGCGCGAGAAGTTAGGAACGATTGTTGGCGCCAATGTGGAAATCGGGCAACCTATCAGCCACCGCATCGATGCCATGTTGTCCGGTACGAAAGCCAACATAGCCATTAAGCTGTTCGGCGACGACCTCAACCGTATGTTCTCTCTCGGCAATGAAATCAAAAACACCATTCAGGATATTCCCGGCATTGCCGATTTGAATGTGGAGCAGCAGATTGAACGCCCGCAGCTCATCATCTCGCCCAAACGGGAAGTACTCGCCAAATACGGCATTTCACTGCCGGAATTTTCAGAATTCGTCAACGTATGCCTTGCCGGTGAATCCGTATCTCAAGTGTACGAAAAAGGAAAAAGCTTCGACCTCACCGTACGCGTAAAGGACGACTTGCGGGACGAGACGGAGAAAATACGCAATTTGATGATTGATACGGGTGACGGACAAAAAGTACCGTTGAACTATGTTGCGGACATCCGCTCGGCAATGGGACCGAACACAATCAGCCGCGAGAATGTAAAACGGAAAATCGTAATCTCCGCCAACGTTGCCGACCGCGACCTGCGCAGCGTAGTAAACGACATACAAAAACGCGTAGACAAGCAAATCGAGCTGCCCGAAGGCTACCACATCGAATACGGCGGCCAGTTCGAAAGCGAGCAGGCGGCAAGCCGTACCCTGGCACTGACCTCATTCATGTCTATCGTAGTGATATTCCTGCTGCTGTACCATGAATTCCGCAGCGTAAAGGAAAGTGCAATTATCCTTATCAACCTGCCTTTGGCATTGATTGGCGGCGTATTCGCCCTGCTCATTACAACGGGAGAAGTCAGTATTCCCGCTATCATCGGTTTCATCTCGCTGTTCGGTATCGCCACCCGAAACGGTATGCTGCTTATCAGCCATTACAACCATTTGCAACAGGAAGAAGGCTATGGAGTGTACGACAGCGTGATACGCGGTTCGCTGGACCGTCTGAACCCTATCCTGATGACGGCATTGTCCAGTGCGCTCGCATTGATTCCGCTGGCACTCAGCGGCGACTTGCCCGGCAACGAGATACAAAGCCCCATGGCGAAAGTTATTTTGGGAGGACTGTTGACTTCCACTTTCCTGAATGGTTTCATCATTCCGATTGTTTATCTGATGATACACAGAAAGAAATGACAACCCAACGATTTACCGCAAACCCTTAAAAGCAAAAAAGAAATGAACAAACGAATATCGATACTCAGCGCCGTCGCCCTCCTCGCCTGCATGGGGGCGGGTGCACAAGATACAGGCATCGACTCCGTACTTCGCCAGATAGAAGCGAACAATAAGGAACTGCAAGCCAATGCCCAGCTTATCTCCTCACAGAAGTTAGAGAGCAAGGCAGAGAACAACCTGCCGGACCCCACTCTTTCGTATGCCCATCTCTGGGATTCCAGAAACAGTGATGAAACCGTAGGTGAAATGGTTGTTTCCCAAAGTTTCGATTTCCCTACCCTATACATAACAAGAGGGAAGATGAACCGCCTCAAAACCGGAGCGCTGGATGCACAGGCGGCAACCATGCGTCAACAAATACTGCTGCAAGCCAAAGAGATATGCCTGGACATCATTATGTTGCAGCAGCAGCAGGAATTGCTCGATGCCCGGTTGAAGAATGCCGAGGAGCTCTCTGCCATGTATGCCAAACGGCTGGAAACAGGCGATGCCAATGCATTGGAAACAAATAAAATAAACCTGGAACTACTGAATGTACGTACCGAATCGCGTATGAACCGTACAGCTTTGAGCAATAAGATAAAGGAGTTGACAGCACTCAACGGCAACCAGCCGCTTACCCCCGGACGTCCTTTTCCCGAAGGTCCGGCAACACCTACCGCCAAGACACTAGGTCTGACAGATTATCCCCCGGTTCCGCTACCCGCCGATTTCTATCAGGTATGCGACGAGTTACTGGCCGCCGACCCTTCCCTGCAATCATTCGACAACGAGAGTGCGGCAGCCCGCAAACTTATTTCGGCAAGCAAACAAGGCTGGCTGCCGAAACTGGAGTTAGGCTACCGCCGTAACACGGAATCGGGACATCCGCTGAACGGTGTTGTCGTAGGCTTCTCTTTCCCCCTGTTCGCCAATAAAGGAAAAGTAAAGATAGCCAAAGCACAGGCCATGAACATCGACTTCCAGAAAGACAATGCAAAAGTAAAAGCGAGTTCCGAGTTATGGCAGTCTTATGAAGAAGCCCGCAACCTGAATGCCTCCATGCAGGAATACAAGCAGGCCTTTCAAGACCAGCAAGATTTAACCTTGCTAAAACAAGCTCTTGTAGGCGGACAAATCAGTATGATAGAGTACTTCGTCGAGGTTTCGGTCGTTTACCAAAGCAAAACAAATCTCTTGCAACTGGAAAATCAATACCAGAAAGCAATGGCACGGATATACAAAAGCAAGCTCTAACGCAGTTAGAGGGCAGCGGTCAACGTTTTCACCGTTTCCGGCAGGTAACCGCTGCGGATGCGCCATTCCTGCGGGTAAAGGTTATTGGCACGGTTACCGATATTCTTAACAAAACCGAGAGGAATACTCTTATATGTAAGTAAAACCACTCCACGAGGGGCTGCATCCGAAAGGTTGACAGCCTCTTTGCGTAAATAAGCCACAGCCTGCTCATAGGCCACTTCTTCACGGGGAAAAACATCGGATGCCAGCACTTGGCTCACAGCCAGCGCATGAGAAGGAAGCCAATCCTTGCCTTTCTGTCCGGCAATCTCCAATCCTGCCTGTACAACGCGCAATACCGGCTGCAATACCGATAACTCTGTAAAGTAACACGCAGGGAAAACACTGACATTACCGTCTTTCAAAATAAACTCATACTTATCCGGGGCAAGCACCCATTCCTGCAATGCCGAAAGCTGTTCTTTGGAAAGCCCCGGAGTTTTCATTCCTTTTCCCTGGACTTTCCTACCCTTTTTCCTGGAATTTTCATTCCTCACCCCCGGCGTTTCAGCAGCTTTCCCCAGGGCAAACACTTGCTCACCCCCGGACTTACGGACACCCGTTCCCGGCTTCCGGAGAACAGCCAGAAAGAAGCCTTCACCCCTTGTCTTATAAGGCAAGAAACGATAGACCGGGAAACATTCCCCCTTCAATAAGTTACCCGTTATATTCCAATCTTCCGCAACATCGAGCGGAAGCACTTCCGCCCCGAATTCATCCCTAATCCAACGGATATTCTCTTCATTTTCTTTCGTATTATAGGTACAAGTGCTATATATCAGGATGCCGCCCGGTTTCAGACAAGGCCAGATATCCGAAATAATTCTTCGCTGCCGCTGCCAGCATATTTCCACATTCTCCAAGCTCCATTCGCTTACGGCAACAGGGTCTTTGCGGAACATACCCTCGCCGGAACAGGGCACATCGGCCAATATTATATCGAAAAAATCTTCCAGCGGTGTAAAGTCCGACGGAGCACTATTAGTAACCACCACACCGGGATGCCCCCATTTAGTCAGGTTTTCCGCAAGTATCTGGGCACGGTTGCGAATAACCTCGTTGGCTACCAGCAAACTGTTTTCAGGAAGCATGCTACGGACATGCGTCGACTTGCCGCCCGGAGCGGCGCAAAGGTCGAGCATCACAACCGGCTCCTCATCCATATACTGCCTCAACGCCTGTTCCACAAACATAGAAGACGCCTCCTGTACATAATAACAACCTGCATGGAACAAGGGGTCAAAAGTGAATGTCGGGCGTTCTTCAAGGTAAAAACCGGAAGTACACCAGGGAACCCTATCCTGCGGGGACTGGAAAGCAAAAGGTTTCGACAGATTCAGCCGGATACTGACAGGCTGTTCCGACTCTAAGGAAGTTACTAAGCCCGTATAGTCCTCATCTCCCAAAAGGGCACGGGTATAGTCTGCGAAAGAAACGGGTAATTCCATGTATCGTACTATTTTATGCCGGCAAAGGTAACATAAAAAGGCGAGACGAGGAACTACCCGCAACTGCTTAATAGCTTATTTTTACTCCGGCAAAGTAAGAACGGGGCACGCAGGCCGACGCTGCTGCGGGGTTTGGCACACTTGGTACATTCTACCGCCTGTATTCTCTGTGAGCACAACAAGAATAAAAAGACTGGTACGGCAGCCGGAAATTACGGAACCGAAGAAGTGATAAAGGAAGAAAGATAAAAAATAGTTTCCAACTGTACTTCCGTATGCTCATGTTCTTCCTTAAACGGATGAGAGTGTACAATAATCACCCCGTTCACCACATGCGAATGGGTAAACAGAGTAATTCCTCCCAAATAAATTATGAACAACAAAGGAAGAAAGAGTTTCATTATCTTCCGCAACTTCTCCCAAATAACTGCTTATTTCAAATGAAGTGAGAAGATAAGGGTTCTTGTTACGAGAAAGAAGAGCCTTTCCATATAATATTCCATAAAATGTCGGAATACCTACATATTGCTATATACGCCCCACCCAATATTACATTACCGTAAAATTTTTCGCGTAAACCGCAACTATTCTAAAAAAATATTGTCTCTTTGCAACTTTCTAAGGAATCAGATACGTCTAACACACAAAGAAACTAATAAAACAAAAAAACACCATGATTATGAAACGTATCATTTTTGCATTAATGACAGCCATGATGCTCTGCACATTGGTGCAGGGTAAGACCAGGACCATAATAGAAAACGACAGCCTGGGCAACAAGCAAAGAGTCATAGAGGTAAAAGACACCATGATTAACGGGAAAACCGTTACGGACACGCTGAGCGTCATGACATACGAAAGCAGTACCGACAGCAGCCCTGAAAGCGACAACGGTTACAAACACCGCAGCAGTGCCTACGATTTCGACTGGAATCTCGGACATGATGCCAAAGAAGCAGCCATTGCCATTACAGCTATCGTGTTCGTATTCGGCTTGCCGCTGGTTATCGTATTCATCGTTTTCTTCTTCCGCTATAAGAACCGGAAAGCCAAATACCGCTTGGTCGAACAGGCATTGGCGAGCGGCCAACCGCTGCCGGAGAACTTATTTACGGAAGCTGATTCGGCAGATATCCGCAGCAAAGGAATCAAAAACATATTTGTAGGTATCGGGCTTTTCATTTTCCTTTGGGCTATTACCGGGGAGTTCGGGCTCGGCAGTATCGGCCTGCTTGTTATGTTCACCGGATTCGGACAACTCGTTATCTTCTATACACAACAGAGCAAAAACTCAAAAAGCAATATCAAAACCGATACAGCCGAAACAAGCCTTTCGGAAAAGCACGAAGAAAAATGAGTCAACTCAATGACATATCGTTAGTCGCACAGGTCGTGGTGTTCCGCAACACCAGGGCCTTCGACCGGTTGGTGAGAAAGTACCAGTCGCCCGTGCGGCGCTTCTTCCTGCATCTGACCTGCGGCGACAGCGAACTGAGCGACGACCTGGCGCAAGACACATTCATTAAAGCATATACCAACCTGGCATCATTTAAAAACTTGTCAAGCTTTTCCACCTGGCTCTATCGTATTGCTTATAATGTTTTTTATGACTATCTTCGCACTTGCAAAGAGACAGACTGCCTGGAAACGCGCCAAGTAGACGCTCAATGCAGTACGCAGCAGAAAGACATAGGACAGCACATGGACATTTACCGTGCACTGGGCATGTTGAAAGAAATGGAACGAACCTGCATCACGCTCTTTTACATGGAAGACCAAAGTATCGAGAAGATTGCAGGTATTACCGGCTGCCCCGCAGGAACCGTAAAAAGTCACCTGTCGCGGGCAAAAGAAAAAATGGCTACCTACTTAAAACAAAATGGTTATGACAGAAAATGATGATAAACTCTTAGCCGGGTTCTTTGCCGAGAACCGGCACGAAATAGCGGATAACGGCTTCACGCGCCGTGTAATGCGCCATTTGCCCGACCATACCCGTCGGATTTCGCAACTATGGGTTACGTTTTGTTTCACCCTGGCATTAGTGCTGTTCTTTGTCCTCGACGGCGTGCAGCTGGTGTTGGATACGCTTCGCGAGCTACTTACCGCCGCAGCCCAAAGCGGAGTTACCGAACTCAACCCTAAATCCTTACTGATTGCCGGAGCAGTACTGTTATTCCTGCTCTATCGCAAAATATGCTCATTGGCTTAAATGCTTCGAAAATCGGAGACAGAAATTTCCACATAAAATGATACGTCAGGGGGTTGTGTCAAAACGTTGGCACAACCTTTTTTTATGATTTATAGTCCTACTATCTTTTCTTTTGCTTATGCTGCTTTTTTCTCATTCATTTGGTAAGAAGTTGCCATCTTCCACTTGTAGCGGTTTATAAACAGCCCAATAAGCATAGATTTAGCAAATGTAATAAGTCCCTTTCCTGCTTTTCGCATTTTTGCACACATCTTTTTGATATTAAAAGCTATGGCAAAGAAGGCAAAGTCCATTGTCACCTTGTCTTCTCCCACATGCCG
>NZ_KB894137.1 GCF_000374365.1 Bacteroides gallinarum DSM 18171 = JCM 13658
AAGATGTCTTCAGACTTCTTCCCGAGCGTCATGTCTTGTAGGGTAAGATTGTGTGAGAAATTACAGGAATAGGACTATAAAAATGGCATATGAAGTGAGTATGCTCTATCATCTTCATATGCCATCTTGATTTTTAGGGACATTTACTGAATATCCCTAAAAGAATTGGAAATTATGAAGAAAGTAATTTGCAGCCCGAAGGCGCCGGGTGCGATAGGCCCTTACAGCCAGGCTATCGAAGCAAACGGAATGGTGTTCGTATCAGGCCAGTTGCCTATCGATGCGGCTACCGGAGTAATGGCGGAGGGGGCGGAAGCCCAGGCACGCCAGTCGTTGGAGAATGTGAAGCACATCCTGGAAGAAGCAGGACTGGGTATGGCGAATATTGTAAAGACCACCGTTTTCCTGGCGGATATGTCCCTGTTCGCCGATATGAACAAGGTGTATGCCACCTATTTTGACGGAGCTTTCCCCGCCCGTTCGGCGGTTGCCGTAAAAGCGCTCCCGAAAGATGCCTTAGTGGAGATTGAGTGCATCGCGGTTCGCTAACAGGTCTGCTACAATGAAACTGCTGCCACCTACGAAGATAAAGTCTTCCGGGTGGCTTTTTTCTTGTGCGGCAGTTACGGCGGCAGGCACGTCCGGATAGCAATCTCCTTGCAGGCCGGCTTCGGCGGCGAGCCTGCGCAGTTCTTCTTCGGGAAGGGCGCGCTTTACGCTGGCTTTGGTAAAATAGTAGGCGGCGTCTTTGGGAAGCAGGGCAAGCACGCCGCTGATGTCCTTGTCGCTCACCATGCCTATTATCATATGCAGCCGGCGGTAACGTTGTTGTTTCAGTTGCTCGGCAATGTAGGTAATGCCGCCTACGTTGTGTCCGGTGTCGCATATCAGGGTAGGGGCGTCCTGTAACTTCTGCCAGCGTCCCATTAGCCCCGTCAGTTCGCAGACCCGGGCAAAACCGCTGCGCACGCTTGCCTCGTCTATCCGGTAACCGGCCTCTTTCAGTATGGGAAGGGCGGCAAGTATGGTGCGGGTGTTCTTTACCTGGTAAAGCCCTTGTAACTCGGGTTCTATCCCCGGATAGTCATTCCCTTCCATTTCTTCCGCAAAGAATACCGGAGCCTTCTTTTCCTCTGCCTTTTGCAGAAAGACGGGCTTGGTTTCCGGCGTGGTTTCCCCGACGACCACGGGGATGCCGGTCTTGATGATACCCGCCTTTTCTCCCGCAATCTTCGCCGGCGTATCTCCTAAGAACTGTGTATGGTCGAGGCTTATGTTGGTAATGATGCACAAATCCGGACGAATGATGTTCGTACAGTCCAGGCGGCCGCCCATTCCCACTTCGATAACGGCTACATCCACTTGTTCATCGGCAAAGTAACGGAATGCCATAGCGGTAGTCAGCTCGAAGAAGGAGGGATGCAGGGGCTCGAAAAAGCTGCGTTCCTTTTCTACGAAACGCACCACGTATTCTTCCGGTACGGGCTTGCCGTTTACGCGGATGCGTTCGCGGAAGTCCACTAAATGGGGAGAGGTGTAAAGCCCTACACGATACCCCGCTTCCTGCAATATGGCGGCGAGTGTATGCGAGCAAGACCCCTTCCCGTTGGTTCCCGCCACATGGATTGTACGGAATGAGCGGTGGGGATGTCCGAAATGTTCGTCCAATATCCGCGTGTTTTCCAGCCCTTCTTTGTATGCCGCGCCGCCCACTTGCTGAAACATGGGCACGCTGTTATATAAGTAAGTTAAAGTGTTCTGATAGTTCATCTTTTATAAAAATTAACGGGAAAGCAATTCTTTCTCTCTATTAAAGTGTTATCTTTAGGAACGGCAAAGATAAGGCAATTTTATTTAAGTGTGTACACTTGCTTTATTTTATGTGGCCGGTATCTGTTATAAACAATTTAAATCTAAAGCGTATGGGAGCCAAGAAAAACTTTGTGATTGATACCAATGTTATCCTTCACGACTATAACTGTTTGAAGAACTTTCAAGAGAACGATATTTACCTCCCCATTGTAGTACTTGAAGAGCTCGATAAATTCAAGAAAGGCAACGAGCAGATAAATTTCAACGCCCGTGAGTTTGTGCGGGAACTCGACCAGATTACCGATGATAACCTCTTTACCAAAGGCGCTCCGCTGGGCGAGGGGCTGGGACGCTTGTTCGTGGTTGCCGGTTCGGTAGACTCGCCCCGTGTACACGACTCTTTCCCGGAACGCATCCCCGACCACCAGATACTGTCCGTCGTCGATTGGCTGGCGGAGAGGAAGCCGAAGATGAAATCCATTCTTGTTACCAAAGATGTCAACCTTCGCATGAAAGCGCGTTCTATCGGGTTGCTGTGCGAGGATTATATCAATGACAAGGTGATTAATGTAGATATATTCGAAAAGTCGAACGAAGTGTTCGAAGGCATCGACCCGGCATTGATAGACCGCATCTATTCCTCCAAGGAAGGGCTGGATATCGGCGAGTTCGATTTCAAGGATGTCATTCATCCCAATGAATGCTTTGTGCTGAAAAGCGACCGCAGCAGCGTGCTTGCCCGCTATAATCCTTTTACCCGTTCCGTGTGCCGTGTAAACAAGACGAGGAATTATGGCATAGAGCCGCGTAATGCCGAGCAGAGTTTTGCTTTCGAAGTGCTGAATGACCCGGATATCAAGCTGGTAGCCCTCACCGGTAAGGCTGGAACAGGTAAGACGTTGTTGGCACTGGCTGCCGCCCTGGGCAAGCTGACGGATTATAAACAAATTTTGCTGGCACGTCCTATCGTGGCATTGTCTAATAAGGATATCGGTTTCTTGCCGGGCGACGCCAATGAGAAAGTGGCTCCCTATATGCAGCCTTTGTTCGATAACCTGAACGTAATCAAGCATCAGTTCGCCTCCAACTCGAGTGAGGTGAAGCGGCTGGAAGACATGCAGAAAAGCGACCAGCTCGTTATCGAAGCCCTGGCGTTTATCCGTGGGCGTAGCCTGAGCGAGACTTATTGTATTATCGACGAAGCGCAGAACCTTACCCCGCACGAAATCAAAACCATTATAACACGTGCCGGAGAAGGGACGAAAATGGTATTCACGGGTGACATCCAGCAGATTGACCAGCCGTACCTGGACAGCCAGTCCAACGGACTCGTCTACATGATAGACCGCATGCGAGACCAGAACCTGTTTGCCCATGTTAATTTAGTGAAAGGAGAGCGTAGCCAGTTGAGCGAGTTGGCAAGTAACCTGATGTAACATTTTATTGTTTTATTCTTCGCTTTGACAAAAAATAGTGTATCTTTGCGGTGCCTAAAACAAAAACTGTCAAACGTGATGAAGCGAAACTTTTTTCATCGGTACCTTTCCGCAAAGGTATTGCCGATATGGACTGTTCTATTGATTGATGTTCTTATTGTCGTCATATCCAGTCTGCTGGCTTATGCGTTGCGATACGATTTCCGGAGCCTTTTCTCGGAATCGTCGTCCATAGACGTAACGATTGTATGGACGGTCATCGTCAATCTGGTATTCTTTAGAGTTTTCCGTACATACTCTAATGTGCTTCGCTTTTCATCGTTTGTAGATATCATGCGTATCTTCGTATCGCTGACGGTGTCGTATGCACTGCTGCTGATAACGGGTGTGCTGGCAAGGAGTTATATGGACGTCAACGTGGCGCCGGCCGCAGTGCTGTTCATGTCTTATATCATCAGTTTCGCCATGATGGCGTGTTCCCGCATTGTTGTAAAGATATTCTTCGAAGCGTTGAATTTCGACGGTTCGCACAGTGCCAATGTGTTTATTTACGGCGCCAAGGAGGCGGGAGTGAATATCGCAAAGGCACTGCGTGTCAACTTGCGCAACCATTACCGCCTGCGCGGTTTCATAGCCGACGAGCCGGAGCTTATCAATAAGGTAATGATGGGGGTGAAGGTGTATCCCAATGACGATACGCTGATTGACAACCTGGACGACCGCGATGTGCACACCATTATCATTTCTCCCGCCAAAATGGAAGCGCTCAAGCGCTCCGATATGGCCGACCGCCTGCTGGCGCATAACATCAAGCTGATGACGGCTCCTCCGCTGAGCGAATGGAACGGCCAGTTCCTGGACCGTGCCCAGTTGAAGGAAATCCAGATTGAAGATTTGTTACAGCGCAATCCTATCGAAATCGATATCCACAAGGTGGCTTCCCACTTGGAGGGTAAGCGGGTGATGATTACCGGTGCTGCCGGTTCTATCGGTAGCGAAATCATGCGGCAGGTAGCCTCCTTCAATCCTTACAAGTTAATCCTTGTAGACCAGGCGGAGACTCCGTTGCACGACATCCGCCTGGAGTTGCAGGATTGCTGGCGCGACATCGACGCCGAAACCATTATCGCCGATATTTCCAATGCAACTCGTATGGAAGAGATATTCAAGCGGTATAAACCGCAGTATATCTTCCATGCGGCAGCCTATAAGCATGTGCCGATGATGGAGGATAATGTGTCCGAGTCCATTCAGGTAAATGTTTACGGTACACGTACGGTTGCCGATTTAGCGGTAAAGTACGGTGCGGAGAAGTTCGTGATGATTTCTACGGACAAAGCGGTGAACCCTACCAATGTAATGGGATGCTCCAAACGCATCTGCGAGATTTACGTCCAGTCGCTGGCTAAGAAGTTGCAGTCGGAAGGCGGGCATGTCACTCAGTTCATCACTACCCGTTTCGGGAATGTCTTGGGTTCCAACGGTTCGGTCATACCCCGTTTCCGCGACCAGATACAGCGCGGTGGTCCGGTAACGGTAACTCATCCCGAGATTATACGTTACTTTATGACTATTCCGGAAGCTTGCCGCCTGGTGCTCGAAGCAGGTAGCATGGGCAACGGGGGCGAGATTTACATCTTCGATATGGGCAAGCCGGTACGGATTGTAGACCTTGCCAAGCGTATGATAAGCCTTTCCGGGCGTACCGATGTCAAGATAGAATTTACGGGGTTGCGTCACGGCGAAAAACTGTATGAGGAGTTGCTCAATGTAAGGGAACTTACCAAGCCTACCTATCACGAGAAGATTATGATTGCCACTGTGCGCGAGTACGATTATGACGAAGTCAAAGAACGTATTCAGAAGTTGATAGAGGTCAGCTATACTTACGACCAGATGAAGATTGTGGCTGCCATGAAAGATATCGTTCCCGAATTCGTCAGCAAGAACTCCTGCTTTGAGGTACTGGATAAGAAGCCGTAAGGGATAGGAGGGGAAGTTTCGGCAGGTAGTGAATAGGATATTGAAAAACGGATAGTACGTTTGTAATAAATGCACTATCCGTTTATAGTATACGGACTGTCTGTTCAGGGTAAACGCATTATCCGTTTATAGTATACGGACGGTTTATTCAGGGTAAACACATTATCCGTTTATAGTATACTGACTGTTTGTTCAGGGTAAACGCATTATCCGTTTATAGTATACTGACTGTTTGTTCAGGGTAAACGTACTATCTGTTTATAATATACAGACTGTTTGTTCAGGGTAAACACATTATCCGTTTATAGTATACTGACTGTTTGTTCAGGGTAAACATATTATCCGTTTATAGTATACTGACTGTTTGTTCAGGGTAAACACATTATCCGTTTATAGTATACAG
Organism: Bacteroides gallinarum DSM 18171 = JCM 13658; assembly: GCF_000374365.1. Taxonomy (GTDB): domain Bacteria; phylum Bacteroidota; class Bacteroidia; order Bacteroidales; family Bacteroidaceae; genus Bacteroides; species Bacteroides gallinarum. The sequence continues at coordinate 5,635 of NZ_KB894137.1, forward strand.
GCGGTCTGTTCAGAGTAAACACGCCGTCTGTTTTACTACGGAAGCGTTGCCTTTCCGTCTGTTTCTTATTTATGCGAGGAGAAATATTTCAGGAACTGTGTACGTTCAAATGTATTTATACCATTCAAATCGCTCATGTTCAGCATACCTTTGAACTGGTTGATGTTTTCCATTCCTTTACGCTCCATCCATAAGTCCAAAAAGCGGGTATATTCGCCGATAATATTGTAAGAATTCTGGTAGAGCACGCTGCATATCTCCACTGCCGAAGCACCTGCTAAAATCGCTTTCACCACTCCCTCGGGAGTATGTATTCCTCCGGATGCCGCATAATCCAATTGGTTTACGGCAGCCGAAGCGATGCCTATCCAGCGTAACGATTTAGACAAATCGGCCTCCGTGCTAAATACGCTTCCGGCACTCTGGGTCATTTTTTCGATGTCGATATCCGGCTGATAGAAACGGTTGAACATCACCACTGCCGCCGCACCATTGGCATAAAGCTGGTCGATAAGGGCTATCGGGTTGGTAAGGTTGTCTCCCAATTTCATAATAACGGGGATATCGACTGTTTTCTTGATGTGGCTCAGGATGTCGATGTGGCGTTGCTCGAAAGAACCGTAAGCATATTGCATGTCGGTCTGCAAGGCAAGGATATTGATTTCCAGGGCATCCGCTCCGGCTTCTTCTATTTTCTTGGCAAACTCAATCCAGTCCGCATCCTGGTAGCAGTTGATGCTGGCAATGATAGGGATGTTGCATACTTTCTTGCTTTCTTTGATTAAATTCAAATATTCTCCCAGTTTGTGTTCGCGTATGTATCCCACCAGGTAGTCACTGCCTTCCGGGTACATATTGGGGTCTCCGAGCCAGTCGGCCTCCATCATGATTTGCTCTTCAAAAAGAGATTTGAGTACTATGGCGCCTGCCCCGGCTTCGTAAAGCTTTTGGTTCTTAGCAGCGCTGTCGGTAAGTCCGGAACTGCTGATAATAATCGGGTTTCTGAGTTTCAGCCCTGCAAAAGTAGTTTCTAATGTTGCCATGATAATAGTTATTAGTAATTAATATATTCTTTCTCCAAAAATTTTACTCCCTACGCGCACCAGCGTACTGCCGGCGGCAATTGCCTCGTGATAATCGTGCGACATTCCCATAGACAACTCCCGGAACCATTCCGCATCGGCAAACCACGTGGCTTTCACTTCTTTGAAGAAGCTACTTAATGAACAAAATTCAGCTTTGATTTGTTCGATATTATCTGTATTTGTCGCCATGCCCATCAGTCCGCATATCCGGATGTTTTTAAGCTCCTTCCATTCATCGCCTGCAAGCATTTCCCGGCATTCGTCGAAGCTGAAACCGAATTTGGTCTCTTCCCGGGCGATATGCAGTTGCAGCAAGCAGTTCACTGTCCGCCCTGCTTTGGCTGCCTGCTTGTCGATTTCGGCCAACAGTTTATAGGAATCCACACCGTGAACCAGTGCTACGTAGGGTACGATATATTTGATTTTATTGGTTTGCAGATGCCCAATGAAATGCCATTCGATGTCTTTGGGCAGGCTTTCGTATTTAGCGGTCATTTCCTGCACCTTGCTTTCTCCGAACACGCGTTGCCCTGCACTGTAAGCCTCTTCTATGGCTTCGTTGGGGTGGAATTTGGAGACGGCTACCAGGCGTACCCCTTCGGGCAGTTCGCTCAGTACTTGCTTGATGTTTTCTGCAATACTCATATTCTACGATATTGAAAATTGAGAGTTGAAAATCGGCATACGGGTTGAAGCGTTGCATCTTTCCGTACTCCGATTTTTTATCTTTAGCTTTAACTGCTCAGACTTCCGGTTTGTCATTCGGCTCCGCGCTGTACGGATATACATCCATAATAGCGGTTTCTGCTACCGATGCAATCTGGTAGTCCGCCATTGTACCTTTCATGCCTTCGTCCAGTTTCTTTACCGCATCGCGTAAGTCGGCAGCCTGTACCAGTACTTGGGTGGATGTCTTTTTCTCTGCTCCGCTCTTTTCGTCCAATGTGATGAAAACCAGCTTGCATTTGAACCAACGGTCGGCAGCATCTTCCTCGCTGGGGAATAGTTCACTGTAATTCGCCCGTTTAATATCCGATACTGTAAACTCACCCGAAATAAACGGCGTCATTTCTTCAATGATGCGTGCTTCCGCCTCCGTAAAGCTGAGTGCGTCTACCAGGTAAGGCTCGGTCACTTTTTTATTCATTCCGTTTTCCATTGTTTTTTCGTAGCGGATTTTGCACTCAAACCATGTATGCATTGCCATAATTTTCTGATTTTAGTTAGTGTTTTCGATTAATAAATATCTTTTCTTCTTCTTGTCATTCTGGGACTTGCCGAAGAAATTCTTTCCTTTTTGCATTGGAAAGGGTGTACAAAGATAAACGAAAAAGGGGAAAAATGTTGCAGGTATATGTAAGAAGATTATGTTAATCCGAAACTTTTTATCTATTAAATATTTTGTAGTTCCATACGGAGTGTTTATCTTTGTCCTCGCAAAACGAGCTAATCGTGGGTGCAATTCTGTTCTGAAATAAGAAATGTAGCGAGTGTTACATTCGGCGGAGCCGTAAAAGAGGCTCTGTTTCAATAAAATCATAAAACGCTTATTACTAAACTATTAATAATCTATTATTAGCATTTGTTAACTACGTCGGTTCATAAGCATTGGCATGCTGTCTATGTTCGTCACAACACCGAGTTCAAAGTCGAGTTGTGGCTTCGCGAGCAAGGAATAGAAGTGTATTTGCCTGTGCAGGATGTATATCGGGAACATGCCGGAAAGCGTGTTAAGATAACCAGACCGGTAATTAGCGGCATGGTTTTCGTCTGTCTTTCCCGTTCCGAGCTTCCCACCGTAGAACATGCTCCCAACGTTCATCATTTCTTTAGCAAACGTGGTACGAACGCCCCTCTTATCATTCCCGACCAGCAAATGGCAGACTTCCGCTTCATGGTCGACCTTTCCGATACTTCTATATTAATGGTCAACGAACCGATTGCCCCGGGAACTATGGTTACTGTGACAAAAGGAAGCATGCAGGGCATTCGCGGCGAAATGGTGAAGTACGAAAGCAAGTATTACATAGCTGTAAGGTTACAGGAATTGGGATGTGCATTGGTTAGTGTGCCGGTGAGTTGTGTGAGGCGTGGGTGAGTAAATATGACTGTACGGAATAGAGCTATAGCTTTAACAATGTTAAGTTAGAAAGTATCTTATAAAAAGCCTCCTGATTAAAAGTTAACTTTCAATTTTTATGATATTAATTTATTATATATAAGGAAGTTAACTTTAGCGTAATGTGAAAGTTAACTTGATTACTATTAATTAGTTAATAGAATGTAAATTGTCTTTGTGAATATAAAGAATAGGGTTAATCTTATATTTAGGAAAGTATTTAGTTTTCATTTGATTTTACTATAAGTGCCCAGTTAGGCCATATTTTAGCCTGCAAATCATGACCTTCGTATTGTATTTTAAAAAAGTCATTTGTATGTATAGTACAGTGATTTTAAATGTTTTTTATTCGTTATAAATCGGAGTCAGCGTCTTTGAGTGAGTCCAGCCAATCCTTTTGTATTAAGACAAAGTTTTCAAGAAGGAACGTAGGATATCCGTTTGCTTTTACGAAGATGGTTTGCGAGGTTGTGAAGTCTTGAAAGGTATTTTGGAGGACCGCTAATTGAAAGCTTTTCAATCCAACGGATATAATGTCTATATATATTTGGATAATGCGTTTATTTATGTGGGGTATTTTTATTGCATGGTGCATGCGCGTGCCAAATCCGTAAAACTGCCTATCAGTTGAATTACTCAATGTCAGCAATCTTTGAATACGAAAGAAATCATTGGACGGATAAATAGGATGTGGTACTTTGGCAGTCCATCCTCTTCGGAGGGATGGATAGGGTAGAGTAGGTTATCTAAACCGTTTCTGTAAGTAGCTGTTTGCTTACCTTAGGATGTACGTTACGATATTGACAACTTGATAGCCGAACGCTTCATTCATTCTTTTGCGGGAGAGCGGAAAAGCTACCTATCCTTTGGAAACGTAGGTGTCCTATGGTCGGCTGTTTGTCATACGCTGATATCCACCTGCTGGATGAACAGGATGCTGACACTCGAATACTTCAAGAAATTCTTCTGTGAAATCGTGAAAGGAAGAAAGGATTAGTAAAATCTGTTCCCTATGACGAATGGAATCTATATTAACAAATTTAAAAAACAAGTTCAATTTTTGTGTTATTTAGGAGGAAACCATCCACGGATGACCTACCTTATGCTATATGTCAAAATTGGACGCTAGCCTGTTTATTGAATATGAGTAGAAAAGATGAGCTTAAACAAGAAATCCTGGCCTTAACCAAGGAATATTATGCTGCAGTCCATGGGCAGGAGAAACCTTTTGAACCGGGTAATACATTTGTGAATTACGGTGGCCGTTATTATGACCATGCTGAGTTAGTCAACTTGGTAGACTCTTCCCTTGACTTTTGGCTGACAGCCGGTCCGTGGGCACATAAGTTTGAGAAACGCTTTGCGTCGTGGTTGGGAGTAAAATATTGTTCCTTGACAAATTCAGGTTCTTCCGCCAATCTGTTGGCTTTTTCAGCGTTGACTTCGCCTTTGTTGGGTGAACGGCGAATCAAACGTGGGGATGAAGTAATCACGGTTGCGTGTGGCTTTCCTACTACTGTCACCCCCTGCATTCAGTATGGCGCTGTTCCTGTATTCGTAGATGTCACTGTTCCCGAATATAATATTGATGTGACACAGTTGGAGGCCGCTTATTCTGACAAGACAAAGGCGGTAATGATTGCGCACTCTTTGGGTAATCCTTTTAACCTGGAAGCGGTAAAGGATTTTTGCGACAGGTATAATCTTTGGTTGGTAGAGGACAACTGTGATGCTTTAGGCTCCACTTATACTATTAATGGCGAAGAGAGAAAAACCGGAACGATAGGGGATATCGGGACGAGTAGTTTTTATCCTCCGCACCATATGACTATGGGAGAAGGCGGTGCTGTATATACAAATAATCCACGATTGCACAAGATTGTCAATTCCTTTCGCGATTGGGGGCGTGACTGTTGGTGTGTAGGCGGTGTGGACAATACTTGCGGTTGTCGTTTCACCAAGCAATTCGGTGAACTTCCTTTGGGTTACGACCACAAATATGTTTATTCCCATTTCGGTTATAATTTGAAGGTGACTGACATGCAGGCTGCCATTGGCTGCGCGCAGTTGGAGAAGCTGGATGATATTGTGGAAGCCCGCCGTGAGAATTTTTCTTACTTAAAACAAGGGCTTGCAGGTACACGAGGGCTAATCCTTCCCGAAGCCCAGAATAATTCCAATCCCAGTTGGTTTGGCTTCCTAATCTCTGTAAAGCCGGATGCGGGATTCACACGTAATGAACTGTCCCAATACTTAGAGAGCAGGAAGATACAGACCCGCAATCTTTTTGCCGGCAATTTGCTGAAACATCCGGCTTTTGATGAGATGCGCCGTTCGGGTGAAGGATACCGTGTTGTCGGCAAACTTAACGGTACAGACTTTATCATGAACAACACACTTTGGATAGGTGTCTATCCAGGTATGACCCATGAGATGCTTGATTATATGATAACCGCTATTAAGGAGTTTGCAAAGTGAAAGCAATAATTTTGGCCGGTGGTCTCGGCACACGTTTAAGTGAGGCTACCAATTTGATACCCAAACCTATGGTCGAGATAGGTGGTAAGCCTATCCTCTGGCATATTATGAAGATATACAGCCATTATGGTATAAATGATTTTATAATCTGTTGTGGTTACAAGCAGTATGTCATTAAGGAATATTTTGCCAATTATTTCCGGCATAACAGTGACATGACTGTGGATTTGTCCAATAATACCACAACAATTCTTGACAACCATTCGGAGAACTGGAAAGTAACCATGGTAGACACCGGGCTGAACACTCAGACCGGAGGCCGTATTAAACGTGTACAGAAATATATAGGTAACGAGCGTTTTCTGCTGACATATGGCGACGGCGTTGCAGATTTGGATATCGCTGACACTATTGCCGTACATGAGGCATCAGGGGCTATTCTTTCATTGACAGCCTATAAACCGGGAGGTAAATTCGGTGCTTTGCAGATAGACCTGAGCACCGACAAGGTACTTTCTTTCCAAGAAAAGCCGGACGGTGACCGTAATTGGATTAATGCCGGTTATTTTGTCTGTGAACCAGAAGTGTTCGATTACATTCCGGAGAATGACGATATGGTCATTTTTGAGCGTACTCCTTTGGAACGTATAGCCAGTGACGGCAGGATGCATGCTTACCGTCACAAGGGGTTCTGGAAACCTATGGATACGCTTCGTGACAATACGGAATTGAATGAGATGTGGGAGAGGGAATGTGCTCCCTGGAAGGTTTGGTAACGAATTGGACAGTGATATTTGAAATATTTGTTAGTGCCGGATAAAATACCGTTGTGCTACCATGACGAAATAACATTAATCATCCTGTTTAAACTTATTCCATTTATTCATGATAGACATTTTCAACGCTTTCTATCAGGGAAAGCGTGTACTTGTTACCGGTCATACCGGCTTTAAAGGCAGTTGGCTTTCCATTTGGCTGAATGAACTGGGCGCTGAAGTTATCGGTGTGGCCCAAGAACCTTTTTCCGACCGTGATAACTTTGTGCTTTCCGGTATTGGAAATCGGATTAAAGCTGATATCCGTGCCGATATTTGCGACGGCGAACGGATGAAAGCCATTTTCCGTGAATACCGGCCGGAGATTGTCTTCCATTTAGCCGCCCAGCCATTGGTGCGCCTTAGCTATGACATTCCTGTAGAAACCTACCGCACGAATGTCATGGGCACAATCAATATCCTTGAGGCTATCCGTGCCACGGACAGCGTGAAAGTGGGGGTGATGATTACCACCGACAAGTGTTATGAGAACAAGGAACAGATTTGGGGTTATCGTGAGAATGAACCTATGGGTGGTTACGACCCTTACTCCAGCAGTAAAGGTGCCGCTGAAATAGCCATTGCTTCATGGCGCAGAAGTTTCTTTAATCCCAATGAGTATGAAAAGCACGGTAAGAGCATCGCCAGTGTCAGGGCGGGCAATGTGATAGGTGGCGGCGATTGGGCACTGGACCGTATCATCCCGGACTGTATCAGGGCGTTGGAAGCGGGCAAACCGATAGAAATCCGTAGCCCCCAGGCTATTCGTCCTTGGCAGCATGTGCTCGAACCTTTGAGTGGCTATATGCTTCTTGCCGGGAAGATGTGGCATGCTCCGACGAAATATTGTGAGGGCTGGAACTTCGGTCCGAGAGCGGAGAGTATATCCACGGTTTGGGATGTGGCAACGAAAGTTATAGAACAGTATGGCAGCGGTGAGTTGAAAGACTTGTCCAATCCTGATGCGTTGCATGAGGCAAAGTTACTGATGCTTGATATCAGTAAGGCAAAATTCCGTTTGGGGTGGGAGCCGAGGATGAATATAGACCAATGTATCAGTTTAGTGGTGGACTGGTATAAGAAATATCGGTCGGAAAATATTTATGAACTTTGTGTAGAAGAAATAAATCGCTATTTGGGAATATGAAAATCTTTGCTACAGGCGTTACTGGTTATTTAGGATTTCACTTTGTGAATGAAGCAGTCCGTTTGGGACATCAAGTTCTTTGCTTACGAAGAAATTCCTCTAAATCCATGTTTGATTCTGTTGTGGAAGCTCAAATTGCATGGATAGACGTCGAAGATTTAAGTTTGAAAGAGAAAATCCGTTTGTTTCAGCCGGATGTGTTATTTCATGCTGCTTGGGGTGGAGTAAGAGGATACGGACGTGAAGATAGGCATATTCAGAATAGCAATTTGGCTATGTCCCGGCAAATGTTCGGACTATATCCTTATAAACAGATACTTGCTATTGGCAGCCAGGCTGAATATGGCTTTTATCATGGTCCTGTGGATGAAAATCATGTGTTACATCCGTTGACGGAGTATGCGTATGCAAAAAAGCAATGCTGTGATGATTTGAAAAAGTATTGTGAAATAAACGGTATTGAGTGGCAGTGGATTAGAATTTTTACCGTATTTGGTGAACGACAAACCGGAGGATTGATAAAACTGGTTGTTGATAAATGTAAGAGAGGAGATAAAGAATTTGATACAACAGAAGGTTACCAAAAATATTCTTACCTGTATGCAATAGATTTTGCCAAAGCCTTATGTCAAGTGCTTGGAGTTAAAGGAAAATCTGGTATATATAATCTAAGCCAACCCACGGAGGTACATAGCAACCGATATATTTTGGAGTGTATAAAAGAAAAGATGCATTCTGATATCCAATTTAATTTCGGTGCAATTCCTTATGAAGATGGGCAGGTTATGTTAATGGATGGAACTGTGGAAAAATTTGTCAATGCTTTCGGTCCTATCCCTCATACAGATTTTGAATTAGCATTAAATAAAACTATAGAATCCTTTAAATAAATGAGTACTAAAAGTTTGGAAATGGCGAAGAAGATCCGGAAAACTTCTGTGGCCATGGTATATAAAGCTCATTCCTCTCATATTGGTGGAGCGTTGTCTATGGCCGATATTTTGGCCGTGTTGTATAGTGATGTTCTGAATTATGATGCCAACAATCCTGCTTGGGAGAAACGTGACCGCTGTTTGCTATCAAAAGGGCATGCTTGTGTATCATTCTATGCAGTACTTGCCCATACAGGATTTTTTCCGATGAGTGAACTTGATTCTTATTCGCAGGATGGTTCTGCTTTTTTATGTCATACGACCCATCATGTGCCGGGAATTGAAATTTCAGCAGGTAGCTTAGGGCATGTTTTTTCCATTGCTTGTGGCATAGCTTTAGGTGCAAAAATAAAGAAAGAGAAATTTAAGACTTACGTTATATTAGGTGATGGAGAAATGGACGAGGGGTCAAATTGGGAAGCGCTTCTTTTTGGAGCACATCATAACTTATCCAATTTATGTGCCATTATCGATTACAATAAAATCCAAAGTTTTGGTAACACTAATGATGTCCTGCGTCTTGAGCCGTTGATTGATAAATTGAAATCTTTTAACTGGAACGTAATCAATGTGGATGGACATAACCATGATGAATTGTTGCGTGCTTTTGATGATTTTAAGCATGAAAAATATAGACCGACTGTTATTATTGCAAATACTGTGAAAGGTAAAGGTGTGTCTTTTATGGAGAATAATCTTGCATGGCATTATAAGTCACCCAATGAAGAACAATATAAACAAGCAATAAAGGAGATCGAAAGATGAGGACGGCATTTATAAAGCAGCTTGTTGAAGAAGCTGGAACGAATGATAAGATTTTTTTAATTGTAGGCGATTTGGGGTATAGTGTGGTCGAAACTTTTGCAGAGAAATATCCGGAACGTTTTCTTAATGCGGGAATAGCAGAGCAAAATATGGTTGGGGTTGCTGCGGGCTTGGCAATGGCAGGATATAATGTTTATGTGTATTCTATTGGAAATTTCCCAACGCTACGTTGTATGGAGCAGATACGTTATGATATCGCTTATCATAAATTGAATGTGAAAATAGTTTCGGTGGGTGCAGGATATGCTTATGGCTCGTTAGGTTCTTCTCATCATGCCACAGAGGAGTTAGGGATGATGCGTACAATTCCCAATATGGTGGTTTGTTCGCCTGGTGATCCAATTGAAGCACAGGCTATAACTACCCTTTCGGCTAATTATGATGGCCCTATGTATTTACGATTAGGGAAAGCAGGGGAAGCGGTAGTACATCCAATACCAATCACTGGTTTAAACATAGGCGATCTTCTTCCTGTGTTGAATAATGTTGGCTCAACGAAGGCTTTATTGGTTAGTGGTTCAATCTTGGATTATGCCGTAAAACGTGTAGCTGAACTTGGAAATTTTTTCGATGTTTATAGTGTTCCTTTCATAAAACCTCTGAATGATGAAATATTGCGTAAAATTGCTTCTGAGTATACGGATATTTGGGTTTTGGAAGAGCATCAAAAAAGCTGTGGAATAGGCTCTGCAATAATAGAAGTTATCAGCGATATGTATGCAGGGCGACAAATTTCTAATTATCCTCGAATAAAGCGTATCGGCATTGATGATACTTTTTATTCAGTCTCCGGTTCGCAAGCCTATTTAAGAAAGTTGGCGGGTTTGCAGATATAAGATGATAACAGTACTGTTAAAATTGAAGGATAAGTTAGGAATAGACAAATCCATTTTCTTTACTTCTCTTGCAAGGATTATCCAGGCAGTAGGGGGAGTTGTTTCTATCTTGTTTATAGCTCGGTATCTGACAGGGATAGAACAAGGATTTTATTATACATTCGGAAGTTTTGTTGCTATTCAGGTGTTCTTTGAGCTGGGATTGAACGGGATTATAACCCAATATGTGGCCCACGAAACAGCACATCTGCAATGGAAGACTTCAACGGAACTGGCGGGTGAACATAAATATCTGTCCCGTTTATCATCTTTGCTCCACTTCTGTGTAAAGTGGTATCTGTGTTTTGCCGGGATACTGTTGGTTACTTTAATAATTGTAGGATTTATTTTCTTTGGTAAATACGGAACAGATGGCGATGTGACGTGGAAGTTGCCTTGGATTTTACTTGCTGTAGGTACTGCCTTAAATTTGCTACTGGCTCCTGTCCTTGCCTTCATAGAAGGATTGGGGAAAGTAAAAGAAATTGCAAAAGTACGTTTATATCAGCAATGTATCAGCATCTTGGTGGTTTGGGGAGGCTTGATATTAGGTGCTAAATTGTATGTATCCGGCATAAATTGGCTTGTCATCATATTATTGGTTACATCTATATTATTCTTTAGCGATTTCAGAAAGCTGCTATTGAATATTTGGAATGTATCTCTGACAGAAACTGTAGATTATCGTAAAGAGATATTTCCTTATCAATGGAAAATAGCATTGAGCTGGATTAGCGGCTATTTTATTTTTCAACTGTTCAATCCTGTGTTGTTTGCTACGGAGGGAGCAGTTGTTGCCGGGCAAATGGGAATGACATTGGCTGCGTTGAACGGGATACAGGCATTATCAATCAGTTGGATGACTACAAAAGTACCCTTGTATTCCGGTCTGGTAGCAACGAAAGACTATTTGCAATTGGATACTATTTTTAATCGTACCTTGAAACAATCCGTTTTCATCAATGGAGTACTGCTTGTTTTGATGTTTATTATTGTTTGGGCTGTTCGGCATTGGCATATTGTTATAGGAGGTATGGATTTAGGTAATCGTTTTTTACCTTATGTGCCTATGATTTTAATGATGATACCTTTATTTATAAATCAATTTATCAGTTCGTGGGCTACTTATTTGCGTTGCCATAAACGAGAACCGTTTTTGATAAACTCTATCTGCGCCGGTATAATTTGTTGCCTTTCTACAGTGTTGTTGGGTAAATGGTTTGGAGTATTGGGAGTAACTGGCGGATATTGCTGTATCACTATTGCTTTGATGCCTTGGGGGTATTGGATTTATAAAACTAAGAAAAGAGATTGGCATGGAAAATAAAATGAATAAACTAACTGTTGCTATACCAACTTGTAATCGTGCTATTGCGGTAGATAGTTTGTTAGACCGACTATTTTCATATATGGAGCAAGGGTTGTCTTTTGATATATTTGTTTGTGATAATGCATCATTAGATTCAACAGAGCATGTAGTGAAAAAGTGGATGGACAAAATACCTACTTTGTCTTATTATAGGCAAGAAAAAAATGTAGGTGCCGATGCCAATTTCTTAACTTGCTATATGACTTTTACCACTCCTTATTTATGGCTTTTGGGAGATACGCGTATGATTTCATATAACGAAATGCGATTTTTATTAAATGAGTTAGATAAGGGGTATGATGCTTTCATTCTGTGTTGTCATCCGTTAATGAGATTACCATTTAAAATGTATACTGATATAAATAATTTACTCAGTGAACAAGGGTGGCATATTACTAATATGGCATCCTGTATAGTATCTCAGCAGTTTGCTGTTACTGGTATTTATGAGAGGTATTTGAATACGAATTTTATTCAGTTAGGTGGGTTCATAGAGTATTTGTCGAGGTTAAGTTCTTTTAAAGTCGAATATATAAATCATGAAGTTGTATATGTTAAGGAGTTAAAAGTGGAAGGGTTTGATAAAAAAATGACATCTTGGTCTTCAAAAACTATTAGTATTTGTGCTATGCAATGGTATATGATAGTTATGTCTTTACCAAACAATATTAATTTATCTGTAAAAGAAAAAATCCTAATGGATCATGCGCGGTATAATTCAATATTGTCATCTTTATTTTTTATTGTACATGTTGCGGATAAGGATATGATGTTTATAAATGAATTTAAACGGTATAAGAAGTATCTCAAATTTGTTTCTGCTGTACCAATGTGGAAATATAATATAATAATGCATACTGCATGGATTTGGCGTATTTTGAAGCGAATTTATGATAAAATATATAAGTATAAAAATAGATAATAAATAGTAAGCGTCCAATTATGCCGTATTGCAAATTAGTCTGTAAACTGTGGCTCTCGTTATTGTATTATAAAAAGCCATTTGTATATATAGCAGCCGTGATTTGAGCGTTTTTCATTTGTTGTAAGTCGAAGTCAGTGCTTTGGGGCGAATTTATCTAATCCTTTTGTATTAAGAGTAAAGTTGCCAAGAAGGGATGTAGGATATCCGTTTCTTTTACAAAGACGGTTTACGAGGCTGTGGAGTCCTAAAGTATTTTGGAGGACCGCCAGTTAAAAGCTTTCCAATTGGTGACTCCTGGGAATATCTATTTTAGAAAAGGTTGATTTGAAAGACTGTAAGTTTTACTTGATAGGACCGAAAGATTCAAATTTGAAGGTTGATATAGAAGATTTTTATCGTCACTTTCCTGAAAAGCGGAATCTAGTGATTTTGCCAACTCTTGTTTATAATAAGAAAGAATTATGAGAATATAATAATCGGTCGGAGGTATTTGTACTTACATCAAGATGGGAGAGCTGTGTTTTGGTATAGGGTGAATTTCAAGGATTTCGTAATGATATCTTATCTATAGATATATGTTACTTTTAATGATATAACGGAGAAAATGGTAAGTATGGTGTTTCTATTAATCAAGAGGATGTTTCGGATTAGATTGATAAAATGAATATATAATATTTGATTATGTATGGTGGTAATTTTGATACAGTCGCATTGTTACGGGAATATAAAATGTATTCTGTGGCTGATACTTTGTTACATGCAGATAATGGAAAGAATGTAGTAAATAAATCATGAAAGAAAAAAATATTAGTACATATTACGTGTCGTAGCTTGCATGATGGTTAAATGTCTATATTTTTTTTGTAGGACTTCCAAACTACAGATATAGATTATTTTTTCAGTACAGAGTAATGCTGATATTTATCTTTGCTCACCTCTTTCCTTTTTGCTTTTTATTTACAATATTATCTTTCAGTAAATAGAATATGGATGTGTCTATTATTATAGTTAGCTATAATACATGTAACCTTACTTTACAGTGCCTACGGTCAGTCTATGAAAAGACTGCCAATATTGATTTTGAAGTAATTGTAGTTGATAATGCTTCGTCTGATAATTCTGTTGAAATGATTAGACAGCTATTTCCACGAGTAAATGTAATAGAAAGCTCAGAAAACTTAGGCTTTGGAAAGGCTAATAATTTAGGAGTAGAGTATGCAAAAGGAACGTTCTTATTATTTCTAAATTCTGACACTATATTAGTTAATAATGCAGTATATGAATTTTGGATGTATTGGCAACGCTATAAAGATAAGAACATGGGATGTTTAGGAAGTTTTTTATTGTCCCAGAATGAGACAATAACTCATTCTTATGGTTTCTTCCCAACATTTAGACGAGTATTAATTGATAAAGTCTTTCGAAATAATAGAAAAAGTAAGATTTTAAATAGTGACCAGAATGAGGTTGATTATGTGACTGGAGCAGATTTGTTTATATCTTATAATAATTTTTTTAAAGCAGGTATGTTTTCGCCACTATTCTTTATGTACTATGAAGAAACTTGGTTGCAAACTCAATTAAAAAGAATGAAATTACGTAGAATTGTTATTTCATCTCCTAAAATAATACATTTAGAAGGTGGTTCATATAAAGAGAGGTTGTCCAATAGTAAACGGATACAAATGGATATTAGTTTATTTACTTATTGGAAACTTTATTATGGCAATTGTTTAGGGCTTTTTTTCTCTTTTCTTTATATCTTATTAAAACTTTCTGTGTTTTTTAAGTCGGACTTTACTTTAAATGATAATTTGATATATTTCAAGATGCTCTACAAGAGATTATAGAATATGGAGATTTATGTTTTAATAAGTTTTTGGTTATTTTCTCTTACTGTATTGGATAGCATTTATCGGATTAGAAAAAGAGATCGACTTTTTTTGTATATAACAATTTCATTGTTCTTTTGGATAATGAGTTTTGTACGATGGGAAACGGGTACAGATTGGGAAGCTTATTATAACTTTTTTAATAGTCGCTATACCTGGCAGGAATTTTTAGATGCTTCATTTGAGGTTGGATTTACTGCAATAAATTTTGGAGTTAAACAAATAAGCGATAATTATTCATTTCTGTTATTTTCAGTGTCATGTATTATATTTCCTCTAAAATATAGTACGATATGGCAGTATTCTCCATATCCTTTTTTTTCTCTTGTATTATCGCTTTTATTAAGTAAAGCAGATATTTTTTTTGTACGTGAAACTATAGCACTTTCTATAGCTTTTTTTTCTGTTAGATATATTATTAATAGAGAAAAATGGAAATTCTTTATATGTCTATTATTTGCATTGCAATTTCACTCATCAATTATAGTATTTATATTTGCTTACTATATTTATTCGATGAGATTAACCAAATGTCGACTGATAGTTCTTGCCATAGGAGTAGCATTCTTTTCAATAGCTTCAACGGTTGTATTATCAACTTTGGGTAATACGTTAGGAGGAGTTTTTCAATGGAAAATTGCTAATTATTTAGAATATGGTGATGAAGATTTCGGAATGGGGATATCTTTACAAGAAGCTCTTATACGAGGTTCAATAAATAGGCTATTTTTTCTATCTCTTTTTATTTATTTGTATATGAAAAATAAAGCAGATGTAGTATTGTCTGGTTTAATTAAAGTCTATACATTTAATTATGTATTATTTTTAATGTTAGTTCCAATAAGTCTTCCTCTCATGCGTTTAGCAAATAGTTATGAGCAATTATCCATTTTAATTATTGGTATTGGCTTATCTAAATTTATAATGAAAGACAGATTTGTTATCGTATTTATTTTAAGTATATATATGTTTTTACGTTTTTTTATGGGAACATTAAACGGGGGGTATGCCCATTGCTTTGTACCTTATAAGACAATTTTCTTTTAAAAAATGAGAATCTTGCTTGTTGATTTATGTATGCGAAAAGAAGAACACGTGTTCTTTAATTCTGCATTTATAAAAATTATAAGTGATATCTATCCTAGTGCTGCTATTTATTTTTATGGCGACAAGGAACACTGTTTACGTGTACAATCTGAACTTAATGGTATAAATGAAATATTTTTTAAATGTATAAATGTTAAATCACATCAAACATGGAGACTATTAGGAAGTGATATTTATTCTTGTAGGTATATACTGGGATTCTTGAGGAATGCGCAGCAGGATGGTGATATCATAATTTTATTGAATAGATTACCTATAAGTTTGCTTTGGGTAAATATCCTGAATCTTTTTTTTAAGCGAAAGATTATTTCTATTTTACATGGTGAACTAGAATCTCTTGTAAATTATCAGAATGTTATAGGACTTACTAAATATTATTATCAGATATTTAGATTACCGTATCTCTTATCTCAATCGTATATGTCTTATATTGTATTAGGTGAATCTATAAAGAAAAATATATCAAAATTGAATTTTGGAAAAGCGAATATCATAACAATAGATCACCCTTATGATTATGCGTTACCTTTGGCTAATACTACAGTTACGTTTGCATCTGTGTTGAATGTAGGAATAATTGGCAAGGCTATGGAAAGAAAAAACAGTGAGAAAATATTTGAATTAGCTGCAAAAGTTTTTACACAAATAAAAGAAGATAGAATACGCTTTAGTATTGCTGGTACAGTGGAAAGGAAACTTAAAAATAAAACTAATTCATTCGTTCATTTTAGTAATTCTGCTATTAGATTATCTAAAGAAGAGTATTCTAAAGCAATATTGGTTTTAACTTATTCCTTACTTTTCTATACCTCTGATATGAATAAAGCTTTAGCGAGTGGAAGCTTTTTTGATTGTCTCAAATTCGAGAAACCTATTTTGGCTCTTAAAGGTAATTCTTTTATAGATTATTATTTAAATAAATATTCCGGTATCGGTCTTTCTTTTGATTCTTTGGATGATATGGCATTGTTTATTGCTGATAAAGATGGGTTGGAATACTTTTATAAGACTCATTACCAAGAACAAATAAAGGCTATAAGAAGAGCTAAAGCAGACCTGTCTTTATCGGTACTCTCATTTAAGTTGAAACAACAATTATGATGTCTAAATTGAAAATTATATTTCTTTCGATTGCGGGTGAGTTAATTAAGCTATTATATAAACTTCATATTTGTCGACCTTTGTATGGGCTTAATGTTGCAGATTCTCGTAAGCATAAGGTGATTGTTTCATTAACCAGCTATGGTCGTCGTGTATCTGCAGTACTTCCCTATACCATATGTTCTTTGCTTCGTCAAACTTATAAACCAGATATGATTCTACTTTGGTTGGATTATGATAACTGGAATGAAGGAAATTTGCCTTCTTCTATCAAGAAACTGCAGAAGTATGGATTGACGATTAGATTTTGTAATGACATTAAGTCCTATAAAAAGTTGATTCCTACTTTAAAACTCTACCCTGATGAAATCATTATTACTGTTGATGATGATATTTACTATAAAAAGAATATGGTGGAGAGGTTAATGAAAGAATATCAAAAAGATTCTTCTTGTATTTATACTCATCGCGCTCATAAAATTAGTATTAATGCAGAAGGTTGTTTATTACCTTATAATGAATGGAAAGAAGAAATATCAGATGAGATTGGTAAAAACGTATTTCCAACGGGGGGAGCAGGATGCTTATATAAACGTTCGATGCTCTATAAAGATATATGTAGTGAAGAGTTATTTATGAAGTTAGCTCCGAAAGCAGATGATGTTTGGTTTTATTTTATGGAGATTCTTCAAAATACCAGCTGTAAAGTTTTGCCTTATAAAGGATATATATATTTTCCACTAGATGCTTTTTATCAGCATTTCCATCAGGGGGCAAGTTTAGCAAGTACTAATTGTAATGAATCCCAAAATGATGTACAGATAAAGGCGGTAATGGACTATTATGGTTTGACAGCAATAGATTTAGGGACTTAAAAAGAGTTTAACTTATGAATATAGCAATTGTCGGCACTGGTTATGTAGGTTTGGTGTCAGGTACTTGTTTCGCAGAAATGGGTGCGAAAGTGACTTGTATTGATGTAGACCAGGAAAAAATAGAGAAACTTCAGTCTGGAGAGATGCCTATTTATGAACCAGGCTTGGAGGAATTGGTGAAACGTAATGTAGGGTATGGGCGACTTAATTTCACAACAGAACTTACGTCTGTACTTGATGAAGTAGAAGTGGTATTTAGTGCTGTAGGTACACCGCCGGACGAAGATGGGGCTGCTGATTTAAAATATGTGTTGGCAGTAGCTCGGCAGTTTGGGCAAAACATTAATAAGTATACTATTTTGGTAACAAAATCTACAGTTCCGGTAGGTACAGCAAAAAAAGTAAAAATTGTTATTCAAGAAGAGCTGAATAAGCGCGGAGTGAATATACCTTTTGATGTGGCTTCTAATCCAGAGTTCTTGAAAGAGGGGGCTGCCATTAAAGATTTTATGAGTCCTGACCGCGTGGTTGTAGGTGTTGAAAGTAAGCGTGCTGAAGAGGTGATGACAAAACTCTATCAGCCTTTTCTTCTTCAAAACTTTCGTGTGATTTTTATGGATATTCCTAGTGCTGAAATGACGAAATATGCGGCTAATGCCATGCTGGCCACTCGTATCTCATTTATGAATGATATTGCGAATCTTTGTGAATTGGTTGGGGCAAATGTACATCATGTTCGCCGTGGAATAGGAACTGATACACGTATTGGAACTAAATTTCTGTATGCAGGTTGTGGTTATGGTGGCTCTTGTTTTCCTAAAGATGTAAAAGCTTTAGTACACACAGGTATGGAGCATGGTTATCGTATGCGGGTAGTTGAAGCAGTGGAAGAAGTGAACGAGAGTCAGAAGGAAATTGTATTTAAGAAATTACAAAAGATGATGCCGAAAGGCGACACTTTACAAGGTAAGGTTGTTGCAGTACTAGGGTTGGCTTTTAAACCTGAGACGGATGATATGCGTGAAGCACCGGCATTAGTGGTGATTGATAAATTGTTGAAAGTAGGTGCAAAGGTGCGTGTTTTTGATCCTATTGCTATGGTAGAATGTAAACGCCGTATCGGTGATGTTGTAACTTATACTGATAATATCTATGATTGTGTGGATGGTGCATATGCTATGTTATTAATGACTGAATGGCGCCAATTCCGCTTGCCTTCGTGGAACGTGATAAAGAAAGTTATGATTGGCAATATTATTGTGGACGGACGTAATATTTATCATCGTGAAGAACTTGAAGCAGAGGGGTTTGCATATACTACTATTGGTGAATAATTATAATATATGAGAGTGAAAAGTACTAGTTTTGAATGTTGTTGATTTTTTATGATAATTAGTGTATGCAAGATTATGGTTTAGTATCAATTATTACTCCTACATGGAACTGTGCTGCCTTTATTTGTAATACAATCAAAAGTGTGCAGGCCCAAACATATACTAACTGGGAGCTTCTAATTCAAGATGATTGTTCTACAGATGGAACTGATAAAGTAATAACTCCATTGGAAGATGAAGATATTCGTATCAAATATAGGGCTAATTTGCAGAATAGTGGTGCTGCTATTACTCGTAATAATGCATTGAAAAGAGCTAAAGGCAGATGGATTGCTTTTTTGGATAGTGATGATATGTGGATGCCTGAGAAGTTAGAGAGACAGTTGAGATTTATGGTGGAGAATGATTATGCATTTACTTATCATGAGTATGTGGAGATAACGGAAGAAGGAAAGGAGCTTGGTGTATATGTAAGTGGACTTAAAAAGGTCAATACATTTCATATGTTTGCTTGTTGCTGGCCTGGATGCCTGACTGTGGTGTATGATGCTGATAAAATCGGACTGATTCAGATTAAGGATATACGTAGGAATAATGATACAGCTATATGGTTAAAAGTGATAAAGAAAACTCCTTGTTATTTATTGAGAGAGAATCTTGGTTGCTATCGTAGACGTAAGGGAAGTATTACCCCACCATCAGTGACTAAACGTATTTGGGCTCATTATCCATTATTTCGTGTGGCTGAAAATATGAATCCGATAATTGCCTGTTTCTGGACATTGATGAATGTATTAGGTAATGCTTATAAGAAAATCTTCTATGTAAAAAAATATCTTCCATCTTTGCGTTGATACGTGTTACATAGCTGTACTGTCAAAATTTTATGTTTCTAGTTCAATAAAAAATATTCTTTATAAAAGGTTACCAAGCCATTAAGTATGTGATGTTTTACTTAAAAAGCTTATCATTCCAGCAATATAATTATTTTAATCATGAAAATACCATTTTCTCCCCCTTACATTGATGACACTGTCATCAATGAAGTGGTTGATTCCTTACGTTCCGGTTGGATAACCACCGGGCCTAAAGTAAAAGCATTGGAAGGAGAAATCAAATCTTTTTCCGGTGCGCAAGAAGTGCTTTGTGTAAATTCCTGGACTTCGGGCGCTATTATGATGCTTCGTTGGTTGGGAGTAAAAGCAGGTGATGAGGTTATTGTGCCGGCATATACGTACAGTGCTACGGCATTGGCGGTGTTACATGCCGGTGCTAAGCCTGTTATGGTGGATTCGGGTACGGACTTCAATATCTCGGTAGATGCTATTCGTAAGGCAATTACTCCGAAAACAAAAGCGATTATTCCGGTAGATATCGCAGGCTTTCCTTGCGATTATGGGCGGATTATGGAGTTGGTTACTGCACCTGAAATACAAGAAATGTTCAAGACGGAAAGCCCGGTACAGGAAAAATTGGGACGTGTTCTTGTAATGAATGATGCTGCCCATTCCTTGGGAGCGTATTACAGTAAGAGCCAGCGTACCGGCTGTGAAACGGATATTGCTATTTTCTCTCTCCATGCTGTAAAGAATGTGACGACTGCCGAGGGCGGTGCTATATGTCTGAATCTACCTGCTCCCTTTGATAATGCGGAGCTTTATAGGGAACTCCGTATGATGAGCTTGAATTGCCAGACTAAAGATGCTTTCTCCAAATCCAAAGCCGGCGGTTGGCGTTATGATATTGTTGGCCTGGGTATGAAAATCAACATGGCCGATGTAAATGCCGCTATCGGTCTTGCCCAGATACGGGAGTATCCGAAACTGTTGCAGGAAAGGAAAAGAGTATTCGATACATATACCCGGGCTTTCGAAAATTGTGATTGGGCGGTTATCCCGCCTTCGATAAAAGGGGATAAAGAAAGTTCTTATCATATTTATGCACTACGTATCAAGGACTTTACCGAGGAGCAGCGTGACCGGATGATTGATGAAATCTCTAAAAGCGAAGTCGCTGTGAATGTGCATTTTATTCCGATGCCAATGTTGTCGTTCTTTAAATCTTTGGGGTATGATATAAAGGACTATCCCCAGGCTTATGAAAATTATAAAGGTGAAATATCACTGCCTGTTTATCCGCAATTAGATGAAGAAAAGCTGGCCTTTATCATTCAGACTGTGAAGAAAGCATATGATAAAGTAGCAGGTAATAGGGTTGCAGAGCAGTAGGATAAGGTTATGATTCGTTTTTTTGATATTCTTTTCTCCCTCTTAGGGCTTCTTCTGTTATCTCCGGTTTTTCTTATTCTTTATATTTTAATTTGCCTGGAAAGTAAGGGCGGTGGGTTTTATCGCCAATTACGCGTTGGACGCTATGGTAGGGATTTCTATGTTTACAAATTCCGTTCTATGCGTGTAGGTGCTGATAAGCAAGGACTGATAACTGTGGGCGGGCGAGATTCCCGGATAACCCGTATCGGCTATTTCATCCGGAAATATAAGTTGGATGAATTACCCCAGTTATTTAATGTCCTTAAGGGGGATATGAGCTTGGTAGGTCCACGTCCCGAAGTACGTAAATATGTTGAATTGTACACGGAAGAACAACGGAAAGTGTTATCCGTACGGCCGGGTATAACAGACTATGCCTCAATAGAATATGTAGATGAAAATACCATATTAGGGCAGGCGGAAGATGCGGATAAAGCTTACATAGAGTTGATTATGCCCGATAAAATCAGGTATAATATGAAATATATCGATAATCATTCTCTAAAAGAATATTTTAAGATAATCTTTTTGACGTTTTGGAGTATCGTACGCTGATAGCAATAGGCTGATGTGATTTCGTTTATCTTATTTGGATACTGTCGATAACTTCGCCTATTTACTGTTTTCATATATTTCTTGATTATAAAACTGAATAAAAAGGAGGTATTGCCATAATTTGAAATCCTCTTAGAGGATATACATCGATACGTTGGCAATTTTATTGGAATAGCCGTTCTTTGGTGTCATAAAACCAATAAAAACAACAAAATTATGGCAGTAGTAGCTTATTTAAGAGTAAGTACAGAAAAACAGTTCTTGGAAAACCAGCGGGAGGAGATTATACGTTTCGCGGAACGGAACGGGATGAGTATCGACAAATGGTATACGGAGACGGTCAGCGGTAGTGTGAGCAGTAAAGAACGTAAGCTGTCGGGCGTGCTGGATAGTATGCGTCCCGGTGACTCCCTGATTGTTACGGAAATATCACGGTTGAGCCGTACGCTACTTGAGATTATGACTATTCTTAATTCGTGTATCAAGAAAGAAGTGATATTGTATAGTACCAAAGAGGGATATGTTTTTCAGAATGATATTAATAGTAAAGTCCTGGGATTTGCTTTCGGTTTAATGGCGGAGATTGAGCGTAATCTGATTTCCATGCGTACCAAGGAGGCGCTGGCACGCAGGAAGCAGGAGGGGAAACGTTTAGGGCGTAAAAAAGGGGATATGCCTAAGATGAGGATACTTACCGAGAACAAGAAGCAACTGCTTAAAGAACGAAAGAAAGGAACATCCTGTTCTGAACTGGCCCGGCAAATGGGGGTATCCAGAACAACGATGTTCCGTTTTTTGCATCAATAAGAACAGCCCTGGAATATCTGATAGGAGCATGCCATAATTCATCTTGGATTATACGGATTTACACAAGCAGCTAACGGGATTTTTAAACAGCCTTGTGTAAATCCGTATAGTCTATGGTGGATTATGGGTTTTGGTGTCCCCGCTTATGCAGATTCTTCAATTCGAAGGAAAGCATAATGCGGAATAACCCTATAATGAGGAAGGCGAATGAAATCATGTAGACTGCATATATAGCTCCGACGGCGGGCTGCCATAGGATGATAAGCGAGCATACAATGGCGAGGATGCCCAATACGATATACCAGCCCCAGTCTTTTGTACCGTATCTTTTTAAGTCCATAGCATAACCGGCAGACGAGAATCCCCGGAACATCAGCCAAAAGGCAATGATAAACGGAATGACTTCCATGCTTACCAGCGGATAGGCTATCAGGTAGAATCCTAAAATCATATCGATAATACCGCCTGCCAGATACCACCCCCAACTGGATACCCTTTGTCGGTTACTCGCTGCAAAAGATATTTCCAGCAAGCCGCTTACCAGCATGGAAATGCTGAATAAGATACTTAATGCCGCATATCCGTTGAAAGGGAAGAACATTAAACTCAAAGCTACTACAATGTACAAGATGCCGAGAATCAGCGAAATCCACCAGTTCTTTACTTCCTGTCTTAGTTCATCGAAAATTGTTTTCATGTGAATCGTAAATTAAAAATGATTATTATAAGTTTGTTTGTGGAATAACAATTTACGGGTAGAAAAGTTTCTATTGAACCTTTTAGGCATCTTGTTTGTTATTATACTGTATAAATTGATAAAACTATGGCTATAACAAAATTTAAAGGACAACCGGTGAAAGTAATCGGTGAATTTATAAAAGTGGGCGCAGTTGCCCCTGATTTCGAGTTGGTAAAGACGGATTTATCTTCTTTCTCATTGAAGGAGTTGAATGGCAAGAATGTAATTCTTAATATTTTCCCGAGTCTGGATACCGGCGTATGCGCCACTTCGGTGAGAAAATTCAATAAGTTGGCAGCCGGTTTGCCGGATACTGTCGTGCTGGCTATATCGAAAGACCTGCCATTTGCCCATGCCCGTTTCTGCACGACGGAAGGTATCGAAAATGTAATTCCGTTGTCTGATTTCCGTTTTTCGGATTTTGATGAAAACTACGGTGTACGTATGGCAGACGGGCCGTTGAGCGGTTTGTTGGCGCGCGCAGTGGTTGTCGTCGGCAAGGACGGAAAGATTGTCTATACGGAACTTGTTCCGGAGATAACGCAAGAGCCGGATTATGACAAGGCGATTGAGGCGGTTAAGAAATAAACCCTTTAGACTTAACCATATATAACGGAAAACGGTGGATGAGGAAATTTTCTTCATCCACCGTTTTCCGTTTATTGTTTTTTCTGTTTCATTCCTTTATAGATAAGGAAACCTACGACCAGCACTGCGATTGCTATAATGATATAACCTATTTCATGGCTGTATTTCGTAGCCAATATATACACATCATTGGTCGTTTTAATGTCTGTAAACCGGTATATGAGATAACCCAATAGAGCCAGTATCGCATTCCATATTCCGGCGCCGAGTGTTGTATAAAGCAGGAATGGCCCTAACTTCATTCCTGCAAGTCCTGCCGGGATGCTGATGAGCTGGCGTACTGCGGGGATAAGACGTCCGAAGAACGTGGAGGCTGCACCATGTTTTCTGAAATACTCTTCGGCATGGTGAATTTTCTCTTCATCGATAAGGCACATATGGCCGAAACGGCTGTTTGCGAATTTGTAGACGATAGGACGGCCTAACCAGCGTGCAAGATAATAGTTTATGAGTGCGCCGAGGTCTGCGCCGATAGTTGCGAAAATAACGACAAGAAAAATATTCATACTTTCATCGGTCATTGCTTTCCATGCGGCCGGCGGCACTATGACCTCCGAAGGAAACGGGATAAATGAACTCTCGATAGTCATGAAGATAGTGACTACCCAATAATTCAGATTCTCAAGTACCCATTTGATAAGTTCTGCTGATGATTCCATATTCTATACTTGTGATTAATGGTTTATTACATTCTTATTGTAGTGCATTCAGGATATCTTTCACCAATTTCGCCAGTTCTTCCCGGTTTTCGCTTTCCAACAGCTTCTCCATTTTCGCCAGCTCCTCCAGTTGGAACGGTTGCTTGCAAAGTTGGTTGTATTTCAGGAAATTCTCTTTGTCTTTCAGCAGGACATAAAGAGAAACCAGCTTTTCGTTGATATTCTTGAATTGGGGGTCTAACTCCTTGACATGCTCAAAAGCCTGTAGTGCATAACTCAGATGTCCGAGCTCCAGGCTGTACATACCGATTTCATCCCATGTGTCGGCGTATGGCGCATACTCTAAAGCCAGCGCCCATTTTTTTATCGCTTTGTCCGAGTTGCCGTTCTCCATATACAGGCGGCCTTCGATTAAGTAAGAATCCACATCTTCCGGGTCTATTTCGTGGGCTTTCTTGAAATACTGGTTCGCTTTGCGCTTTTTTCCTAATTTGTAAAGGCAAAGCGCTGCATGTGCATATAAGGAAGGTAGAAACGCAGAATCGGTATCCTTGTTTTGGATAGCCGCTTCGAGGTGTTGGTATCCTTGTTCCCAATTTCCCTGGGCTATTTCATTCAATCCGATGAATGTCTGGAGAAAATCGGGTTCGATAGCGTTGTATTTCTCCGCTATCGCATAATTCTCCAGGGCGCTTTCTTTATTTCCCAACTGAAAGAAAGCATGTCCTTTCATTATGTAAGCTTCGGCGAATTCTTCATCTGCCACATTTGCATAATCGCATGCTTCGATAGCTTTGTCGAACATCTGCTGCTCGAAATAGCAACGTGCCAGTCCAAACCAGTAAGATGCCGAGTACGGGTTCTTGTCTATCAGTTTGTTATAGAACACCTCGGCTTGCTGGTTCTCGCCTCGCGCATGGAAGCAATCGGCTGTGGCGGCAATGAACGCTTCGTCATCGGCATATTTGTCCAATCCTCCTTCCAGCCACGGTTGCGCTTTCTCCGGATAACCCATATCGATGTACATATAGGCTATATCCACGATGTTGGCCAGGTCGTCCTTATCTTCTATGGTGTCGAGAAGCTGTTCCGCTTCCTCCATTTTGCCTTCGCCCAGAAGAATGTTAGCCTTCAGCACCTTTACTTCCGGGGAGTAATCCTCGGAAATCCGGTCTACCGTCTGCTTGGCTTTATCCCTTTCCTGGGAATCCATGAAAAGATAAGCCTGCTCCACTAATAAAGGAGTACTGCCGGGATGTATGTTCAGCCCGTATTCTATGACTTCGGCGGCCTGTTCGTCTTTTCCGTGCATGGCATACCAGTCGGCAAGGTCGGCCAAATCATCTGCGTCCAGATAGATTGCTTTGTTTTCGGCTTTTGCTGCCTCATATTGCTCGGCAAGTTCTTGCAACTCTTTGTCTCTTCCGGATAGCAGGTTCTTTTTACTCATTAACTCTGATGTATTATTTGTTGATTTTACCCCAAGTATCTTTCAGTCCTACGGTGCGGTTGAATACCATTTTTTCCGGTGTAGAGTCGCGGTCTACGTTGAAGTAACCGATACGCTGGAACTGTAAGTAGGAGAGAGGCTTCATGCCGGCAGCGTATTTCTCGATATAGCAGCATGGCAGTATATGCAGGGAGTCCGGATTAATCATCTCCTTCATGGCTGTCAGTGCATCGCAGTTCTTCGCTTCACGAATGGCAGCCAGCTCGTCGCGCGGATTCTCCACTTTCCACAAACGGTCGTACAGGCGTACTTCGGCTTGCAGGCAGTGGGCGCAGCTTACCCAATGAATCGTGCCTTTTACTTTACGGTTGGCTCCGGGCAGGCCGCTCTTGCTGTCGGGGTCGTATTCGCAATAAACTTCCGTGATTTCTCCGGCGTCGTTCTTCTTGCAGCCGGTACACTTCACGATGTATGCACTCTTCAGGCGCACTTCCTGTCCCGGTGTCATGCGGAAATACTTTTTCGGAGCATCTTCCATGAAATCCTCGCGCTCTATCCACAGTTCACGGCTGAATTCGATACGGTGGCTGCCTTCTTCGGGACGTTCCGGGTTGTTGACGGCTTCCATTTCTTCGACCTGTCCTTCCGGATAATTGGTAATGATAAGCTTCACCGGGTTCAGTACGGCGGATATGCGGGTGGCACGGGCATTCAAATCTTCGCGTACGGCGCTTTCCAGCAACGCAAATTCGTTGAGGGCGTCGTAGGTGGTGTAACCGATTTTGTCGATGAACTTATGAATGGACTCGGGTGAGTAACCGCGACGGCGGAAACCGCAGATAGTCGGCATGCGGGGGTCGTCCCAACCGTTGACAAGGCCTTCTTTTACCAAAGTCAGCAGGTTACGTTTACTCATTAGCGTATAGCTCAGGTTGAGCTTGTTGAATTCGTACTGGCGGGGACGGTGGTCGTTGAGGTCTTTTCCGTCTTTCACCCAGTCTACGAAGAGGTCGTACAACGGGCGGTGAGGTACGAATTCCAGCGTACACAAGGAATGGGTGACGCCTTCGAAATAGTCGCTCTGCCCGTGGGCGAAGTCGTACATCGGATAAGCCTTCCATGCAGTACCTGTACGGTGGTGCGGATGCTTCACTACCCGGTAGATAATCGGGTCGCGGAAGTGCATGTTGGGGCTTGCCATATCGATTTTGGCACGGAGCACCATGGCGCCTTCCTCAATCTCGCCGCTGTTCATCTTCCGGAACAGGTCGAGCGTTTCCTCAATGGGGCGGTTACGGTACGGGCTTTCTATACCCGGTTGGGTAGGAGTACCTTTCTGGGCGGCAATCTGTTCGGATGTCTGCTCGTCGATATACGCCTTGCCCTCTTTGATGAGGCGGATAGCGAAGTCCCATAATTGCTGGAAATAGTCGGAAGCATAATATTCGTTGCCCCATTGGTAACCCAGCCATTGGATGTCTTCCTTGATAGCCTCTACATACTCCACATCTTCTTTGGTGGGGTTGGTATCATCGAAACGCAGGTTGCAGACACCACCGTGTGCGGCAGCGATACCGAAGTCCAGACAGATAGCTTTGGCATGCCCGATGTGAAGGTAACCGTTAGGTTCGGGCGGGAAGCGTGTCTGCACTTTTCCGTCGTTTTTACCCTCTTTCAAATCGTTCTCTACTATTTGTTCAATGAAGTTCAGGCTCTTCTTTTCGCTTGTTTCTTCGCTTTTAATTTCTGCCATAATGCTGTTATTATTCGTATAGTGGCGCAAAGATAGTGCAAAAATGTTATTTCACGGGAATATATCCGCTCTTTTTAATGATTTCCTGCCCTTCGGACGACCATATGAATTGCAGAGCGGCTCTGTAAGAAAAAACATGTTACAGCGATGTTACATGCGGCGCATGTTTATGTATTGTAACAGGTTTGTAATATGTTTGAAACATTTCCTTCAAACGATAGTCACACTACCTTAACATGTACCCCGTTTCTTTGCATACGGAAACCGGGCAGGCAATATGAAAAAGCTCGTGGGAAGATTATGTGGCGGGGTGCTTGGGAGGAGGAGAACTCACCACAGAGGACACAGAGTCTCACAGAGTTTTCTTCTTTTTGTTGCAGATTACGCAGATTAGTTATAGATTTAGCCTATAAAACCCTATAAAACTCTGTGAGACTCCGTGCCCTCTGTGGTGAAAAACATTATGATTGTTCAAACTTAAAATACGGAATTATGGTAAAGTTTATCGAATCAGAACTCGTCTTGCTGAAAAAGGAAATAGACGAAATGTGGACTTTAGTGTATAACCAGCTCGACCGTGCAGGAGAAGCCGTGCTGACTTTAGACCGCGAGCTGGCGCAGCAGGTATTGGTGCGCGAACGCCGTGTCAATGCTTTCGAGCTTAAGATAGACAGTGATGTAGAGGATATCATCGCCCTTTATAATCCGGTTGCTATCGACTTGCGCTTTGTGCTTGCCATGCTCAAAATCAATACGAACCTGGAACGGCTGGGCGACTTTGCCGAGGGAATAGCCCGTTTTGCCATTAATTGCAAGGAGCCGGCTTTGGACAGCGAGTTGGTGAAAGAGTTGCGGTTGGAGGAGATGATAAGCCAAGTGCTGTCGATGCTCGAACTTGCCAAGAAAGCCCTTCAGGAAGAAAGCCAGGAAATGGCGACCACCGTGTTTGCCAAGGATAACCTGCTGGACGAAATCACCGCCGACGCCACGGCAGTCCTTGCCCGCTATATCGGTAAGTATCCCGAGAGTGCACTCTCCTGCCTGCATCTGGTCAGCGTATTCCGCAAGCTGGAGCGTTCCGGAGACCACATTACGAATATCGCAGAGGAAATAGTATTCTTTATCGACGCAAAGGTGCTGAAGCATAGCGGACGTACGGACGAATACTATCCGAATGATAAGAAATAGGCAAGTTTTTAGGATAATTTTAGTGTTTCATGGAAAATAACCCTATATTTGTCCACTGAAAACGATTGCAGATGTAGAAAAATGCTTTGAAATGATAATAAAATCAAAAGATTTTAGGAAAAGATGTTATAAGACATGTTTTTTAATTTGGTTGGTATCACGAAAAGCGCCTATATTTGCAACGTTATCCTGAAAACAATCTTTTTACCTTAAAAAAAAACTAATACCTATTGAAAACTGAAAAAGGAGGCTTTGTGAAAAGCTTCCTTTTTTTCATGCCTATATGAGAGCCTTTTTGTATCTTTGCAGCATCCCGATAAGGGAGAATATCTAATTTAAATTGTAAACAGGCTTATGTTTTCCGGAATAGTAGAAGAATGCGCCACCCTGGTGGCTATGGTCAAAGACCAAGAAAATGTACACTTTACTTTTAAGTGTTCGTTCGTGAGTGAATTAAAAATAGACCAGAGCGTAGCTCATAATGGTGTGTGCCTTACGGTTGTCGGCATGACGGATGATACCTATACGGTAACGGCTATGAAGGAGACTTTGGAACGCTCCAACCTCGGTTTGCTGGAGATAGGCGACGAAGTGAACGTAGAGCGTAGCATGCTGATGAACGGCCGGCTGGACGGGCATATCGTACAGGGACATGTAGACTGTACTGCAACCTGCACCGATATAAAGGATGCCGAAGGAAGCTACTACTTCACGTTCAAGTATGAGTTCGATAAGGAAATGGCCAAACGCGGTTATATCACCGTAGACAAAGGTTCCGTAACCGTGAACGGCGTCAGCTTGACGGTGTGTAACCCCACGGACGACACTTTCCAGGTAGCCATTATTCCCTACACCTTCGAGCATACCAACTTCCATACCTTCAAGGCGGGCAGCGTGGTGAACCTCGAATTCGATATTATCGGTAAGTATATTAGCAGAATGATACAATATCGCTGAAAAACCTTTTCCTTATGAATGATTTCTTGCAATTAGCCGCTTCGCGCCAGAGCGACCGGGCTTATGACATGTCCCGTACGGTAGAGCCGGAGAAGCTGGAACGTATCCTGGAAGCCGCCCGGCTGTCGCCTTCGGCGTGTAATGCCCAGCCGTGGCGGTTCGTGGTGGTTACCGAACCGGAACTTGCCGTAAAAGTAGGTAAGGCTACTGCCGGATTGGGAATGAACAAGTTTGCCAAAGACGCCCCGGTGCATATACTGGTCGTAGAGGAGTCCATGAATATCACCTCTTTCTTGGGGGCTAAGATTAAGGACAAATATTTCCCGCTGATAGATATAGGCATTGCCACCGCCCATATCACGCTGGCAGCGGAGAGCGAAGGATTGGGGTCGTGTATCCTGGGGTGGTTCGACGAGAAGGAGATAAAGAAGCTTACCGGCATTCCTGCCCATAAGCGCCTGCTGCTCGATATAACGATAGGCTATCCGGCAAAAGAGAAACGGAAGAAATCGAGGAAGCCCAAAGACAAGGTCATTTCCTACAATCATTATTAACGGCTATGCCCTGAACGGTGCGACGGAATGTCCGGCGTTCAGGGCATAGCTATACTTAAGGAGTTCCGGCAGAGAGCTATAAATCCTTCAACAGTACTTTGCTGGCGCTCCTGTAATACTCCTCCCGCGCTTTCATCAGCGTTTCCCATTGTCCGTGGAACTCTTTATCCTTGTCTATCTTGAAATCTTCGGAGCCGTGGGTATCCAGCTTGTCCAGCAGGAGAGCCACGTTTAGCTTGTTGATGTCCATAGAAGGCTGGTAGGCGATGTCCTGGCTTTTGGCATCGGTCACCACCTCGTGCAGAAGATTGATTTCCTGCAACTCGTAGAGGGTCTGGTTGGTTAGGCGTATGGGAATCTGGCATTCCTCCGATATATCCTCCGCCGTGTACGGCTGCTCGTTCTGCTCAAAGCGTTTGGCTATGAGCGACATGATAAGAATGGAAATAAAGTCGCGGTAGCGGCGGCTGATGTTGCGGGCATCCTTGTCGAAGCTGAAATTCCGGATGTTCTGCCCGGCATATGTCAGCTCTGCCCCGAAAAGGCAGATTGTCCAGGATATTTGCAACCATAACAGGAACATGGGGAGCGCCGCGAAACTTCCGTAAATGGCATTGTAACGGGATACCCATAACTGGCTGCTGATGTAGAGAAACTGGAAAGCCTGGTGTGCCGTACCTGCCAGGATTCCCGAAATCAGCGCATGCTTGAACTTGACTTTCGTATTGGGCATAAACACATACAACCCCGTAAACATAAACCACGTCAGGGCAAACGGGATGAGGCGGATTAGGAATTTGCCGATAGGGGCGAGCAGGGTGAAGTCCTCCACATTCTTCAGCATGGTACTCATAAATATGGAAAGACCGCCTGAAACCACCAGCAGCAGCGGTATCAGCAGCAGCATGGAGAAATAATCGGTGATTTTGCGGTACATGCTACGTGCCTTCTTTACCTGCCAGATGCGGTTAAAGGTGATTTCCATGTTGTTAATCAGGTTGAGTACCGTCCACAACAGCATGATTAATCCCACCCCGATGAAGATGCCGCTTTTGGTTTGCGACAGATAAGAGTTGACGAACTGGAAGATAACTTCCGTCGCTTCCGACGGACCGCCGAAGCCCTTGACGATTTGGCTCTCCATAAGATTGTCGAAGCCAAACCCGCGCGCAATCGCGAATACGATAGCCAGGATAGGTACGATAGCGAGCAGTGTACTGTACGTCAGGGCAGATGCCTTGTTTACGAGCCTGTCTTTGGTAAAGCGGTTGACGCAGAGGTAAATGGTCTTGATAATATTGTATATGGAGAAAGTCGTTTTAGTGACTTCATCTTCCGTGATGCGCCAGATATCGTAGGTCAGGAACTTCCAAAGGGCTGCAATACGCTTGCTCATAATGAATCGGGAATTGGAAACCGGGAATCGAAAAATAAAGCCCCTACCGGAAAGGATGCTGTCATCTTCCAACCCTTCTGTTTTTAATTTTAAATATAAAAAAGCAGCCGGTCTGTAAGCCGGGTTCTGTATCCTCGGTAAATGGAGAATGCCGCATTGTTCATGTTTCATTCCCCATTGAAGCGAGGCGCCTGTCATTTATCTGAGCCGTATGTCGCCATACGGCTTTAGCGGTCTACCCTCCGGCATGGAGCGAGCAGCTCTCATAGCGCCGGTTTACATGACCTTACAACTCCCAAGACGTACAGCCCTTGTGTCGCCACAAGGCTGGTAGGCTCTTACCCCACCTTCTCACCCTTACCGCAGCCCGGAGGTTGCGGCGGTCATTCTCTTCTACGTTACTCTACCCTCGCGGACAGCTTTCTGTTAGGAAGTAGGATGCTCTGTGTTGCCCGGACTTTCCTCATGCGCACGAGGCGCAGGCGACAAGCCGACCGACTGCTTTGTCCTGCAAAGATAGGAATTTCTTTTGTGATTGGCGAGTAGTGGCGGGTGATTTGTTCGTATGGACGCTTTATTTGCATAATTTATTAAAAACACTGAAAAAGTGTATCTCTTTCGGAATAAATTGTTAGCTTTGCTATCATTAATAACCCCCAAACCCTGATAGCCCATGAAAAAGTTCGTCTCACTCTTTGTATTGCTTCTTTTTATAACCTTTCTTGCAGCCGCTTCGGAAACGGGCGACCGCAGCATACCGGTGGAGATAGCACAGCTTACCGACAGTTTAAAACAACAGTTCGCACCGGATAAACGCGTGGCTTTGCTAGACGTGGATTATTCTTTTTCCGGTAAGAATGTGATGTTGCGCGGCGTCACCACTTCGGCAGAGGCGAAAGCGGTTTTGCTGAAAGAACTGGCAAAGAGGGGATATACCGTAATGGACTGCCTGCAACTCCTTCCAGACGGAGAAGGGCTGGAGGGCAAAACATATGGCATTATCAACGTCTCTGTGGCAAACCTGCGTGTAGCTCCCGATTTTTCATCGGAAATGATGACGCAAGGATTAATGGGCATGCCCGTGCGCGTGTTGCAACGCGACGGTTGGGTGCGCATCCAGACGCCCGACGACTATATCGCATGGGTACATCGCGTAGGCGTGCATCCCGTAACTAAAGAAGAAATGGCTGCGTGGAACGATGCGGAAAAGATTGTGGTAACCTCGCATTACGGCTTTGTCTATTCCGAGCCGAACCGGGCTTCGCAGACGGTGTCGGACGTCGTGGCAGGCAACCGCCTGAAATGGGAAGGGAGTAAAGGGGCTTTTTATAAGGTGGCTTATCCCGACGGCCGCCGGGGGTATATCTCCAAATCCATAGCGATGCCCGAAAAAAAGTGGCGTTCCGGCTTAAAGCAGGATGCCGCCAGTATTATCCGTACAGCGCACACGTTGATTGGAATTCCCTACCTATGGGCGGGAACCTCGTCCAAAGGCGTGGATTGCAGCGGATTTATGCGTACCGTACTCTTTATGCACGACATCATTATCCCGCGCGACGCCTCCCAGCAAGCCTATGCAGGCAAGCATATCGACATCGCACCCGATTTCTCCAACCTGCAACCGGGCGATTTGATATTCTTCGGCCGCAAGGCAACTCCGGAGCGGAAAGAGCGTGTGGTGCATGTGGGGATGTATATCGGCGGCAAGCGCTTCATCCATTCGCAGGGCGATGTGCATATCAGCAGTTTCGACCCGGCAGATGAACTGTTCGATGAATACAATCTCGGGCGGTTGTTGTTTGCCACGCGCGTGTTACCTTATATAAATAAAGAGGCGGGGCTGAATACGACAGAAACGAATGAATATTATAAATGATAATCCGGCTAACAGCTAAAACTTCAATAACATGCAAAACAGAAGAGACTTTTTAAAGACCGCCGCCTTTGCCGCCTTGGGTTCGGGTATGGCTATCAATAGTGTACTGGCAGGAGAGGGTGCTGTGCCGGCTTTGTTCAATATCAACAAAAGTGGGGCTACGCCTAAGATGAAATTGCGTTTCTTTCCGTATGAACTGAAGTTGCGCCATGTGTTTACGGTGGCTACCTATTCGCGTACCACTACGCCTGATGTGCAGGTCGAGATAGAGTACGACGGTATTACCGGCTATGGCGAGGCGTCCATGCCTCCCTACCTGCAACACGAGCTGGGTACAATGGATAGCGTGCTGGCTTTCCTGAAGAAAGTACAGGATGTTATCGGGCGGTTCTCCGACCCTTTCCAGTTAGAGGATATCCTGGGCTATATAGACAGTCTTTCCGCAGGAGATGCGGCGGCAAAGACAGCGGTAGATATCGCCTTGCACGACCTGGTGGGCAAGTTGTTACAGGCTCCCTGGTACAAGATATGGGGGCTGGATAAGGAGAAAGCACCTTCCACCACGTTTACTATCGGCATCGATACGGCCGATGTAGTGCGCGAAAAGACCAGGGAATGCGCAGAGCAGTTCAATATCCTGAAAGTGAAATTGGGACGCGATAACGATAAGGAGATGATTGAAACTATCCGTTCCGTAACCGACCTGCCCATTGCCATTGATGCCAACCAGGGCTGGAAAGACAAACACTATGCGCTCGATATGATTCATTGGCTGAAGGAGAAAGGCATCGTTATGATAGAGCAGCCCATGCCCAAGGAGCAGTTGGACGACATCGCATGGGTAACCCAGCAAAGCCCGCTGCCGATTTTTGCCGACGAATCCATTCAGCGCTTAAAGGATGTAGCGGGGCTGAAAGATGCCTTTACGGGTATCAATATCAAACTGATGAAGTGTACCGGTATGCGTGAGGCATGGAAAATGGTGACGCTGGCACGGGCTTTGGGCATGAAGGTAATGGTAGGATGTATGACCGAGACATCATGCGCCATATCCGCTGCCTCGCAGTTCTCGCCGGCCGTAGACTTTGCCGATTTGGACGGTAGCCTGCTGATTGCCAACGACCGCTTCAAAGGTATGGAAGTGGTGAAGGGAAAGATTACGTTGCCGGATTTGCCGGGTATCGGTGTAGTGAAAATCTAAATGCGTATGATGATTTGTAATTCATAACTCATAATTCATAATGTATAACTCATAACTCGTAATTCATAATTTATAAATCTCTCCGTTTTCCCATGAAGAAACTATTATATACCATATTCCTATTTCTCCTCGCTTCCGCCTGCGGCACGAGGCCGGAGAACAAGCCATATAGCTGGGACGACGATTTGCACCAGCGGCTGCTTACTGATTTCTGCTTGACGGAATCCCAGGTAAAGGACTATATCAGGAAATACATTCCCGATGTAACGGACGAGCAGATGAGGCAATGGGAAGCATCCAATGCACTGGAGTGCATGATACTGGACGGTGAAAAACGCTATTTCCGTAATGCCGCCCCCAATCTGTTCCGTATAGATTCCGCCTGCTATGATATAAAGATAGCCAAAGAAGGTACGGCATTGAGTGGAAGCGATAAGGTGAACCGGGAGAACCTGCCCGAAATCATTGCCGCCGTAAAGGAAAGCGGCAAGGCGGTTGCAGTTCCTAAACGGATGCGCGTTACCTATACGCTGACGGTGGATACGAATGCCGTTCCTGCCGGTAAGATTATCCGTTGCTGGTTGCCCTATCCCCGTAGAGACCAGGCGCGCCAGCAGGATGTGAAGTTTATCTCCGCCAGTGAGCCGGAGTATATCCTCGCTCCGCAAGACAGCCGGCATAGTACGCTTTATATGGAGAAGCGTGCCGTAGAGGGCGAGCCTACCGTATTCTCCGAAACATTCGAATACACATCCTGCGGGGAGTGGCATAATCTGCAAGCGGAAGATGTGCAGCCCTACGATACCACTACCGCTCTTTACAAGGAATATACCGCCGAGCGGGATAAACACATCGTTTTCTCCCCGCGTCTGCGTGAATTGGCTGCCAAATTGACAGCAGGCGAAACGAATCCCTATCTGAAAGCGAAACGCATCTTCCGTTGGGTCAACGACAACTTCCCCTGGGCTTCCGCCCGCGAATATTCCACGATAGAGAATATTCCGGAATACGTATTGGACAACCGCCACGGCGACTGCGGCCAGGTCAGCCTTCTGTTTATCACCCTGTGCCGCATCAGCGGCATTCCCGCACATTTCCAAAGCGGATTTATGATGCATCCCCGTGCCTGGAACCTGCACGACTGGGCGGAGGTGTACTTTGAAGGAGTAGGGTGGGTTCCTGTAGACCAGTCGTTCGGAGTGCCCGTCTTTGCCCGCGATGCCGATGAAGAATACTTCTTCCTGGGCGGTATCGACTCCTGGCGCATGATTGTGAACAGCGATTACGGTATGCCGTTAGTACCGGAAAAGAAATATCCGCGCAGTGAAACCGTAGACTTCCAGCGTGGCGAGGTAGAGTGGGAGGGCGGTAACCTTTATTTCCCGCAATGGAGCTATCATATGGAGATTGATTACCTTAATTATTGAGGTGCGGTATACATCTTCGCAACAGACGGTGTGTTTACCCCGAACACACCGTCTGTTTGCCCTCAACGCATCGTCTGTTACAGGCAAACGGACGGTGCGTTTTTATTTCGCCTATCTGTCAGTATTTTAACAGACAGCAATCGTACACAAATGCTAATTTGTCAGCTTCTGCCGTTAACCGCTGTTAAGCCCTAAATATTCACTGTTAAAAGAGAACAAAAAAGAGTGACAAGCGGAATAACTGAACGATTTTTGTCGTTATTTTAACGTCAGAATGTTAAATGAGATTTGAATATTAACAATTAAAGAGAATAAGAGTAATATGAAACAGACAACAAAAAACATCCTCGGAGTTGCAGCCATTGTAATTCTTAGTTCGGGGGTAGCCGGTATTACCACCTATAAGATGCTGCATAAGGAAGAACCTGCTACGTTTAGCGAGTTGTTCAAGCAGAACCCTAATAATTTGCAGTTGGCTGCTTATAATGCAACGGATGCGCAGCCTGTTGATTTGACGCAAGCGGCAGAGAACTCGGTTCATGCCGTGGTACATATACGTGCAAAGCAGTTGAGCAAGACTCAGACGGTGCAGAGCATGCCGGATATCTTCGACTTCTTCTTCGGCGACGGCCGCGGACAGCAACGCCAGATACAGACCCAGCCGCGTGTAGGCTTCGGTTCCGGTGTGATTATCTCTAAAGACGGCTATATCGTGACAAACAACCACGTAGTAGAGGGAGCCGATGAAATTACCGTAAAGCTGAACGACGACCGCGAGCTGAAAGGACGCATCATCGGCACTGACCCCAGTACCGACCTTGCCCTGATAAAGATTGAGGGCGACGATTTCCCCACAGTGCCGGTAGGCAATTCCGACGAGCTGAAAGTAGGCGAGTGGGTGTTGGCGGTAGGTAACCCCTTTAACCTGAACTCCACCGTAACGGCAGGTATCGTCAGTGCAAAAGCCCGTGCTATCGGTGCTACCGCTTCCAACGGGCAGGCTGCCAACATCCAGTCCTTCATCCAGACGGATGCGGCAATCAACCAGGGAAACAGTGGCGGTGCGCTGGTCAATGCAAGAGGCGAGCTGGTAGGTATCAACGCCATGCTGTATTCGCCTACGGGTGCATATTCCGGTTACGGTTTTGCAATCCCCACCAGCATCATGACAAAAGTCGTAGCCGACCTGAAACAGTTCGGTACGGTACAGCGCGCTTTGCTGGGCATCACCGGTACTACGCTGGGCACAGACCTGCAAATGGACGAAAGACTGGCTGAGGAAATGAAGAAGAAAGCAGACGAACTCGGCGTACAGGAAGGTGTCCTGATTGCTGAAGTCGTAGAAGGCGGTTCGGCTGCCGGCGTATTGAAGTCGGACGACGTTATCATAGGGCTCGACGGCAAGAAAATACATAAGTTCACCGATTTGCAGGAAGCACTTGCCAAGCACCGTCCTGGTGACAAGGTGAAGGTAAAGGTAATCCGCGACAAGAAGGAGAAAGAGTTCGAGTTGACCCTTAAGAATTCCCAGGGCAATACGAAAGTCGTGAAAGACGCCGGAATGGAAATCCTGGGTGCAGCCTTCCGCCCGGTATCTTCCGAGCTGAAGAGACAGCTCAACCTGGGTTACGGCCTGGAGGTTACCGGAGTATCCGGCGGTAAAATGGCAGATGCCGGTATCCGCAAGGGATTCATCATCCTCAAGGCAAACGGCGTACAGATGAAGTCGGTAGACGATATGGAGAAGGTGCTGAAAGCCGCTACCCAATCCCCCGACCAGGTACTGTTCATCACCGGTATGTTCCCGTCGGGCAAGCGTGCAAGCTACGCCGTAGATTTGACACAAGAATAACAAAAGAAGGTAGGATAGGTAAGAAGATTGTAATTTTAGCAAACAAAGACGAAAAAGAGGGTGTCGGCAGATACATGCCGACATCCTTTTTGTTATATAAAGTAAGATATAAATAAGGTGAAAAAGTACAGGTAAGTTTGTTTGTAATAAATAATTTGTCGTAACTTTGCAACCCAAATCTGTATAAGAAGAATGAGACAATTAAAAATTACCAAAAGTATCACTAACAGAGAGAGCGCTTCTCTTGACAAGTATTTGCAGGAAATCGGCCGCGAGGACCTTATTACAGTCGAGGAAGAGGTAGAGCTCGCTCAGCGCATCCGCAAGGGTGACCGTGTTGCACTGGAAAAGCTGACACGTGCCAATCTGCGTTTCGTTGTATCTGTAGCCAAACAGTACCAGAACCAGGGTTTGAGTTTGCCCGACTTGATTAACGAGGGCAATTTAGGACTGATAAAGGCTGCCGAAAAGTTCGATGAAACACGTGGTTTCAAGTTTATCAGCTACGCGGTATGGTGGATACGTCAGTCCATTTTGCAGGCTTTGGCAGAACAGTCGCGCATCGTGCGCCTTCCCTTGAACCAGGTAGGGTCGCTGAATAAAATCAGCAAGGCTTTTTCCAAGTTCGAGCAGGAGAACGAGCGCCGTCCGTCTCCCGAGGAGCTTGCCGATGAACTGGAAATCCCCGTCGATAAAATCTCCGATACGCTGAAGGTTTCCGGCCGCCATATTTCGGTGGACGCACCTTTCGTTGAAGGAGAGGACAACAGTCTGCTCGATGTGCTGGTTAATGACGACTCTCCTATGGCCGACCGCTCTTTGGTGAACGAGTCTCTTGCGAGGGAAATTGATAGAGCTCTTTCTACGTTAACCGATAGGGAAAAAGAAATCATACAGATGTTTTTCGGTATCGGACAGCAGGAAATGACATTAGAGGAAATCGGCGACAAATTCGGTCTTACCCGTGAGCGTGTCCGCCAGATTAAAGAAAAAGCAATCAGAAGGTTAAGACAAAGTAATCGTAGCAAATTGCTCAAATCTTATTTGGGATAAATAAGAAATATCAGTTTCTGACAAATAAAGAAATTAAGGAAGCCGGCGGGTCCCAATGCGGACAGCCGGTTTTTTATTGCCTTCGGGTGAGATAAGCTGCACTTTGATGCAAAAAATAGGCGGCTTATTTTGTTCTGCTTCCGGTTTACATTATCTTTGCCCCGTTAAATAAACGAATAGAAGTTATGAAGCACGTAAAAATAGTATTTGCAGTGATGCTCGTCTTTACTCTGTGTACGGCATTTACAATGAAAAGCAACAAGCCCGTCTACGCTTTCGGTATAGCGGCATCTTTCAACGACTCGGTAGTGTATTATACGGAAATCCAGGTGCTGGATAGCGCCGTGCTGGATAAGAACGGCTTTCTGCCCAAGCGCGACTTATACAGCTACCAGTTGAAGAACTACCTAGAATACGATTTGAAGAAACCCGATTATACGTGTATGGTCTACTTCAGCGAGAGCAAGAAGAAGTTGGAGAAAGAAGCTTCCAAGGTAAAGGCGAAATATAAGAAAGGGACAATGCTGCTGCAAGCTATCGAACCGGACAAGTTCAGCTTTAAGAAACCGGAAGAATAATTATTAATCCGGAATTATA
This sequence comes from Bacteroides gallinarum DSM 18171 = JCM 13658, assembly GCF_000374365.1. Classification (GTDB taxonomy): domain Bacteria; phylum Bacteroidota; class Bacteroidia; order Bacteroidales; family Bacteroidaceae; genus Bacteroides; species Bacteroides gallinarum. The sequence goes on from NZ_KB894137.1 coordinate 45,496, forward strand.
CGAATGACTATGAGATTGAAGCTTTATACCCTGCTATGCATATCCTTTCTTTTTCTGTTTACTGCGTGTAACCAGGACGACGACCCTGTCGCTCCCGAGGCAGGTAGCAAGACCGTGCTTGTATATATCGTGGCAGATAATAGTTTAGCCTCGTTTGCAAAACAGGATGTGGAAGAGATGATGAAGGGTATGGAGCTTGTAGATTCATCATCCTATAATCTGTTGGTGTATCAGGACGACAAGAGCACACCCGTCTTGTTCCGCATTGCAAAGGACAAGAAAGGCAATGTCGAAAAGAAGATTATCAAGGAATATGCAGAGCAGGTATCTACGGATACATCTGTGATGCAGGAGGTAATGCACCGCGCCTTTTATGAATATCCGGCGGACAGCTACGGGCTGGTTTACTGGTCGCATGCAGACGGCTGGATTCCTTATCCGGTTCCTTCCGCTTCCACCCGTTGGATAGGACAGGACACCGGAGGGTGGCAAGATAACCGCATGAATATATCCGATTTCCTGGCTGTGCTGGACGATGATATGCCGCATTTCGATTTTATTATGTTCGATGCGTGTTTTATGATGTCGGTGGAGGTGGCCTATGCGGTGCGCAACTATACCGACTACTATATGGGATGCCCTACGGAAACCCCTGGACCGGGTGCTCCCTATGATAAGGTTGTCCCCCTGATGTTTAAACAAGATGCGGTAGTTCAAATGGCGAAAGCTTATTTCAATCATTATTATGCAAACTATAAGGCGGGTGTAGATATCTTGGATACGAATTGGACGGGAGGGGTTTCTGTTGCAGTTTTGAGAACTTCGGAACTTAACAAATTGGCTACAGTTACTAATCAGGTTTTACAGGCTAATGTTGTATTAGAGGAACTCCGTACTGATGTTTTTGATTATGATAAACGTACTATGAGCGATGGGCATATAGGATATTTTGACATGCAAGAAATGATGCGACATCTGACAGATGATGCAGGATATGAGCTATGGAAACAAGCCTTCGACTCTGCCCTTGTTTATTGGAGTACTACAGAAAAAAACTATTCCTCTTATGCTGATTATAGATTTGATTCTGTTTTCGGTATGTTCTCGATGAAAGATACCAACGGTGTCACGCATTACATCCCCCTTTCCACCGATTCCCAGGCTGCCGCCGCATACCGTTCTACGGCTTGGTATACTGCTGCCGGTCTCGATAAGATAGGGTGGTAGCGTAGGGGCTGTTTCTCTGTTTATTCGTGGTGGTACGGTCCGCCGTTCAGTATCGTCATGGCACGGTATAGCTGTTCCACGAAGATAAGCCTTATCATCTGGTGCGAAAAGGTCATGCGCGAAAGAGAGAGTTTCTCGTGTGCCGCTTCATAGACTTTGGGAGAGAAACCGTACGGACCTCCGATAATAAAAACCAGCCGTTTGTTTACGGTGTTCATCTTGCGCTTCATATAGTCTGCAAACTCTATGGAGCGCATTTCTTTTCCGCCTTCGTCCAGCAGCACTACTACATCGCCCGGTTGGAGAGCTTTCAATATCAGTTCGCCTTCTTTCTCCTTTTGCACTTCCGTGGAAAGGTTCTTCGTATTTTTCAACTCCGGAATAACCTCCATATCGAACGAAAGATAGCGCCGGGTGCGCTGTATGTAGTCATTGATAGCTGTAATGAAATGTTGTTCTACGGTTCGTCCTACGACGAGCAAAGTCGTTTTCATGCAAATTACTGATTTTGGTGCAAAAATACTCCTTTCCTGCGAGAATACAGCTCTCCTCCGTGTATTATTTATTCCTTCTGCAAGGCAGACGTGATTCTTTCTGTAAGGTAGGCATAATTCCTTCTGAAGGCGGACGTAATTCTTTCCGTAAGCCGTGACAATTCGTTCTGCAAGCTGGATTTATTTGTCCCATGAGCCGGATTTATTCGTTCCATAGGCTGGATTTATCCGTTCCGCAAGCCGAATCTATTTACCTCGTAAGCCGAATCCGTTCGTTCTGCAAGCCGGGCTAATCCGCCCTGTGGAATGCTTCGGCTCTACCGTGATGTAGGTAGTTTTGGAAGGTTAATTAAATAAAAACGCGCTTTTTTCTTGTTATTTGCGAGATTTGCTTACCTTTGCCTATCATTAATACTTGTGAAAATGAATAAACGAGTAGTAATATTGTGCGCCTGCCTCTTTATCTGGACGGTTTCGGTCATGGCACAAGACGTGCCGGAGGGAGTCGTTGCCGCCTTTAAAAAAGGAGATTCCCGGAACCTGAACGGATATTTGAGCGACAAGGTAGAGCTGATTCTCGAAAACCGCCCGATTAACGTAGACCGCGGAACGGCAGAGGGGAAAATGGCAGCTTTCTTTTCCGGCAACCAGGTCAGCGGTTTTACAGTGAACCACCAGGGCAAACGCGATGAGTCGGGCTTCATTATCGGCACATTGGCAACCGCGAACGGCAATTTCCGGGTGAACTGCTTCTTTAGGAAAGCGGCAAGCAAATATGTGATACATCAAATAAGAATAGATAAGACAAATGAATAAGGAAGAAGAATTGATTGACAGGCTAATCGACCTGGCATTTGCCGAGGATATAGGCGACGGCGACCATACCACTCTTTCGTGCATTCCCGATACGGCAATGGGCAAGTCCAAGCTTTTGATTAAGGAAGCCGGTATCCTTGCCGGTATCGAAGTGGCTAAGGAAGTTTTCCGCCGTTTCGACCCCACCATGAAAGTGGAAGTGTTCATCGGCGACGGTGCGGAGGTAAAACCGGGCGATGTGGCTATGGTCGTAGAGGGCAAGGTGCAGTCTTTGTTGCAGACCGAACGCCTGATGCTGAACATCATGCAGCGCATGAGCGGCATCGCTACCATGACGCATAAGTATGCCGAAAAGCTGAAAGGCACGAATACCCGCGTGCTCGATACCCGCAAGACCACTCCCGGTATGCGTATCCTGGAGAAAATGGCGGTAAAGATAGGCGGAGGTGTGAACCACCGGATTGGGCTGTTCGACATGATTTTGCTGAAAGACAACCATGTGGATTTCGCAGGCGGTATAGACAAGGCCATTACCCGCGCCAAGGAATATTGCAGGGAGAAAGGCAAAGACCTCAAGATAGAAATCGAAGTGCGTAACTTCGACGAATTGCAGCAAGTGCTCGACTTGGGCGGTGTAGACCGCATCATGTTCGATAACTTTACACCCGAAATGACGAAGAAAGCCGTAGAAATGGTGGCAGGCCGTTACGAAACGGAGTCTTCCGGCGGCATCACCTTCGATACGCTGCGCGACTATGCCGAATGCGGCGTGGACTTTATTTCGGTAGGTGCGCTGACACATTCCGTAAAAGGCCTGGATATGAGCTTCAAGGCATGCTGACAAAATGCCTGCGCTTGTAATTCGGATAAAAAATAAGACCTTCTGTAAGGATTGCATTGTAGAAGCAAGCTTATGGAAGGTCTTTTATTTATTCCGCAATTCTTTAACTTCTTTTTAGAGATTCTGTTGCAGCATTCTGCCGGATGCTGCGTCTAACTGATAAACGACGCAAAGAGGCGTCCGTAAAACGAGCACTGACATTGGAAAACGAGATAGAACTGATAGAGGGCTGCCGGGCAGGAAAGGATTCCGCCCGAAAGGAACTTTACACTCTATATTCCAGGCAGATGCTGGCGGTGTGCTACCGCTATACGGGCGATATGGATGCGGCGCACGATGTTTTGCACGACGGCTTTATCAAAATCTTCACCCACTTCACGTTCCGCGGCGAATGCGCGCTGGGCACGTGGGTAACGAGGGTAATGGTGACACAAGCTATCGACTACCTGCGGAAGCAACACCGTCTCAGCCAGTTGGTGGTGAACGAGGAGCGGCTTCCCGATGTGCTGGACGAAACGGACGTTGCCCAGAGCGGAAACCGACTTACGGAAGAAGTGCTGATGAGCTTTGTGGCGGAACTTCCCGACGGCTGCCGTACGGTGTTCAACCTGTACGTGTTCGAGGAGAAGTCGCACAAGGAAATAGCGGAACTGCTCCACATCAAGGAACATTCCTCTACCTCGCAGTTGCATCGTGCCAAATGTATGTTAGCGAAAAGAATTAAAGAATATACCGAACATGAGAGAAAAAGATGAAATAACCGGATTGTTCCGCAGCCGCCTGAACGGTGCGGAGATGACGGTGCGCGAGGGCTTCTGGGAGAAGTTGCAGGAAGATATGCCCCTTTCTGCCGCAAGCCGTAAAAAGACCGCCTTCCTTTCTCCGAAGTATTACCGGGTGGCGGCTGCCGCCTCCGTTGTATTTGTGTTGGGGGCTGCTTCGGCCGCTTTCTGGTATTTCTCTCCGAAAGAAGAGATAAAGGAGGCATTTACACAAGTGGCCGCCCTGACGCCGGAAGGCAGCTTGAACGGCGATGCCGTGCAGGAAGCTTTTCCCTCCATACACCAGGCGGCTCCGGCAGCGCAGAACCCCGGTACGAGGCAGCCCGTAAGCGGCATACCCGCAGGCATGGCCGCCCGGCAGGGAGATGCGGACGAGTCCGTATCCGTCAGGTTTTCCATTACTATCCGCCAGCGGGTACAGGCAGGTGGCGGTTACTTCGGCAACGATGCCACCGCACAGGACAGCAATCCTTATCAGCAAACCACCGGCGGGGCAAGCCCGGTTTCCGGTCTCTTTTCTGCCGTTCCGGTAGAGGAGCGGGAAGCCTCTCCCTTAAAGTACCGGAAAGCGCGTAAGTGGGCGCTGAAGGCAGCCCTCGGGACATCTCTGCCTAAAGGGGATTACCACATGCCGCTCACGGCGGAGGTTACGGTGGAGCGCAGCCTCAACGGTTGGCTCGCCTTGGAAGCGGGTGTACGGTATAACCGTTTGCATGCCGGTCATGCGCTTCACACCCTGGGCATTCCCGTGAAGCTGAATATGACGTTGGCAAGTACCCCGAAAGTCGATTTATACGCTACTGTGGGGGGAGCCGCCGATAAATGTATCGCCGGCGCTCCGGACAACGGGTTCAATGCCGAGCCCGTCCAGCTCTCGGTAGCGGCAGGCGTAGGGGTACGCTATAAATTGAACGACCGCTTCACCTTGTTTGCCGAACCGTCCGTGTCCCACCATTTCGATACGGATTCCGAAACCAGGACTTTGCGAACGGAACGCCCCACGAACCTGAATCTTTTGTGCGGGGTACGCATGACTTATTAACCTTCAAGACAGTACAACAAAATGGACACTCTTTACAGAATATATAGATACGGATACATGGTGCTTGCAGCGGTATGCTGCCTCGCACTTGCTTCTTGCGGTGAAGAATCGCTGGACTACGAGCATCCGGATGTGGATTTGTTTGTGAAACAACTGAAAGCCGGTAAATACTCCGCCCAAAGCCCCGAGGGGCTGAACAATGTTCCCAACTTCGCCAAGGAGGACATCGGGGAACTTCTGGAGTATGCCGAGGATTTAACGGTGATACCTTCCTTTCCGTTAGCTCCCGTATCCTATTCGGCAGGCGGTAAGCTGCGGCTGGGCGAGTGTATCTTGTGGACGGTGGAAACAATCAGGCTTGGGCACAATGCCTCCATGGGGTGTAAAATGGTGCATACCGATGCTGAGAACTATGAAGGCATTTACTTCCTGACGGATGAAGAGGTGTTGGATGCAGCCGCCCGCTACCGTCGCTGGTGGGAGGGACGGAAATATCCGCGTACCATGTGGACTGTAGACCCGTGTTACGACGAACCGCTTTGCGGAAGCGGCTATATGTGGTGGTGAGTTCTGAGGGCGGACACGGAATGTCGGGTATAAAACATAAGGTAAAGGAATAACCGGTGAAAAATCGTATTCTCTTTTTGGGGCTGCTTTGTGCGGTAGCCTTCCCCCTTTGCGCTCAAGAGTGGACGCCGCAGGACTCCTTGCGCCTGCGTCGGTTGCTCGATAGCGAGGGAGAGGTGGAGCTGAACCCGGATGTGCTTAGGGAAATGGGTATCGACACTCCCTGGGGTACTCCGGAGGCTGAGGAGGATAAGCCGTGGCTGGACTTCGATGTTTCCATGCCCGCACTGCCCCGGACGCCGAAAAAGAAGGTGGTGCTTACCTTGCACCCTTATACGGCAAATACCAAATACAACTGGGACCCGGTTTATCAGAAAAAGATTAAGGTGGATAAGAATACGTGGCGGGGCAATCCGTTCTACGAGTTGACGGTACTCAAGATTTACACTGATTGGGCTAAGACTCCGCTGGATGCCGGGCCGCGCGAGAGTGTGGAGCAGATAGAAGCCACCGGACTGCGGTATATGGTAACCGAACGCGCTAACAATATGGCGGTAGGTAGCTGGCGGGGTGTCGGCGGCGGTGCTGTCTCGGGCGATTTCATGCGTCCTTTTACAAAAGATTTCTGGAACAGGAAGGCTGCCCGGCGGCGTGCGCGTACATTGGAGGTGTTAAGGGCTTATGGCGACTCTGTCAGTGTCCGCCGTAAAGAGGTGGTTGCCGAATAGGGACGGTCCGGGCGGCGGGTTCTTGAATATCGAACTTTATCTCTCTTGTTCTTGTTTTTATAAGATAACCCTTAAAGGGTAGGACAATTAAAGGATAGAACGATTAAAAGATAAAACAATTAAAGGATAAGACAATGGATAGAATAACTTCCCTGTTCGGGATAAAATACCCCATTATTCAAGGCGGTATGGTGTGGTGCAGTGGCTGGCGGCTGGCGTCGGCTGTAAGTAATGCCGGCGGCTTGGGCTTGCTGGGTGCGGGCTCCATGCATCCCGAGACTTTGCGCGAACATATACGGAAATGCCGCGAGGCTACACGCCGTCCATTCGGAGTGAACATTCCCCTGATGTATCCCCAAATAGAAGAAATCATGCAGATTGTGGTGGACGAATGTGTCCGCATCGTATTTACATCCGCCGGCAATCCGAATACATGGACGGGGTGGCTGAAGGAACGAGGCATTACGGTGGTGCACGTCGTGTCCTCGTCGCGTTTCGCCATGAAAGCGGAGGAGGCCGGTGTGGATGCCATTGTTGCCGAAGGCTTCGAGGCCGGCGGACACAACGGGCGCGAGGAAACGACTACGCTTTGCCTGATACCTGCCGTACGTGCGGTTACCGCCTTGCCGTTGATTGCTGCCGGCGGCATCGCTACCGGCGAGGCGATTCTTGCCGCACGCGCATTGGGTGCGGAGGGTGTTCAGATAGGTACGCGGTTTGCCTTGACTGAGGAAAGTTCCGCCAGCGAGGTATTCAAGGAATACTGCCTGCACCTGAAAGAGGGCGATACCCGCCTGTTATTGAAGAAACTGTCTCCCGTACGCTTGGCACGCGGCAATTTTCAGCAAGCGGTAGCGGCAGCCGAGGCAGCCGGAGCTACGGAAGAAGAATTGCGCATCCTCCTGTCGAGAGGACGTGCCAAGCGCGGCATCTTCGAGGGCGACCTTGAAGAAGGCGAACTTGAAATAGGGCAGGCCTCCGCCTTACTCAATGAAAAAGGAATACAACCGGCAGCAGCGGTCATGGAGGAGTTGGTGACGGGTTACCGGAGGGCATATGAGGCGCTTACTGCCAAAGGAGGCTTGTTCGCCACGGATTAACACGGATTCAAGTCATTCCGTAATGGATTGGGATGTTGAATTGAATACATATGAAAGCTGGATGCACTACATTGGTGTTGAAGTGCATGTAGTTTATTCAACGATTCTTTCTTGGGAGAATATTTGTTCAAGCCTTGGAATTATACAGTGAACTTTCTTCCCTTTGGCACTCGATTTATCTAAAAAAAGTTTTGCCTATACCGGAATCCGGTTGCGATTGTACATCGCCCGGTTTTCCAGTATAGGCAAAATTATGCAGTAGGATAATCCTTACCCTTTGGGAGGGGTATCCGGAGTTTTGCTGCTGCTTGCCGGCGGAGTATTTCCGGGGGCGGAAGATGCGGCGCTTCCGTTTGCAGTTGCATTTACAGTTGCGTTTGCAGTTGTAGTTGCTGTTGTGGTTGCAGAAGCAGCCGTATCGGTTGCCGTCGTGGTTGCGGCAGCTTTACCGGCAACTTGTGCGGCAGGTTGTTCCTCCCAGTGGAACGGCTCGAAGTTCGTGTTCGGGTCTACCCAGCTCGGCTTCTTGGAAGCGTAGATAATGAACGGGGCGATTACAACGACGAGCGCGCCGATGATGAGTACGGAGAACCATACGGTGTTGCTACCCGTGGAAATCTGGCTGGGCGGGATGAAGCTCAGCACGAATGCGAGCAATGAACCGCAGAAGCCCAGGCCGCCGATGAACCACATCAGGCCATTACCGCCTTTGCCGATGCGGAACGGGCGGTTCAGTTTCTTCATCTTGTAGCGCAGTACGATAGCGCCGGAGAACATCAGCATATACATGATGAGGTAAAGAATTACCGTCAACTGCGAAAGAATCTGGTAGAAACTCTGTACGGAAGGCATCACAACGAACAAAAGGCTTAGTATGGTTACTGCACCGCCCTGTACGAACAGGATATTCTTCTGTACGCCCAGCTTGTTGGTCTTTTGGAAGAACGGAGGCATATAACCTGCCTTACCTACGGCAAAGATACCTTTGGACGGACCGGCAACCCATGTCAATACGCCTGCCAGTACGCCGAATGCCAGTGCAATGGCGATGATAGGCGACAACCAGGAGGCATGGATGTAGCGGAAGTAATTGTCGAAGCCTACCAGCAGGCTCTGCGTCAGGCTGATATCTTTGGCGGGGATGATGACGCCCAGGGCGAATGTGCCCAGCACGAAGATAAGCACCGTAATCAAAGCACCGATAAACACGGCTTTAGGGTAGTTTTTCGAAGGATTGTTCACATCCTTTACATGGATACCGCCCATTTCCATACCGGCATAGAAGAGGAATATACTTGCAGCGAGCACTACGTTGTCGAAGTTCGTCAGGTCCGGGAAGAAGCTGCTGTGGAAGTCCATGTTGGAGTGGCCGCCCGTAGCCAGGTAAACGATGCCGAGGATTATCAGCAATCCGGCGGGGATGATTGTTCCTACCAGGCCGCCTACTTTGGCAACCTTGCCTACCCAGCTCATACCTTTCAGGGAGATGAAGGTAGCCAGCCAGTAAATAATGAGCACCACCACCAGCGTGTAGTACTTGTTGTTTGCCAACGACATGTCGTGTACGTCGTTCATGCCGATGAACGCGATAGACACGGCGCCGAACGTCAGTACCGTAGGATACCAGATTGTACTCTCAATCCACTGCACCCAGATAGCGAGGAAGCCGAGCTTCTTTCCGTAGGCTTCGCCCACCCAGCGGAATACACCGCCCTGCTTGTCCTGAAACATGGCAGCCAGTTCCGCAGCGACGAGCGATGTCGGAATAAGAAAGACTATGGCTGCAAATAAGTAATAGAAGGCCGAACTCATTCCGTACACGGCCTCGGCGGGCAGTCCACGCAGGGATACTACAGCCGTCACATTCATGATTGCCAGGGTAAACACGCCCAGCTTCACCGTTTGTTTAATATTTGCCATAAGTTAAGGTTTTAGATAAAAAATATATTCGAAATTCAGCGTTTATAACAAGTCCGGAAAACAGTTGTTCCCGGTGGATAAAGGAAAATTACGGCTTTAACAATTAGGAAACGCCGTTTGCCGGTTCCCGGTTTTGTTCTATCTTTTTGTAATAGTCCTGCTTTTCCTTGTTACGCCTCTCTACCAGGCTCGTTACGTACACCGTGAAAATGGGGAACATCATCATGCCCAGCGCCGCCAGCAGTACGGACAGCACCCGTCCGGTAACGGTAACCGCAATGATATTGGAACCTACCGTCGTTACATCCATGAAAGCCCACCACAGGGCATCGCCGTAACCCGTTACCAGGGGATTGGTTCCGTGCTCCATGACATAGAAGGCAAGGCTCGAGAAATAGACGGTGGCCAGCAACATCGTGAGGTAAGACACGAACAAGCCCGATGCACGGTTGTACGTCAGCCAGCCCACCACGATAGCCATAGCGTAGCCGCCCCGTACCAATGGAATGAAGCGTAGCATATAGGTGATTTCGGGTGAGAAGTCCCAACCCATGTAGGCAATGATATTCTGATAAGGAATAGCTACCAGGAGAAAGATGAAGTGCGTGGCGACATAGCGTTTCTTATCGGACGCCAAAATCCATTCCAGTACGAAGTCCGCCAGGAACAATGCACAAATCCATAGCTGTACCTCCATGTACACCGACTGCTCGTAGAAGGGGATGCCTTTGAACGTATCGACGGAGATGCTGATAACCAGGAACAACGAAAGCAGCAGGATGACGACATGCAGTATGCCGTATATCCCTTTTTTCCGCAGCACGAATTCCGATAGAGCCATTTTCATAATGAAGTCCTATTATAAAGTTATGAGTTACCAGTTACCGGTCATTTGCCGGTAGCAGCATATGCAGGCAAATACCCCGTAACTTAATAACTCATAGCCGATGAAGAGATTATTCTGTAATCGTCACATTGTCGCCATTGAACACGCCCAGCCCGAGCTTGTTCATGATGAACTTGATAGCCAGTTGCGCCTTGAAGGAGTTACCCGCCTCGTCCAGAGGAGGAGCGAAAGCCGATATGCCCATTACGCCGGGCAGCACGGCCATTACACCGCCGCCCACGCCGCTCTTTGCCGGTATGCCGGCGGTGTACATCCAGTCGCCCGAATGCTCGTAGAAACCTACGGTGGAAATCATCGAGGTGATTTTCGGTGCGAGGCCGGCTTCAAATACGGTTTGCCCGGTAACGGGGTTGACGCCGTTGTTGGCAATCGTTCCGGCTGCGATGCCCAACTGCTCGGCGGTGATGCCCAGCGAACATTGGCGGGTGTAAAGGTCGAGCGCCAAGTCCGGGTCGTCGTAGATGCGGTTGTAGTTCTTCAACAGCCAGGCAATGGAGCGGTTATTGAAGTTCGTAGCCGTTTCCGATTTGTATAGCTCCTCGATGAGCTGCGGGGCGGAGCCGCACAACTCGGTAACGTTCTGTACAATGGCTTCCCACTTCTTGTCGGCATTGCCCACCGGCTGTACCATGGAGCAGGCGGAGATAGCGCCTGCATTTACCAATGGAGTAGAGGGGTGGTCGTTCTCCAGCAAAATGGCGATGATAGAGTTGAAGGGCAGCCCCGTAGCGTCGGCGCCAATCATATCCAGCACTTTTTGAGCACCGTACTGGCGCAGGACAAGTATGGCGGTATGTACCTTCGACACGGATTCTATCCCGAAGCGATAGCCTGTATCGCCGATGTTTACGGTTTGCCCGTTCATCAGGCAGATGCTGAGCCCGAACAGATTGGAATCTATGTTGGCAAGGTAGGGGATGTAATCCGCATTCTTGCCACCGGTTTTCCCTTTTACCTCGTTATATGCCTCCTGGGCAACTTCCTTGATTTGCGAAATCGATATTTTCTTTTCCATATATATTAATGTTAGAGAAAGCGACGGGACGGTAAGGCAGCAGCGCAGCCGCGGCTTCCTGCATATGCAATGTGCCCGATGCCGCCCTGAGCCGCCGTTACGTCGCCGTCCTGCCGCTTTATGGCTTCGTTATTTTTTCTTGCGTCTCCCTCCGTGGTTGAACATCTTGCTCTCTACCGGCAGATTCTTGTCCTGCGCCATACGGGTAGGAGTAGGGAAGTCCAGCTTCTCCAGTTCGGCAATGGCATTCTTGATGTCGCCCAGCAACATATCCGCCATGTCGCGGCTGAATCCCTGGCGTACCACGACGCGCATTACTACGTAATCTTCCAGTTTGTCAGGCAGCGTGTAAGCCGGAACCATCCAGCCATGTTGCGAAAGTTTGTCCTGCAAGTCGTACAAAGTCCACTTGGCAGTCTTGGCATATTCCGGTTTCAAGTACCAGATGAACAGCGGGTTCACCACCTCGTCGGAGTAGTTGACGAACGGAGCCATTTTACCGATTTCGTCGTGGATATACTTGGCAATCGTGAGCGAGTTGTACTGCACTTCTTTGTACCCCTGGAATCCCAAGCGGATAAACTGGTAGTACTGTCCTAAAATCTGTGCGGCAGGACGCGAGAAGTTCAGACCTACCTGGGTGATGTTGGCGCCGAGGTAGTTTACACTGAACGACATTTCTTCGGGCAGGTATTCCTTGCCCTTCCAGCAAACCCAGCCCAGACCCGGATAAACCAGCCCGAACTTATGGCCGCTGACGCTGATAGAGAGCACCCATTTCAAACGGAAATCCCATTTCTTTTCCGGATACAGGAACGGGAGGATGAAACCACCGCTTGCAGCATCCACGTGGATAGGAATGTCGTAGCCCGTCTTGGCATTGTAGGCGTCGAGCGCTTTATCCAGAGCTTCTACGTCGTCGTTCAGCCCGGTCCATGTAACTCCCTCGATAGGTACGATGCAGATAGTGTTCTCGTCGCACATTTTCAGGGCTTCTTCGGGGTCGAGCGTGGTCTTGTCCAGTGTCAAGGGCACTTCGCGCATTTCAATCTGCCACAGTTGGGCGAACTTTTCCCATACTACCTGGAAACCGCTCGAGATAACGAAGTTAGGCTTGTCGAACGGTTTGCCCTGTGCCTGGCGTTTCTTGCGCCAGCGCAGCCAGGCAGCTACACCACCCAGCATACATGCCTCTGAGGAGCCGATAGCCAGCGCACCGGTTTTCCAGGTGTCTTTCTCCGGAGAGTTCCACAGGTTGGCTACGATGTTGATACATTTGCCGTTCATCACAGCGATGCGGGGATACTCGGTTTCGTCGATGTAGTTGATGTTGATAGCCTCGTTCATCAGCTTGGTGGCATATTCGTCCATATAGGTAGTGACGAATGTAGCCAGGTTCAGGCGGGGCTGGGTCTGGGCGAAAGTCTCATCCTTCACCATTTGGTAGGCAATCTCCGGAGTGGTAGGCCCTTCGGGGATTTTCTCCACCGGCGAGGGTTGCAGCATGCGGTTCGAGCCGAATACTTCGGTTTTTGCATCTCCTTTTCTGAAATTCAAATCTTCCATATAACTATAAATTTTTAAAGGTTTAGGCGGCGGGGATTTTCCCCGTCGAATTTCTCTCAACAACGGCGCTTATAAAGGAAAGTTCCGGAGTTTTGCATTATTTGGGGTTTATTAAAGGAGAAAGTTCACCGATGAACATTCTCCCTCATCACTTGTTTCCCTTCCATTAACCAACCACTTTTTAGATTATGAACATTAATACCGGACAAGGAACTATTCCTCTTATCACGCTTATCAGCATCTGGTCTGTGTCTGCGCTGACCTCCCTGCCGGGACTGGCTGTTTCGCCTATCCTCGGGCAACTCTCCACGATTTTTCCGCATGCCACCGAGCTGGATATACAAATGCTGACCTCGCTGCCTTCGTTGCTTATTATCCCTTTCGTGCTGCTGGCGGGCAAGCTGGCGGAAAAGCGTGATTTCGTCCGCCTGTTGCGGGTAGGGCTTTGGCTGTTTGCGGCAAGCGGGGTACTGTACCTGTTTTCTTCCGAGATGTGGCAGCTCATGGCTGTCAGTGCCTTGCTGGGTGTTGGGGCGGGGCTGATTATTCCCCTCTCTACCGGGTTGATTTCACGGTATTTTACGGGAGAGTACCGCGTAAGGCAGTTCGGGTATAGTTCTGCCATAACCAATATGACGCTGGTGGTGGCTACGGCTGTAACGGGCTATCTGGCGGAGGTGCACTGGCGTTTGCCGTTTGTCGTTTACCTGTTGCCGTTGGTATCTTTGGCGCTCTCCGCCTATTTGCAGAGGGATACCTCCTCGATAACCGTCCGCCAGGCATCGGCGGCTATATCTTCGGCAAAAGCCACGCCGGCGGTTTCCGGCAAATACGGCATCCATATAAGCCACCTCGTCCGGTTGATGCTGTTTTACGGTCTGGTTACCTATGCCGTGCTGGTGGTTGCCTTCAACTTGCCTTTCTTAATGGAGGCGCATCATTTTTCGAGCGGTGATTCCGGATTGATGATTTCCCTGTTCTTCCTCGCTATTATGGCGCCGGGTTTTCTGCTGGACGATATCGTGAAACTCTTGGGAAGCAGAACAAAACTTTACAGCCTGTCCGCCATTGCCGCCGGGCTGCTGCTGATATGGATTTCGCCTACGGAGTGGCTCATCGTACCGGGCTGCATTCTCGTAGGCTTGGGCTATGGCATTATCCAACCCCTGATTTACAACAAGACGGTCGATACCGCCGTCCCCCGGAAAACAACGCTCGCCCTTGCTTTTGTAATGGTGATGAATTACCTTGCCATATTATTGTCCCCTTTCATTACGGACTTTTTCCAGTGGGTATTCCGTACCGCTTCCCAGGAATTCCCGTTCATCTTCAACCTGTGTATAACGGTGCTTGCCATGTACTGGGCATATGCCGGGCGGAAAGACTTCCTGTTCGATGATTAACGGCGGGAGCAAATAAAATGAGGATACGCCGAAACTGAAGTACACCCCAAAAGTTAGACATAAAACTTTTGGGGTGCACTTCAAAACCAAGATGAACATTCTGAAAAGTTACAGATTGTAACGGGTAAACGAACTATCCGGATTTCAGATGTAAAGGCATGGAGACCGAACGTTTACCCCCGGTCTCATAAACCAATCTGAAATCGGGCTTTGTCCATGCCTATATCGAAGTTATAAATTATCTGATTACTAACCAACGTACAAATGTATACCGACATAAAAAAGCCGTATCGTTTGAAGTGCCGGTAAAGGGTATGGCAAGTTTCAGGTTAAAAGTTTATTCTTTCTAAGGTTGAGTTTTGACATACCCTCATCACCGGGTTCTAATCCCACGGCTCGTATTTCAGTCCGAACACATCCGCTACCGCCTTGTAAGTAACCTTCCCCTCCACGATGTTCAGCCCTAACGCCAATGCCGCATCCTCCTTGCACGCCTGCTTCCAGCCTTTCTCGGCGAGCGCTACGGTGTAGGGCAGTGTGGCATTTGTCAGCGCCATAGTAGAGGTGAACGGTACGGCGCCCGGAATATTGGCTACCGCATAGTGCACGATGCCGTCCACCACATACACCGGGTCGCTGTGGGTGGTGGGGTGGGACGTCTCGAAGCAGCCGCCCTGGTCGATAGCGACATCCACGAGTACGGTTCCGGGTTTCATCATTGCCAGCATATCCCTTGTAATCAGGTGGGGAGCCTTATCGCCGGGGATAAGCACGGAGCCTATAACCAAATCTACGGTAGGCAACTCCATTTTAATATTGTGGAGCGAAGAATAGAGCGTCTTTACATTCTTGGGCAGTACCTCGCTGAGGTAGCGCAGGCGCGGCAGGTCGATATCCGTAATCATGACCTCGGCGCCCATTCCCGCCGCCATTTGTGCGGCATTGGTTCCCACGACACCGCCACCCAAGATAAGTACGCGTGCGGGGCGTACACCCGGTACACCACCCATTAGCTTCCCTTTTCCGCCCTGCGGCTTCTCCAGGAAATGCGCACCCACCTGTGCAGCCATACGGCCTGCCACTTCGCTCATAGGCGTAAGCAGGGGCAGCGAGCGGTCTTTTTTCTCTACGGTTTCGTAGGCGATACATACGGCGCCGCTCTCAATCATGGCATGAGTCAGCGCTTTATCGGCAGCAAAGTGGAAATAGGTAAACACCACCTGTCCCTTCTTAATCAGTTTATACTCCGGTGCAATGGGTTCCTTTACCTTGACAATCATGTCGGCTATGGCATAGACATCCTCAATGGCGGGCAAAGTCTTTGCACCTACGGCGATGTAATCGTCGTCAGAGAACCCGCTGTTTGCGCCGGCGGTTGCCTGCACATACACCGTATGACCTTTCTTCACCAACGCGGCTACTCCGGCAGGGGTCATTCCTACACGGTTCTCGTTGTTCTTGATTTCTTTGGGTACTCCGATAATCATAATGTTATCTGTTAATGGTTAAACGTGTTGCAAGATAACGATTTCTCTGCCTCATTGTCATTCCGGGCAGGGTGTTTTACAGCAGAAAATATCCGGTTATTTCTTAGGCGGGGCAGCGGGATAATTCTTGTTTTGTTTAGGCAGAGAGAACTATTCTTTTTATATTTGCATGCATTAAAAAATAATAGGATATGGACTATAAGAATATAAAACGTTCTATACTTCTTTCTTTTTTGTTTTTTGCCGGCAGCATGCAAGGCGGGTATGCACAGGAAGCATCCGGTACGGAAACCGCTTCATTTGTTCCCCCCTTCGATTTTCCTATCACCTTCTCCGGCAATTTCGGCGAGATACGTGCCAACCATTTTCATGGCGGGCTCGATTTCAAGACCGGTGGAGCCATAGGCAAGCCTGTCCGCGCCCTGGCCGACGGGTATATATCGCGTATCCGCGTAACGCACGGGTCGGGCTACGTGCTCGATGTGGCTTACGACAGCGGCTATTCTACTATCAACCGCCACCTCAGCGCTTTTGTGGGCGATGTAGCCCGCAGGGTGAAAGCGTTGCAGTACGAACAGGAGAGCTGGGAAGTGGAGATTACTCCCGAGCCGGGAGAATATCCGGTAAAGGCAGGACAGGTGATAGCGCTTAGCGGCAATACGGGCTACTCCTTCGGTCCTCACCTGCATCTGGATATGATTGAGTCTGCCACGGGAGATTACATTGACCCGTTGCCTTTCTTTATGGAAAAGGTGAAAGACACCGTTGCCCCCCGCGCCGAGGGCATCATGCTGTTTCCGCAGCCGGGCAGGGGAGCGGTGAACGGGAAGCAGAGCCGCCAGGCATTCCCGGTACGTCCCGCGAAACCCGTTACCGCCTGGGGGCTGATAGGCGTGGGCATCCGTGCCTACGACCATATGAACGGGGTAGGCAACCGCTACGGCGTGCACACCGTGATACTCGAGGTAGACGGCGAGGAGGTGTTCCGCAGCGTGGTAGACCGCTTTGCCTACGAAGAAAACCGCTATATCAACTCGTGGACGCACGGGCAGTACATGAAGTCGTTCATCGAGCCGGGCAACCGCCTGCGCATGCTGCATGCCTCCAACGGGAACCGGGGGCTGGTGGAAATCGACGAGGAACGTCCCTACCGTTTTGTATATACCCTGAGCGATGCGCTGGGCAACACCTCGAAAGTCCGTTTTACCGTGCAGGGAAAGAAAACCCGCATCCTTCCGGTGGAACATCGCGAGAAGTACGCCTTCAAATGGGACAAGACCAACTACCTCCAGGAACCGGGGTTGGAACTGGTCGTGCCGCGGGGCATGCTGTACGACGACGTCTGGCTGGATTATGCCGTGCATGCCGACAGCGGGGACGTGGCTTTCACCTACCAGTTGAACGACAAGCGCATCCCCATGCATGGAGCCTGCGAGATGCGCATCGGGCTGCGCCGCGACTGCTTGGACGACAAGTCGAAATATTACGTGGCTGGCGTTACTGCCAAAGGCGGTAAATACAGCATAGGCGGTACTTACGAGGACGGCTTTATGAAAGTGCGCATCCGCGACCTGGCTACTTATACGGTAGCCGTAGACACCGTGCCGCCGGAGATAATCCCGGTCAACCCCCAGCAGTGGCGGCGTACCGGCCGTATCGTCTTTAAGGCGAAAGACAAGCAGACCGGCATCAGCAGCTACCGCGGAACGATAGACGGGAAGTACGCCCTGTTTGGCAAGCCCAATTCCATTAGCGGCAACCTGGTATGCGAGCTCGACCCGGAGCATGTGAAGAAAGGCAGCAGGCACACCGTAGAAATGACCGTAACGGACGGTTGCGGCAACCTGACCGCCAAACAGTTCCATTTTGTATGGTAAGCTTCCGCCCCCTCTCCGGTACACCGTGCCAATCTGTGCAAGCTGTGGCGGAATAAGTGAAATGAACAGGTAAACCTATAACAATATTAATCATTACAAAATAATTCGAAGTATGAAAAGATTCACCCTCTCCGCCGTATTGGCAGTGGCTGCCGTGGCGAACGCTTTCGCCTGTACCAACCTCATCGTTGGCAAGAACGCCTCTACCGACGGCTCTACCATTGTTTCCTATTCTGCCGACTCCTACGGGCTGTTCGGCGAGTTATACCACTATCCCGCAGGGATACATAAGAAAGGTACGTTAATCGACGTGCACGAGTGGGACACCGGCAAGTACCTCGGCCAGATAGAGCAGGCACGCCAAACCTACAACGTTATCGGCAATATGAACGAGTTCCAGTTGACTATCGGCGAGACGACTTTCGGCGGACGCCCCGAACTGGTGGATACTACCGGCATCATAGACTACGGGAGCCTCATTTACCTGGGGCTGCAACGTTCGCGTACGGCGCGCGAGGCTATCAAGGTAATGACCGACCTCGTGCAGGAATACGGCTATTACAGCAGCGGCGAGTCCTTCACGATTGCCGACCCCAACGAAATCTGGATAATGGAGATGATAGGCAAGGGGCCCGGCGTACGCGGGGCTGTATGGGTGGCTGTCCGCGTGCCCGATGACTGTATCTCGGCACATGCCAACCAGAGCCGCATCCACCAGTTCGACATGAACGACAAGAACAACTGCATGTACTCTCCCGACGTCATTTCCTTTGCCCGCGAGAAAGGTTATTTCGACGGAGTGAACAAAGACTTCAGCTTTGCCAACGCCTATGCCCCGCTGGACTTCGGAACCCGCCGCTACTGCGAGGCACGCGTATGGAGCTACTTCAACATGTTTACCACCCGCGGCAATGAGTTCCTGCCTTATATACTGGGCGATACGGACACCCCGATGCCGCTGTTCGTGAAGCCCAGCCGCAAAATCTCCGTGCAGGATGTGAAGAATGCCATGCGCGACCATTACGAAGGCACTCCCCTGGATATCAGCAAGGACTTCGGCGCAGGACCGTACCACACGCCCTACCGTCTTTCTCCGCTTTCCTTTAAGGTAGACGGCCAGGAATACTTCAACGAGCGTCCTATCTCTACCCAGCAGAGCGGCTTCGTGTTCGTGGCGCAGATGCGCTCCACCTTGCCCGACGCTATCGGCGGCGTGTTGTGGTTCGGTACGGACGATGCCAACATGACCGTGTTCACCCCCGTGTACTGCTGTACGGACAAAGTTCCCGTATGCTATTCGCGCGTGGACGGTGCGGACTACATCACCTTCTCCTGGAACTCCTCCTTCTGGATTTTCAACTGGGTGGCAAACATGGTATATCCCCGCTACGACCTTATGATAGGCGATGTACGTGCTACGCAGGCGGAGCTCGAAAACACCTTCAACGAAGCGCAGGAAGGCATCGAAGCCGCTGCCGCCAAGCTGCTGGAGAAAGACCCGGCACAGGCGAAGGTATTCCTTACGAACTATACCGGCATGACGGCACAGAGCACGTTCGATACCTGGAAGCGCCTGGGCGAGTTCATCATCGTAAAATATAATGACGGTGTAGTCCGTAAGATGAAAGACGGGAAGTTCGAGCGCAATGCTATCGGCCGGCCGGCCGGCGTGGAGCGTCCGGGCTATCCGAAAGAATTCCTGAAAGAATACGTAAAGCAGACGGGCGACCGCTACAAAATGCCCGACTGATTGCCGGTACAAACGGCACTAATCGTTCATATGCGTTGCAATTTCTGTACAAATCGGTAAATCTGCAATAAAAAAATTAGGATATTTGAACTTATTCTTCTACATTTGGAACTCGACAAGCAATTATAGAGTATTAACCTTTAAAATAAAATAGTCTTATGGAAAATCAGGAACTGATTAAACAGGTCACTGAGAAAGCCGAAAAATGGCTTACCCCGGCTTACGACGCCGAAACTCAGGCAGAAGTGAAACGCATGTTGGAAAATCCGGATAAAACCGAACTGATAGAGTGCTTCTACAAAGACCTGGAATTCGGTACGGGCGGCCTGCGCGGTATCATGGGAGCCGGCAGCAACCGCATGAACATATATACGGTGGGCGCCGCTACCCAGGGCTTGGCAAACTATCTGAACAAATGCTTCAAGGACAAGGAGCAAATCTCCGTAGTAGTAGGCCACGACTGCCGCAACAACAGCCGCAAGTTCGCAGAAATCTCCGCCGATATATTCTCTGCCAACGGCATTAAGGTTTACCTTTTCGACGATTTGCGTCCCACCCCCGAAGTTTCCTTCGCTATCCGCCACCTCGGTTGCCAGAGCGGTATCAACCTTACCGCAAGCCACAACCCGAAAGAATATAACGGCTACAAGGCATACTGGGACGATGGTGCGCAGGTGCTCGCCCCGCACGATACCGCCATTATCGACGAAGTGAACAAGGTAACCGTGGCCGACATCAAGTTCGAAGGCAACAAAGACCTGATTCAGATTATCGGCGAAGACATCGACAAGATATACCTGGATAAAGTCCATGCCCTCTCTATCGACCCGGAGGTCATTAAGCGCCAGAAAGACCTGAGCATCGTCTATACCCCGCTTCACGGAGCAGGCAGGGTGCTCATCCCCGCCTCCCTGAAAGAGTGGGGCTTTGAGAATGTGCATTGCGTGCCCGAGCAAATGGTAAAGAGCGGAGACTTCCCCACAGTCGTTTCCCCTAACCCCGAAAATGCGGAAGCGCTTTCTATGGCAATCGCCCTTGCCAAGCAAATAGATGCCGACATCGTAATGGCGAGCGACCCCGATGCCGACCGCGTAGGTATGGCTTGTAAAGACGATAAAGGCGAATGGGTGCTGATTAACGGCAACCAGACCTGCCTGCTTTTCCTGTACTATATTATCAAGAACCGCATCGCCACGGGCAAGATGCAGCCTACGGATTTCGTCGTAAAGACCATTGTAACCACCGAGCTTATCAAGGCGGTGGCCGATAAGAATAAGATTGAGATGCTGGACTGCTACACCGGCTTCAAGTGGATTGCACGCGAAATTCGCTTGCGCGAGGGCAAGCAACAGTACATCGGCGGCGGTGAGGAAAGCTACGGTTTCCTCGCCGAGGATTTCGTGCGCGACAAAGACGCCGTTTCCGCCTGCTCGCTGTTGGCTGAGATTTGCGCCTGGGCAAAAGACCAGGGCAAGACGCTGTACGACATCCTAATGGATATCTACGTAGAGTACGGTTTCTCAAGAGAAACTACCGTTAACGTAGTGAAGCCGGGCAAGAGCGGTGCAGACGAAATCAAGGCTATGATGGATAATTTCCGCGCCAACCCGCCGAAGGAAATCGGCGGCTCCACCGTAACACTGGTTAAGGACTACAAAACCCTGAAAGCTACCGATGCCCAGGGCAATGTAACCGCTTTGGACATGCCCGAAACATCCAATGTGCTCCAATACTTTACGGAAGACGGCACGAAGATTTCCGTCCGTCCCTCCGGTACGGAACCCAAGATTAAGTTCTACATCGAGGTGAAGGGCGAAATGGGATGTCCCAAATGCTATGGCAGTGCGAATGCCGAAGCCGAAAAGAAGGTGGAAGCTGTGCGCAAGTCGCTCGGTATCTGATAAACAATTCGATTCTTGCTATGAGAGAGGGTGCAGGTGGCGCAGGCTGCCTGCACCCCTTTTTCATATACCTGCCTGCCCTTTCGGGGAGGCGTTTCAGGCGGGGAGGTGTTTCAGAAGGCTACCTTCATCCCGGTTTTCCATACCCATTCCCAACGCTTGTAGATTAGGTTGAACCGCCGTTCGATGCCCGTGCTTATCTGCACATTCCGACCGATGTCGTAGGAGAATCCGCTGCCGAAATACAGCGGGCTTACCTCCCCCGGCAATACATTCGACTTGCTTTCGCTACGGCTATACCCTGCATAGACATGGTAGCCGAACTTCGGAGCGATAACGAACCCGAAATCAGTCTCTTGCTGCAAAAGCATCCCTGCCTTTTTCGTATATACTCCGGTAGCAGAGATGTCTAACCGCCCGTTATGCAGGGAATAGCCGGTACGGAGCGGGGTATTGTAATACATCCGTGTACCGTTCAGCCGGAACCGGGGCATCGGGCGTATTTTCCGGAGGTTTACGGGGCGGGGTAGAAGTTCTTCGACGGGCAGAATGGGTATGTTGCCCGTGGCGGCAGGTGCGGAGAACAGTAAGTCTATCTCTTGCTTTACGGTGGGATTAACGGATATGTCCGCCTCTCCGTTCAGGATTTTCTTCAGTTTAACGGAGTCGTTCTTGCTCCACGCCGTCTGCCCTTGCACCGTCGGGGAGAAAACGGTACACAGTATTGCCAATAGTATATATTCCTTTTTAATCATTTGTCCGCTTCGTCGAGCCCGGTTTACAGGTTAGACGCAGCGCGGTGCGGAATGCTGTAAGGGAGGATAAGAAAAAAGTTAAAGGAGAGGCGGGAAGGGTGTTTTTCCCGCTCCGTTAAGTTTCTTTTATATTCTTTATGCCTGCCGGCAAATCATTTTCCGTCGAATGCTGTTCTTATATGCGACAGAGGTCGACAAGTTAACAGATAGTATTACAGATTGCGGTTGCACGCCGATTGGTTGATGTGAATGAGAGTCGTTTCATTCGTAGTTGTTCGTTTGTAAGCGCGTGTCCTCCGCAATCTGTTTTTTTAACCTTTGATTTCCGGCTTTTCATTCTCATCCGTTTTCTATCCACCAGTCAATCAGTTTCCTGGCGATACTCAGCTTGCGGGGTATTTCCGGCAGGTTATCTTTGGAGTAGAAGGCGCCGGAGCTGAGCTCGTCGTCCTGCAACTTGATTTCCCCGCTTTCATAGTCTGCTATGAAACCTACCATTAAGCCGCTGGGATAAGGCCAGGGCTGGCTGCCGAAGTAGGTGATGTTCTTCACCCTCAGCCCCGTTTCTTCCATGACTTCCCGGTGTACGCATTGCTCCAGCGTTTCGCCTGCTTCGAGGAAGCCTGCCACCAGTCCGTGGAAAGTGCCGCGGAAGTTCCGGGCATGTACCAGCAGTATTTCTTCTCCCTTCCGTATCAGTACGATGATTGCTGTAGACACGGGAGGATACATCTCGTTGCCGCATGCCGGGCATTTCTTCATGATAGGGGTGTGCTGCTCCGTGGGAGTGCCGCATACGGGGCAGAAACGGCTGTGCCCGTCCCAGTAGAGTATCTGGAACGCCTTTCCCGCTGCCTGGTAATCTGCCAGCGGCAGGCAGTCGTAGGAAGCCCGCAAGCCTGTCATTGCCCATTCCCCGGTTTCGGATACCGGCTGTCCGAGGGCGAATGCCTTTACTTGTCCCCCGTCGGGCAGGGTTACTTCGTGTATCTTGCATCCCGGAGCGGGTGTCACGGGCGGGTATGCGCCGTAGGGTATGCTGTATCTGTTTTCTCCGTTTGCAGTGTGCTCTGCCTTCAGCAGCAACTGGTCTTTAAAAAAGACGAACCACTGCGCGGGCTGTTCTATTTTTGTAGTTTTCATTGCTGTTTCCGTAGTTTTCATTCTCTTTATACGTTATGCTGATATCGTTTTACGGTTTGCTGTTATAGCGTGCTTTTCTCCCCCGGCGTATCTTCTTGCCTGATGTAGACTGTAGACCTGCTTATCCCCCGGCGGCGCAGGATGCCTTGCCTGACGAACCCGTTCAGCTCATCGATAGCTGCATGCCTCGTCAGCCCGGTCAGTTGGATATACTCGCTCTTGGTAATGCATACGTTCTTTTGCAGGAACTGCATCAGCCTTTCCTTTCTCGTTTCTTCGGTGGTCTTTACCTTCTTCGATTTCTTTGTCGGCGAGTGTGTCCTTTCCAGCTTCATCGCCTGCCTTATCCTCTTGCGGAATGTACTGCTGATGCGCAGGTGCACGTTCTGGAACTGTACGGACTCAGACCTGATTTTCTTTTTCTCATCGTCCGTTTCCTGCGTGCATTTCAGCGAGGTGCTGAAAAAGCCCAGCTCGCCCAGTTCCACGATATTGCCGTTGGCAAGCAGGTCGCAAAGCTCGTCGATGCAGGCATCCAATGCCGCCCCTATTATGTTCTTGGGCAGGTGTTGGAAGGTGGCTACGCGTTCCACGAATTCTTTTTTCGTATAGGTCGCTTTGGGGCATATACGGGCGTGGAGAGATTTTTTGTCCCCTTTCCCGTTGGGAGAGGGAGTTTCGTAAAGGTCATAGTATGCACTCATCAGGTAATTTGTTGCCAGGTTACCGCAATGCACAGTTTCCGGCGTTGCCGTATCTTATCCCTGCCCTTGCAATAAACTGTTGTTAGGTTACTGAAAATTAATCGTCCGATAATCGTCTTTCTTTCGTCCGATATATATATCCTTTTCGTCCGACATATGTTGGACGAAAAGAAAACATATGCCGGACGGAAAATTCTTACCCGGCAAAGATATAGTTTTTAGTGATAGGGAGAAAGTTTATCGGAAGAAACTTATGAGTGGAGGGGCATTTACTTTTATGAAGTCTGGCTACTACCGGAATTGTCTGTGGATAAAAAACGGGGAAGGCGGGCTGATGTTCCTGAAAGGCTTTCCGATGATTGGTGCGGTAACTGGCTGTTCCGGACTTTTTGAGGGTAGCTACTTTTACGCTATATAAAAAATCCCCCGTTGAGGACGAGGGAACCTAATGTTTTCACAACGGAATAATCCTTATTGTGATTTGCTTCATTTTAGTATGGCAAATGTAGTAAATAATTCTGGAATAATAAAGAATATATGGAAAATAGTTTTATCTTTGCATTATATTAATACCTTTATATGAGAAACAATCCTGTTTTAATTTATATTTGGCTACTTATTATAGGTTATGGATGTGTGAGCACTTTATGTGTTCATTTTGTAAATATATCTACTGCAATGATTTATACAGGGTATGGAATATTAATCCTTTGGATTTTATATACATTAGTTCTTGCAAATAAAAAAAGGAAGGATAAAACATTTATAAGCAATGGTATTTTAATAGGAGCAGTAATTGTTATAGCTATTGCTTTTGGGTTGTTGTTTCAGAATAAAGAATTGATTGGAAACCATATTAGCAACCATCATAGTGCATATTACATATCAAGCTGGGTTGTATTTATTTTATTCTTGATTATTAATTGGATATATGTCCAACAGCACCTTAAAAAAACACACAATAAATAGGGACATTTACTGAATGTCCCTATTTATCTCTTTTTCCCTGCTTATCGGTTCTAAGGTTCTTTTTTAGGGACATTTAGAAAATAGTATAAAATTAGCCAACCAATTCATACACAAAGTGTTGCGAATTAGTTGGCTTTTTTGTATCTTTAGGCATCCCCCCGCAAATAAGGGGTAGCTGCTTTTACGCTACATAAAAAATCCCCCGTTGAGGACGAGGGAACCTAATGTTTTCACAACGGAATAATCCTTATTGTGATTTGCTTCATTTTAGTATGGCAAATGTAGTAAATAATTCTGGAATAATAAAGAATATATGGAAAATAGTTTTATCTTTGATAGTAATATTCAAAAAATGATACTATGAAGACTGTACTTGGATTGGACTTGGGAACTAATAGCATTGGTTGGGCTGTGATAAATTCTGTAATTAGCGAGCAGGCAGAACGGATTTGGATAGAAATGGCAGGGAGCAGGATTATTCCGATGGATGCCGCCGTGTTAGGAGATTTTGATAAGGGAAATTCTATATCGCAGACTGCCGAAAGGACTCGTTTCAGAGGGGTGCGTCGTTTGCGTGAACGGCATTTGCTGCGTCGTGAACGTTTGCATAGAGTTTTGAAAATCCTCGGATTTTTACCGGAACATTATTTAAAGGAAATTGATTTTGAGAAACATCCCGGGAAATTTTTAGCTGATGCAGAGCCTAAATTGCCGTGGGTAAAGAACGGACAGGGGCAATATGTGTTTTTGTTTCAGACAGCGTTTAATGAAATGTTGGCGGATTTTGCAAAGTACCAGCCTTCATTAGTGGCCGGCGGCAAAAAAGTACCTTACGATTGGACGATTTATTACCTTCGTAAGAAGGCTTTGACAGAGAAAATCAGTAAAGAAGAATTGGCTTGGATATTGTTGAATTTCAACCAGAAGCGTGGCTATTATCAGCTTAGGGGAGAGGAGGAGGAAGAAAATCCAGGGAGAGTAGTCGAGTTTTATGCGCTGAAAGTGGTATCGGTAGAGGCAACGGATGAGAAAAAGGGGCAGGATGTATGGTACAACGTTCATCTGGAGAATGGCTGGGTATATCGTAGGAGCAGCAGGGTTCCATTGGATTGGGAAGGCCAGGTAAAGGAGTTTATCGTGACTACTGACGTAAATTTGGACGGTTCTCCAAAACTTGATAAATACGGTGAAGTAAAACGTTCTTTCAGAGCTCCCAAAGAGGATGACTGGATGCTGATAAAAAAACGGACTGAAGCGGATATTGCCAATACTGGAAAAACAGTGGGGTGTTATATTTATGATACGTTGTTGCAAAAACCGCAACAGAAGATAATAGGGAAATTGGTGAAAACCGTGGAGCGTAAATTTTATAAGGAAGAATTGCGCTTGATTTTGCAAAAGCAATGTACTTTTCATGCCGAATTGCGGGATAGGAGTTTGTATGCGTCGTGTGTTAAGGAGTTGTATCCCGTTAATGAGATGTATCGAAGGAACATAGCTAACCGCGATTTCCCTTATTTGTTGATAGATGATATCTTGTTTTATCAAAGACCGCTGAAAAGTAAAAAGTCGCTGATAGATAACTGTCCTTATGAGGAGAATGAATATACGGACAGGGAAACGGGCGAGGTCAAAAAGGCTCCTTTGAAGTGTATCGCTAAGTCGCACCCTCTTTTTCAGGAATTCAGGCTGTGGCATTTTCTTTCTAATATCCGGATATATCAGAGGGAAAAGGAAGTGGACGGAGGTTTGCATACCGATGTGGATGTGACTGCGGATTTCCTGAAAACGGAAGATGATTACGCGGCTTTGTTCGAGTGGCTGAATATTCGAAAGGATATCGACCAGAAGAGTTTGCTGAAATATTTTGGATTGAAAAAGGAGGTGGATAATTATCGCTGGAATTATGTCGAGGATAAGTCGTATCCTTGTAATGAGACGAGGAGTGCCATTCTTACCCGTTTGGAAAAAGCCGGTGTTTGTTCTGACTTCTTGTCTTGTGAGCGGGAAGTTGCTTTGTGGCATATTTTGTACTCTGTAAATGATAAACAGGAAATAGAGAAAGCGCTGAATACTTTTGCGGGTAAGAATGGCTTGAATGCGGATTTTGTAGAGGTTTTCAAAAAGTTTCCGCCTTTTAAAGCCGAATATGGTGCTTATTCTGCTAAGACGATTAAAAAATTATTGCCTTTAATGAGGTGTGGTATATACTGGGATGTGTCTTTGATTGACGATAAGACGAAGGAAAGAATAGAAAAAATAATAACGGGTGAATATGATGAAAAAATACGTGCCAGAGTTAGGGAAAAAGCTGTGGACTTATCGGATATAGCTTGCTTTAAGGGACTTCCGTTGTGGTTGGCTTGTTATATTGTATATGACCGTCATTCCGAAGAGAAAAATATAGCGAAATGGGAAACGCCGGCGGATATCGATGCTTATCTGGCTTCTTTCAAGCAACATTCATTACGTAATCCTATTGTAGAGCAGGTTGTAACCGAGACGTTAAGGGTTGTCCGGGATATATGGAAGCGTGTCGGGAAAATTGATGAGATTCATGTTGAGCTGGGACGCGAAATGAAAAATCCGGCTGATAAACGGAAAAGGATGACCGCACAAATGTTGGAAAATGAGAATGCTAATTTGCGCATAAAGGCATTACTTGCCGAATTTGCAAATCCGGAGTATGGAGTGGAGGATGTCCGCCCCTATTCACCGGGTCAGCAAGAGATATTACGGATTTATGAGGATACGGTTTTGAATGCCGAAGACCAGATTCCGGCAGATATCGATGCTATACTGAAGAAATTCAATAACAGTAGATTGCCGTCCAAGTCTGAATTTTTACGTTATAAGCTATGGCTGGAGCAAAAATATCGCTCGCCTTATACGGGTGAGTTGATTCCTTTAGGGAAGTTATTTACTCCTGCGTATGAAATAGAGCATGTTATTCCTCAATCTCGTTATTTTGATGATTCGTTTTCTAATAAGGTTATATGTGAATCGGCTGTGAATAAGTTGAAAGATAATCAGTTAGGATATGAGTTTATCAAAAATCATCATGGTCAGAAGGTGGAAGTGGGATTTGGCAAAGTGGTCGAAATATTTTCTATAGATAATTATGAGAGGTTTGTAAAAGAACAGTATGCCAAGTTTGGTGCAAAAATGAAGAAGTTGTTGTTGGATGATATTCCGGAGCAGTTCATTGAGCGCCAATTGAATGATAGCAGGTATATAAGTAAGGTCGTTAAAGGGCTTTTATCGAATGTTGTCCGTACAAAAGATAAGAATGGGGAATATGAGCAGGAAGCTGTTTCAAAAAATGTACTGGTTTGTACGGGAAGTGTAACGGATAGATTGAAAAAAGATTGGGGTATGAATGATGTTTGGAATAGTATTGTATTTCCTCGTTTTGAGCGTTTGAATACTTTGACCGGTACTCAATGTTTTGGACATTGGGAAAATAAAGGGGGAAAGAGAGTGTTTCAGACGGAGTTGCCTCTTGAATATCAAAAGGGGTTCAGCAAGAAACGTATCGACCATCGTCATCATGCCATGGATGCGATAGTGATAGCTTGTGCTACGCGTAATCATGTAAATTATCTGAGTAACGAGTCTGCAAGTAAAAAGGCGAAAATCTCTCGTTATGATTTGCAACGGCTTTTGTGTGAAAAGAGCAGGACGGATGCCAATGGTAATTATAAATGGATTATAAAGAAGCCGTGGGATACTTTCACACAAGATGCAAAGGAGGCATTGGATAAAATTGTGGTTAGCTTGAAACAGAATTTGCGTGTTATTAATAAGACGACTAACGTTTACCAGCATTTCGATGCCGGTGGCAATCGCGTTTATGAGAAACAGAAAGCCGGTGACAGTTGGGCTATTCGTAAGCCGATGCATAAGGATACTGTTTTTGGAGTAGTAAATTTAAGGAGGGTAAAGTATGTGCGGTTGTCCGTTGCTTTGGATACGCCGGCTATGATTGTAGACAAGAAAGTGAAAAATAAGATTTTTGAATTGCAGTCTTATAAGTATGATAAAAAGGGGATAGAAAGGTATTTTAAGGAAAATATATCTTTATGGAAGGGCTTGGATATAGCTAAAATTGCTGTTTATTATTTTACAGAGAATTCTTCTGAGCCTTTGTTTGCAGTACGTAAACCGCTTGACTCTACTTTTAATGAGAAGAAAATAAAAGAATCTGTAACAGATACTGGGATACAGAAAATCCTTTTGGAACATTTATATTCTAAAGGGGGGAATGCGGATTTAGCTTTTTCTGCAGAGGGCTTAGAGGAAATGAATAGTAATCTTTTACAACTAAATGGTGGTAAGAAACATCAGCCGATATATAAAGTGAGAGTTGCTGAAACGCGTGGAAACAAGTTCTGTGTAGGAACTGCGGGGAATAAGAATACTAAATATGTAGAGGCGGCGAAGGGAACTAATTTATTTTTTGCTGTTTATTTAACGGAAGATAATAAGCGTGTTTATGAGACTGTTCCTTTGAATATTGTCATAGAACGAGAGAAGCAAGGACTTATTCCGGTTCCGGATGAAAACGAAAATGGAGATAAGTTGTTGTTTTGGCTATCACCTAATGATTTAGTGTATCTGCCGACTGAAGAAGAATGGGAAATGGGAAGAATAGATGAACCGATAGATAGGGGAAGGATTTATAAAATGGTTTCTTCTTCAGGTAATCAATGTTTTTTTATTCCTCAAAATATTTCGAATGCCATTATTCCGACTAAAGAATTGGGAGCTAATAATAAAGCAGAAAAGGCATGGAGCGGTGAAATGATAAAAAATATTTGTATTCCTATTAAAGTGGATAGGTTGGGATATATTGTAGAAATAAAGAAGGTAATGGGGAAATGAATAATATAAAACTTTTCCAGGACAAGAAAATTCGCTCTGTATGGAATGATGAGGAGCAACAATGGTATTTTTCAATTGTAGATGTGGTAGAGGCGTTGACGGATAGCGCTGACCCTAAGCAGTATATAAAGAAAATCCGTTCAAGGGATGAGGCTTTGCGTTCGAACTGGGGTACAATTTGTACCCTGGTTCAAATGATAGCGGAAGATGGTAAAAAGAGAAAAATCCAGGCTGCAAATATGAAAGGGTTATTCCGTATCATTCAATCTATTCCTTCTCCTAAAGCCGAGCCTTTTAAACTTTGGCTGGCACAGGTGGGGTATGAGCGTGTACAAGAAATAGAAAATCCGGAATTAGCCCAAGAACGTATGAAGGAGCTTTATGAGCAGAAGGGGTATCCTAAAGTTGGATTGGCAAACGTTTACGGGGTATTGCCATTCGTCAGAACTTGACGGATGAATGGGAAGAAAGGGGAATTGCGGAGAAAAGCGATTATGCCATTCTTACTGCTGAAATTTCTAAGGCAATATTTGGATTGGCTCCTTCGGACTATAAGATGTATAAGGGTTTGACAAAGAAAAATCAGAATCTTCGTGACCATATGTCTGATTTGGAGTTGATTTTTACGATGCTTGGTGAACGTGTCACTACGGAAATTTCTCAGAAAGAGAAACCGGATACGTTCACTAAGAGCAAGCAAGTCGCGCAACGGGGTGGGAATGTTGCGGGAGTAGCCCGCGAACAAGCTGAGAAAGAGTTGGGTAGAAGCGTTATTTCTCCTGATAATTTCTTGTCGGATTCTGAAAAGGAGGATGATACTTTACGATTGCCTTTTGAGGAGAATGATGAGTAAATAGTCTATAAAATCTAAATGCTATGATTAAGAAAACACTTTATTTTGGAAATCCTGTTTATTTGTCTTTGAGGAATGCTCAATTAGTAATTAGGTTTCCTGAGATAGTCAAGAATGATGTTTTACCCGAAGGGTTTAAGCAAAAATCTGAAGTGACCAAACCGATAGAGGATATTGGGGTTGTGGTATTGGATAATAAACAGATAACCGTTACTTCGGGTGTACTGGAGGCTTTGCTCGAAAATAATTGTGCAGTCATAACTTGCGATACTAAAAGCATGCCGGTCGGTTTGATGCTTCCGTTATATGGGAATACTACACAAAATGAAAGATTTCGAAAACAGCTTGATGCTTCCTTACCGTTAATGAAGCAACTTTGGCAACAAACGATAAGAGCGAAAATAGAAAACCAGGCAGTGGTATTGGGTGAATGTGCTGGGGAGGAAATAAAGTGTATGAAGGTTTGGGCTGCTGATGTGAAGAGTGGAGATTCGGATAATTTGGAGGCTCGTGCTGCTGCTTATTATTGGAAAAATCTATTTAAAATAGAGGGTTTTACGAGAGATAGGGAAGGTATTCCACCTAATAATTTATTGAATTATGGTTATGCTATCTTGCGTGCTGTTGTTGCCCGCGGATTAGTAGCAAGTGGGCTTTTGCCAACTTTGGGGATACATCATCATAATCGTTATAATGCTTATTGTTTGGCGGATGATATAATGGAACCGTATCGCCCGTATGTGGATAGGTTGGTATATAGTATAGTTCAAAATAACGGTGCTTGTACTGATTTGACTAAGGATTTAAAGGCACAATTGTTGTCTATTTCTACATTGGAAACTAATATTTCGGGAAAGCGTAGCCCTTTAATGGTTGCAGTTGGACAAACTACCGCTTCGTTATATAAATGTTTTAGCGGAGAATTGCGCAGAATATCTTATCCGGAGATGTAATGGATCGGTTTAGTGAATATCGTATTATGTGGGTACTTGTACTATTTGATTTGCCAACTGAAACCAGAAAGGATAAAAAAGCTTATGCGGATTTTAAAAAGAATTTGCAAAAGGATGGATTTACAATGTTTCAGTTCTCTATCTATGTCCGTCATTGTGCAAGTAGTGAGAACGCAGAGGTACATATAAAAAGAGTCAAGTCTTTTTTACCCGAGCATGGAAACGTGGGAATTATGTGCATTACAGATAAACAATTTGGGAATATAGAACTATTCTATGGGAAGAAAACGTTAGATGTAAATTCCCCGGGGCAACAGTTGGAACTGTTTTAAAAAGAAAAATCCCGCCGAACAGCGGGATTTTTCTTTGAAAACAGTATTCTTTTTATTATTCTAATTTAGGGACATTCAGTAAATAATATAAAATCAGCCAACTAATTCATACACAAAATATTGCGAATTAGCTGGCTTTTTTGTATCTTTAGGTATTCCCCCGCAAATAAGGTTTGAAGGCCAAAACGGG
>NZ_KB894138.1 GCF_000374365.1 Bacteroides gallinarum DSM 18171 = JCM 13658
AAGACGGAAATCCTGTGGATTTTCTTTGGAATACATACGGCAAATGCCGTACTGATGATAGACAAGATCAGGAACAGGACGGTGAAAGCGGCATGATATGATTTTACAGGCAGAGGCAGAAGATGTCTTCAGACTTCTTCCCGAGCGTCATGTCTTGTAGGGTAAGATTGTGTGAGAAATTACAGGAATAGGACTATAAAAATGGCATATGAAGTGAGTATGCTCTATCATCTTCATATGCCATCTTGATTTTTAGGGACATTTACTGAATATCCCTCTTGTAAATCGCCGTCCCAATAGATACGGAAACTGATGCCGGGTTTCCGTTCGGCAATCTTTTCTCCTTTACAATTATATACACCGTCTGCTCCGGCACTCCACATTTCAAAACCCCGGTGGGTGGGGTCGATGTCTGCCGCTAATCCCCTGCCGTTATCTCCGTTGGTCGGTCCTCCCCAAAGAATCTCTCCTGTCCGGGCATCGTGCATTTCGTATCCGTAAGTACGGCAGGCTTCTTTTTCTTCATGTACTTCCCATACCTGGTAACCGGGACGGTCTGGGTCTAATGTCGTGACGTGCATGGCATCTCCATGGCCTAATCCGGTACGATAGAGTATGCTCCCGTTCTGGTCTATGGCACATGAACCGTAGATAATCTCGTCGCATCCGTCGTTGTCGATATCGGCAACGGAAAGATTATGATTTCCTTGTCCGTAGGCTCCTTTATCTTTCATGTCGGAAATATGTTCCCAACGCTTTACCAATTTGCCGTTCTCGAAATCATAGGCAGCCAATGCGGTTTTGGCATAATATCCCCTACACATGATTACGCTCGGATGTACTCCGTCCAGATAAGCTACACAGGCCAAATACCTGTCGACACGGTTGCCATAGCTGTCTCCCCACGAGGCGACTTCTCCCCGTGCCGTGGAGTAGGGTATCGTATTCAGTTCTTCACCGGTTTCGCCCTTAAAGATTGTAAGGTATTCCGGTCCCTGGAGTATATAACCGCAGGTTTTCGGATTCATTTCCAAATTTCTCCAATCTTTGTCCGGATTGTCCCGGCACAATGCAATTTTTTTGCCTTTTCCGTCTATACTGCCGGGGGCCGTCTTGCATACCATTTCCGCCTTGCCGTCTCCGTTGAAGTCGTAGACCATAAATTGTGTGTAGTGTGAACCTGCACGGATATTTTTACCCAGATTTATACGCCATAATTGTTTGCCGTTCAACTTGTAAGCATCCAGGTACACAGGACCTGTAATGCCTGAAAATGAATTGTCTACCTGGTTGGAAGGACACCATTTGACTATGATTTCGTATTCTCCGTCTCCGTCCAAATCTCCGGCGCTGCAATCGCCGGGAATGTATGTATAAGGTTGCCCGTCGGGATATTCCTTGGTAATGGGCGGACGTTTGGCACGGTTATAGGTAATGCATGGAGGGGTTATCCCGCTTTGGGGGCGGTTTAGTTGTATGGTCAGGAATTCTTCTGCCCAGGGAATTGCCTCTTTCGGATTTTCCTCTTCTTGCCCGTCGATAACGGCTTTTACCGTATATCTGTCGTTCGTCGTACCCGACCGGTCTATCAGATTGGCGGCTTCACCGGCAGAAACGGATTGGAGCAGTTTCCCGTTTTTGTACACATTGAATGAGGCTTCTTTCTCATTTCCCGATATACGCCAACTGAGGAATATGCCATTTTCTGTTTTGACTGCTACTACGCCTCTGTCCAGGTATTCCATTTGCCTGGGCTGTCCGTAGGCGGAAGAAGTACTGCCCAGTAGATAATAACCGGCCAGTAGTAAATAAAATATCTTTTTCATTTTTATCTTGAATTAAAAATGTTTTTCTGTCGCATTGTCTTTTGTCCGTTAATAAAGGCAAAGGAACGCATTTGCAATAACCGAATAATGCACCATAGTACAAAAACATGGAGAACAATTCATGGGTACGTATAAAAAGAGACCTTTTTCATACTTTCCGGATTGGAGTTAAGGTATTAGTACTCCATTCTATAGAAAAGGAAATGCAGGTCTCTATTTTTGTGCAAAAATACTAATAACTAATTATTATTTATATGCGAAAACGATTATTATGTGTAATGCTGTTTCTTGTCGGAGCGGCTTATCTCTATGCTCAGTCTATGCCCGATAGGAGAGAAACGCTAAAAAACTTAGTCAGGGTAAACGACTATTTTATGAAAAAGTATGCGGACTATACGCGTCCCAGTTATGTTACGAAGTTCAGACCCAGCAATATCTGGACACGTGCGGTTTACTATGAAGGGTTAATGGCTCTCCATGCCATTTATCCCCGTGCAGATTATTATGATTATGCATACGATTGGGCGGAATTTCACAAGTGGGGGCTACGTGGAGGAAACACGACTCGTAATGCCGACGACCATTGTTGCGGGCAGGTGTACATCGAATTGTATAAAATCTGTCCCGAACCATATAAGATTAAGAATATCTGTACAACGATAGATATGTTGGTAAACACTCCGCAAGTGGATGACTGGACTTGGGTGGATGCCATACAAATGGGAATGCCTGTCTTTGCCCAATTGGGAAAAGTGAAAGGCGAACGGAAGTATTATGATAAAATGTGGCAGATGTACAACTGTTCCCGGAATGAGATAGGCGGTAAGGGGTTATTCAATGCCGAAGAAGGCTTGTGGTGGCGGGATGCCCGGTTTGTACCGCCCTATAAGGAGCCGAACGGTAAAAATTGTTTTTGGAGCCGCGGTAATGGTTGGGCATATGCGGCGTTAACCAGGGTTTTAAATGAGATACCTGCGGATGAGGCTCATCGCCCGGATTATGTTGCGGATTTTCTGGCAATGAGTAAGGCACTGAAAGCATGCCAACGTCCGGACGGTTTTTGGAATGTAAGTTTGCACGATGAGTCGAACTTTGGCGGTAAGGAAACTTCCGGTACTGCTTTGTTCGTATACGGTATGGCATGGGGAGTACGGAACGGGTTGCTGGATAAAGAAGAATATTTGCCTGTTATCCTGAAGGCATGGAATGCTGTGGTGAGAGACGCCGTACATCCTAATGGCTTTTTAGGTTATGTGCAAGGCAGCGGTAAGGAGCCTAAGGATAGCCAGCCGGTAACGTATACCGGTGTTCCTGATTTTGAGGATTATGGAGTAGGTTGTTTTCTGCTTGCAGGTACGGAGGTGTACAAACTGGATTGATTGGCTATTATAGAAAAACTCCTTCTTCATAGTTCGAAGAAGGAGTTTTTTTATGTATTGTTTGCCTGAAAATCTATTTTTGCGATAGCAAGTCTACTTTAACAGGTTGTTTGTGCCTGCATTCCACTTTGATTCCTTGCTGTTGGTAAATAATATTCCGGGAAGCTTCTCCTTTGATGTTGGGGATGATTTCTCCGGCAGGTACTGTGAATTTCACATCTTCGAATAGGATATTCCTGCTATCCAGGATGTTGATTTGATTGTCTTCCGAACAAGTGATATTGACATTTTTTATCGTAAATCCGTCCACATCGTTAATGGCGCCTATCAGTTTTTTACTGTTAATCCGCCCGTTCTCTATCAGGACATTGCTGCATGGCACTTCGGGGATAGCATTTATATTCAAGACCTGTTCGGCCGACTCGACAATGAAGTTACGTATATGAATGTTTTTAACGATTGGAGTCAGTTTATTTATAGGGCGGGGAGGATAGCGTTTGGCAAGTTCGCCTACATATTTGGCACTTCCTAACAAATCCCATTTAAAGGCTTCGCCTACATCGAACATACGTATTCTTTCGTATAATATGTCATTTACGCCACCTCCACGGCTACGGCGGGTTTTGAAACGGATACCCACTTGCGTTCCGTCGAACACACAATCGTGCAGATAGATATTCTTGATGCCGCCTGCTGTCTCGCTTCCGCAAGTAATGCCGCCGTCGCCTTGTTGAGCTAATGAGTAGCGGATAACGACATTCTCTGTTGCTTTACCCACGCGTAAGCCGTCTTCGGCACGTCCTGCTTTTAGTGTAAAACAATCGTCTCCGCAGTTCAGCGTGCAGTATTCTATCAGCACATTCTTGCATGACTCTATATCGATACCGTCTCCGCTGGGTATGTTTACGGAGTTTACGGTGATACCCCGTATTATTACGTTTTCGCAATAAATAGGGCATACGTTCCAAAAGGCGCTGCGCTCCATGCGGATGCCTTCTATCAGCACGTTCGTACAGTTAATGGGTGCTATGGTTTTCGGACGGTAGAATATCCGCCCGTCCATTCCGTCTGTAATACGTTTCTCTACAGGCATTTCAAAAGCTATGTCGTTTTCCACTACTGTGTTTCCATTGGGGCGTTGTCTGATTTCTGCTTCCATTGGAGGGCCATAGATAACCCCTTTCCCCGTAATAGCTATGTTGTCGGCTCCATTGGCATAGATGAATGCAGCGGGTCCCATGACTTCAATTCCTTCATGACGGGTAAATACCGGAGGAAGATAATCTTCCGCCGTACCCGGAAATTCGAGTTCGGCTCCTTCTTCCAGGTGAAGGTTGACATTGCTCTTTAAGTCGATGCGTCCGGAATACCACTTACCTTTAGGGATAATTACCGTACCCCCGCCTTGGTTGCTGATTTCGATAATGCTCCGGTTGATAATGGAGGTTATCGGCTGTGCCTCCGTAGCCCCTTGTTCGACGATATTAATAGTCCGTTCTGGGAAAACCGGCCGTTTAAATTGCGGCATGTCGAATGGAGCGCCTTTTATCGGAACGATTTCTTTGGGTAATGCTGTTGCTCCTACTTTATCGGTTGATAAAGGGCTCTTTACAATAGTTGCACTTCCGGATAAAGGTAGAAGTGGAAAAAGTAGGGCAGTTAATTGTACCTTGTAACTTTTCATGTGTAAATACTGATTGTGAATATAAATTATTTATTGAATATGCTGTTTCGCTTTGAATTACAAAGAAAACGATTTGCCAGAAAATATATATGTACTGGAGTACAAAGGCATTACTTACAGTGCAGTCTATGACATAGCGAAAATGGCTGAACGATAATCTATGAATTTGTACAGGATTGAAGAAATCAGTCGTTTCAGGCAGCTTATCTTTGTAAACGAAGTTAAAATAAAAAAGTATATCACATGAAAAACAAAATTCTGTCTCTGTGTTTGGTATGTTTATCCTTGTTAGGTAGTAGAGGGAATGTATGGGCAGCTTCTTCTTCGCGTACAGTGTTGTCTTTAAGTAAGGAATGGGAATGCCGGCCTATTTCGACAGTGAGTAAGAAAGCTTCCTTTGTTCCGGTAACTATTCCTCATACATGGAATGCAGAACCGGTTGCCGGGACAACGCTTTATGAACGTCAGACAATGGTATATCAGCGTCCGCTTGAGATTACTCCGGCAATGGAAGGCAGGCGTCTTTTCCTTTATTTTGAGGGGGTTAATTCCGTAGCGCAGGTTTTTTTGAATCGTAAAACCGTAGGTGAACATTTGGGGGGATATACGGCATTTTGTTATGAGATTACGGATAAGGTGAAAGTTGGAAAAAATTTGCTTGAAGTATGGGTTAGTAATGCTTATCGTACGGATGTGCTTCCCATTAGCGGTGATTTTAATGTGAATGGGGGAATTCATCGTCCTTGTTATCTGATTGTAACAGAGGAAAATTGTATTAATCCGGCTTTTTATGCATCTCCGGGGGTATTTGTTCATCAGGAAAATATTTCGGACAGTCAGGCTGAGATACGGGTAGAGACTTTGCTTTCTTTAAAAAACAAGAAACCGGGATTGAAATTAAAGACTACCATAACTGATGCCAATGGAAAAGAGGTTATTAGTAAGGAAACACAAATTACGGATTCTGTAGTAAATCAGCCGTTCGAAATAGATAAGCCGCAGCTTTGGAATGGTAAGAAGAATCCTTATTTATATAATGTAGCAGTAGAACTTTATGATGGAACTGTTTTAAAAGATAAGGTAGTACAACGTACGGGGTTCCGTTATTTCAAGGTGGAACCGGATAAAGGATTTTTCTTGAATGGGAAATATTTGAATCTTTATGGCTTTTGCCGCCATGAAGATGTAACCGGAAGAGGAAGCGCTTTGTTACCGGAAGATTATCGGATGGATATGGAACTGATAAAAGAAGTCGGTGCTACGGCGATGCGTTTGGCTCATTATCCGCATGCGGAACCTATGTATGATTTATCCGATGAAAATGGTATTGTGCTTTGGACGGAGATACCGATGTGCGGTCCTGGTGGTCAGTCTTATACGGGATATGTCGGGACAGAAGGGTATAAAAATAATGCCCGTCAGGTGTTGAAAGAATTGGTTTATCAAAAGTTTAATCATCCTTCTATCTGCTTTTGGGGTATTTGTAACGAGATTCTGGTTAATGACGGTAAGAAGTTTGAAGAGTATGATAATCCGATACCATTTATAAAAGAGTTGAATAGTTTGTATAAATCGCTTGACCCTTCCCGCTTAACGGCTTTGGCTACTTGTGTAGAACAGTCTTATTATTTGGGTGCATCCGATTTGATTGCCTGGAACAAATATTTTGGCTGGTATAAAGATGCTGCTCCTTCAGCTTCTAAATTCTTCGATGATTGCTATAAGTCGGCTAAAGGCATTCCTGTCGGGGTTTCAGAGTATGGTGCAGGAGCCAGTATCAATCAGCATCAGTGGCCTTTGCTCATAGAAGACCGTGCTGACAGTCGTTTTCATCCGGAGGAGGCACAGACGTATTGCCATGAAGGAAACTGGGGGGCATTTGTAAAACGTCCTTTTTTATGGTCTAAGTTTATCTGGGTTTTTGCTGATTTCCCTTCATATATGCGTATGGAAGGGGAAGTAGAAGGGTATAATGATAAAGGATTAATTACGCGTGACCGTAAAACCAAAAAAGATGCGTTCTATTTTTATAAGGCAAATTGGAATCCGGAGCCGATGGTTTATATTACAAGCCGGCGCTTTGTTGAGCGTACTACGGCTTTGACGGATATCAAAGCATATACGAATCTCAAGGAAGTTACCCTTTATTTAAACGATAAGAAAATCGGAACAATGAAGCCAGACGAGCTTAGGCGTGTTGTTTGGAAAGATGTTCAGTTAGCTGGAGGAAGAAATACGGTTCGTATTGAAGGTAAAAACGGGAAAAAAACAGTGGTCGATAACTGTGTCTGGTTTTATTTAGGCAAGTGAACTGAACTTTGCTTCTCTTTGGGTTTACTTCCGGAATACCTCGTGTTTACTTATCAAATCCTTTAAGTTTAGTGTAAGATTCCCTGGAAGTTTGAAAGTAAATATGAGGTATTTTTTAGAGAAATTCTTCTGTTTATCGTATGTTCAATGCTTTTAATTTTCTGTAGATACCTTCTGGACTCCTTTTTTCTCTCTTTTTGCCTATTCTGAATTGGAGTATAGGTAAATGTACAAGAGTGAATATTTAGTTTTTGGGTATTTTTTATTTTTGCGCTGAGAAAATAAAGATTATATAATTAAATAAATGAATTATGAAAAACATGTACTTATGGGCGACTATTGTTTTAATGGCTTTAGTTGCATGTAGTAATGAAGATGAGACAGCGGAGACAAATCCGTTGGATTATCCGGCTGATATTCATGGAACGATAAAGAGCTATGTACCGCTCGGGACAACAAAAAGTGAAATAGCACAGTCTGTTTGGGCTAACGGAACAGCGATTGGAGTAACAACTGCTGCCGGAATTTCAGACCTTTCTTATGTTGTAACTGACGACCGTAATGTCAAGTATGTTTATGATACCGAAAAAGATGCTTTTCGGGTAGTGAATAAGGAAGGTGAAGACCATAATATCTATTTTAAAGGCCCTTATACGATGACCATGACTGCCTATGCTCCTTATGTCGGTGAAAGAGGAACGCTTGCAGGGGTTATCTCTGCCAAGACGACCGAGGATAAACAAACTGCCGACTTGCAACCGACTATCGATTTTCTATATGCCGAGGGCGGTGGTTCCCAAAAGAATACGAAAGTAGAGTTCTTGTTTTCTCATAAAATGGCTCTTTTGGTGCTTATGTTCAAAACAGGCAGCGGCGTTCAAATGGATAATATTAATTATACTCTGAGAAATCTTACGTTGGACGGTACTTTCGATACTTCGTCCGGAGATATAACTACCGGAGAAACTATGGGTAACATATCGATGTCATTAGTGAAAGCGGACGAAATGATTTCCCCTTTGATATTATTTCCCCAAACACTTACTTCTGCTTCCATATTGGAAGTGGAAATGGGAGGGAAAACATATGCTGCATTTTTTGAGACGGATACGAAAATGACATCCGGCAGTGTTTATACATTCAATGTTACAATTGCTCCCCAGGCCATGACAATTAGTCCGGCGATTATTGAAGATTGGACAGTGGAAGAAGGTGATTCGCATTTTGGTATAGCCAAAGATGATGCAGGTAATTAAAATGGTTCATAATTAAGGATATAAATATGGATATTATGAAAAAACAGAAGATATGGGTTTTATGCCTGGCGGGTATGGTTTGTTTATTTTCTTGCGATAATGAAAACGAAGAAAATAATTGCGGGGTTACTGAATTGCCAATGGAATTGACTGCTGTGGTGGAGTGGGGCGGACTGACACGCGCTTCCTCAGATAACATTTGGACTGGTGATGGAACAGAAAAGGTTTCTGTCAGTGACGGTAGCAAAACAGTCGGGTATACAATTGTGAATGCAGAAGGGGAAATGCTCCCTACAAATGAAAATGATATGCTTTATTGGGCTTCTGCTACGGAAATGCAGAGTGTTATGGCATGGTATCCGGCAACAACCGATAATTCTCCTATGACAAGCTGGAGTGTACAGAGTAATCAGTCGGGTGAAGGTTTTCAGCAGTCGGACTTGTTAATGTGCAATACCGAAGTATCATTTCAGGGAAACCGTACCTTGCCTTTCATTCATCAAACGGCTAAAGTAGTCATTCATCTGCAAGGTGACGGTGAGACGGATGCAGAACTCGAAGGAGCTACTCTGAAGATTAATAATGTGGCGCTTGAGGGAATTGTATCGAATAGTGAATTAAAAATGAAACCTGATGCCGATGCAACACAGGAGATTATTCCGAAACGAATGGCAGATACCGAGTTCGGATATCTGGCTTCTTATGAGGCTCTGTTGATTCCTCAACTTGTAGAAGGGGTTTCGTTTATTGAAATAAAGACATCTGATGATAAAATCTATCGATATGTTCCCCAAAACAATAATGGTTTGCTGAAAGGTGCTCATCAGAATGTTTATTATGTAATAGTAGGTAAGCCTGGAATTTCTGTAATCGTTGAGAAAGAGGATGCCTCATGGGGATACGAAACAGATGAGAATGTTGAAGCAGTTAATTAATAAGAGAATTAGGATTGCTTGAAAGAAGTTTTACTAAAAAATGAAATACTATGAGATTCTATAAATATTTGCTATTCACGGGATTTTTAACACTTATAATGACCGGAAATAGCTGTTCGCAGGAGGAGGAAGTTAGCGTGATATCTAATAGGAATATGATTATTAATGTCAATGATGTCGGAATGGCAGACTGTGATGAAAATGCAATTTCCCGTGTCGAAACGGATTTGGATTATAATACAATTTTTGAGGACGGAGATTGTATCGGACTTTTTGCTGTAAAAGACGGGAAAATAGTAGAAGGTATCGATAATCTTGAAGTGAGTTATTCCGAAGAAGCTGCTACATGGGTTGCATCGTCATTGCGATATGAAGATGATATGGAGAATATGATTTTCTATGCTTATTATCCATATGCGGCCGGAATGAGTATTGATGTGGATGCGGCAGATGTGTTTAGTGATATGGTTTCTAATTGGACACTGAGTTCTGACCAGTCTACGAAAAAAAGATTTGCAGCAGCAGATTTGATGACTTCCGGGGCTGCTGTTATACAACATGAGGCAAGTGGACAGTATACTTTACAATTGGGGCTGAAACACCGTATGGCATTGAGTGTAATGATTGCTCCTGAAACGGAATATATTTTCACCGAACCTGCATTGAATGTAACCCCTTATATCGTAAAAAATGGAGGAGATGTTATTTTTTATACTTCATCTGTTGGGGATGAAAATGAAGTTCAGCCTTATAAAGCCGGAGATGGAACCTACCGTATGATTGTAAAGCCGGCAGAAGAGAAAAAAATGATAGGTGTACAAGGGGAAAAACAGTATGAGTTTACTACTTCGATAAGTGAAGGTAAGTATAAGAGGTTTTTATTGGAGGGTGGAAAAAAGATTAAATCCCACGATTTGCAAGTTGGCGATTTCTACTGTGCAGACGGCACTATTGTCAGTGGTAAGGAAGATGTTCCGGATAATTGTATTGGTATTGTTTATTATGTAGGTAACGTTCATCCTTCTGTGTTATATAGAGAAGATAGC
This sequence comes from Bacteroides gallinarum DSM 18171 = JCM 13658, assembly GCF_000374365.1. Lineage (GTDB taxonomy): Bacteria > Bacteroidota > Bacteroidia > Bacteroidales > Bacteroidaceae > Bacteroides > Bacteroides gallinarum. The sequence goes on from NZ_KB894138.1 coordinate 10,437, forward strand.
GAATTGGCTGTTACACCCGAGAAAGATGTATTATTGGAAAAATATCCGGGTTGTGTACATGGTTTAGTTTGTGCATTGAAATCATCTAATGCAAATGCTGTTTCTCGATTCTGTGCGAGTTCAAAATATGACTATGTGAAAAAGGCTTCAGAGTTGGGTATTACGGAAAGATACATTTGGACAACCATGGGAAAAACGTCTATACCGGAGTATATTTTAGGATTTAATAATACTGTAATTCTACGAGAGTTTACAAAAGAAACGGCAAATTGTGCAGATGATATGTTTGATAATATGGATTTGTATGCTAATCAGAATCCGGTTCCGGCTTTTACGACAGGATGGTACTTGCCCTCCATTGAGGAATTTAGAATACTGTTTACCAATCAAAGTACGTTGAATGATTCGCTGGAGAAAGGAAACTTTGAAAAATTATGGAGCAATCCGGCGGGGTATGACAGTTCTGCCGAGAAATATTTTGGTTACTGGAGCTCTACGGTCAGGGCTGACAGACGCATGTCTGGGGCAAGAATCGATGGAGGGGAATTTACTCCTTATGCTGAAAAAGACCCTAAAACCGGACAAGGTTATTTCCGTTTTGCTTTTGCTTTTTAATCAGTTATAATATTTGTATGGTTATGGTGAATTAGAATACATGTATTTGTACGGTAGTGAATACCGTACAGATACTTATTCGCTACATTTGTTCCCGTTAGGGGCATTACTAAGTTGTTAAACTGATAATATGTAAATATGAAAAACATAAATAGAATGTTTTTGGACGGCTGATTCAATTTTGTCTCCAAGCTGGATTCTTACGGCTTCGTTTGTGGTTAAAGAAATAATCTTTTTATGAAAAACTTAAAATAAATACAGAATGAGCAATAAGTATACACCAAAATGGTACAGCTCTAAACGATTTTCACAATATGTGCTTATATTAGGACTTGCGGCAGGTTTTACGCCGGTGGAGGAGTTACAAGCGTCTTCGTCTGTTCAAACTGTTGCACAGCAAATGATAAACGTGAAAGGAACTGTACGTGACAGTCAGGGAGAGCCTGTTATAGGTGCTAATGTAATGGTGGACGGAGGTACAAAAGGGACTATTACAGACATTGACGGACATTTTCAAATTTCTGTTCCGGCAGGAACCAAACTGAAGATATCGTTTATCGGTTATGAAACAAAAATCGTTACCGTGAAAAACAATACGTTGGATGTTGTTTTAGAAGACGATTCAAATATGTTGGCTGAAGTACAAGTCGTAGCTTACGGTGCCCAAAAGAAAGTTACAGTTACCGGAGCCGTTTCCGGTATCAAAGGCGGTGAGCTGCTGAAAACTCCTACCGGTTCAGTTACGAACGTCTTGTCCGGACAGCTTACCGGTATTACTACTGTACAATATTCAGGTGAGCCGGGTTCGGACGCTGCGGAAATTTTTGTCCGTGGTCAGGGAACTTGGAATAATTCGGCTCCATTGATTCAGGTAGATGGCGTGGAACGTAGTTTCAATGAGATAGACCCGAATGAAATTGAGAGTATTACTGTGTTGAAAGATGCTTCGGCAACAGCCGTATTCGGGGTACGGGGTGCTAATGGGGTTGTTTTGATTACGACAAAACGCGGACAGGAAGGTAAGGCGAAAATATCATTCTCTACTTCTGCCAGTGTTTTAATGCCGACGAAAACAGCTAAAAAGGCTAATGCTTATCAGTACGCTACTTTTTATAATCAGATGCAGAAGAATGATAATCCGAATGCAGAACCTATGTTTTCTGATGAGATTCTTCAGGTGTTTAAGGAACATTCCGACCCAATCCGTTTTCCGGATATAGATTGGGTGGATTATTGTTTGAAAGATGCAACGTTGCAGAGCCAGCATAATATTAATATTACCGGAGGAACGAGCAATGTCCGCTACTTCGTTTCTGCGGGTGCTTATACACAAGGCGGGCTTTTCAAACAATTTGATATGCCTTATGACTTGACATTTCAATATAAACGCTTCAACTATCGTTCTAATTTGGATATAGATGTGACGAAGACTACCATTTTATCATTCAATATGTCCGGAAGTATTGATAATTTGAATCGTCCGTTTAGTGGTGGTGACAGTTCCGGGCTGGTACAGTCATTATATACTTCAACTCCTTTTTCCAGCCCGGGATTCGTCAATGGTAAACTGGTGAAGACTGCTACGGACTATGGTGACCTTACATTGCCTTTTACGGGAGAATCCGGAATGGCTTACGTAGAAAGGGGTTACCAGACTATCAGTAAGAATAAGCTGAGTGCTGATATTATTTTGGAGCAAAAATTGGATATGCTGACTAAGGGGCTGTCTTTTAAAGTGAAAGGTTCGTATAATAGTAATTTCACTATTCAGAAAAATGGAGAGGCGTCTATTGCTACTTATACACCTTGGGTTTTGGCAGACGGTACGCTGGATTACCGTAAAATAGGAGATGCTTCTCGTTTGGATTTTTCTGAAAAAGCAAGTAAAGGGCGTGACTGGTATATGGAAGCCGGATTAAATTATGACCGTTCATTCGGAAAACATCATGTGGGGGCTTTGGTACTGTATAATCAATCTAAAACATATTATCCGTCTACGTATTCGGATATTCCGAGCGGGTATGTCGGTTTGGTAGGACGCGTTACTTATGATTGGAATACTCGCTATATGGCTGAATTTAACGTTGGACATAATGGCTCGGAGAATTTTGCTCCGGGAAAACGTTTCGGTACTTTCCCTGCCGGTTCAATAGGCTGGGTAATCAGTGAAGAAAAATTTTGGGAACCTATAAAGCCAATTATTAATTATATGAAATTCCGTGTATCTATGGGACTTGTCGGTAATGATAAAGTAGGTGGCTCCCGTTTTCTGTACACATCCGATCCTTATCAGGTAGATGATAATAGTGAAGTAGGCGGGGGTAAGTTCGGACATGGATATTATTTCGGCATTAATAATCCGACTATAACTTGGGGTGCTTATGAAAAGGAAAAACACAATCCGGATGTGACCTGGGAAAAAGCGTTTAAACAGAATTATGGTGTAGATTTTACGTTATTGGGCGAACGATTAAATGTAAGCGTCGATTATTATAAAGAGAAACGTAGGGATATCTTATTACGCGATTATACTGCGCCCGGAGTGCTCGGTTTCCTTACGCCATATGCCAATATGGGTCGTGTAGACAGTTGGGGATGGGAACTGGCTCTGAAGTGGAATGACCGTATCGGTGACGATTTTCGCTATTACATAGGAGTGAATCTTTCTAATAATGAGAATAAAATTATAGAAAAGAAAGAAGCTCCGATGAATAATGAGTATCAGTATGAAAAAGGCCACCGTATCGGAGCTCGTAAGTTATATCAATTTTGGCGTTATTATGATGAAGAGACTCCTGCCTTGTATGAACAAACATTCGGTAAACCCTTTCCTGACCATAATGTAGATTTGCAACCGGGAGACTGTGTCTATGTTGACTTGGATGGAAATGGTGTGATTGATGCCAATGATATGACCCGTACGCTCGGTTATACGGATGACCCGGAATATATTGCCGGGTTGAATATGGGTTTCAGTTGGAAAAATTTCGATGTGAGTATGCAGTGGACAGGAGCATGGAATGTAAGCCGTATGTTGGGTGAAGGTTTCCGTACTCCTTTCAAGAGTAATAAGGATAATACGACAGGAGGACTGTTACTATATCAATACCAGAATACATGGACAACGGATAATCCTTCTCAAAATGCTGCTTATCCGCGTGCTACCTGGGTAAATAGCTCGAACAATTATGCCGATTCGGAACTATTTGAGGTAAATTCCAGCTATTTACGGTTAAAGACTGTGCAGGTAGCTTATAACTTCAAGTTTCCTTTCATGAAAAAAATGAAAATGAATACGTGTCAGTTGACTCTCAGTGGTTATAATCTACTTACGATTACAGGATTCAAATGGGGAGACCCGGAATCGAAGGTTTCGGGTGCGCCGACTTATCCGTTAACTAAAACTTATTCATTGAGTTTAAAATTAGGCTTCTAACCGGTAAAAACAGAGAAAAATGAAAATAAGAAATAAAATAATAGTACCTGTGATAACGGGATTAATGCTGGCGGTTCCTTTTTCATCTTGTGTAGATGAATTAAAGTTCGGAAACTCATTTTTGGAGAAAGCTCCCGGCGGACAGCAGACAAAGGATACGGTTTTCAATAGTGCCAAATATACCCGCCAGTTTTTGACTGGAATTTATGCATTGCAATACTATGGCCTGCCTTATCATAACGACTTTAAACAAGTACCTTATCCTAATGATACTTATACCGGTAAGTTTGACGTATTGTCTGACTGTTGGCATAATCATTGGGCAAACAGCGCATTGACTAAAGTCTATTATGCCGGTTCGCATTCTGCCAATTATGACACTCATCAGGAGAAATTCGACTATTTGAAGAACAATGTATGGGAAGCGGTACGTTCCGGGTGGATTTTGATTGAGAATATAAACGATGTGCCCGATTTGTCGGAAAGTGAAAAGAAAAGAATGATAGCTGAGGCGAAATGCCTGATTGCTACGCGTTATTTTGACATGTTCCGTCATTATGGAGGTTTACCTATTATCCAGTCTTCATTTACCGGACTGGAAGGGAATTATGAGATGCCTCGTGCCAGTGTGGAAGAAACTGTGAATTTTATTATTGGGTTATTGGATGAGGCAAAAGATGATTTACCGTGGGCATATACCGGAGCCGATGCACAAAATGAAACCGGGCGCTGGACAAAAGCCGGGGCTATCGGTATGAAATGTAAAGTCTGGTGTTTTGCTGCATCACCTTTGTTTAATGACACCGAAGCTTACTATCCGGGAGCAACCAGTTTAAGTATATGGTATGGCGGTTACAAGCCCGAGCTATGGACGAAATGCCTGGAAGCCTGTCAGGAGTTTTTTACAGAGTGGCAGAAAGGCGGATACTATGTTTTGGAGCAGGCTACGGGCAATCGTCCGGAGGATTACCGTTTAGCTTTCCGTAAAGCATATTCAACGCAAGGAAGTTTGGAAATGATTCATTCTACACGCGTAACCTCGCGGGTCGGCAGTAAATATAATTGGTGGGCATGGCAGGATAATGGCCGGTTGTCTTATACTCCGACACAAGAATACGTAGAAATGTTTCCTTGGAAAGACGGAAAACCCTTTGACTGGAATAAAACGGAGCAGGAAGGCAAGCTGGATGAAATGTTCTCTAAGGGTACTGTGGAGTCAGGTATCGAGTTGACCCGTGACCCGAGATTGTATGAGACTGTGGTTGTTAACGGCATGCAGAAGCAACTGGACTGGACTACTGGAAATATGTCTGGAACCAGTTACGAATTATGGGTTGGAGGTACGGATGCCAAGACTGCTCCCGCCGTTGAAGACGGACAGTTTGCATCGGGTTACGCCAATAACAAGTTTTATATGGGTACCGATTATAAAAATCAGTATGCTCTTTGGGCATATTTGCGTTTGTCCGAGATTTATTTGATTTATGCAGAGGCACTGGTACAGTCAGGCGGCAGTTATACGGAAGCTATATCCTTGGTAGATGAGGTTCGTAAACGTGTAGGTATGGACGGGCTGGCGGCATGTAATCCGGATAAAAATCTGGTATCGGACAAAGAGGCGCTGTTGCAGGAAATTCTGCGTGAGCGCGTATGTGAACTGGGACTGGAAGACAGCCGCTTTTTCGATTTAATCCGTTATAAGCAGAAAAGCCGTTTTGAATTGCCTTTGCATGGATTACGCATCTACCGCCTTAACTCGAATGGGGAACGTACGGAGACACCTTGGTATGGTGGCGATAGGGCAAATGGAGTGAAACAGCCAACTCATTTTGAGTATGTAAAGTTTGATTTGACAAATGTAGCTCGTTACTGGTGGAAAAACGGTTTTGACCCTAAATGGTATTTATCTCCTTTCCCTCAGGCGGAAGTAAATAAAGGTTATGGACTGGAACAGAATCCAGGGTGGTAAATAATCATTATTCTAATAATAATTGAAAAAGAACTGGAATATGAAAAATAAAAGAATATTGGTGATGACTTTATTCGCATCTTTGAGCATTTGCGGATATGCTCAGGGAACAGGTAAATCAAAGACTGTCAATATAGCCGGTATTGAGCAGGATGCAGCAGAGTCTACCGCTTCGATATCTGTCGTGTCCGGAGAGGATTTAACCAGACGGAGTGCGAAAAACGTAACGAATTCATTATTCGGATACGGCTTGGGGCTGACGACTTTGCAAAACTCCGGCAGCTATTCTTCCCAAGAACCCACATTTTATATCCGTGGTCTGCAGACATTATCAAGCAATACTCCGCTGATGTTGGTCGACGGGATTGAACGCGACATTTCATTGGTAACTTCGGAAGAAGTGGAGTCCGTACAGATTTTGAAAGATGCGGCAGCCGTTGCATTGTATGGATATAAAGGAGCAAACGGAGTAATCAATATCATAACCAAGCGGGGTAAATATAATTCGCGTGAAATCAAGTTTTCTTACGACCATGTAATAAACTGGGAAGCGCGCCGACCGGAATTTGTAGACGGCTATACATATGCATTGGCTGTAAATGAAGCTTTGGCGAATGACGGTGTACGAAAACCGCGTTATCATGAATTGGAACTGGAGGCTTTTAAAACCGGGCAATATCCGTATTATTATCCGAATGTGAACTGGATTGATGAGGTTTTTAAAAGTACGGCTGCTACCAACTTATATAATGTGAGTTTTCGTGGTGGCGGTTCCAAATTCCGTTATTATACATTACTGAATTTAGTAACGGATAAAGGTTTTGTGGCAGATGCCAATATGAATGACGGGTATTCGACCCAGAATAAATATTCAAAGGCCAATTTACGTACCAATTTGGATATGGATTTGACATCTACTACCAAAATGACTTTAAATTTACTGGGAACGTTAGCCGAATCCAGTAAACCGGGAGATTCTGCAGACCTTTGGTCGATGATTTACAGTCTGCCGGCAACTGCTTTTCCCGTAAAAACGGAAAATGGATTATGGGGAGGAAATACAACATGGGACGGAACATTGAATCCGGTGGCTCAGGCTCAGGATGCTGCCTATACCAAAGGACATGAGCGCTCTTTGTATGCCGATATGACTTTAAAGCAAAACTTATCTTCTATACTTCCGGGATTGGGAGCCAGTTTCCAACTGGCCTATGATAACTGGGCTTCGTATGTGGAAAACCACTCGAAAACATATCGTTACGGGAGTGATAATATAGAATGGAGAAGCGGTGCGCCGGTTTCGGTTTCACAATATGTAGCCGGTACGGAAAGTCCTATGGGAGATGGTTCGGAACTTTCTGCATGGAAGCGTAATTTTAACGCTTCATTGGGACTGGATTATCAATATACATCGGACAGACATTCGGTTTATACCCAGTTGAAATGGAACCACGAATACCGTAATATCAATGGTATAGATAATACATGGTTTCGTGAGAATTTCACTTCTTATACACATTACGGTTATAAGGGAAGGTATTTCGCCGATTTAAGCATGGCGGTTTCTTCCTCTAATAAGTTGGCTCCGGGACATAAATGGGCATTTTCCCCAACACTGTCGTTGGCATGGATTATTTCCAAGGAGAAATTTATGGAAGATTTATCCTTTGTCAAGTTTTTGAAGTTAAGGGCTTCGGCCGGAATTATCAATGTTGATAATATTCCGGAAGAGGCTTATTGGCAGGAAATTTATGTAAGTGGCAGTACGTACCGTTTTGACAGCAGTTATGATTATGGCTTCAGTAGCTGGAAACTTAGTAAGTTGGCATCGCTTAACTCGACCCATGAAAAAGCTTATAAGTATAATGCGGGCATCGATGCAACATTTGGAGAAGGGTTGGAACTTACGCTTGACGGGTATTACCAGCGTAGAAGCGACATTTGGGTAGGAACCGACGGTAAGTATTCTGATGTTATCGGCTTCGATACTCCTTATGAAAATGGAGGTATCGTAGATAGTTGGGGTGTGGAAATCGGTGCGGCTTATTTGAAGAAGCTCGGTGAGGTTACTTTCAATATCGGTGGGAATTTCTCTTTGGCAAAAAATAAAGTTATTGAACAATATGAAGAACCGCGTTTATATGATAATCTGATAACGACCGGTCTGCCATTGAAGCAAACTATGGGGCTGGAAGCTATCGGGCTTTTTAAAGACCAGCAAGACATAGACAATAGTCCCGTACAAACTTTCAGCACGGTAAAACCGGGTGATATCAAGTATCGTGATGTAAATGGCGACAATAAGATTGATGCTAATGATAAGATTGCTATCGGATATAATACTACCGCTCCTGAGATTTATTACTCCTTCAATTTGGGTGCTGAATGGAAAGGGCTCGGATTCAGTGCCATGTTTCAGGGGACGGGGCATTATTCGGCTGTACTGAATACACAGAGTTTATATTGGCCGCTGGTTGATGACGTGACAATCTCCCGGCATTATTATGATAACAGGTGGACACCGGAAAATCCTGATGCCAAATATCCGAGGCTGACTACCCAAAGCAATAATAATAATTTTCAGACAAATACATTATGGTTGGCCGACCGTTCATTCCTGAAATTGCGTAATGTCGAAATCTATTATAATTTTCCGGAACGGTGGATGAAACGTACAAAGATTATGAATAGTGCGCGGATTTATGTCCGTGGGAATGATTTGTTATGTTTTGACCATATCAAGATTGCAGACCCAGAATCTTATGGTGTGAAGAATCCATTGACACGTAGTGTTGTCGCTGGGCTGACGATTGGATTTTAAGTAATAAAATAATATAAATAGATATGAGACTGAAGCATTTATTTATAGGAAGTATGATTGGTTGGGGGATGTTGGCATCTTGCCAGGACCAGTTGGACTATCATGAGTATTCTAATGACGACAAGGACTTTATTACCGAGAACTACAAAAATGTAGGTGGACTGGTTACAAATATCTATGCACAATTGGATGCTGACTGGGGAAACTATGACGGCGCGATGCTGGCTTCGGCTTGTGACGAGGCTGAGTATGCATGGACTTCCAGCTCGGTACACGATTTTTATAATGGCGCCTGGAGTGCGAGTAATACGATATCTTCTGCGTGGTCGAAGAATTATACAGCCATACAGCAGTGTAATATGTATTTAGAAGAATTTCTAGGCTTGACTTTTCCGGAATTGCGTTTGAACTCCGATTATGAAGCACAGATGTTCAGGTATAATAATTATGAGAATGAAGTTCGCTTCCTGCGTGCATATTTCTATTTTAATCTGGCCCGTCAATATGGTGATGTACCGTTGGTTACCGAAGTTCCTTCTACCGATGAGGTGAATTCCCTGACCCGTACTCCGGTTCAGGAAGTATTTCGGTTTATAGAAGACGAATGCGATGCAATCGTGGATAAGATTCCGGCAGATTATACAAAATTAGGCACATATGCAATACCCGATGAAAAGCCCGAAACGGGTCGGGCAAATCGGTTGGCGGTATTGGCGCTAAAAGCACGTACGGCATTGTATGCCGCAAGCCCTCTGTTTAATCCTGAGAAGAACCCGGATTTATGGCTAAAAGCTGCCGAAGCGAATAAGGCAGTTATCGACTCTTGTACAAAATACGGTTATAAATTAGGGGAGTACGACCAGCTTTGGGGAGCAGATAGTTATCAAAACAAGGAAATGATTTTTATGTGCCGTTCACAAAAAGAGAGCAACTCTTTAGAAGGATACAATTTCCCGATAGGAGTCGAAGGAGGCAAGGGAGGGAACTGCCCGACCCAGACATTGGTAGATGCCTATGAGATGCAGTCTACCGGGAAGTTGTGGAATGAGGAAGGCAGCGGTTATTCGGAAGAATCGGGAAGCGACCCGTATGCCGGCCGTGACCCGCGTTTTGCTTTGACGATAGCCAAGAATGGAGATGAAAAATGGCCTTCTTATAATAAAACACCGCTCCAAACCTATTATGGCGGGGTGAATGGAGAACCCTTGTCCGGCGCTACTCCTACCGGTTATTATTTAAAAAAGTATTGCGATGCTTCTATCAATCTGACGGCATCGAGCTCGAATAAGAAATACCATTCATGGATTACATTCCGTTTGGGAGAATTTTATTTGAATTATGCCGAAGCAATTTTCCGATACACAGGCGGAGTGGAGCAGGCTTTGCCGGGCGATGAGAATCCGCTGACGGCACGTGACGCTGTCGATATTATCCGTACTCGGGCAGATATGCCCGGATTACGTGATGAAGTACGTAATCCGGAGATGTTCTGGAAAAGATATAAGAACGAACGTATGGTCGAGTTGGCCTTTGAGGGACATCGTTTTTGGGATGTGCGCCGTTGGAAAGAAGGCGAACTGTTGAAGAAGGTTACATTTATGAAGATTACTAGAAACAGTAACGGTACTTATAACTACAAGCGTGAGGAAAAACAACGTACCTGGGATGATAAGATGTATCTTTTCCCATTACCCCAGTCGGAATTGATGAAAAATAAGAATCTGGTTCAGAATCCGGGTTGGTAAATTAAATAGTTAAAACAAGAATTTATGAAAAAGATTATAGCATTACTATTCGGTACGGCCTGTCTGTTGGTTGCCTGTTCCGATGAAACTATTCCGGCTTCTACGGAGCCTGTGAATCCTGACGAACCTTCGGAAGAGGCTCGTCCTATCATCACGAATGATACCAGGGGAATGGTTATTAGTTATGATAATAAGAATGCGGAACTGAATGCACTGATAAGTTGGAAGTGGATGAAGGACGACCCGGAGGATGCGGCATACGACCTTTACAAGAAGGTCGATGAAGGCGAATGGGCAAAATTGAATTCCGCCCCGATAACTACCAGCACCAATTATAGGGATGTTACATTCGAGCCTGACAAGACGAGCGAATATCAACTGCGTTTTTCCGGTTCCAACGACGTGTTGGCCACCTGTAAGTTTGCTTCGGGAACGGCGCAAACCTTTTATAAAAGTATTTTTCTGAATAATCAGAATTTACCGGAACCGACCCTCGTTTACCGGGCAGCAGACGCCGCTGTCGGAGATTTGGACGGAGACGGCGAATACGAACTGGTAATCAGGAGAGAAGTGGACGACCGCGACCCGGGCGGTACGGATACATGGACCGGTGTATCGGAAGGGTCTACTTTGTTTGAGGCGTACGATATTGTAACCGGGGCTTTTTTATGGAGGGTCGATGCCGGAATCAATGTACCGCAGGGTAATCACTATGCCTCGTTTATCGTGTATGATTTGGATGGTGACGGGAAAGCGGAAGTTGCGATAAAGACATCTGAAGGAACCACTTTTGGTGACGGTACTACAATAGGCGATGTGAACGAAGACGGCATCACGGATTATCGTAATCCGGCTACGGGACGTGTGTTGGCCGGTCCCGAATTCTTGTCGATAGTGGATGGCATGACTGGTAAGGAACTGGCACGTACCGATTATATTCCAAGAGGAGATAAAGAAGACTGGGTGGATTATTGGGGAGACGACATAGGCAACCGTATCGACCGTTTTCTGATGGCAGTAGGGCATTTTGCCGGAGTCAATAATGCTCCGAGTATCGTAATGTGCCGTGGATATTATCATAATTTCCAGATTACCGCGTTGGACTATGCTGCCGGTAAATTGACTCGGCGCTGGCATTTCGATACATATCCGGGCTGGACAGATTATGCCGGGCAAGGAAACCATAACCTGTCGGTGGGCGATGTCGATAATGATGGAAAAGATGAATTAATTTACGGGGCATGCGCTTTCGACCATAATGGTAAAGGTTTATATACAACCGGTCTCGGACATGGAGATGCTTTGCATTTGGGAAAGTTCGACCCTTCTTTGGAGGGGCTGCAAATAGTAGCCTGCCACGAAGAACCGGAATCATATGCTGATGCGGGTTTGGAATTTCGCGATGCGGCTACGGGGCAGTTGATTTGGGGAATTCCGGGTGATGGAGAAGACGTAGGACGTTGTATGGTAGCCGATATAGACCCTGATACTCCGGGATGTGAAGTGTGGGCTTCGTGGCCTTCAGGAAAATTGTTTTCATGCAAGGGTGAGCTGCTGGATAAAACCGCACCTATAATCAGGACTGGCAGCCATTCCGTGAATATGGGTATTTGGTGGAGCGGTTCTTTGAATCGTCAGAATATAGATGCCAATATGGTATTGGAATATGTTGATGGCGATGCCGGAAAACGTATATTCCAGGGAAGCAACTACGGGACTGAACCAATCAATGGAACAAAGAAAACACCTTGCTTCTACGGGGATATTTGGGGAGATTGGAGAGAAGAGATGATTTATGTGGTTGGTGAAGGCGACAGCGATGGCGACGGCTATGAGGATGGCGCCCACGAACTGCGTATATTTACTACGAATATTGAAACAAATCACCGCTTCCGTCCTTTAATGGATGACCATATTTACCGTATGAGTGCGGCTCATCAGAATGTCGGTTATAACCAGTCTACTCATACTGGATTCTATTTAGGTTCTGATTTGCAGAAATCAAATTAGTGCATAGCTTATGATGAGGAAATGGATAATAGGCATTTGTTTTGTGGAGATACTGTTGGCTTCGAGTTGTTTTCATGTACATACAGTAACAGACACTCAAAAAGGTGCTTGGAGTGAATTTGTACATCCACAAGATTCTGCCCGTACTAAGGTTTGGTGGTTTCATGGAGAAACAGAAACTACTCGTGAAGGAATTACGGCTGATTTGTCCGCCTATAAAGAGGCCGGTGTAGGCGGGGTTGTTTATTACGATCAAGTGCATGGTAAAGGTGATGGGGCTTTGCCGGCTTTATCGCCAGAATGGTGGGATATGCTTCGTTTTTCTGCGATGGAAGCTAAAAGGTTGGGCTTATCTTTCGAAGCACATCTTTCAAATGGCTATGTGGCTGGTGGTCCTTGGATTACTCCTGAATTGGGAATGCAACGTCTTATTGCTACTGAAACAATAGTTGATGGAAATCGTCTTTTTTCTGATACTCTACCTAAACCGGATAGTAAATTAGGTTATTGGGATGTAGCTGTATTGGCATTTCCTGTTTCAGAAGAGAAATATGAAACGAATCTAACGAGAGAGCCACTCTTGTCTACTAACCTCTCCAACTTTCAGGTTGCTTCTATGTTTCAGACAAGTGGAAAACTTCCTGTTATTCCGGCACAAAAAGAAGGTAAGTCTGTATTTATTAATATAGATTTTAAGACTGATTTTACAGCTCGTAGCATAACTTATAGAGTTGGCGGAAGAGGGAAAAGTCGTGGTGGGGCAATGAATGTACCGGGGAGTCCTACTGAAAAATTTATAGCTCAGGGGTTTATTGAACAGCCTGATTTGGGACAACTTGAAGCATCTGATGATGGAGTTTTGTATCAGAAAGTGTGTGATTTAAAACCTGTGTATAATGCAGCTTCTGGAAATTGGAATCAAAAGACAATTTCTTTTCCGGCTGTTAAAGCAAGGCATTTTCGGTTGAACCTACATGATTGGCATTTACCAAATGATAAACGCCCTAATATGTATTTAGGAAATATACAGCTTTCCTCCATGGCTAAAATAGACCAATGGGAAGAAAAGGCGGGGCTATATTCTGAATATATAGAGCAGGATTGGACTCCTATATATAGTGCTACTGAGGTGATAGATCCGAAGGATATTATTGATTTAACTTCCAAAATGAATAGCGAGGGTATCTTAAAATGGGATGTTCCTAATGGTAAATGGATGGTTCTTCGCTTTTGTCATGTTCCTACAGGTGGACGTATAAAACATTCACGCTTCAATATGGAAGGATTGGAATGTGATAAGCTATCACCGATAGCTGCTAAAGTACAGTGGGATAATTATTTTAAATTAATCCATGATTCTTTGGAAGCTATTGGGTGTCCTTTAAAAGGATTGGCTATGGACAGTCAAGAAGCGGGCTCCCAAAATTGGACTGCTGGTTATGAAAAAGATTTTTTAACTCGTAGAGGGTATGATATTCGTCAGTATCTTCCGGCATTGATGGGATATGTAGTTGGTTCGGTAAAAGAAACAGATAAATTTTTGTATGACATGCGCCGTACGATTGCTGATATGGTATCTGATTGCTATTTTGGTACATTAGATAGTTTGTGTAGAGAAATTGGTGTTGATTTTACGGCACAAGCTTCAGGAAACGGTTTAAATTTAGTGGCTGATAATTTTCAGGCAAAAGGCAGGGTACAAAAGCCTCAAGGGGAATTTTGGGGGCATCATGTGCATGGTAGTTATGATATAAAAGAGGCTTCGTCTGCTACGCATGTTTATGGAAAATCCATAGCGTCTGCTGAGGCTTTTACTGATGTGAAATTTAGTAACTCGTTAGCTGAAATGAAAAATTTGGCTGATTATGCTTATGCTTTTGGGATAAATGAATTTGTTGTATGCGCATCGGCTTACCAGCCTTGGCTGGACAAATATCCGGGAAGCACAGGGGGAGGAAGGCATTATTGCTTAAATCGTAATAACACGTATTGGAAAGATAGCAGAGGATTTTGGGATTATCAAGCACGATGTGCCGGATTAATGCGTAAAGGGATACCTGTAATTGATCTTTGTGTTTTTGCTGGAGATAATGCACCGGTAAAATTATTGACTTATCGCTTGCCGGAGATTCCGGAAGGATATGATTTTGATGTTTGTACAGCTGATGCATTACTTTCTCGAATGAAAGCTTGTGATGGAAAAATTGTATTACCTAATGGCATGAGTTATCGTATGTTAGTTGTCCAGCGTAATGGAGATATAACCTTGGATGTCTTAAAGCATATAGCTTCATTAGTGGAACAAGGTGTACCATTGTACGGACCAAGACCAAAAGGTTCTGGTTCTTTGGCAGATATGAAATATGAAAAAGAATATGAAAACTTATTGGATGCCCTTTGGGGAGAAGGTGATGAGGTTTCCGGTTGCCATGTGTATGGGAAAGGGCGAGTTTATTGGGGGATGTCTTTACAGGAGGCTTTGAAACATGCAGGTATTGTACCGGATATAGATTTGAAAAGTGGTAACACTCCAAAAGATAAAGTTTATTTTGCTCATCGACGATTAAAAGATGCAGAAGTATACTTCTTGAATAATCATAGTAAACGTGATTTTAGTGATACTGTGATTTTGAGGACAGATGCTCGGTATGCAGAATATTGGGAGCCGACAACAGGTAAACGGTTTCGGTTGGAAGCCGTTCCTGGTGAAAGCGGTTTAGCTGTAAAGTTACTGTTACGTCCGGAAGAATCTGGCTTTATTATTGCTTCGAATTATAGTTCGGTATCCATTCCTTTAAGAATAACAGATGTAAAAGAGACTATTGAATCTATTGAGGGCGATTGGGCTGTTTATTTTGATCCTCAGTGGGGAGGACCGGGTGAAGTTGTGTTTCCTAAATTAATAGATTGGACACTGAATGAAGATAAACGAATCCGCTATTACTCAGGAACGGCTATTTATAGAAAGAATATTCAATTAAATAATGTTGATAAAAAAGAAAGGGTTTGGCTTCGCTTTCCAAAACTATGTTCAATGGCTCGTGTTGTTATAAATAATCAAGAAGTTTCAACAATTTGGTGTTCACCATGGGAGGCCGATTTAACTCCTTTTATACGTGAAGGTAATAATAAATTGGAAATATATGTAACTAATTCATTGATGAATAGGATGATTGGAGATGCGGCTTTACCTCAAGATAGTCGTTACACCTATGCTTATCCGGAAATTGTTACTTCTCGAGATAAATTGGTATCCTCAGGAATTATAGGGGATGTATTCTTAGTTAAATATAAAGAAATAGAGTAAACCTAAAGTTTATGTAAAAGGTGATAGGCGATGGATTTTTATTTGATTTTGACCCAGACGGCGGAATGATTAGTATTCGTTTTTAATAATATCAACACAATTGAAAGTAATGAGTTTGACATTTAAAGCAGAAATGAAGATGTTTTCTGCTGTTGTGAGATTTGTAATCTTTGAACAATAAATTGGAGAAATATGAAAAAAAAAGTATTAAGCGTACTATTTCTTTTTGTATCGCAAGTATGCTGGGCACAATTCAAATTATTTTCGGGAACTCCTGTTACTATAACATGTGATATATCGGAGAAACAAGTTGTAAACACTGCACTGGATTTATTTTCCCGTGACTGCCAGGCTGTTTTTTCCGCTCCGCTACAACGGAGTAAAAAGGGAAACATCATTATCGGAACGGCCGGTAAAAGTTCTTTGTTGGAACGATATATTGACGACGTCGCTGTTTTGAAAGGTAAGAAGCAGGCTTTCTTGTTAAAGGTGTTACCGGATAACAGACTTTTAATAGTCGGCAGTGACAAGCATGGTACAGCTTACGGTATCATGGAACTTTCCCGTTTGATAGGGGTTTCTCCATGGGAATGGTGGGCAGATGTGACCCCCAAAAGACGGAATTCTTTTGAACTTCCCTTGGGTTATGAAATGCTTCAATTCCCTTCCGTGGAGTATCGAGGTATCTTTATCAATGATGAAGATTGGGGATTGATGCCATGGAGTGGCAATACATACGAACCGACGACAGTAAAAGGAGAAATAGGTCCGCGCACCAATGCACGTGTCTTCGAACTTCTGCTTCGTCTGCGAGCTAATACTTATTGGCCTGCTATGCACGAATGTACACAACCTTTTTTCCTCACTAAAGGTAATCGTGAGGTGGCTGCCAAATATGGTATTTATATCGGTGGTTCTCATTGTGAACCGATGGCATGCAGTACTGCCGGTGAATGGCCTAGGCGAGGAAAGGGCGATTATAATTATGTGAGTAATAAAGAGGCAGTATATCAGTTCTGGGAAGAGCGCGTAAAAGAAGTGGCCGAGCAGGAGATACTCTACACTATTGGCATGCGTGGCATACATGATGGCCAGATGCAAGGTGCAAAGACGACTGAAGAACAGAAAACTGTGTTGGAACGAGTGCTGAAAGACCAGCGTACTTTGTTGCGGAAGTATGTGAATAAAGACATTGAGGCTGTTCCGCAAGTCTTTATCCCTTACAAGGAAATACTCTATGCTTACAATGCAGGATTGAAAGTGCCCGAAGATGTAACTCTGATGTGGTGTGACGACAATTATGGTTATATTCGTCACTTTCCTGACAAGGTAGAACAAGAAAGAAAAGGCGGTAACGGCGTTTATTATCATGTTTCCTATTGGGGACGTCCGCATGATTATCTTTGGTTAGGTACATTCAGTCCGGCACTACTCTATCAGCAGATGAAGTTGGCATATGATAGAGGTATACAGAAAATCTGGATTCTGAATGTTGGTGATATAAAACCAGCAGAATATCAGATAGAGCTTTTTATGGATATGGCATGGGATATGGAGCAAGTGAAAAAGGGAGGAATAACAGCGCATTTGGATAATTTTCTGAGACGCGAATTTGGTGATAAGATTGGAAGTCATTTAGTGCCGATTATGCTTGAACATTACCGTTTAGCTTATATTCGCAAGCCAGAATTTATGGGAAATACGCGTGTTGAAGAAAAGTCGCCGGTTTATAAGATAGTAAAAGACCTGCCATGGAGCGAAATGGAAATTAATCAACGTCTCATTGCATATAGTAATCTGTCGGATACGGTAGATGCAATCGGTAGGGCGATTCCTACTAATAGGGAAAATGCTTATTTTGAGTTGGTGAAATATCCAGTACAAGCAGCGACGCAGATGAACAGGAAACTTTTGTTGGCACAATTAGCACGTCATGGAAAGGCTGAATGGGCGCAAAGTGATGCCGCTTATGATAGTATTACCGTCCTGACTCAACAGTATAATGCTTTAGAAGATGGGAAATGGAAGGCTCTCATGGATTTTCAGCCTCGAAAACTTCCTGTATTCATGCGTGTAGCAAAAACGATAGCCGTTGATTCAATGCTTGTAGAGAAACTTGCAACTTATAAGTGGAATGCTATGGAGTATACTTTTGGCGAACCGATACCTTGTGAAGGTTTGGGATATGAGGGGAAAGCAGCGGCTATCCGTAAGGGAACAGCATTGAGTTTTGAATTTGAGGATTGGCAGTCTGATTCTATAGAAGTTGATATTCGTTTACTGCCCAATCATCCGATAGAGGATGAGAAGTTACGTTTTGCCCTGTCTGTGGATGGAGTTGAAAAAATAATTTCGTATGCCACTCAAGGACGTAGCGAGGAGTGGAAAATGAATGTGTTGCGTAACCAAGCAATTAGAAAGGTTACTTTTCCGATTCGGAAAAACGGTAAACATCTCCTTTCTATTAAGGCGCTTGATGAAGGTGTTGTATTGGATCAAATAAGATTGTATTCTAATTAACCGTTGATTTAATAATGCAAAGGGCTGCTATGTAGAAGTCATAAATATATTCATGATAATAAGAGAGCCGGAACAGATTGAAGTTCAGGCTCTCTTTTTTATGTCAGAACTTAAAAACTTTCCGACTTTACATACACTTTGAAATTTTTACTTCCTCTCAGCATTTCACTTTCCATTCGAGGCAGATATTGAATGCCGTTCAACATGTGTGTATTCTGTGGTACTCCAATAGACTGATTCCTGAATGTCGAACTGTTTGTCCACTAAACGGTTCACGTGAACAATATTTTTGGTGTCAGCATATTCTACAGTTCAAAGCTCGCGTGACAGGCGTTCTCTGTGGCTTGTTCAATACACCTGTCCGAGATTGATGCGTCCCATGGCTTCCAGAAGTATGTAAAGTTACATAACCTTTGGTGTAGACAGGTAGCTGTAATTGCATTTCACTGCTCCGATGGTTCAGCTTGCGGACGTACTTTCCATTCGGGAATACCTGTACATAATCGTAGGTATCTGGCTTCTATTTAAGTTTCGATCTGGAAGAAGTTTGGAATGATTAAGGAGAGCCTTTCTTTCTGTCAGGAAAGAGTGATTTTTTATTTAATAAAAGTTCTTATATTATGGAAACTTAAAGAATAATTATTTATTTTGCACATATCTTTAAATCTTAAAATACATGCGCAAATTTATTTTTATCTTAATCATATCATTATTGGGAGTTCGTAGTATGGCTTCTAATATCTTAGATGTTACTACGATTACAGATCGTAACGGATTGTCACAAAATACAATCCGTTGTATGATGCAAGATAGCCGTGGATTTATGTGGTTGGGAACTATAAATGGGCTGAATCGTTATAATGGTCGGGATTTTACGGTGATCCATCCGCAATTAGAGGATTCTTCTGTATCGACGGATAGTCGTATCAGTGGAATCGTTGAAGATAAGAATGGTTTTATTTGGGTCAATACTTATTCGAATACATTATTCTGTTATGATCCGCGCTTGGAAAAAATGATTGATTATGCTCCGATGGACTCGGAGAAGGCTTATTCTCAGGTTCAGATACTATCTAATGGCGATGTATGGTTATGGGGAAGGAAAGGATGTTGCCGGGTACGTTATGTAAATGGGAAAATGGAAGTATGGAAACCAGATAATGATGTTTTAGCGAAGAAAAGAGTTTGGTTTGTTTTTGAAGATTCTCAAAGTAAGGTTTGGATTGGCGGGGAAAAAGAACTGTTTCAAGTTATTGATAATAGTACATTTTCCATGCAGAAAGGAGTTAGTTGTTGGAGTGTTCAGGAAACCGATAATTTATATTTCGTAGGTGAGAACGGCATTATGATTTTTGATAATAAAAAATCGTCATTTTTGCCGGTTATTCCTGTACCGCAAATGAGTAAAATATCATACGCAAATTCTTGTATGTTGAATGATGGTTTGTTGATGTTGACAACAAACAAGAACCTGCATATTTGGGATACAAAAAATAATAAATGGTTGTCTGCCTCTTCTTTTTTTAAAGGACAGGATTTGTATAGAGCTAATTTTATTATTGATAATAAGGGACATGTTTGGGTTTATAACAAAACCGGAATTTTATGGAGACATCACTCAGATAATACTTTTGAACCTTTGAAGTTAATGTCTGCAGATGTACTTTCACTGATAAATCAGGAACGTTATAAAATTTATCATGATTCTCGTAATATTATTTGGATTACGACATTTGGTAATGGCCTTTTTGCGATTGATGAAAATACAGGTAAGATACAACATTACACTGTTGGCAAAGAGCTTCCGACAAACTATCTGCTATGTGTGATGGAAGATGAGTCCGGAGAAATTTGGGTTGGGACCGAATTGGGTGGGGTAGCAAAAATTTCATTATCCAATTATTCTTTTGATTTATATTATCCAACACCGGAAGAAAGAATGGAACGGGATAATGCAGTCCGTTTGATTTATGAAGATAAGGAAGGAAATTATTGGTTCGGTACGCGAGATGGAAATTTGTATGTGTGCGATGAAACATTACACAGACTTTATGAACATCGTATTGATGGCGGGTTACCGTTTACAATAACAGAGGATACGCTTGGTTATAAATGGTTAGGCACAAAAGGCGGCGGTATGCTTGTCTTTTCGGTAAAAGGTGACAGGCTGGTTGAAAAACATATGTTACATGACCTAGTAAGACAATCTTCATCAAGTAATAATATTTTCACGGTATTGCGTGACAGTAAAGATCGTATATGGGCGGCTACTTTTGGCGGTGGGTTGCAATTGGCGGAACGTTGGCAGGGAGAAGTCACTTTTCGGCGATTTACGTTTGGTAACGACCATCTCAGTATGATGCGTTCTATGATTCAAGACAGAAATGGATTGATATGGTGTGGTACAAATGATGGAATTGTAGTTTGTAATCCGGACGAGTTAATTCAGGATGAGAGTAAATTTATAGTTTTACACGTTTACTCTCACAATGAACAATTGACAGGGCATGACGAGGTAAAAGTAATCTATGAGGACAGTAAAGGACGTATTTGGATGGGGACGACGGGAGGCGGACTTCATTTATTGGTTCGTCGGAAAGTTTTGGAACAGTCTGAGTTCAGGCATTTTGGAGGAGATAACGGTTTGTCTAACGAAACAATCCAGGCTATTCTGGAAGATAACGAAGGAGAGATTTGGGTAAGTACGGAAAGCGGCATTTCCAAGTTCAATTTAAAGACCGAACGTTTCGAGAATTTTATATTCTCGAATAATCGCCGTGCCGTTGTTTTCAATGAACTTTCCTGTTGGAAAAAGAAGAACGGGGAGCTGATGTTCGGCAGTTATAACGGAGTGTATACTTTCAACCCTTCAAAAATGAAGTTCGACACTTACGCCCCGCAAGTCCTTATTACCGGATTACAGATAAACGGGAACTCCATATATCCGGGTATGCAGGGCTCTCCCCTGAGCGAGAGTATTGTCGATACAAAGGAGGTTACATTGGAGCACGGGCAGAATTCGTTTAATCTGGAGTGTACGATGCTGAACTACCATGCATCCGAGCTGAACCAGTATGCTTATTACCTGGAAGGCTACGAAAACGGCTGGAACCGGAGTTCTCAAAATAATATCGCAGCCTATCGTAATGTTCCGCCCGGAACCTATACCTTTAAGGTAAAAGGGTGCAATAGCCTCGGAGTATGGAGTGAAGAAGAAACGGACTTGAAGATTACGGTTCTTCCACCTTGGTGGAAATCGGGAAAGGCCATTTTCGCTTATGTCATTTTGGGGTTGGTTATCGCCTATCTCGTATCGCGTATCATGTTGAAAATGCACCGTCTGAATACGGCCGTTGCCGTAGAGAAACGATTGACCGAATATAAGTTACGGTTCTTTACTAACATATCGCATGAATTCCGTACGCCGTTGACAATTATAAAAGGGGCGATTGAGGACATGTCGAGTCATAAGGAAGTTACCACTGTAGCAGGGCAGCAGTTGGCATTGTTGTCGAAAAGCTCTGGCCGGTTGATGCGTCTGATAGACCAGTTGCTGGAATTCCGCCGTTTGCAGAACGATAAAATGGAATTGAAGTTGGAACGTACGGTCATAGAAAAATTCTTTTATGATATTTATCTGACATTCAATGATATTGCAGAGAAAAAGCATATAGAATATCTTTTTAAGTCGAATGCAGGTAAGCAAAGTATGCTGCTCGACCGGAGCAAAATGGACAAGATAGCCTATAACCTATTGTCGAATGCGTTTAAGAATACCCCGGAAGGAGGCAAAGTGCTTCTTTGCCTGGATTTGTCGGAACCGGCAGACCGGTTGTCGATAAGCGTTTCGGATAGCGGTCCGGGCGTTCCTGCCGATAAGCGGAAAATGCTATTCGTACGTTTTGAACAAATCCGTTACACATCCGGCGGAACGGGTATCGGATTGCATCTGACATCCGAACTGGCAAAAGTACATAAGGGAAATGTAGCGTATGCGGACTCTGTATGGGGCGGTGCATGTTTTTCCGTAACCATACCTTTATCAGACCGGAATTACGATGAGGCCGATATTGTAGATAACACTGCGTTCGCAAATAAAGCAGGGCAGGATACAGAGCTGATTACAGATTCCCTGCTCACGGTGGAAAAAGCGGCGGAACTATTGGAAGCATCTGTGGACAAGCCTTTTAAAGAATATAAAGTAATGGTGGTGGACGACGAGGAGGATGTGCGTGGATTGATAAAGATGCAATTGGGTAAGTACTTTACGGTTTCTACGGCGATGAACGGTGCTGAAGCGTTGGAGAAGCTGGCGGAAGAACAGCCAGACCTTGTTATTTGCGATATTATGATGCCGGAAATGGACGGCATTGAATTTACCAGACGTTTGAAGAGCAGTTTTGACATTAGCCATATACCGGTTATCCTTCTTACAGCCTACTCGTCCGAGGAACATCAACTGAAAGGAATTCAGGCTGGCGCAGACTCGTATATCACCAAGCCGTTCAGTGTGAAATACCTGCTGGCACGTGTTGTCAAGCTGATAGAACAGCGCGAGAAGCTCCAGCGGAAATTTGTGGCTGAACCGGGAGTAGCAAAACCTCTAATCAGTACGACCGAGCGCGATAAGGCGTTCATGGATAAGATTCATCTGATTATCGAAAAAAACATGGGCAATACAGAGTTCAAATTAGAGACTTACGCTTCCTCGCTGGGGCTGGGGCGTACTGTCTTTTTCAGTAAGATGAAAAGTATTGTAGGCTATTCTCCCAATGAGTATGTCCGCATACTCCGGATGAAAAAAGCGGCGGAACTCTTGCTGGCTACGGAGAAGAATATTTCGGAAATCAGTTATCAGGTAGGGATAAACGACCCGTTCTACTTTAGCAGATGTTTCAAGGAGTCTTTCGGAAAATCTCCCTCCCAATACAGGAAAAATATGGTAAAAGGCGATAATGAGGAAGTTACGGAGCAGTGTTGAACTGAAATACATGTAAGTGTACGGAATTGAAGGTCTTTTTATTGCCAATAGGCTACTTTTGTCGTGTTCGAACGCAATGAAGTGTAATTTTAATCTTCCTTATTTTCATAATGCGGGAAGTTATCCCGGAAATAAGGAGTCTAATAAAATCGTAGCATGAAGACCGGAAATTTAATTATTGTAATGAGTTGTTTGCTGGCTTGTACGGCTTGTGCTGACCGGCCTGCCTCCAACCGTTCTACAATGGCACAGGCATGGGACGAGTTTTCTCATCCGCAAGATTCTACCCGTACGAAGGTGTGGTGGTTTCATGGAGAAACAGAAACTACCCGGGAGGGTATTACAGCCGACCTCGAAGCATATAAAAGGGCGGGCGTCGGTGGAGTAGTGTACTATGACCAGGTACATGGAAAATGTGATAATGCTCTGCGTGCATTTGAACCGGAATGGTGGAATATGCTCCGCTTTGCCGCTTCTGAGGCCAAACGCATAGGACTTTCTTTCGAAATCAACCTTTCCAATGGATTTGTGGCAGGCGGTCCCTGGATAACTAAGAAATTGGGGATGCAGCGGCTGACAGCCAGCGATACACTGGTTAACGGCGGAAAACACATCTCTGCCATATTACCTGTTCCCGGCAAGTCGGAGTATTGGGATGTGGCGGTATTGGCTTTTCCGGCTCCTGGAGATGCGTGGGAAACTACAGAAGATAATATGCCGGAAGTGAGCTGTAGCCTTCCGCAGTTACAGGCCGAATCTTTTTTCGGTTTAAACCGTTCATTGGTCGAAATACCCGCCCAGCCTTCGGGAAAGTCGGTTTATGTAACCATGGATTTCGGTACTGGTTTTACAGCGCGGAGCATAAGCTACCGGGTGCGTCCGCGTGGGGCGAAAGCCTCGACGGGAGCAATGAATCCGCCGGGACCTCCTGCCGACAGTTTTTATGGTATGGGCTATCGGAAGTTGCCGGATATAGGTCAGTTGGAAGTTTCGGACGACGGTGTAAACTATCGGAGAGTTTGCGATTTGAAACCGATTTACCAAACTCCGAGTAACCGGTGGATACAAAAAACGATATCTTTTCCTGCTACTGAGGGGCGTTATTTCCGGTTGAATTTTCATGATTGGGCTTTGCCTAAAGATAAGCGTCCGGGGCTGTCTGTGGGCGATATCCGGCTTTCGTCACGTGCCCGGATAGACCAGTGGGAAGAACGGGCGGCTCTCTTTTCCGAATATTTGGAGGATAATCTGACACCGGACTATCCGGCTTCCGTAGAGATAGACCCGGCGACAATCATTGATTTAACTGATAAAATGGATGAGAATGGCAAGCTGGAATGGGACGTTCCCAGGGGAGACTGGGTGATTATGCGTTTCGTCCACGAGCCGACAGGAGCGATGACACGCCACGGACGTGCCAATCTGATGGGATTGGAATGCGACAAGATGTCTGTAGAGGCAGTTACCACCCATTGGAATAACTATGTCGAGCCTATTCTGGATTCTTTGCAGCTTATAGGTTGCCTGCCTGCCGGAGTGACAATGGATAGTCATGAAGGCGGTTCGCAAAACTGGACTCCCGATTTCGAGCAGGAATTCTTGCGCCGTAAAGGTTATAGCATGCGCCGCTATTTGCCTGCCATGATGGGATATATTGTAGGTTCTGTGGCTCTTAGCGACAGTTTTCTGTATGATATGCGCCGTACTATGGCAGACATGGTTTCCGATAACTATTTCGGTACGTTGCAAAAACTTTGTGATGAGCGCGGTATCGATTTTACAGCGCAGGCAACCGGAAACGGATTGAGCCTGGTGGCCGATAACCTTCAGGCAAAAGGGAGGGTACACAAGCCGCAAGGTGAATTCTGGACTTCGCATCCGGATGGCGGATATGACGTGAAGGAAACCTCCTCGGCTGCACATCTCTATGGCAAGCACATAGCTTCTGCAGAAGCTTTTACCGGCAGCCGTTTTTACCACAACCTTGCCGACCAGAAAAACGCCGCCGACTATGCCTACGCTTTCGGAGTCAATGAATTTGTGCTTTGCGCTTCCGCCTACCAGCCCTGGATTGACAAATATCCAGGCAACACAGCCGGCGGCAAGCATTATTGTTTGAACCGTAATAACACTTATTGGGAGTTCAGCCGTCCGTTCTGGGACTATCAGGCACGTTGTGCCGGATTGATGCGGAAAGGTACTCCGGTAATTGATATTTGTGTCTATCTGGGGCAGAACCCACCAGTTAAATTATTGACATATCGTTTGCCGGAAATTCCCGAGGGATATGATTTTGATGCCTGTACTGCCGAAGTGCTGGTAACACGTACCACAGCTTCTGATAACCGCCTGACGTTGCCCGACGGAATGAGTTATCGGATTTTGGCGATTCAGCGCAATAATGATATGCCGCTTCACGTCTTGCGTCATATTGCCGGGCTTATAAAAGGCGGAGTGACGGTATGCGGTCCCCGTCCCGTAGGGTCCGAGTCTTTAAAGGATGCTGCAGAGAAGGAAGAATACCGGGCATTGGTCGAGCAGTTATGGGGAGCCGAGGATGCAGCTCCGGGAGTACGCATGATAGGAAAAGGAAAATTGTATAGCGGAATGCCGCTTCCTGAAGTCTTGAAACACGAGGGTATCCGCCCGGATATTGCAATAAAGAGCGGCAATACGGCTAAAGATAAAGTTTACTTTACTCATCGCCGCTTGGCTGATGCGGACGTCTATTTTTTAAACAATCATAGTAAACGGATGTTTAATGATACCGTTCGTTTACGTACCGAGGCT
This sequence comes from Bacteroides gallinarum DSM 18171 = JCM 13658, assembly GCF_000374365.1. Classification (GTDB taxonomy): domain Bacteria; phylum Bacteroidota; class Bacteroidia; order Bacteroidales; family Bacteroidaceae; genus Bacteroides; species Bacteroides gallinarum. The sequence continues at coordinate 36,631 of NZ_KB894138.1, forward strand.
GATTATGCAGAATATTGGGATGCTGTGACCGGACAGCGTTTTGCTTTGCCCGTTGAAGCCTCAGGCAGTGGGGGAATGCTGTTGAAGCTGGTTTTGGCTCCCCGTGAATCCGGGTTTATCGTGGTTTCAGACCACCCCAATACCGGTTTGCTGCCCAGAATTGCAAATGCAAAGGAAGAAGTTACTTCTATTGACGGCGCCTGGAAGGTGTATTTCGACCCTGCATGGGGCGGACCGGGCGAAGTCGTTTTCAATGAACTGGCCGATTGGAGCAAGCATACGGATTCTACCATTCGTTTTTATTCCGGTACGGCCGTGTATCGGAAGGAACTATCGGTAAATGCTCCGGAGAAAAACGAACGTATATTACTTCGCTTTCCGCATTTAGGCTCATTGGCTCGTGTATGGGTAAATGAAAAGGAGGCGGCTACGGTGTGGTGCTCTCCGTGGGAAGCCGATATTACGGATTATGTAAACGAAGGAACTAATTCTTTGAGAATAGAAGTGGTCAACTCTTTGATGAACCGGATGATTGGTGATGCTTCATTGCCTCAGGATAAACGTTATACTTACGCATATCCTGAAATTGCCACCCCTAAAGACAGGCTTATATCTTCCGGTATCGTAAAAGAGTTGCTGTTAGTAAGACGGACTCTTGAATGATAGGTAGGAGTAGGAGTGAACTGAAAAAACAAGCCGGCATCGTTACTGCAACGATGTCGGCTTTGCTTTATCATACCGTCGTTCCTTCTTACCGGGCTCCTGTCATTTCTTCAACAGGAAATCGTCGATAGCCTTCTTGTAAGTCGCTTTATCGGCGGCTCCGCGGAATAACTGGGGCTCGCCCTGCATCGGGATGAATACGAAAAGAGGGATGCTCGTTGCATTGAACAGGGCAGCCAACTCTTTCTCCTTATCCACGTTGACCTTGTATATCACGATTTTGCCGGCGTATTCTTTTGCCAGCTCTTTCATGATAGGGGCTGTCATGCGGCAGGGGCCGCACCAATCGGCATATAAGTCGATAATGGCGGGTTTGTCGCCTTTGTATTTCCACTCTTTGGACTTTTCGTAATCGAACACGTCCTTTACGAACATATCCTTGTTCATTACGATTACGCTGCCGTCCTGGGCGGTATCTTGCGTCTCCGCCTGTTTCTTTCCGGCGCCGTCGGTACAAGCATATGCAAGCATGCTCGAGAAAACGAGGGCGGCCATAGCTATTATTTTCTTCATTGCTTCTGATTATGAGTTTTGCTCGATAACGGTTTTAAGTTCCTTGCCGCTGATTACGCCCGAATGACGCCATACGGCCTCGCCGTTCCTGAACAGGATGAAAGTCGGAACCATTTGTATGCGGTATTCGGCAGCCAACTCCTCGTGCTGGTCTACGTCAATTTTGGCGATGTGAGCCCTGTCGCCTATCTCGCTTTTCAATGCTTCCAGTACCGGGTGCATTGCTTTACAAGGACCGCACCAAGTGGCAAAGAAGTCCACCAGTACAGGCTTTTCCGATTGTATCAATTCTTTGAACTTTTCCATATATTTTCCTTTCTGTTGTTATGTTGCACTTCCGGGAAGTGCGAAGATAGTTATTACTGTTTATACTAAAAACACTTTATTCCCTTTTTTGTTCATTCGCTACGGTATTTTGTGCTGCTGTACTTTATGCTGTTGTATTTTGTGTTGCCATATTTTATATTACTGCACTCTATGCTACTGCATTTTGTATTGCTGCACTTTGTACTGCTGTACTTTATGCTGTCGCATTTTGTGTTGCCGTATTTTATATTACTGCACTTTATGCTATTGCATTTTGTATTGCTGCACTTTGTACTGCTACACTTTATGCTGTCGCATTTTGTGTTGTCATATTTTATATTACTGCACTTTATGCTATTGTATTCTGTATTGCTGCACTTTGTACTGCTGTACTTTATGCTGTCGCATTTTGTGTTGTCATATTTTATATTACCGCACTTTATGCTGTCATACTTTATACTGCCGTATTTTGTACTGCTGCACTTTATACTACCGTATTTTATACTGCCGTACTGCCTCCCGGATACACTCCGGAACGCAGTACCACGCAGCAGTTCTTCCCGAATGCGCTTTTTCCCACTTGCGGTTTCTATCTCACAATATCCAGCTCCTCGATGATATGCGAGGCTCCGGCATACTTGTCGATAATAAACAAGGTATAGCGGATATCCACACAAGCAGCACGCTGCGAAGAAGGGCGGAAAGCGATGTCGCCCGTCAACCCTTCGTAATTGCGGTCGAAGGCAGTGCCTATCAGTTCGCCTTTGGCATTGAATACCGGGCTGCCCGAGTTGCCGCCCGTATTGTCCGTGTCTACGATGAAACATACGGGCATTTCACCGTTGGGCATGGCATACTGCCCGAAGTCGCCCGCCTGGTACAACTGCTTCAGCTTGGCAGGGATTACGAACTCCCAGTTGTCGGGGGCTTCCTTCTCCATAGCCCCTTTCAGCGTGGTGTAATAACCGTACTCCACACCGTCGGCGGGAGTGTACGGCAGCACGCGCCCGTAAGTGAGGCGCAGGGTGGAGTTGGCATCCGGATACACGGGGATGCCGGCCTCTTGTTTCATGTCTATCATGCCCTTTACCCATACCTTATGGGCGGCATTGTAGTTGCGGTTGGCATCCAGCATGGCAATGGTGGTTTGCAGCAGGCCGTCGGTAATGGAATATTTGAACAGCGTCATCCAGTCGTTGTTGATTTTATACAGGCTGGGCTTGCGGATGAACTTGGCGAAGTTCGCCTTGCTGCCGAAGATAGAATGCTCGAAGCAGGCGTCGATGAAAGCATCGCTGCCGCCCTTGAAGCGCCGGTCGATAATCTCGAAGATGCCGATGCGCTGCTCCGCAGGGATATACTTCATGTAAGTTTGCAGCATCTTCTTCCCCACAATCCGTTCTACCTCGGAGAAGGGGACGGAGGCAAAATACTTGTCGGCGGCAACCTGCAAGCTGTCGGCAGCGGCTTTTATCCGGGCTTTGTCCTTGCTTTTCAGTGCGGTAACCAGTGCGGCAGTACTCGGAATTCTCATGAAGTCGAGCCCCGTAACCAACGCTTCCTGAATGGCTTGCTGATGATAGAGGGCGTTGCGGCGATGCTTCACGATGCCGCGTATCCGGTCGAAAGCCTTCTGATAAGAACTGTCGTTCAGGGCGCGGCCGCGTGCAAGGAGCTGTTCTTGCTGCGCACGCTTCGTATCCAGCACCTTCAGGCGCACAAGCCCCTCGTTCATGCCGATAGCATTCTTCCAGTAATTGGCGGAGGAGGCGTACTTGCTTGCGTAGTGTATGCGTACGGCATCGTCTTTCAACATCTGCTCCATAAGAGCCTTCTGGCGGACGTCGCGCACGTGGCTGCGCATGAAGTTGGTGGTCTGCATGCGTTCTTCCACCTCATCGGAAATCATGTAGCGCCAGTTGCGTCCGGGAAATCCCATGACGAACGTAAAGTCGCCCTCGCGGTATCCGGCAAGGCTGATAGTGAGGTGCTTCTTCACCTGCAAGGGCACGTTGTCGGGGCTATAGGCCGCCGGCTGCCCGTCTTTGCCGGCATAGATGCGGAACAGGGAGAAATCGCCCGTGTGCCGCGGCCACATCCAGTTGTCGGTGTCGGCGCCGAACTTGCCGATAGAGGAGGGGGGAGCACCTACCATGCGGATGTCGCTGTAAGTGGTCTTAAGGAACAGGTAATATTTGTTTCCGCCGTAGAATGCTTTCAGCTCCGCCTTACGCCCAGCGCCCAGCGTGATGCCCTGCTCGGAAAGGAAGCGGTCGGCTACCATGGCGAGGTACTTGGGCGAGAGGTAGTTCGTGCCGTTCGGGTCGGAGTCTATCCGGAGCTGCTCGCCTACGTAGTCCGTTACGTCCATTATCTCGTCGATGTAGGTTACGGTGAGCCCCTTGCAGGGAAGCTCCTCGCTGCGCGACATCGCCCAAAAGCCGTCGGTGAGGTAGTCGTGCTCCACGCTGCTGTGCTGCTGGATAGCTCCGTAGCCGCAGTGGTGGTTGGTGAGCACCAGGCCTTCCGCCGAGATAACCTCGCCCGTACAGCCGCCGCCGAAGTGCACCACTGCATCTTTCAGGGCTATGCCGTCGGGGTTGTATATTGCTTCGGCGGAAATTTGCAGGCCGAGTTCCGTCATGGCTACTTCGTTTTGCCGTTTGAGGTCGGTAAGCATCCACATTCCCTCGTCGGCGTATGCCGAAAGGATGCCGGATGTAAGGAATAATGACAGTATCGATAGTCTTGGTAGTTTCATATAAATATGCGTTAGAAGGGGTTGTGAAAGGGGGTAGTCTCTGTATGGGACTGAGGTACCCTAAGGATACGACTGAGGGTACCTCAGTCGTATCCTTAGGGTACCTCAGCCGTACTGTGTGCCACCGTCGAAAAAGGCTTATTCTATGATGTTCATTTCTTTTATCAGATGCTCGCAACCGCCCAGCTTCTCGAGGATGAAAAGAACGTAGCGGATATCCAGTGCGATGCAGCGTTGCAGGTTGTTGTCGAAATTGATGTCGCCGCTCAGGGACTCCCAGTTGCCGTCGAATGCGCAGCCGATAAGCTGTCCTTCGCCGTTGATGACCGGGCTGCCGGAGTTACCACCAGTGATGTCGTTCGTGGTCAGGAAGCAGACGGGCATCGTGCCGTCTGCCATGGCGTAGCGGCCGAAGTCCTTGTTGAGGATAAGCTCTTTCAGCTTGGCGGGTACTACGAACTCACGGTCTTCGGGGTTCTCCTTTTCAAGAATGCCGTCGGTGGTAGTGTAGTATTTGTAGTGCACCGCATCGCGTGGATTGTACGACTTCACGTTACCGTAGGTAAGGCGGATAGTGAAATTGGCGTCCGGGTACGAGGGGACGGGCAGCTTCATCTCGCCCAGTCCGCGGATATATGCCTTGTGCAGCAAGTCCAGCCCGGCGCTCAATGTGCGGTATTCCTGGGCAACGGCAGTTCTTTTCTCGATTTTCGCGCGGGAGTATGCCGTGGCGGGGTCTTTCTCGATAGCCTTTACCGTGGGCTTTTTCATGAACTTGTCGAAGTTGGCGCGGTTGGAGAGGATAGAGTTATCGTAGATGTCATCTATATAGGCATCGTAGTCGCCTTTATACTTCTCCTGGATAGTCCGGTAGAAATCGGGCAGTTGTTCCGGTTGCAGCTTTTGGGCGAGGGCGGGCAGGATAGCTTTGGCTACGGCGCGGTCTACCTCGTGGTCGTAGTCTTTGTTGTGGATATCGTTGAATACTTCTTCCAACTGGGCTTTGCCGGCAGTGAGCGCCGAGTCGTTTTTCTCTTCCAGCGCTTTCTTTATCTTGTCCATAACCAGGTAGGGGCTTCCGAACTCGATAGCGCCGCTCAAGGCTTCGTACAGGTAGTTGAGCTGGCGGGTAACGGGCATTCTCTTGGCAATGATGCCGTCTATCTTGCTTACCACGCCTTCGTATTCGGGCTTGCCTTGGGCAAACTCGGCGAATTTCTTTTCCTGTTCCGCCTTGGCGCCCAGTACGTCGTTGTCTACGATAGCTTTGTTCATGCCGATAGAGTTCTTCCAGTAGTTGCTGCTTCCGGCAAACTTGCTGGCGTACTGGATGCGGGTCTTATCGCTGGCATCCATGTATTTGCGCAGTACTTCGAGGCGGACGCCGCGCATGTCAATCATCGCCTGGTTGTCTGCTTCCATGCGCTCTTTCACTTCCGACTGGGTGAGGTAGCGGCTGGTGCTGCCGGGGAAACCCATAATCATGGCATAGTCGTTTTCTTCCAGCCCCTTGATAGAAATCGGCAGGTACTTGGGTGTTTTCAAGGGTACGTTGTCCTGGGAGTACTCGGCGGGCTCGCCGTCCTTATCGGCGTAGATGCGGAACATGGAGAAGTCGCCCGTATGGCGCGGCCACATCCAGTTGTCCGTTTCGCCGCCGAACTTGCCTACCGAGGAGGGGGGAGCGGCTACCATGCGGATGTCGCTGTACACCTTATAATAGAATAGGTAGAATTTGTTGCCTGCATAGAAAGGCAGCGCCCTTACTTCGATGCCCGGCTTGCCTTTCAGGTCGCTCTTTTCCAGTTCTGCTTTGGCGAGCTTGCCCAGGAACGGTGCGGTCAGTGCATCGGTTTCCGTTACTTCGCCGGCTTTGATTTTCCCGTTTACAAGGTCGGTGATGTCTACGATACGGTGTACGAAGCGGAATTTCAGTCCCGGGGTGGGCAGTTCCTCGCTGCGGCTCTTTGCCCAGAATCCGTCTGTGAGGTAGTCGTGCTCTACCGAGCTGTGTTGCTGGATAGCTCCGTAGCCGCAGTGGTGGTTGGTGAGAATCAGTCCTTCGGGCGAGACGATTTCGCCGGTGCAGCCGCCGCCGAAGATGCCTACGGCGTCTTTCAGCGATACGCCGTCCGGGTTGTACAGGTCGTCGGCTTCGAGTTTCAATCCTTGTTTCTTCATCAGGTCGATAGAGTTTTGCTGCTTCATCAGTTGCAGCAGCCACATCCCTTCGTCTGCGCGCGCGGTGCAGACGGTCAGCACGGCAATGGCCGCGATAAGATACTTCATTGGTTTCATGCTTGTAGTTTATTAATGTATGATTTTATTTGAATTTTCCTTCCCGTACGGCTTCCATGATGTTGGCGGGCGGGCGCTGGTTCATGAGCTCTTCTTTCATGAAGTCCATGTAGGGGGCTACGTGCCGGAAGAATTTCCGGTAGCCGGCGCAGAGGTAGTTCAGCCCGGGCTCGCCGCTCGCGGTGTGTGCGAAACGGTTCTTGGGGCATTCGCCGTTGCAGGCGAACAGCCATTCGCACTCCCGGCACTGGGCGGGCAGCGATTGTTGCTTCATCAGCCCGAAGGCTTGCTGCTGCTCGCTGTACATCATCTCTACCAGGGTTTTCTGGTAGATGTTGCCTAATTTGTATTCGGGGAACACGAAGTGGTCGCAGGCATATACGTCACCGTTGAATTCCATGACGCCGGCATGCCCGCAGGTTTTTGCCATGGAGCATACGCCCGGCTGCTCGCCTACCCAGTTGGCAAGGGTGGAGTCGAAAAGCTGGATGTAGTAAGTACCTACGTCTTGCTTCACCCATTCGTCGAACAGGGTGCAGAGGAAGTTGCCCCATTGTTCCGGGCTGACGGAGAAATCGGCCAGCCGGGTGGCGTGTTCCCTGTCTGCCAGCGATGCCAGGTGGCGTCCGTCCTGGTGCGGCGTGATGCGCTCTACGATAGGGGCGAACTGGATGTAGTGCGAGCCTATTTCCTTGAAGAAGTTATAGAAGTCGAGGGGGTAATCGGCATTGAAGTCGTTTACCACCGCCATTGCGTTCCATTGCACTCCGTGCTTTTTCAGCAGGTTGATGCCTTGCATCACTTTGACAAAGGAGGGTTTGCCGAGCCGGTTTTTGCGGTATTCGTCGTGGAACTCCTGCGGGCCGTCGATAGATACGCCTACCAGCCAGTTGTTCGCTTTGAAGAACTCGCACCATTCGTCGGTGAGCAGCGTGCCGTTCGTCTGTATGCAGTTGTCTATCGTGCGCCCGCCGGCGTATTTCTTTTGCAGCTCCATGGCTTTCTTATAGAAGGAGAGCGGGCGCATCAGGGTTTCTCCGCCATGCCAGGTAAAGAGTACCTGGGGCATGGTTTGCGAGTTGATGTATTCTTCAATGAACTTTTCCAGCAGCTCGTCGCTCATTACGTGCTTGGGGTTGTTTACGTACAGCTTGGACTTTTCCAGGTAGTAGCAGTAGTCGCATGCCAGGTTGCATACGGCGCCTACGGGCTTGAGCATTACGTAAAGCGGCTTGGCAAAAGGGGCGTAGGTAGACATGTATATTCTTCCGTTTTTTATTATTATGATTGTGCAAAAATACGTAAACCAAATGAAAAATCCTTTCTTTCTATCCGGTTTATAAGGAATATTAATACCTTTGCCGCGTGTAATTCATAAATCGTTTCCTGCATGATTAAAATGAGTGTAAAGCGTATTTTGCCTCTTTTGCTTTTACTGGTATTTTTGGCTTCCTGTACCCGGAAGTATAAGGTGGAAGGCAGTTCTTCGGTAACGAGCCTCGACGGGAAAATGCTATTTCTAAAGATTCTCAAGGACGGCCAGTGGGTTTCCATTGATTCTGCCGAGGTTATCCACGGTCTTTTTTCCATGAAGGGACGGGTGGATTCCGTGATGATGGTGACTCTTTATATGAACGACGAGGGCATCATGCCGCTCGTGCTGGAGGACGGCAAAATCGAGGTGTCCATTTCGAATACGGCGCTGACGGCTAAGGGCACGTTCCTCAACGACCAGTTGTACGACTTCATCGAGAAACGGAATGCGCTGGAGCTGCGGATAGAGGAGCTGGACCGTAAGGAGGCGCGTATGGTGCTGGACGGAGCCAACCTGGAGGATATCCACGGGGAGCTGGAACGGGAAGGAAAGGAGCTCGTGAAGGAGATGAACGATTATGTGAAGCAGTTTATCGTGGATAATTATGAGAATGTGCTGGGACCGAGTGTCTTTATGATGATGTGCAGTACGCTGCCGTATCCCATTATGACCCCGCAGATAAAAGATATCATGCGCACCGCTCCCCTGGCTTTCAAGGAAAACGAGCTGGTGAAGGATTTCCTGTCGAAAGCGAAGGAGAACATGCAGCTTATCGAGGAACACCGCCGGGTGGAGCAGAATGCTTCGGCGGATAACGCTTCCCGCAACCGGGAGTGATTGCCGGTGAAGGGGCTTAATGCTCCTGGTCTTCGTTCTTTACCATTCCCCTGTATTTTTCGGGCAGGCAACTTTCTACGGTGGCATAGGCTTCCGCCATGGTTGCCTTGATATTCTCGGCTCCTTGTCCTTTGGGCGGAATGGGGTCGTGGATAGTCAGTATCATACGGTGGCGGCGTATCCACTTGCCGGTGCGGGGCAGTATCTCGAACGAGCCGTCTATGGTTACGGGCACTACCGCCAGTTGGAGTTCGTCCGCCAGTTGGAAGGCGCCTCTCTTGAAGTATCCCATATGTCCGGTAAAGGTGCGCGCCCCCTCGGGAAATACTACCAGCGATACCCCGTCTTTGAGGGAGGCTTCTGCCTGGCGCATGGTAGCCAGCACTTTCTTGGGATTGGAACGGTCTACGAAGATGTGCCCGGCGCTCTCGCACGCCTTGCCCACGAAGGGAATCTTGCGCAGGCTTTTCTTCATCATCCATTTGAAGTTCCTCCCCAGGAAACCGTAAATCAGGAAGATATCGAACGAGCCCTGGTGATTGGGCACGAATACGTAGGAGGTACGCTTGTGCAGCTTCTCGCGTCCGTTTATTTTTACCGGGATAAGCAGCAGGTAGCATATCAGTTGTGACCATATTTTACCGGGGTAGTATCCCCATACATGGGCGCCGCCCACCAATGAGCCTACAATCGTAACCAATGCGGTGAGAATGGTCAACACCAGTAATACGGGCAGCGCAAAGCAAACCTGGTAAATATTATAGAGTATTTTCATAGGTTCTGGATTTTGTTGCCGCAAAGATAGCCCTTTTTTATGTTTTGTCACTCATTATCGCTGACTAATTTTATTACGGTGATTTCAGGCCATGCCCCGAAACGGAAGGGCAACCCCACATAACCTATTCCTACATTGACGTACAGGGCGCGCTTGCCTTCGTAATACATGCCGCTCCATTCCGGATAGATGAGGGATGCCAGCGAGTGTCCGAATATTTCCATTTGCATGGCGTGCGTGTGTCCGGAGAGGGTCAGCTCGATGTCCGAGTCCGGCAGGACTTCGCGCCGCCAGTGGGTGGGGTTGTGGCTGAGCAGGATACGGAACATGCCTTCCGTGCCTTGCATGGCTTGGGGCAGGTCGGCAAACTGCGAGAAGGGCGGTTCACCGTCGTTCTCCACGCCTATCAGGGCTATGCTGTCGCCTTTGTGATGCAGGATGTCGTGCGTGTTGTTCAGCATCTTCCAGCTCATTTCCTTTTGCTGCCCGATAAGGCGTTCCAGGTTGGCGGCTTCTTCTTTCGGATTGCGCCAGCGGTAGTAGGTTCCGTAGTCGTGGTTGCCGAGAATGGAGTACACTCCGTCGGGTGCATGGAGCTGCGAGAGTATTTCCGTGAAGTCGTCCAGCTCGTGGCTTTGCTGGTTTACCAGGTCGCCGGTAAAGACGATAAGGTCTGCCTTTTGTCCGTTAGCCAGGTTTACCAGTTGCCGGATAGCTTCCGGGTTGCCTTGCCAACTGCCTATGTGTATGTCCGACAGTTGGAGGATGCGGTAGCCGTCGAACCCTTCGGGGAGCTTGTCCGAGCGGTATTCCACTTGCTTTACCTCGAAGCGGGTGATGCCTGCGACAGCCCCGTACAGGATGTTGACGAAGCAAATGCCGCCCAATACCAGTCCCAGCAGGGTATAGGGAAGCCGGTGGGCTACGAAGGGGAAGCGGGGTTGTCTGAACGGCGAACGGAAAATGAGGTATGACAGCAGGCGGCTGATGCCCCGCATCAGTATGCCGAGCAGCGAGCAGAGCATGAACACCGTCTTGGGAACGGCAAACAGCATCACCGCTACCGCCAGCCTACCGATGCCTTGCGGGTGGCGCGAGAGGGCGTTGTCGCCCGTCATGTAGATATAGTACACGTATATGGCTGCCAGCACTACGGTGGGAAGCCAGTATATGCTGCGCCACATTATGCTGCGCGTTTTCTTTACGATGTACACCAGGTAGATGTACATGTCGGGCAGGAGCAGCGCAAGAATGAGTATGAGGGTTATCCGATGCATATGTCCTCCAGTTCTTCTATGTTCTTTTTAATGGTGTCGAGGTGCTTGTACATCAGCTTCTTGTACAGCAGGTAGATGATAAGGATATCGAATGCTGCGAAGATGCCGATTAGAATGGCTTGCACGCCGGCCGATGCCAGGTGGTATTCCATTACCCAGTAGTTGAGTGCGTTGAACAGGATTACCCAGACGGAGATTGCTATCACTTCGTATCTGGTCCATTGCCGCAGGGTTGCCATGCGCCGGCTCACCTGTGCCACGGGCATCTCGTCTACCAGGGTCGCCTTGTTCCAGCGGTAGGTTTTCCAGTCCCACCACATGCCGGCGATGATGCTGACGGCGATGAAGCCCAGGAAGGCGGCTATCTTGTTTTGCAGGTGTTCGTTGGGCAGGAATGCGGGCAGAAACAGCCATATCAGGAGAAGTACGGCAAGGCCTGCCGCTCCGAGGCCGATAGAAAGGCGTTGGAGGTCGGAGATGTGTCCCAGGCTGCTGCGCGTTTTCGCCTTATAGCTCGCAATCAGTTCTTTTATCTGTTCTTCATTGGCAATGGGTTCCTTTTGCAACTGTGCATCCAATGTGTTCCAAGATTTTTTCAGTTCGTCCAGTTCCATATATCATTCCTCCTTGTTCATTTTCCTTAGTTTGTCTTTTATGCGGCTCAGCTTGGTGGCTACGTTGGTTACGGTCAGTCCGGTAATCTCGGCAATCTCCTCGTAGCTTTTCTCCTCCAGGTAGAGCAGTACGATAGATTTCTCCAATTGTCCCAGCCGGTTTATCATCCGGTAGAGCTGCCGCAGCATGGCTTGTGTTTCGTCGGTATCGTCGCTGCGGTCGGCTTCTTGGGTGAGGGTTACAATCTCCGGGATATTCTTTTCTTTCCGTATGAAGCTGATGCAGGTGTTCAATGCAATGCGGTAAATCCATGTCGAAATCTTGCATTCTTTCCTGAACTTCGGAAACGCTTTCCATATGTTGAGCACTACTTCCTGGTACAGGTCGCCGAGGGTTGCGTTCGGTGTGGTGTATAGGTAACACACCTTATAGATAACGCGCTCATACTCCCGTATAACGGACAGGAACTCTTGTTCTACATTTTCCATTGTATTGTTTCTCGAATCGCTTTGTTCTGTTAGTCGCAATGGGTGACGGAAAATCACAACTCTCACTCTTTTAAGTTCGCAGCGAGGAATTTCCGCATTTCATCAGTAGGCTTGCCACGCCGGCGGGCATAGTCTTCCAACTGGTCTTCGCCGATTTTGCCCACGGCGAAGTAGCACGACCGGGGATGTGCCAGCATCAGCCCGCAGACGGAGGCGTGCGGGTACATGGCGCCGTTCTCGGTCAACACGATACCTATCCGTTTCATATCCAGCAGTTCGTCCAGGATGAAGTTTACGGACTGGTCGGGCAGGGACGGATAGCCCACCGCCGGCCGGATGCCCTGGTATTTCTCCGCCAGCAGGTCGGGGATAGGGAGGGATTCGTCGGGGGCATATCCCCAGGCTGTCTTGCGTACGTATTCGTGCATCTTCTCGGTGGCGGCTTCGGCAAGCCGGTCGCTTAGGGTCTGTACGAGGAGATGTTTGTAGGGGTCGTCCTTGTAATACCCCTCGGTATCTGCGCTGATAGATGATGCGAATAGTCCTATGGTGTCCGCCGTTCCGGAGGAGAGGGGGCGTATGAAGTCGCTCAGGCAGAGAAACGGGCTGCCGTCGGGGTGCGGTGTCTGCTGCCGGAGCAGCGGGAAAACCGTGTCCTCGATAAGGAGGTTGTCGCCGTCCGCATTCGCCCGGCAGAGCCTGTATATGCATTGAACCGTGATGCTTTCTTCCAGCCGGGCGAGTATCCTGCCGGCCTCCTTGAATAGTTGCATTGCCTCCGCAGCTTTGGCGCGTTCTTCCTCGGGGAAAGATGCCAGCCACATGGCACGGCAGGAATCGCAACCGTGGATATGGGCGATTGCCGCAAACTTAGGCTGAAATCCCCATGCGTGGAAAAAGTAAATCCAGTTGATATAGGGGGTTGCTTCGTGAACTTTATAATTGATAACGGGCAAAACTCAATAACGTTTTAGGAGTTAATGAATAAAATAATAGAGGGGTGCTTTATACCTTGCGGGTTGTTGCTTATGTATTGCATCTTGCGGATAATCTTTTATGCTTTATGCCTTGCGGGTTGTTGCTTATGTATTGCATTTTACGGATAATCTTTTACGCTTTATGCCTCCTTGCGGGTTGTTACTTATGTATTACATCTTACGGATAATCTTTTATGCTTTATACCTTGCAGGTTGTTGCTTAATGTATTGCGTCTTACTGATAGTCTTTCATGCTTTACAGCTTATCCTTTATACTTTACATTTTACTACCTGTTTTCATACTTTGCATCTTGTAACTTATCCCTTATGCTTTACACCTTCCAGCTCATCCTTTATACCCTGCATCCTTCATCCCTCCGTAATCGAATCTCAACTCCTCTCCCCGGTAGGAATCGTCCACCGTATTGCCGTTATAGATAACGTGTCCGTTGGCAAACGTCTTTTCTACCTTCCAGTTGAAAGTACGGCCTTCCAGGGGACTCCAGCCGCATTTACTCAAAATCTTGTCCGTGGTGACTTCCCAGGGAGAGTGGGGGCGTACCAGTACCAGGTCTGCCCGGTAACCTTCGCGTATGAATCCGCGCTGGCAGATGCCGTATATCCGGGCAGGTGCATGGCACATCTTCCGGACAACCGTTTCCAGGGAGAATACCCCTTCGTCCACCAGCTCCAGCATGCTGACAAGCGAGAACTGTATCATGGGCATACCCGACATCGCTTTCAACGCCCCGCCCTCTTTTTCACCGAGCAGGTGAGGGGCATGGTCGGTGGCAATAACGTCTATAAGCCCCGAATTGACGGCGGCGCGCAACGCCTCCCGGTCGGCCTTCCGCTTGACGGCGGGGTTGCACTTTATGCGTGCCCCCAAGCTGTTGTAGTGGGCGGATGTAAAGAGCAGGTGGGCTATGCAGGCTTCGGAGGTGATGTTTTTGTCCTCTAACGGCTCGTCGCTGAATAGTTTCAGTTCCTTGGCAGTAGATACGTGCAGGACATGCAGGCGTGCCCCTGCAATTCTTGCCAGGCGAACCGCCAATTCGGAGGAGGTGTAGCAGGCAGCCACGGAACGTATGTTCGGGTGGGCGCTGACGGGAATTTCCCCCGCCTCCTTGTACTTCTCCTTGTATTTCTCTATGTTCGCCTTGATAGTCTCCTGGTCTTCGCAATGAACGGCTATCAGCATATCCGTGCCGTTGAAGATATTCAGCAGGCTGTTCATCTTATCCACTAGCATATTGCCGGTGCTGGAACCCATGAACAGCTTGATGCCGCATACACGGTGCTTGTCCAGCTTGTCGAATTCCGTATAGTTGTCGTTGGTCGCACCGAAGTAACAGGAATGGTTTACGATACATTTCTCGTTCAGCAGGTCGAACTTGGCATTCAAGGCATCCAGCGTAACGGTCAGCGGATTTGTATTGGGCATATCCATAATGGAAGTCACGCCGCCGGCAGCCGCCGCACGGCTTTCCGTCAGAATATCCGCTTTATGGGTAAGTCCCGGGTCGCGGAAATGCACATGGTCGTCTATGATACCGGGCAGCAGGTAACAGCCCGTTGCGTCGATTACCTCCTCGCAAGGGGCGGAGAGGGGCTTCCAGTTAGTGAGCACCTCTGCGATGCGCCCGTCCTCTATTACTACGGAACCTTGAACGGATTGTCCTTCGTTGACAATCGTGGCATTGTGTATCAGCGTCCTTTTCATATCTTTAGTTTTTTAAGTTCGGATATTTGTGGAACCAACTGTTCCATTTCAACCGGATAACCCCGAATACGGCCTCCCCGAAAATGCTGCTGTTCATCTTGGACGTTCCCAGCTCGCGGTTGATGAAGATTACCGGCACTTCCTTTACCTCCGCCCCGCATTTGTAGGCGGTGAACTTCATCTCTATCTGGAAGGCATAGCCCTTGAAACGGATACCGTCCAGGTTGATAGTCTGCAACACCTTGCGGCGGTAGCATACGAAGCCGGCAGTGGTGTCGTGAATGGGCAGCCCCGTGATGAACCGCACGTACTTGGAAGCGAAATAAGACATCAGCACACGTCCCATAGGCCAGTTCACCACATTCACCCCGCTGACGTAACGCGAGCCGATAGCCACATCCGCCCCCTCTTCGGCACACGCCCGGTAAAGGCGCGGGAGGTCTTGGGGATTATGGCTGAAATCGGCATCCATTTCGAACACATACCCGTAGCCGCGCTGCAACGCCCATTTGAATCCGGCTATGTAAGCTGTGCCCAGCCCCAGCTTTCCCCTGCGCTCCACCATGAACAGGCGGTCGGGAAACTCGCGCTGCAACTCCTTCACGATACCTGCCGTACCGTCGGGCGAACCGTCCTCGATGACAAGTATGTGGAAACCGTGTTCCAGGGCAAAAACAGCACGGATGATATTCTCGATGTTCTCCCGTTCGTTGTAGGTGGGGATGATGACAATACTGTCTGATGTCTGCATATTCATTGAAAATATATAGGGGCTTATTAAGTGGGAACAAATGTAGCGCTTTTCTATTACTTACGGATAAAACTAAGGATTATTTATGTATTTTTGCAACGGAAATTCACCACGGATTGCACGGATTTACGCAGATTAAAGAATGGAATAATCTGCGTAAATCCGTGCAATCCGTACTGAACTAAAAAAGACAATAATGATTATCACCGAACTACAACGATTATACGCCGCCCACCCCAATACGGAAGGTATGTGCAGGTTGCTGAAAGACCCCTCCGTACATCATCTGTATTGCAGCGGGCTGTGCGCCTCCTCCGCTTCGCTGTTCTCCTCCGTGCTGGTACAGCACACGGCATGCCCGTTCGTATTCATTCTCGGCGACTTGGAAGAGGCAGGCTATTTCTACCACGACCTGACGCAGATTCTGGGAACCGGGCGGGTGCTGTTCTTCCCCTCCTCCTTCCGCCGCGCCATTA
The DNA here is from genome assembly GCF_000374365.1 of Bacteroides gallinarum DSM 18171 = JCM 13658. Classification (GTDB taxonomy): domain Bacteria; phylum Bacteroidota; class Bacteroidia; order Bacteroidales; family Bacteroidaceae; genus Bacteroides; species Bacteroides gallinarum. The sequence goes on from NZ_KB894138.1 coordinate 52,466, forward strand.
AGTACGGGCAGAAAGATGCCGCCAACGAAGTACTCCGTACCGAAGTCCTGAGCCGCCTGCAAAAAGGAGAGGAGGGGCTTTGCGTCGTTACCTATCCGGACGCCCTGGCAGAGAAAGTCGTTTCGCGCAAGGAGCTGGGAGATAAGACCCTGAAACTCCATGCGGGCGAAAAGGTAGATATGGATTTCGTTACCGAGGTGCTGCGCAGCTACGGCTTCGAATACGTGGACTACGTGTACGAGCCGGGACAGTATGCCGTGCGCGGCAGTATCATCGACGTCTTTTCCTTCTCCTCCGAGTTCCCGTTCCGTATCGACTTCTTCGGCGACGAGGTAGAGAGCGTCCGCACTTTCGAGGTGGAGAGCCAGTTGTCCAGGGAGAAGAAAGAAAACATCGTCATTGTGCCCGATTTGAGTCGTAGCCTGGAGCAGGGCGGCAGCGGGGGAATGGTTTCCTTCCTGGAATTCCTCCGGCCGGACACGGTGCTGGCAATGCGCGACTTCCTCTGGCTGCGCGAGCGTATTCAGGTCGTTCACGACGAGTCACTGACGCCGCAGGCCATTGCCGCGCGCGAGGCGGAAGACAACGGCGCAATCACCCTCGAAGGCAAGCTAATCGACGGAGGGGAGTTTACCCTGCGTGCACTCGATTTCCGCCGTATGGAGTTCGGGACGAAACCCACCGGAACACCGGATGCCACAGTATCGTTCGAAACCTCCGCACAGCCTATCTTCCACAAGAATTTCGACCTGGTGGCAGAGAGTTTCCGAGACTACCTCGCCCGGAATTACACCCTCTACATATGTAGCGACAGCCCGAAGCAGACCGAGCGCATCCGCACTATCTTCGAAGACCGGGGCGACGCTATCTCCTTCACCCCCGTCGAACGTACCCTGCACGAAGGCTTTGCCGACGACACCCTGCGCATCTGCATCTTTACCGACCACCAACTGTTCGACCGCTTCCACAAGTACAACCTGAAAAGCGACAAGGCACGCAGCGGCAAGGTGGCATTGAGCCTGAAAGAGCTCAACCAGTTTACCCCCGGCGACTACGTGGTGCATACCGACCACGGTGTGGGACGCTTTACGGGGCTGGTACGTATCCCCAACGGGGACACCACGCAGGAGGTGATGCGCTTGGTCTATCAGAACGACGATGTGGTGTTCGTCTCTATCCACTCCCTGCATAAAGTGTCCAAGTACAAAGGAAAGGAAGGCGAGGCGCCCCGCCTCAACAAGTTGGGAACCGGTGCGTGGGAGAAGCTGAAAGACCGCACCAAGACCAAGATTAAGGACATAGCCCGCGACCTGATAAAGCTCTATTCGCAACGACGCGAGGAGAAAGGTTTCCAATACAGCCCGGACAGCTTCTTGCAGCGCGAGCTGGAAGCCTCTTTCATCTACGAGGACACCCCCGACCAAAGCAAGGCTACCGCCGATGTAAAAGCCGATATGGAGAGCGCCCGTCCCATGGACCGCCTGGTGTGCGGCGATGTAGGCTTCGGCAAGACCGAGGTCGCTATCCGTGCCGCTTTCAAGGCAGTGGCGGACAATAAGCAGGTGGCCGTCCTCGTCCCTACCACCGTCCTTGCCTACCAGCATTTCCAGACTTTCCGGGAACGCCTCAAAGGGTTGCCGTGCCGGGTGGAGTACCTCAGCCGCGCCCGTACGGCGGCACAGGCCAAAGCCGTGGTCAAGGGGCTTGCCGCAGGCGAGGTGAATATCCTTATCGGCACTCACCGCATCCTGGGCAAAGATGTGAAGTTCAAAGACCTCGGGCTGCTGATTATCGACGAGGAGCAGAAATTCGGCGTCTCCGTCAAAGAGAAGCTCCGGCAGCTCAAAGTGAACGTGGATACCCTGACGATGACCGCCACCCCCATTCCCCGCACCTTGCAGTTCTCCCTTATGGGTGCGCGCGACCTGAGCGTCATCCAGACCCCGCCTCCCAACCGTTATCCCATACAGACGGAGGTGCATACTTTCAACGACGAGATTATCACCGATGCCATTAACTTCGAGATGAGCCGCAACGGTCAGGTGTTCTTCGTCAACAACCGCATCTCCAACCTGGCGGAACTGAAAGCGATGATAGAGCGCAACATCCCCGACTGCCGTGTCTGTATCGGCCACGGGCAAATGGAGCCTGCCGAGCTGGAGAAAATCATTCTTGACTTCGTCAATTACGATTACGATGTGTTGCTTGCCACCACCATTATCGAGAGTGGCATCGACATACCGAATGCCAATACCATTATCATCAACCAGGCGCAGAATTTCGGTTTGAGCGACCTGCACCAGATGCGCGGCCGGGTAGGGCGAAGCAACAAGAAAGCCTTCTGCTATCTGTTGGCTCCCCCCTTGTCCTCGCTCACTCCGGAGGCCAGGCGCCGCCTGCAGGCTATCGAGAACTTCTCCGACCTGGGCAGCGGCATCCACATCGCCATGCAAGACCTCGATATCCGCGGTGCGGGCAATATGCTCGGCGCGGAGCAGAGCGGTTTCATTGCCGACCTGGGTTACGAAACCTACCAGAAAATATTATCCGAAGCTGTGCGCGAGCTTAAGACCGACGAGTTTGCCGACCTTTATGCCGACGAGCTGAAGGGCGACGGCACTATCAGCGGCGAGCAGTTCGTAGACGAGTGCCAGGTAGAGAGCGACCTGGAGCTGCTGTTGCCCGCCGCCTACGTTACCGGCAGCAGCGAGCGCATGCTGCTCTACCGCGAGCTGGACGGCCTGACGCTGGATAAGGATGTGGATGCTTTCCGCACCCGCCTCGAAGACCGCTTCGGCCCCGTACCGCCCGAAACGGAGGAACTGCTCCGCATCGTCCCCCTGCGCCGCCTCGCTGCGCGTCTGGGTGCGGAGAAGGTATTCCTGAAAGGCGGTCGCATGACGTTGTTCTTCGTCTCCAATCCGGACAGCCCGTACTACCAGAGCCTCGCCTTCGGCAAAGTCATTGCCTATATGATGAAATACACCCGCCGCTGCGACCTGCGCGAGCAGAACAGCAAGCGGAGCATGGTGGTGAAGGACGTAACTACGGTAGAGGATGCCGTAACGGTATTGCAGGAGATTGTGGCGATGCAGGCGGAAGAATGAAACGGCGTGCCGCCTGCCTTTACCTTCCTGCCTGCCCGCTCAAGAAGCACAAGGCCGGAAAGGATGATATTGTGCTGATAAACAAGGAAAAACTGCGGGATATATGCGGATAGGACAGTATGATATCCCTATTCGGCGATAAACTTGATGTACACCCTGTGCGACCCTCTACCCGTATGGCCTATACCGCTGTCGGGCGTTTCGCTCCAGTGTTTCAGCTCGCGCGCCGCAGCGTTCCGCAACAGCCCCGTCAGCTCGCAGTAGTCGCTCACTTTCAGTATCGGGTACTGCTTTAGGTAGTTTTGTGCCAGTTCCAGGCGTTCTCCGGCGGTATACCGGTCGGACGAACGCCGGAACTTCCATTGGGAGCGGTCTAAACGGCAGTTCATGCCCGTTTCCTGTATGAAATCCTTGTCGGCACGGAAGTCGATATTGTCTATGCAGATGCTCCTTACATTACGTTTCTGTCCGCCCTGTCCGGCATCTTCCCGTTCAAAACCTTTACGCAGCCCCAATGAGGGAGTAAATATGCCCAGTCCGTCCACTTTCACTGAGTGTCCTTCGCCCATTTCACGGGCTATGGCTTGGGTGAGCGACTTCACCAGCCCGATGATGTCGCCGGGGGTAAAAGTACTGGAATAGTTGATACGTTGGGCAAGGTAGTCCAAATCTACCTGTCCCCAAATCTTAATACGTGGAAAGAGAACTTTTTCGCCGTCTTCGCTGGGAAGGTTGGAGGCCTGCATTTGATATTCTGCCATGGTATTTCCTATTGTTTATGGGTTGATAATCCGGTAATCGATGTCCGTCCTGCATAAGGCTAAGGAAGAAATGGCATGGGGTAGGGACAAAAGTAGGCAGACTTGCTTACCGAAGAGGCTTAACCTATGCTTTGAACCGTGTCTTCAGCTTAGAGATGCGCATCTTTAGGCTGGAGATGACGGTCTTTAACCTGAAGATGTTCATCTTAAGCGTAAAGATACGGCTTATTTCCTATATGAGCAAGCCTTTCTCCTAAGAAGTGGGTGTTTGATATAGGGGGTGAAAGTGTTTCTTCATTAATGGTTAGTTGCCTGAATAATCGTTCTTTGGTAAATTCTTGACATGATAAGTTTCTTGTCTTGTGGCTCCGATACTTATTCTTATCGGTATGTTTCTTAATCATCCGCCGGCCGATTCGTTTACTGCCCGGATAAGGAGAATCTTATTGGCTCTCTTGATAATTCTCAACTATTTTCATGGCTTCTTCTCTTATTTTATTCCGGATAGAAGCAGGGGCAATTACTTCGATATTACTGCCGTGCGACAAAAGCTCCTGCATCAGTTCTATGGAAAAATAGGCTGTAATCTGAAATATGCCCTCGGCAGTCTCTTGTTGTGAGTGGTGAATCGGGTTGGTACGCAGATAAGGTATATGCCTGGAATTCACTTTGAAGATAATTTTGTGAAGTTCTAAATGGGGAGCATAGGTAATACCATAACAGTGCTGGAAATAAAGTTTGTTATCGAATTCGGCAGGTACGGAAAAGGGAGTTTCTGTTAGCCCGATTGACTCTATTCTATCTAAGGCGAAAGTCCGGATTTCTTGGTGGTGGGATGAAAAACCTAATACATACCAGCGCTGTTTAAATACTTTCAGGCAATAGGCTGATAACAGAGTTGTATAGGAATCCTTATTGAAAGGATGATAGGCAAGCATTATTTTTACAGATGTTTCCATGGCATTAAGTAGTTCGGACAAATAGAAATATCCTGTGGCAGGTTCTTCCAGCAGTATCCGGTTCTGCATCTTTTTGTATGCCTGTAAAGTGGAGGATACGGACAGTGTTTTTAACAGCCAACTCTTTACGCTATCTTCCTGAAATATGTCGGGGTCTTCAAAATAATACTCATGCGTTTGCGCATTATAGGCTATCGTTGTGTCGAACAAATGCTCCACCTTATTTTTTGTTTCCTGAAAGGTACGTCTGTTCAGTTCTTTGCCATAACTGATATTGCTATTCCGCCATGCTTGTTCTACTTGGGAACGCGTCGCTTTTTTCCTGCGGTATAAGAAGTCGGCAAGCCATAATGTTTTGTCTGTTATCATCGTTTTTCCTTTTATTATTCCACAAATATATAAAAAAAGAGAGACTGCACATGTTTTTTGTGCACAGATAGCGGAACTTTGTATCGAAAAACAAGAGGAGAAGGAAATGGAAAAGAAGAATCGGAAAATATTGGAGATGTCCCAAAGACAAGATGTTCAGCCGGACGAACTTGCCGAATATATATATTCCAAGATAAATTTTACATTACCGTATGATATATGGATAGGAATAAACAACGGTTATGCGGAGTTCTATAACTCCTTGTCGGCTTATGATTCGTTTTATGAAAACGATGCCTTTAGGCATATGCTCGATTATTTGTCCGGTGAGAAATTGCTATTTCCGGTAGATAGGCTGAAGATAATTCATGAGTATATATTTGATTATCTTGCACAGGAAGAATTTGTATTGCGATGTTGATTTTTCTAATGATGTATACTAAGTTTTTAATGAATATAAAAAGAAAGGATAAATAGTATGGAACGGATAAATGAAATTTTCTTTGGAGAACATGGATTGACATCTACTTCTTTTTTATTCTTAGAAAAGATGAGAATATGAATTATGAGAAATACGAAAACCTGTCCGGACTATAAAGAAGTGATAATTTATATAACGGATATAAAATCGGAGAAGATGCCGAAACGGAGTTGGCGGCATCGGGAAAAAGTATGAGGAGGAAAAAAGAAGTGACTTTAAAATAATAAAAGATTATTTAGGTTATAGATTTATTTTCCGTATATTTACAACATAATGATTTTTATAATAAACCAACGTTATGGACAGAGAATGTTTTGTAAGCGATAGTGCCGTTAATGATTTTATACAGTGGTTCTCTACTAAGCTTGATGCAGGTTTTATGCATTCTTATACAGACCGGAGAACAAAAAGAGTATGGGAATGTATTTCTGTATATGATGCGTATAAGAAGTATCAATGGGGTGGAGAGAATTTCTGTAAGAATGCAGAAGAGTTGGATAAGTTATCTTCCGACTTGAAGGCCGGTATTGCCGATGAAAACGCTGATGTGTGCAGAGATGCCTGCCTGGGAATTTTGAAGTGGGGCGGCGTGCTACGTGGCAATGAGGAAAAAATAAAAAGGATAGAAGAGAAAAAATCGTTAGTACAATACCTCAAGGATGCCGAGAAAAAGCTGACTACCGGAAATATAGAGAGCCGGGACTACTATGAGGAAGTATATATGAATTCCGGTTTCACGAAGATTTATTCTCTGTATATCGATAATTTTATCATATATGATAGTCGGGTAGGAGCTGCATTGGGCTTTTTAGTGGGGCGTTATTGCGAGGAGAAAAGGCTTGATAAAGTCCCCGGATTACTGAGATTTGCTTATGGAAATAGTAAGGGAGGAACTAATAGAAATCCGAGTACTGGGAATTATACGTTTCCTCTATTGAGGAATATGGGATACTATGATAATCATATAGAAAATAATTTGAAAGCCAACTGGTTGTTGGGTGAAGTGCTGCGGCGTCCTTCTAAATTTAATGATTTACCGGAGAAACGGCGGTTAAGGGCTTTGGAGGCGGCTCTGTTTATGATAGGTTATGAAGTTCCGGGTAAATCGGAAAAATGAATTATGCTATGATAGGAGCTATTTTAGGTGATATTATAGGCTCTGTTTACGAGTTCGATAATATAAAGACGAAAAATTTTCCTTTGTTCAGCCGGTCGTCATCTTATACGGACGACTCTATCATGACGATTGCAGTTGCCGACTGGTTGCTTCATGGAGGCGATTTGGCAAAAGTGATGCAATATTACGGCAGGAAGTATCCCTGCCCCATGGGAGGGTACGGAGGCTCCTTTGCCCGGTGGTTGAATGAGGAGAACCCTAAGCCTTACAATAGTTGGGGAAACGGTTCGGCAATGCGTGTCAGTTCCGTTGGCTGGTATTTCGATTCTTTGGAGGAAACACTGGCTGTGGCTCAGGAAACCGCAATGGTAACCCATAATCACCCGGAAGGGATAAAAGGTGCGCAGGCAACGGCGGCTGCCGTTTTTCTGTCGCGGAACGGGAAATCTAAAGAGTATATAAGGAAGTTCATCGAAGATACCTTTGGCTATGATTTGCATCGTACGTGCGATGAAATCCGCCCTGCATACAGCTTTAATGAGAGTTGCCAGGGAACAGTGCCGGAAGCAATCATTGCCTTTCTGGAAAGCGACAGTTTCGAGGATGCCGTACGGTTAGCGGTTTCCCTGGGCGGGGACAGCGATACGCTTGCCTGCATTACAGGCGGGATAGCCGAAGCTTTTTATAAGAATCAGATTCCTCGTAACTTGATAAAGAAAGTGGAGGGGATATTGGAACCGGATTTGTGGAAGGTGGTACAGGAGTTCCGGCAACGCAAAACGGCGGCGGTTTAAATCTGTTTCGGATACATAGGAGGGTGTCGATACTGAGATGAACACTCTGAAAAGTTACTATATGTAACCGGTAAATATAAAAAGAGCCGTATCATTACTCGAAATGAAGTGAAGTGCACCCCAAAAGTTTTGTGTTTAACTTTGGGGGTGCACTTCAAAAATAGAGTCGATACGGCTTTTTTATTACCGATAAGGGGTATCTGGTTTCGATGCCCTTAGCTACTTGAGCGCATCCGTAAAATGGTCGCCATACTGGGCGGTGTTGTAGATAATAGACCACAAGGCAGCCCATAGTATACCACGGCCGTAATACTTGTTGTCGGTCGTACTTGCCAGGGCATTGCAGGTGGGCGTCCATGTGTTGGTGTGCTGGGAGTCGCCGAGGAATATGATGCGCCGTTGCAAGTCGATAGATAGGGAGCAGCCGTTGCCGGGCACTTCCAGCACATTGGTCACTCCGGCAGGTGTATCGAAGGTTCCGCTGGTTCCGTCTCTATAAAACTGGGCGCTGAAATCAATCGCTTGCGAGGGCTTGTAATTGCTGAAAGGGCCGTTCTTTACGATATAATCCCATACCGGGTCGTCGGAGTGGGCGGTAACCCAGGAAGCGGACGTACTGCTGTTGCTTCTGTACGTATATCCCAGCGATGAAAGCTGGGTGAACAACGCCTTATTGTCCGAGACGCCGTTGTCGAGGGTAACGACTGCGATTCTATTCTTGTCGGGGCTGTTTTTCAGCCAGGTAACCAAATTGTCGTAGTAACCGGATACCTTACTTATATAGGTTCCCGAGAAAAGGACATTTACCTTGTCGGGTATATTCGCACCTACTCCCGCAGTATAGCTGTCGCTGCTGGGCAGGGTCGGTACTGCCGGAACATAGACTATTCCCTGAGGGCCAAAGAAGCTGCTGTAATTGCCGTAGTTGCGGAAGTCGTTGAAAATACCGTTTCCGAGCGCACCGTAACCTCCGTAAAGGTTGGCGACATTAATCGATATGGGTTTCAGCATGTTCCTTGCGATTGTCAGGCGGGCGGTTACCGCTGTGCCTGCCAAAGTGAGTTTCACGTTGTAGGTTATGTCCCGGTTGGCATCTTTATACAATGTCTTGGGGAACTGGACTTTGAACTTGGTACTCATGGGATATTCAGCACCCCATGACATCTCCGTACCGTTTTCACCTACGATTTTTACATCATACTTGTGAGCCGTTGCGGGTTCGGGCTGTTCCAACTCGGCAATCCATTTCATGCTGCTGCCTCCTTGCAGGCTTATCAACTGTGTTTCGTCCGCATTTTCGGATACATAAAGCATGTTGCCCGGAATGCCGGTATTGAAGGATACCGGTTGCTGGCTGATGCCGATTACGCGGGATTTTACGCTGGGGTCTGCCTTCAATACTAAATAGAGGCTGGCTTTCAGAATGGTGCTGCCTCCGTTTTCGCCTTTGGCTTTCACGGTGATGCGGTTCAGCTTCGGGTCTGCGGTATCGTGCGTGTCTTTTACTTCGAAAGCTGCGGCGTTGTCTCCTTCGAGCACATACTCCCATTCGTTTACGGCTGTTCCGTCCGTTGTCAGCCCTGGGTTTACAAGGAACGAGTTGGTATTGTTGCCGGCAATCGTCGGCTCTCCGTCGTATTCGAAGCTGATAGAGGTAATGTCCGGGGTTAGCTCGAACCCGGGTACTCCGTTCTGAATCAGTAGCATAGTACCTTGTACCGAGGGGTCTTCTTTCAGGCTGACTACCAGGAAGCCGTAACGCGGGCTGGTACTTGTATTGGCCGTGTGGGTGTACACCGGAATGATGTTGTTCAGTGCTTTGCTGCTGTCGTAATCGGTTACGGCGGCAGAACCTGCCTGGTCGAAGGAGAAGAACGCCCCAGCTCCCGGAGGATAGATAGCCGCACTCCAGTCGCCGGAGCTGTTTACAGCGATAGGGGGAGCTGCTACACCGGCGGTGTTGCTGAAATGGGAAATGGTTGCCGGGCTCAGCTTCAAATAGAGATTGCCGCCTTCCAGCTGTACGATGTCTATCGTTGCTTTCAGATTGCCGAAGGATAGCTCTACGATGCCGTTGCGCTGTTCTTTTACATCGTTCAGCGCCGTGGCCGAAACGGTCAGTGTCTTTCCGCTCAAAACGGCGGACAGACCGTTGTCCAGCAGTTTCTTGCTGACTGATAGCGTGCCTTCTCCGAAGGTGAATATGCCTAAGTCGTAGCTGCCGCCGTTCGGGGTGAACATCACTTTCTTGGTAGGTATGGCCAGGATGTTGTCGCCGTCGAACTGTACAGTGCCGTGGCTGTCCATATCCCAGTAGTTGATAGAGTAGTTCAGGGATGCCGTTTCGCCTTTATAGGCTTCCAGCTCGGTGGCATATTCTTCTTTTTTTACGGAGTTGACAGTCAGCTTATATACATTGTTGCGTTTGAGGGATTGTCCTGATTCGAGCGGGTGGACATTGGCACGGTGGTACGATACAGTGCCGTTGCTTTTGTTTTTCACTCCGATGATGAGGCATGTGGTCAATTGGTCGTTTTGCTGGGGAGCAGGCACATAATTTTCGTATGCGTACAGCTTGCCTACGATGTCGGCGCCGGCTTCGCTTTCCACTCCGTAGAGCCTCGTAATCCGTTGCGCCGTCTCGTCGAAAGCATTCGGCTCGCCGTTCCATACAAAGAGCGAGGGGTATGCGTTCCAAACCGCAACGGACAGTAGGGTGTATCCTGATGCCGAGTTATGGACGTCGAAACGCGAGACGGAGCGTTGTAATACTATGCTGATTTTGGTATCGTGCGATTCCTTTCTCAATGAGGTGCTCATCAGCAGTGCTTCGCTTTCCAGGGGCTTGGCGGTGTACTCGGGAGAGTCCGTAGACGTGCCCGTAGTAAAGACCCGGACGTCTGCTTCGGCTTCCTTGAAGTTCTTGTTTTTGATTGCGGTTTTCCAATCGTCCAATGTCTGCGAGCCGTCTGCGGGCAAGTAGTTATTGCCCATGTTGGCTACTGCCAAGATGTCGTAAGCCTCTGTCATTTTCAATCCGAGGTCTGAGAAATCGAATGTCATGTCGGTATTCATTTCCAGTGGGGTATCCGGTGTTGCCGTCAGCTCTTTCCAGCCTTTGAAGATGCCGGTTCCGTTGCTGTTGGACTCGAAAAAAATCAAATCAAGTGTTTTTATATTCTCCTCTCCGGCTTCCGGAGCAATCGCTGCGCGTGTTGCCAGTCCGCTGGCAGGGTCTTGGATGCTGAGGTTTATGGTTAATCTGTTGTTTTCCTTCGGAACCAGCCCGCTGTCGTCTTCCGGATTGCAAGACGCGAGAATGGCGGGTATCAGAAGAAAAGCGTACCATGCTGTTTTTTTCATTCTGTTATACTTGTTTTTTATTGTCATTATATATGTAATCATTCTCCTAAATCGACGTTCATATCGCCGTCCAGTTCCCAGTCGTTCCGTCCGTGGTCATAGAGGTATATTTGTATTTCCAGCCTGATTCGTCCGGAAAGCAATACGACCGTGTCGGAGTTGGCGCTGCCGGATTCCTTGTCGAAATCGCCCAGTGCCGTTACTTTTAACCCGGCAGGATAGCCGTCGGCACCGTTTATCAGTTCGGCTTCGAAGCGGTTGTTGCGGATGCCGTTTGTAAATGCGGCGGCAGCTCCGTTGGTGTCCGTCTTGAATGACAGTGCGATTGCTTCCGGCAGGATGTTACTTTTCATCCCTATGGTAACGGTGGAATTCGCTTTGCGGTACAATACTGCCTCGCGCTTTTCCGTCCACAGGTAGTAATTGCCGCTTACGCCCATTTGCCCTTCGGTCATATCCCACTCTACCACGTTGACATTAAGGTGTACGGAGGGTTGGACGGCGGCGGTTTCCTTGTCTGTGTATCCCGCTCCGTCCGCCGAATTGATATTGAATACATACTTTTTGTTCCGTATGATTGGGATAAGCTTGTCGGTGTAAGGGTCTTCGAAATCGACAGGGTAATAATACTTCGTCCCGTTGTATTCGCCTCCGATTACAAGGCGGGTGTGCCTTTTATTTGCGGTTTCATTCTCCGTATCGTTGTCATACAGGTAGAGTTTGTTGGCGATAGACCGGTCGGAGGCATCGTAACTGTCCGATTCCAGGGTCAGTATTGTCTGCATGTCCTCGGGTGAGGAGGGCTCTTGTGCCTGGCTGTCTACGATATTGTCCGGGATATTGCCCAGGAAGCCTTTGTCCGGCACGTAATACAGGGTGGCATCTTTTAGTACGAAGTTATCGACGCTTTCGTTTACATGGATATCGACCGACGCAACCGAACGGGTCAGGCTTAACGGCGGCCAATAGTTGATAACATGGGCGTTCACTTCCTGCTGTTTCAAAACTCCCCACATGGGCAGGCCGGTGAAGGCGGCGCTTTCCTGAAGCAACCTTTGCGGGTCGGTGTCTACCAGTTTCTTTCGGAATGTTTCCCAGTCTGCCGTTTGCCTGTATCGGGCTTCCGTAGCTTCATCGGGAAGCATTTGCCCGATGAACGGACGGCAGTTAGCCAGGAAATAGGCATCGTAGTCCTTGCCTATGGGGAGGGTTGTACGCAGCTTGCCGTTTACTTGGAAAGTGCTCCGCCAGCAGACGAACTTTCCGTCGGAGCCGAAGAGCAGCACATCCAGGTTGTCGATGCTGTTTTCGTCCGGAGTGGCGGATGAAATGCTACGGGTAGCCGTATTTGCCACAATGGATACTTCCACCTCGGATTCGTCCGGGGCAGGGGTGTCCGGGAAGTCGTCGCCGATTTTCGATTGGCACGACCAGGTTCCTGCCAGTGTACATAGGATTGAGAGTATAAATGATTTTTTCATGCCTTTACTTGTTTTTTAGAGTGCAACCAATGTTTTGCGTATTTGCCACGAGCCGGTTGTAATGATTGCTTCCAACTTGGATGGCCGGATGATTACGTAGACTTGCGCGCCCCGTTGCGCCTTGGTTCCTGTGTCTACGCTCAGCCTGGCTATTCCGTCTTCGAGAAGCGTAACGGTGATGTTGTCCTCCAACTTGGTTTCCGAATCGACGGAGGCCGGCATTACTTTGTTCTCGGCGATGTATTCGTCGGTGCTTTGTACGTAGGAGAAAACATCTTCTATTATGATACGGTCGCCGCTTTGCTTGCCTTCGGCAACTTTATACGAGGCAGACGAACCGCGGATATTTACACTGAGCTCTCCGGGATACTGGGTTTTAAAGTTTTTCCCTTCTTTTATAATGACGAAAATACTGCATAACTGTTTTTTGACATCGACATTGAGAACCCGGTTTTCCAAGGGGTTTGCAGTGAATGACAGGCTTTCCAGGAAAAGTTCCTGCATGGAGCCGTTGCTGGTAGGGAACTGTCTGGCAGATTGTTCGCCCATGGAAAATCCGGCTGTAGCGTAGTTCTCCTCACCGACGAATGCGGGAGATATTTTGTCTGTATCCTCATCGCCCGATAAGGCCCATGCCACTAAGTGCATATCTCCGGTATACTGCCGTTCCAGTGGATAGGCTTTTCCTCCTTCGATGCTTTCGTAGGGAATATGTATTTCTTCTGTCTGCCTGCCTTCGCTGTCGTATATGTACAGTTCTATGTCGCTGGCTACCAGGCGGTCGAAGTCGGCTGTATTACCTTCGTGCGTGAAGACCAGGCTTAGAGAGCCGTCACAGCCGGAGTGAGGGCCCTCGTAAGTGCATCCCGTACAGGACAGTATTACCGATAATAATAGGATTACGTTCTTCACGATACGGTTATTATGGTTTATAAATCGACATCCTGGGTTCTTACATCCCATTCGGCAACTTCTATATTGATAGAAATGGTACTTTCGGCAGGATTGACGACGGGACCTTCTTCTTCGGCTTCTCGGGGCGTGCTCCAGCCTACCGTCTTGATGTCTTTCATCGTGATGCGGTAAATGCTGTTACGGAAAATCTTCCAAGTGTCGTCTTTCAGCAGGTTGACCCTCCAATAGCGGGTAACGTCGGTAACTCCTGTGCCGGAGAAGGTTCCTTTGATGATGAAGGCTACCACCTCGTCTTTGTCGAATATGGTTGCCGCTCCGTTACCGCCTTGCAGGGTGGTAGGGAGGTTCTCGTACACGTAAACAGGCTTGTCGTAGGCGGGTTGCAGGAAACCGTTCGATGTTTCGCCGCCGTCGTCGTTCTTTACGGAATATACGGTTTCGACAGTGGCTCCGTCGGGGGTGAATGTCGTTTTGAAATTGGATGCAGTAGCGAAGCGCGTCCAGTTTTCAAGATTTTCGTATTCGAAAGCACGCGATTGGTCGATGCCGTTGATTACCATATATCCGTTGAATGTCCATTTTAAATCGGCAGGTACGATTCCGTTCTTTTCGAGCCCTAATATTTCGAGCAAGTCTGTTGTCGGGGCTGTGATTTTACCGGCAGGAGCGACTTCCGGCTTTTCAATCTTGCTCAGCAGGCGGCGTACGGAGAGGGTCAGCGTATTTGTTTCGCCTTCCGTTACATCGGCAACTCCTTCCGCTGCCATGGCGAATCCCGTGGAGGCGCTGATATCGTTGCGGGAGTTCGTGCCGTTTAAGGAGAGTTCTTTGTACAGGCAGCTATTCTTGAAATCGGCCAGGGAAGCGGGGGCAGGCGAGGGTTCGCCCAGGTTCTGGTTGATAGCCGTAAGGATTGTCAGCTTGCCGGCATCGACCAGGAATGTATATTGGTTGTCGGATGATAGGCTTGCAGGCTTATAATATTTTTGATAGGAATTATCGGCGTTGAAAACGAAAAACTCCAGCGAGTTAATCTCGTTTTCGTTGCCGATGCCGGCTTCTTCTGCCGTCAGTGCACGTGTGCCGGCTGTACCTTTTACTTTAATGGTAATGGCTGCCTGGGCTTCGTTGTCGGGAAGCGGATTTAAGTTACTGTCCGAGTCATTGCAGGACAACAGGGTGAGTGCAGTTGCGTAAACTGCCAGGAAACATTTGATTTTCATAATCTAAAGTTTAGTTTGATTTTATTTGAAAGTTATTTACGGGCTTCTTGCGAGCCTTTATTTATTATTTATGTTTTCGTAGGATACTTGTATGCAAGTGCCCGAACGTAGTTTCGGGAAGAAGTTCTTTTGCATGAAGCGGTAGGGAGCTCCTTTTTTCAAATGAGTGAGTTCGCTTATCCGGTTTTGCCTTTCCCTCTCGTCTCCGGTGAGAATAGAGCTGATAATCCTGAGTACGGCTTCTTTGTCTGCCATACCGGATTTACTTGCCATGCCATACAAACCGCGCCAGTCGGCTCCTCCGTTTACTGTTTCGAACATAGTTGCAGCTACTTGCGTATGTTGCATCAGGTATTCTTTCAATGCGGCGGCACGGCTTTCTGCGAGGTTCGCATTCGAACGGGCATTGCCCTCGGGGGAGGCGTAACCTGCAATCAGGATATTGCTGACCCGGCTGTCGGAGGAGCGGTTGATTCGATTGATTACATCAACCAGCAAACCGAGATTGCGGGCATTGTCTGCATAATCGCCGGACAGAGCCGAGGAACCCAATCTATATAGAATACGGAGGGGTTCGCCGTTGTTTCCTCTGTCGGGGGCGGTTTTTGTGGAGGCATCGGCAAGAAAATCGTAGGTTCGTGCCAGTGTGTCCGCCGTAGTCGGAACCGGTTTGCATGCTTGGGGTTGTTCCGTGATTCTCACAATTTCTACATCCGGGTCTTGGAGTATCCTGCCGTCTACGATAGCCGTTGTCAGCATGGCTTGCTTGGCGCATAGCCGTACCGAGCTTTCAAAAGCGAGTATGCTTCCTTTCATCCATTCCTGGTATTTCATTGCAGCGGTGTATGTCTGCACGGTGGACGTTTTTGCCTTTTTGCCGGTTATTGCAAAAGAGGGGAACTTCACTTGGCGACTTCCGTCGGAAACGACCGGAGTAACCGTAATGCGCTCTTTCTTCCCGATACGGAGCAGGTGGGGGCTGTAATCGAAACTGAGTTCTATGCTGTCGCCCGTATTCTGTACTTGGAGCCGGGTAATAGACAGCCGCCCTTTTCGGGGTGTTTTTCCGGCTGTTGCATAGGCGTGAGCCGATGCCGATAGCAGGATGAGCGAGATTATGAGGATGCAGTTCGTTAGTTTCATGTCTTTTCCGTCATTTAATATTATAAATCAGTGAAATGCCTATCCGGGTAGGTCCGAAGTAGGTTTTGGTAGCGTGCTCCGACTTGCTGCAACACCAGTTCCTGTTATCCGATTTATCGAAACCGAACTGTATTACTCCTACGCCGAAATAGGTTTCGATGCCCCACTTTTCGGATAATGTCCAACTGTATCCGTAGCTGATGCCGGCGCCTGCTCCCCAGCCTTCGTACCGGTAGTTCTTATCGAGCATATTAAAGAAACGGTGGCCGCCGATATTGTATTGGGTTGCAATGCCGTGAATGCCTATGAAGTGTCCGGCCGATGTTTCGCAGAGCCAATATCTCACTTCCGGCTGAACCAGCCAGTGTACCAGCTTGTCATTGTCGCCTTTTTTACCTTCGCGGTTCCACGGGTTGTAGCCTCCGGTTATATTGAAACTGATTCGGGGGCTTATGCCGATTTCCAGTCCTAAATTGGGTGTCAGTGTCGCTGCATACAGCAGGTTGGTTTTCAGAGCCCAGGTCGTTTTTTCCCTTTTCACTTTATGCCATGGGGTGGCTACCTCGATGTCAATCGTTATATCATCGGTCGAAAGAGGAGTTTGGGCTTGCCCCCGGAAACATCCTAATACCATTCCCATGAATATAAGCAGTAACTTATATCTTGAGTTATTGACTTTATTTTTAATCGAATATTGCATTACAATCGTTCTTTTTAATTTTTAATTATCAACGGACTACTGCCGGGCGTAGTGTTGAGTGGACTGAAAAATCCGGTATGCTGTTTATCTTCTTTTTCCATATCGTTATACTCGTTATTAAGTTCATGGAAGTGTTTAATAACCTGAATAGGGCTTTTACAGGCTTTATAACTGCTTTTTGGTGATATATTGCTTACGTTTTACACCTTGCGGCTGCTGGTAGCGATATACCGACTATTAACGCCAGTAGGTATGGATTTGTTTTAAAATAAGGGAGTTGATTTTTGTTCAGGACTGTTTTCCTGTGAAATATGTAACATAAACTTTATGCTATTTCGGTAGGATACGATTGAAATATATGTTACATATATCTATATGGCGGGTTTACCCTGAAAACGGGAACCGTCAACGGGGTATCGGGAATTTGGCAGAGGATGCCGGGATGTAAGGAGGAAGGGGGTGTCGTTTATTTTCCGTACAGCTTGTCAATCAGGTCTTGCCGTCCGATTCGCCGCAGCTCCTTGATGATGTTTTTCCGTTCTTCCGGTTTGTACCAGAAGAAGAACTGACGCTGTGCCAGCTTCTCGCGTTGTGTCTTGGCACTGAACACCGGTTCCAGCGTATAGGGGTGGAAACCGGTGTACCAGGCTTCGGTGGCGACGGTCATGGGGGTGGGGGTGAAGTCTTGCACTTGTTCCAGGTGGAAGTCCAGCCGCTTGGTGATGACGGCGAGTTCTGCCATGTCCTCCTCCTTGCAACCGGGGTGGCTGGAGATGAAATAGGGGATGAGTTGCTGCCGCAGGCCTTCTTCGCGGTTAATCCGGTCGAATAGTTTCTTGAACTCTCCGAACTGGCTGAACGGGGGCTTGCGCATGATGTTGAGCACGCGTTCCGAGGTATGCTCCGGCGCCACTTTGAGGCGTCCACTTACGTGGCGGGCAATGAGTTCGCGGGTGTACTCCTGTGTGCTTTTATCGGTTTTGGGGTCTTTGCTCCGGTGCAGCAGCAGGTCGTAGCGCACACCGCTGCCGATGAAAGATTTCTTGATACCGGGCAGGCTGTCTACCGCATGGTAAATGTCGAGCAGCGGACTGTGGTCGGTGTTCAGGTTGGGACATACCTTGGGGTGGATGCACGACGGGCGTTTGCACTTCTTACATACGGATTCGTCGCGTCCGCGCATCTTGTACATATTGGCGGAGGGGCCGCCCAGGTCGCTGAGGTAACCTTTGAAGTCCGGCAGTTCCATTACGGCTTTTACTTCGTTCAGGATACTTTGCTTGCTGCGGCTTACGATGAACTTACCTTGGTGCGCCGAAATGGTGCAGAAGGCGCAACCTCCGAAACATCCCCGGTGGATGTTGACGGAGAACTTAATCATGTCGTATGCCGGTATGCGTTTCCCCTTGTACTTGGGATGCGGAAGGCGCGTATAGGGAAGGTCGAAAGAGCGGTCGAGCTCCGCCTCCGTCAGGGGCGGGTAAGGCGGGTTGACGACGACGGTTTGCCTGCCTACGGCTTGCAGTATGCGTGCGGCGGCGTATTTATTGCTTTCTTCTTCGATGTGGCGGAAGTTGGCGGCCTGCTTTTTCTTGTCTTTCAGGCATTCTTCGTGCGGAAAAAGGGTGATATCTCCTTCTTGCGGAAGGACTTCCCCGGTGAGATAAACCAGTTGGGGTATATCGGAAACAGGTTGCCCCAGTTGCAGCCTTCGGGCAAGCTCTGCAACGGGTTTCTCGCCCATGCCGTATATCAACGCATCGGCGCCGCTGTCTACGAGAATGCTCGGACGTACACGGTCTTGCCAGTAGTCGTAATGCGTCAGCCGGCGCATGCTTGCCTCGATGCCTCCCAGTATTACGGGTACATCGGGATATAGTTTTTTCAGGATTCGGGTATAGACTATCGAGGGGTATTCGGGACGCATGTCCGGGCGGGCGTCCGGGGTATAGGCGTCGTCGCTGCGCAGGCGCTTGTTGGCGGTGTATTTATTGACCATGCTGTCCATACAGCCTGCACTGATGCCGAAGAAAAGGCGGGGACGTCCCAGTTTTCTGAAATCGCGCAGGTCGTCGCGCCAGTTGGGTTGGGGAACAATGGCTACGCGCAGTCCTTCCGCCTCGAGTATGCGTCCTATTACGGCTGCCCCGAAAGACGGGTGGTCTACATAGGCATCTCCGCTGAACAGGATGACGTCCAGCTCATTCCACCCGCGAAGTTCCACTTCTTTCTTGGTTGTAGGCAACCAATCAGTCAGTCTGTATTCTTTCATGGGTGCAAAGATAGGGAAAGTTTTTTTAATCGCTGAAAAACTGTACCCTCATATCTTCTCCGTCGTATATCTCGCGGAAACCGGTTTGCTGCTCGGCAAGATATTCTTTCAGGTCGTTGAAGGCGGCGGCATCATCCATGATGATTTCCAACTGCTCGCCTTTCCGTGCCTCGCATATGGCTTTTATGGCGGGGATAAGGGGGCTGTAATGTTTTTGTCCGCGCGTGTCGATGATTTTCATTTATTTTCTTCCTCTTCTACGGTTTCTTGTCGGGAGAGCCATTGCAGGTAGAGCTTGATGAGCTGTTGCAACCCGAAGGCTTTCATATTGTTGTGATAGATGACATCGATGCAGAGGTCGAGCAGGTCTTTGCTGTCTTCTTCCTGTGCGGCGATGAGGGAGCGGATATTCAGCTTGAGCTTGTCGAGCACGGTTTCGTCCACAATGCCGTTGCTGTCGATAAGGTGGCGGAAAAGCCCGTATTTCTCGATAGTGGCAAGGTTTTCTTCCGATATTTCCAGGTTGCGGGTTCCGCTAGGGTTGGCTTGTATAGTGTACATGGCGTTGAGGTTTTTAGTGATTAATGTTTTCTGTAGAAGCAAAGATAAGTTTTTCGCCAGAGATTACATATATTTCCGGAGATTATTTATCGGAATTGCCGTTATTATCTGTATAAATCCGTGCGAAGCCGTGTTGCCCGGAGGAAGTTATCCGCCGTATGATATAGGTAAGGCACGGATTATACGGATTTTCACGGCTTTTCTTAATGAGCTCGTGGTTTTCCGTATAATCCGTGCCTGAAAAGAATTAGGAAGGTGTACCGTGGTACACCTTCTTTTCAAGAATTAGATTGATTGTTTCGGATTATTTCTTGAAGTAGCGGTTGTACAATCCTTCGAAACCTTTGCCGTGGCGGGCTTCGTCTTTAGCCATTTCGTGAACGGTGTCATGGATTGCATCCAGGTTCAATGCCTTGGCGCGGGTAGCGATGCGCTTCTTGTCTTCGCAAGCACCTGATTCGGCATTCATTCTCTTTTCGAGGTTGGTCTTGGTATCCCATACACAGTCGCCCAGCAGTTCGGCGAACTTGGCAGCGTGTTCGGCTTCTTCCCATGCGTAGCGCTTGAAGGCTTCGGCTACTTCGGGATAACCTTCGCGGTCTGCCTGGCGGCTCATGGCGAGGTACATACCTACTTCGGTGCATTCGCCCATGAAGTGGTTGTTCAAGTCCTTAATCATTTCGTCGTCGCAACCTTTGGCTACGCCGATTACGTGCTCGTCGGCAAAAGTCAGCGGACCGCCTTCCTGTGCTTCTTCCACTTCTACGAATTTGCTGGCGGGAGCCTTACACAAAGGACATTTCTCGGGAGCTGCGTCTCCTTCATATACGTAACCGCAGACAGTACATCTAAATTTTTTCATTTTACTTCAGATTTTAAATTAATTAGTTGAATTAGTTATTCGTTATTTTGTCGAATGTTCGCTTTCTATGCAGTATTTACAGATACCTTTATAATAGTAGTGAATTTCCTGTATGTCGTGTCCGCACATATCCATGTCTTCTACCCGCTTGATAGCGGAATTGTGTTCCAAGTCGTATATCTTTCCGCAACGTTTGCATAAGAAATGGGCATGGGGGGTGGTATCCGCATCGTAACACGTGTTCCGTTCGTCTATTGTCAAAATCTGTGCAGCACCCTGCTCGCTGAGCAACTTCAAAGTGTTGTAAACGGTCGTCTTGGATAAGGTGGGAATGGAAGGAGCAAGCGCCGTATAAATTTCATCCACCGTGGGGTGCGTGCGGTGCTCCATTAAATAGTTCATAATGGCTATACGCTGTACCGACGGCTTTATGTTATGACTTTGCAGGCGTTTTACTACATCCATATCATCTGTAATTCAAACTTGTAATAATTACATTTTTAATTCTTTTGCATAGATAATCAGTTCTCCGGTTATTCCAAAAGATTTCCGGATTTTTTTATCATTTATTAAAAATGTTTTATCGTACTTCGACGGGGTGGCAGGGGATTTCGAGCCAGAATTCGGAGCCTTTTCCCATTTCGGAACTGACTCCTGCCGTGCCGTGCATCTTGCCGGCAATCATGCGGCAAATGGAAAGCCCCAGCCCGGTTCCTTGCTTGAAGCTGTCCAGCTTGACGAACCGTTCGAATACTTCCTTGTGTTTTTCGTGGGGGATGCCGCATCCGGTATCGCGTACGTAAAGTCGTATCTTGCCGTTTGCGGGAGGATAGTAGCCCACGGTGATGCTGCCCTCGGATGTATATTTGACGGCGTTGGAGATGTAGTTCGAAAGTATTTGCACGACGCGTTGTTTTTCCATGCTGATAACGCATTTTTCCGAGGCGGGCTTTATGATATAGACGACGTTTGGGGGGATGCGTAGCCGGAAGGTGTCTTTCAGCTCTTGCAGGCAGTCGTTTACGTCGGTATCGGTGTAGGTGAATTCCAACAGGCCGGCTTCTATCCTGGATAAGTCGAGGATGTCGTTTATGAGTTGCAGCAATAAGTGGTTGTTGCTCTCGATGATGCTGATGTATTCGCGGCTCTCCGGCGTGTCGGCGGATTCTGCAAGGATGCTCGAGAAACCGACGATAGCATTGAGCGGGGTGCGTATTTCGTGGCTCATATTGGCGAGAAAGGCGGTTTTCAGCCGGTCGGCCGCTTCGGCGCGTTCTTTGGCGAGGACAAGTTCCTTGTTGTTCTTCACAGACCGGGCGTGATGCCAGAGGTAGAGGAGAAGGAATATCGCAAGGAAGCCGGTAACCAGCCATATGTACCGTCGGTATTGCTGGTAGAATGTGGGCGGTTTATAATAGTATATGGCGTCGGAAGGGTACAGCGCTTCGGGTATGTTGCACCATTGCAAGTCGGCGTAATTCAGGTAGGTGCGGGGTGTGCCGCCGTCCTGATAGGGAATGGAGGAGGCTTTTTCGCCTGACAGGATGCGGTCGATAACACTCATTGCCGTATCGGTGAAGTCCGAGATAGAGATATAGTGCCCGCCGGCAAAGAGGTTTTCTTTCAGGTTCAGGTCGGCAAGCGTATATATGGGCACTCCTAAGAAGGTGGGCAGTATCTTTTTGATGTGGTCGGACAGGTAAGGGGTCTGCCGGTTGCCATACTGGTGAAACCAGGAGTAATAGATAACACCGGTATTCTTGTCGTACTGGCTCAGCGTATCCAGCAATTGTTCTGAATTGAGCCGGTTGGCGGAGAGGCAATCCAGCGTCAGGGAGGGGTAGTTGCGTTTTATCTCATCCTGAATGGACTGGCGGGTTACTACACTGATATAGCGTTCGTCCGAGATAAGGGCTATCCTCTTTACGCCGGGTTGCAGGTGTTTAATCAGGTGCAGTGTCTGCGGGATGAAGTAGGGCTGTTTCAGTACGGTGATGTTATACCGCTTGTTGAACTCAGTAATGGGTATGCTGTTCTTGTCCGTCAGCCGGGCTTTGCTCAATAAGGTAGGTATGTCGGCGGGTATCCTGTCGCGGGAGTAGCAGAGGATAACGGGGACGTCTTTCCATACCTTGTCGAAAACGGGGGCGCTTACCAGCCACCCCGGGTCGCCCACTACGATTGCTATCTTGGGAGGAACCGGACATGCCTCTACCATTTTCGCCTGCATGGCGGCGACTTCTTCTTCGTTTTTCAAGACCGGCACATAGAGCTGGAATGTTTTCAATTCCAATTCGTCACGTGCCTCGAAGCGGCTTTCCAGTTCTTTATAGAAATTCTTTACCCATGCCTCCTCCATATTTATGGAGTTGATACATAACACATAATCCCTTTCTGCGGCATATACAGAGAGTATTCGGGTAAGAAATGCGACAAAGAGGAACAGCCTCTTGTACCGGAGTATTGCCATAGGGTATGTATTTGGTTCGTACGGGGGAGTAAACGTAGTGATTATTCACCGGAATACAAAGTGAAAAGACTGATTATTTTGTGTTTATTGATAAATTGCCGTATTTTTGTGCCTTAATTCTAATCAGATTCTTATGAATTACGGATATGTCAAGGTAGCGGCGGCTGTGCCCCGTGTCAAGGTAGCGGACTGTAAGTTCAATGCCGGACAAATTGAAAAAGAGATAATTATTGCCGACGGAAAGGGGGTACAGATTATTGCCTTTCCAGAGTTGTGCATCACCGGATATACGTGCGGCGACCTTTTCGCCCAGCAACTTCTGCTCGAGGAGGCGGAAATGGGGCTGATACAGATACTGAACAATACGCGCCAAATGGATATCATCTCCATTCTGGGTATGCCCGTACCTTTGAACGGGGTGTTGCTGAATGCTGCGGTGGCGATACAGAAGGGTAAGATACTGGGTATCGTTCCCAAGACGTACCTTCCCAACTACAAGGAGTTTTACGAGAAGCGGTGGTTTGCCTCCGCATGCGACGTTCCGGATACGGCTGCCCGTTTGTGCGGGCAGGTGGTTCCTATGGGGCGGAACCTGCTCTTCGAAACGGCGGATACTACTTTCGGCATCGAGATTTGCGAGGATTTGTGGGCACCCGTTCCGCCGAGTTCTTCACTGGCGTTGCAGGGAGCGGAGATTATTTTCAACCTGTCGGCGGACAATGAGGGCATCGGCAAGCACGCTTATCTCCGTTCGCTTATCAGCCAGCAGTCTGCCCGCTGCCTTGCGGGATACGTATTCAGCTCGTGCGGGTTCGGCGAATCGACTACGGATATGGTCTTTGCTGGCAACGGACTGATTTATGAGAACGGTACGCTGCTGGCGGCCGGCAAGCGGTTCTCTTTTGAGGAGCAGGTGGTAATCAGCGAGATAGATGTGGAATATATACGTACAGAACGCCGGGTGAACACTACGTTCGCGGCATGCCGTGCCCATTGTGCGCCGGAAGCGCCGGTGCGTATTTCTACGGAATATGTCAATTCCAGGGATTTGAACCTTACCCGTACTTTCGACCCTCATCCGTTCGTTCCGCAGGGGGCTGCCCTGGACGAGCGTTGCGAGGAGATATTCTCCATACAGGTGTCGGGGCTGGCGCAGCGCCTGGTACATACCCATGCCAAGAGTGCGGTGGTGGGTATTTCCGGAGGGCTGGACTCCACACTGGCATTATTGGTGTGCGTAAGGACTTTCGATAAGTTGGGGTGGAGCCGCAAGGGAATTATCGGCGTAACCATGCCCGGATTCGGTACTACCGGCCGTACGCATACCAATGCAGTCGGCTTAATGACGTCGCTGGGGGTGACGATGCGCGAGGTCGGTATAAAGGATGCCTGTATACAGCATTTCAAGGATATAGGCCACGATATGGACGTGCACGATGTGGTGTACGAAAATGCCCAGGCGCGCGAGCGTACGCAGATTCTTATGGATATCGCCAACCAGACATGCGGAATGGTAGTCGGTACGGGCGACCTTTCTGAACTTGCCTTGGGCTGGGCTACGTACAACGGCGACCATATGTCCATGTACGGTGTCAACGCGAGTATTCCCAAAACGCTGGTGAAGCATCTGGTGAAATGGGTTGCCGGAAATGACATGGATGAGGCGTCGCGGGCTACATTGCTGGATATCGTAGATACTCCTATCAGTCCGGAACTGATACCAGCCGACGAGAACGGCAATATCAGGCAGGTTACGGAAGACCTTGTAGGTCCGTACGAGCTGCACGACTTCTTCCTGTATTATTTCCTTCGCTGCGGTTTCCGTCCTTCCAAGATTCTGTTCCTCGCCACGCGTACTTTCAAGGATGTTTATGATGAGGAGACTATCAGGAAATGGCTGAATACGTTCTGCCGCCGTTTCTTTAACCAGCAGTTCAAACGTTCCTGCCTGCCGGACGGTCCTAAGGTGGGAAGCATCTCTGTCAGTCCGCGCGGAGACTGGCGGATGCCGAGCGATGCTTCGGCGGAGATGTGGTTGAAAGAAGTTGGAGAGAGTTGAAAGTTAAGAGATGAAAGTTGGTGGGGGTAGAAATTAGGAATTAGGAGTCGAAAGTTAAGGCTACGCAATGTTAACCTTTAACATGGGATATTCAGTAAATGTCCCTAAAAATCAAGATGGCATATGAAGATGATAGAGCATACTCACTTCATATGCCATTTTTATAGTCCTATTCCTGTAATTTCTCACACAATCTTACCCTACAAGACATGACGCTCGGGAAGAAGTCTGAAGACATCTTCTGCCTCTGCCTGTAAAATCATATCATGCCGCTTTCACCGTCCTGTTCCTGATCTTGTCTATCATCAGTACGGCATTTGCCGTATGTATTCCAAAGAAAATCCACAGGATTTCCGTCTTCCTGTTCC